>NZ_JAOWGM010000022.1:0-71934 GCF_030333125.1 Citrobacter sp. CK206
TTGTTCCGTGTCAGTGGAGGCGCATTATAGGGAGTTATTCCGGCCTGACAAGGGGAAATTTAAAATTATTTTCCGACTGCGTGTTTTTTATTCTTTACGTTTATTTTGCCAACGATTTGTTGGTTAATTGGGCGATGTCGCGGGCAAAATTCGCCACTTGTTCCCAGTCGGTATAGACCACTTCTTTACTCGTATCCGTTTCACCGCCAGACATCTTCATAATGAGCTTAATCATCAGACGGTCATACCAGCGGTAACGAGGGTAACGAAGCGCGCCAGCAATAACGGCGCAAAGATCGGGTCGCCACTGCGAACTCATCAGAAACTTGCGCGCGTAGCTGTTGGTCTGCGGTGTGCGCTTTTCAGGTTTACGCGCGACAAGGTTAACGGAATAAAACGCACTCGGCATCGCGTTCAGGCGCGTAGCGTGCTTCTTCACAAACTCCTGGAAAGCGGCATGGTAATGCCCATAACGAATAGAGGCGCCAATCACCACGCGATCGTAACTTTGCCAGTCCAGCTCTTCAGTACGATGGAGATTAATCACATCCGCCCAGATCCCCAGCTCCTTTAATTCCGAGGCCAGATAAGAAGCTATCTCGCGCGTTTGTCCGTCCCGGGTAGAAAAAAGAATCAATGTTTTCACGTGTTACTCCATTATTCACGCCAGAAGGTAGGGGTAAAAAGTACCAGCAAAGTAAAGACTTCAAGACGACCAAATAACATATTGGCGATCAGAATCCATTTCGCAACAGGGTTCATGCTGGCAAAGTTGTCCGCAACCACACCTAACCCTGGCCCCAGGTTGTTAAGGGTCGCCACAACGGAGGCAAACGCGGAAAAGTCATCCACGCCAGTCGCGATAATGGCCAGCATACTGACAATAAAGACTAAGGCATAAGCAGAAAAGAATCCCCATACCGCTTCGAGGATACGTTCCGGCAACGCACGGTGCCCCAGTTTTATACTGTAAACCGCATTCGGATGGACCAGACGCTTCAGTTCACGGTTCCCCTGTTTGAACAGCAGCAGGATGCGGATCACCTTCAGCCCGCCGCCCGTTGACCCCGCACAGCCGCCGATAAACGCAGAGCATAACAGCAGCACCGGCAGAAAGAGCGGCCAGCGGGCGATGCTGTCGGTGGTAAACCCGGCGGTTGTCGCCATTGATACGACCTGAAAGAACGCCTGGTTGAGCGTGGTCAGCGCCGAGTTATAGATATCGTGGAACCACAGCACCAGCGTACAGATCACTACCAGCGTCAACTGAACGCCAATGAACATGCGAAATTCAGGGTCACGCCAGTAAACTTTCAGGCTGCGCCCGCTTAATAAAGAGAAGTGCAGACCGTAGTTACAGCCAGAGATCAGCAAGAAGATAGCCATGATGCTGTTAATGGTCGGGCTATCGAAATAACCGACGCTGGCATCGTGCGTAGAGAAACCGCCGATCGCGATAGTAGAAAAACTGTGCCCAATGGCGTCAAACGCGGGCATTCCGGCGAACCATAGCGCCAGCGCGCAGGCCACCGTCAGTAACACATAAATCAGCCATAGCGTCTTTGCCGTTTCCGCAATACGCGGGCGCATTTTATTGTCTTTCAGCGGCCCCGGCATTTCTGCGCGGTAGAGCTGCATCCCCCCGACGCCGAGGATAGGGAGAATCGCCACCGCCAGCACAATGATCCCCATCCCGCCAAACCATTGCAGCATCTGGCGGTAAAAGAGAATCGCGTGCGGTAAAGAGTCCAGCCCCACCAGCGTCGTCGCGCCCGTTGTCGTTAAGCCGGAGAATGATTCAAAAAAAGCATCGGTAATGGTGAGGTTCGGGCTTTCAGAGAAGATAAACGGCAACGCCCCCACGCTTCCCAGTACGGTCCAGAACAGCACCACAATGAGAAACCCTTCGCGGGATTTAAGCTCGCCTTTCTCCCGGCGGTTGGGCCACCACAGCAGAGAGCCGATCACCAGTGCGACAAAGAATGTCTGCGTGAATGCCCGCCCCGCCCCATCACGGTAGATCAACGCAACCAGTCCAGGGAGGATCATTGTTCCCGAAAATAAAATGACCAACAGTCCAACGATTCGGGTAATGGCGCGAAAATGCATCTCTGCCGCTTCCTTTGTTCTTCAAAATGAGGTGGGATTATTCTTCAATCGCTAACAATTGCAATGAACCACGGCTAAAATCCGCCAGCCTTGCTGAAAATTCATCCACATTTGCATAAGGAAGCGCCACCCTGAGCCGAACGAATGCCTGATAATCGCTGGTAACGATTTGACCGGCAAACTGCCCTAATAATGCTTCTATTCCGGCCAGTTGGCCGTACTCACACTGCAAAGTATATTCGGTTAACGGCGTCTTGCGCTGCGTCGTTAACTGACGCAACGCCTGATTCACGCCGCCGCCGTAGGCTTTTACCAGCCCACCGGTGCCGAGCAGAATACCGCCATAGTAACGCACCACAACAGCGGTGATCTCGCCAACGCCGCTGCCCATTAGCTGGGCAAGCATCGGTTTGCCCGCCGTTCCCGCCGGTTCGCCATCATCAGAAAATCCCAGCTGTTGTGAATCATCCGGCGCGCCCGCCACCCATGCCACGCAATGATGACGCGCATCTGGATGCGCCGCTCTGACAGCATCAACAAAGGCTTTCGCCGCTTCAACACCGTCCGTGTGGGCGAGCAGCGTAATGAAGCGGCTTTTTTTGATCTCTTCCTCGACAGTGACCGGCGCCGCAGGGATTAACCAGCTGTCCATCACGCCAGTTTCAAATCCCGCGTCATATTTTCAACACCGTTTTCGTGAATCACCACGTTGTCTTCAATACGAATGCCGCCGAACGGTTTCAGCGCTTCAATTTTCTGCCAGTTGAAGTGCTTGCTGAATTGCCCCTCGCGCCACGGCGCCAACAGCGATTCGATAAAGTAGATCCCCGGCTCAATGGTCAACACCATGCGCGGTTGCAGCACGCGGGTGCAGCGCAGATAAGGGTATTTCGACGGCGCGGCCAGATGCGTCCCGGTATCGTCCTGCATAAAGCCTGCAACATCATGAACCTGAAGACCCAGTTGATGACCAATACCGTGCGGCATAAACGGCCCGGTGAGATTGTTCTCGACCATCGCTTCTTCGCTGATATCGGTGACGATCTGATGCTTACGCAGCAATTTCGCGATGCGTTGATGGAACTGAATGTGATAATCCACGTAGCTGACGCCCGCTTTCATGGTCGCAATCAGCGCTAGCTGTTCGTCATTCACATCTTTGATTAACTGAGCGTAATCGGTGTCATTGTTTGCCGCCCAGGTACGCGTCAGGTCTGCGGCATAACCGTTATATTCCGCCCCGGCATCCAGCAGGAAGCTGCGCATTTCAGACGGCGCGCGATGATCCAGTTTGGTGTAATGAAGAACCGAAGCGTGCTCGTTGAGCGCCACGATATTGCTATAAGGCACATCGGTGTCACGGTGGCCGGTCGCGGTCAGGTAAGCCAGGTTAATGTCGAACTCGCTCATACCGGAACGGAACGCTTCTTCTGCGGCACGGTGTCCATTCACCGCCGTTTTCTGCGCTTCACGCATACAGGCCAGTTCGTAATCCGTTTTGTACGCACGGTAGTAATGCAGGTAATCGATCACCCCTTTCGGGTTGATGTTGCTGGCGGCGATATCCAGTTGCAGCGCACGCTCCGGCACCGGACCGATGTAACCGATATTACCGCGCGCGGCAGGGAGCTGGCTGCCAATACCGTCGGCTTTCGGCAGGGCAATCACCTCTACCTCTTCGGTCCAGAATGACGTGGGCAGCGGCTCAACGTTGTGCCAGTAATCCACCGGCAGGTAGAACCACAGTTTGGGTTTATTCACGCCATCGACCAGCAACCAGCAATTTGGAACCTGTGTGACCGGTACCCAGGCTTTAAACTGCGGGTTAACTTTAAACGGATAGGGATGGTCGTCGAGGAAGACGTTGATAAGCTCGCCGGAGTGAATAAGTAGCGCATCCAGCTTAAAACGCGCCAGTGCGTCACGCGTCCGTTCTTGTAAGGTAACGATATGATTTTTATAGAGTGCGGCCAGTGATTCCATTTTCTACCCTTCTGTTTTTTTGACCTCGAGTCTCCGCATCTTAGCACATCGCTCCGGGAGAGCGTGATTTCTGCCGAGCGTGATCGCATCGGCATTTTTTTAATCTCTCATTTGCATTTTTTTAACACAAAATACACACTCGCTTCATCTGGTATGACCAGATCACCTTGCGGATTCAGGAGACTGACATGCTTTACAAAGGCGACACCCTGTACCTCGACTGGCTGGAAGATGGCATCGCCGAACTGGTGTTCGATGCCCCAGGATCGGTCAATAAACTCGACACTGCGACCGTCGCCAGCCTCGGCCAGGCGCTGGACGTGCTGGAAAAGCAAACAGATTTAAAAGGGCTGCTGCTGCGCTCTAACAAAGCAGCCTTTATTGTCGGTGCTGATATCACCGAATTCCTTTCGCTGTTCCTTGTTCCTGAAGAACAGTTAAGCCAGTGGCTGCACTTTGCCAACAGCGTCTTTAATCGCCTCGAAGATTTACCGGTACCAACGCTTTCCGCCATCAACGGCTATGCGCTGGGCGGCGGCTGCGAGTGCGTACTGGCGACCGATTATCGTCTGGTGACGCCGGATCTGCGCATTGGCCTGCCAGAAACGAAGCTGGGCATCATGCCGGGCTTTGGCGGTTCTGTCCGTATGCCGCGTATGCTGGGCGCTGACAGCGCGCTGGAAATTATTGCTGCCGGGAAAGACATCGGCGCTGAGCAGGCGCTGAAAATCGGCCTGGTCGACGGTGTCGTGAAACCGGAAAAACTGCTTGATGGCGCAATAGCGGTATTACGTCAGGCGATTGACGGCTCACTGGACTGGAAAGCCAAACGCCAGCCGAAGCTGGAACCGTTGAAGCTCAGTAAAATTGAAGCGGCGATGAGCTTTACTATCGCCAAAGGCATGGTGGCGCAGACGGCCGGGAAGCATTACCCCGCCCCGATGACCGCCGTGAAAACGATCGAAGCCGCCGCACGCTTTGGCCGTGAAGAAGCCCTGAATCTGGAAAATAAAAGCTTTGTCCCGCTGGCGCATACCAATGAAGCCCGCGCGCTGGTCGGCATCTTCCTCAACGATCAGTTCGTGAAAGGTAAAGCGAAAAAGCTGACCAAAGACGTTGAAACACCGAAGCAGGCAGCCGTACTGGGCGCAGGTATTATGGGCGGCGGCATCGCTTACCAGTCAGCCTGGAAAGGCGTGCCGGTGATCATGAAAGATATCAACGACAAATCCCTGACGCTGGGCATGACCGAAGCGGCGAAACTGCTGAATAAGCAGCTGGAACGCGGCAGGATCGACGGCCTGAAACTGGCGGGCGTGATTTCAACGATTCACCCAACGCTGAACTACGCCGGTTTTGATCGCGTTGATGTAGTGGTCGAAGCGGTAGTGGAAAACCCGAAAGTGAAGAAAGCGGTACTGGCGGAGACTGAAGACAACGTCCGCCCGGATACCGTGCTGGCGTCAAATACGTCCACCATTCCAATTAGTGAACTGGCAAGCGCGCTGAAGCGCCCGGAAAACTTCTGCGGCATGCACTTCTTTAACCCGGTACACCGGATGCCGCTGGTTGAAATCATCCGCGGCGAGAAAAGCTCGGATGAAACCATCGCTAAAGTCGTCGCCTGGGCCAGCAAAATGGGCAAAACGCCGATTGTGGTCAACGACTGCCCCGGCTTCTTTGTTAACCGCGTACTGTTCCCGTATTTCGCCGGTTTCAGCCAGCTACTGCGCGACGGCGCCGATTTCCGCAAAGTCGACAAAGTGATGGAGAAACAGTTTGGCTGGCCGATGGGCCCGGCTTATCTGCTGGATGTGGTCGGGATTGATACCGCGCATCATGCGCAGGCAGTCATGGCGGCCGGTTTCCCACAGCGTATGCAGAAAGATTATCGTGATGCCATCGACGCGCTGTTTGACGCCAGCCGCTATGGTCAGAAAAACGGTCTCGGCTTCTGGCGCTATAAAGAAGACAGCAAAGGTAAGCCGAAGAAAGAAGAAGATGCGGCCGTGGACAGCCTGCTGGCAGAGGTCAGCCAGCCGAAGCGCGACTTCAGCGACGAAGAGATTATCGCCCGCATGATGATTCCGATGGTCAACGAAGTGGTGCGCTGTCTGGAAGAAGGCATCATCGCCAGTCCGGCAGAAGCGGATATGGCGCTGGTTTACGGTCTGGGCTTCCCTCCGTTCCACGGCGGCGCGTTCCGCTGGCTGGATACGCTCGGCAGCGCAAAATATCTCGATATGGCGCAGCAGTATCAGCACCTCGGCCCACTCTATGAAGTGCCGGAAGGTCTGCGTAACAAAGCGCGCCATAACGAACCGTACTATCCCCCGGTTGAGCCAGCCCGCCCGGTTGGCGACCTGAAAACGGCTTAAGGAGTCACAATGGAACAGGTTGTCATTGTCGATGCAATTCGCACCCCGATGGGCCGTTCAAAGGGCGGCGCATTTCGTAACGTGCGGGCAGAAGATCTCTCCGCACACTTAATGCGCAGTCTGCTGGCGCGTAATCCCGCGCTGGAAGCAGCCGCTATCGGCGACATTTACTGGGGCTGCGTGCAACAAACGCTGGAGCAGGGTTTTAACATCGCCCGCAACGCCGCGCTACTGGCTGAAATCCCCCACTCCGTTCCGGCTGTCACCGTTAACCGTCTGTGTGGTTCCTCCATGCAGGCGCTGCACGATGCCGCACGGATGATCATGACCGGCGACGCACAGGCGTGCCTGATTGGCGGCGTGGAGCATATGGGCCATGTACCAATGAGTCATGGCGTCGATTTCCATCCCGGCCTGAGCCGCAACGTAGCCAAAGCCGCCGGGATGATGGGGCTGACGGCAGAAATGCTTTCCCGTATGTACGGCATCAGCCGTGAAATGCAGGATGCGTTTGCCGCACGTTCACACGCCCGCGCCTGGGCAGCCACGCAGTCCGGCGCGTTTAAAAACGAGATCATCCCGACCGGCGGTCATGACGCCGACGGCGTGCTGAAGCAGTTTAACTACGACGAAGTCATCCGCCCGGAGACCACCGTCGAAGCGCTGTCGACTCTGCGCCCCGCGTTTGATCCGGTCAGCGGCACCGTGACCGCAGGCACTTCTTCCGCCCTCTCCGATGGCGCAGCCGCCATGCTGGTAATGAGCGAAAGCCGTGCGCGTGAACTGGGCCTGCAACCACGCGCTCGCATTCGTTCAATGGCGGTTGTCGGTTGCGATCCCTCGATTATGGGTTACGGCCCGGTTCCGGCGTCAAAACTGGCGCTGAAAAAAGCAGGGCTTGCCGCCAGCGATATCGATTTGTTTGAAATGAACGAAGCGTTTGCCGCGCAGATCCTGCCGTGTATAAAAGATCTGGGACTGATGGAGCAGATTGACGAGAAGATCAACCTCAACGGCGGCGCGATCGCACTGGGCCACCCGCTGGGTTGTTCCGGGGCGCGCATCAGCACCACGCTGTTGAATCTGATGGAGCGCAAAGACGCCCAGTTTGGCCTGGCGACGATGTGTATCGGATTAGGTCAGGGTATCGCGACAGTATTTGAGCGAGTTTAATCATAGAGCGTTATTTATTGCAGGCCGGGCAAGCGAAGCGCCCCCGGCGACCATGCCGGATGACGACGCTCAGGCGTCTTATCCGGCCTACAACGCAAATGCCACTCTATAACAATTTAGTTGCCGTTCTTCCCGCCTGTCAGGGGCGGGTTTTTTATTGCTTAGATAAAGGCAAACGCATCGCCAAACAGGCGATCTTCCCGCGCGTTACGCTCATTGCAGAACAGGTCACGAGCGATTTTCGCCATCTCAAAACGACCGGCAATGTAGATATCATGCCCCGCCAGCGTACCGTGATCCTGCAATACCGCAGTTAATACCGTACCCGTGCGGCCACGCCAGCCTTCTTCCGGTTGCTCAACCACCGGCTCAACGCGCAGATTCGGGTGCTGAACCGAAAGCGCCTCCAGCTCAGCGAGATCGTAGAGATGCTTCTCTTCACGCCCGCCCCAGTAGATCGTCACGTCGCGATTCGGATTACGCGCAAGCGCCGTCAGCAAAATTGAACGGACATAGGAGAAACCCGTTCCCCCCGCAATCAGAATCAGCGGGCGCTCCTCATCATCACGCAGCCAGGCTTCGCCATGCGGAATATCGACGACAATTTCTCTGTCTTTCAGAATGCGATCCATCACCGCCATCGCATACAGATTAAGCTCCGAAGCGCCAATGTGCAGCTCAATGAATCCATGCTCATCCGGCGTGGAGGCCATAGAGAACGGACGCTTATCCCGCTCATCCATTACGACCATCAGATACTGACCAGCGCGAAAGGAAAACGCCGCGTCTGGCACTAAACGAACGCGATATACGGTATCGGTGATAGCTTCTACCGAGGTCACTTTACAGCTTAAGGTTGTCATGCGCTCCCTCTGTCGGGTCTATAGGGCAAAACGATCGCGCCTCAGGCGCCTTTACCGTCGTTAAAGATGGCCAACTCATCCCAAATCGCGTCAATACGCGCAGTCACTTCAGGATCTTTCTTGATAGGACGCCCCCACTCACGTTGGGTTTCGCCCGGCCATTTGTTTGTGGCATCCAGTCCCATTTTTGAACCTAGCCCGGAGATCGGCGAGGCAAAATCCAGATAATCAATGGGGGTGTTTTCTACCAGCACCGTATCCCGCGCCGGGTCCATACGGGTGGTGATCGCCCAAATCACATCATTCCAGTCGCGTGCGTTGACGTCGTCATCGCAGACGATAACAAATTTGGTATACATAAACTGGCGTAAAAATGACCAAACGCCCATCATGACGCGTTTCGCATGGCCCGCGTACTGCTTTTTCATCGTTACAACGGCCAGTCGATAAGAACACCCTTCCGGCGGAAGATAGAAATCAACAATTTCCGGGAACTGCTTTTGCAAAATCGGGACGAAGACTTCATTCAACGCCACGCCGAGCACAGCAGGTTCATCAGGCGGTCGGCCGGTATAAGTTGAGTGATAAATGGCGTCTTCACGCTGCGTAATGTGCGTAACGGTGAAAACCGGGAAGTTATCCACTTCATTGTAATAACCGGTGTGGTCGCCATACGGCCCTTCCGCCGCCATTTCGCCCGGTTCAATATAACCTTCCAGGACGATTTCCGCACTTGCAGGTACTTCAAGATCGCTGGAGAGACATTTAACCACTTCCGTCTTTGTGCCACGCAGCAGCCCTGCAAACGCGTATTCCGACAGTGTATCCGGTACGGGGGTCACTGCGCCGAGAATGGTGGCCGGATCGGCGCCCAGCGCCACGGCAATCGGGAAACGCTCACCAGGATGCGCCGCGCACCACTCCTGGAAATCCAGCGCGCCGCCACGATGCGACAACCAACGCATGATCAACTTGTTTTTGCCGATCAGTTGCTGACGGTAGATCCCCAGATTTTGCCGCTCTTTGTGAGGGCCGCGCGTCACGGTCAGCCCCCAGGTAATAAGCGGCGCTGCATCTTCCGGCCAGCAGGTCATGATGGGAATACGCTGTAAATCAACGTCGTCGCCAGAGAACACTTTCTGCTGGCACGGCGCGCCGCGTAGCCGTTTGGTCGGCATGTTCAGCACTTGCTTAAACTGCGGCAGCTTATCAAACAGGTCGCGGAACCCTTTCGGCGGCTCCGGCTCTTTCAGAAACGCCAGCAGCTTGCCGACTTCGCGCAACGCGGTGACATCTTCCTGGCCCATGCCCATTGCGACGCGTCTGGGCGTGCCAAACAGGTTGCACAGCACCGGCATCGCATAGCCTTTGGGATTTTCAAACAACAGAGCAGGCCCGCCCGCACGCAGCGTACGGTCAGCAATTTCAGTCATTTCCAGATGAGGATCTACCGCAAGCGTAATGCGTTTGAGTTCACCCTGCTGTTCCAGCAGCGTCAGGAAGTCGCGTAAGTCGTGATATTTCATGGCGTCAGTTGTGGCCTCTTTGTAAGCGCCTCATTATACGGCGTTCATCATCGTGATGCTGTATTTTTGTTAAATTAGCGTGAACTCTGACGGTACAGGGGAACCCAGGGGTTATCTACCCAATAAATTTCAGGTTGCGGCGAGGTAGTCAACAAAGAAGCAGCCTGAAATACAACGGGTATAATTAACTTAGCGCATGGCTTTTGTTATGCTTGCGCCCCGGACAAGCGGATAAGAGTTATTATGCAATCCTGGTATTTACTGTACTGCAAGCGCGGGCAACTTCAGCGTGCCCAGGAACACCTCGAAAGACAGGCGGTAAATTGCCTGACGCCGATGATCACGCTGGAAAAAATGGTGCGCGGCAAACGTACCGCCGTTAGCGAACCGCTCTTTCCTAACTATCTGTTTGTTGAATTCGACCCGGAAGTGATTCATACCACCACGATCAACGCCACGCGCGGCGTCAGCCACTTCGTGCGGTTTGGCGCGCACCCTGCCACCGTTCCGTCCAACGTGATTCATCAGCTTTCTGTCTACAAACCGGAAGGCATTGTTGATCCCGAAACGCCCTACCCGGGGGACAGCGTGATTATCACTGAAGGCGCATTTGAAGGTCTGAAGGCGATTTTTACCGAACCGGATGGCGAAGCGCGCTCCATGCTGCTGCTTAACCTGCTAAATAAAGAGGTGAAGCAGAGCGTGAAAAACACCGCGTTTCGTAAAGTTTAAGCGCGCTTTAGAAAGCAATCCCAAACAGCGTTTTAACATTGGCATCCGTTGTGGCCGCCAGCCATTGCGGGTCTTCCCCGCGCCAGTGGGCAACGCGCGCAAGAATGTGCGCCAGATGCGCCGGTTCGTTACGCCGCGAAGCCGGTTTAGGCGTGAGATCGCGCGGCAACAGGTAGGGGGCGTCGGTCTCAATCAACAGTTTTTCCGCAGGGATGAAGGGCAGCAACTCACGCAATTCAAGACCGCGACGTTCATCGCAGACCCAACCCGTGATACCGATATAAAGCCCTCTGTCTATGCACTCCTGCATCTCCTCACGCGTACCGGTAAAGCAATGCAACACCGCGCCCGGGAGTTTATCCAGCCACGGCTCAAGCAGCGCCAGAAAACGCGCATGCGCATCCCGACAGTGCATAAAAACGGGCATCTGCAACTCAGCGGCAATGCGCAACTGCGCCTGGAATGCACGTTCCTGTTCTTGCGGCGTGGAAAAATTACGATTGAAGTCCAGACCACATTCGCCAATCGCCACCACATCCGGCTGGCTCGCCAGAGCAACGATCGCGTCTTCAGTTTCTGATTGCCACTGGCTGCTGTCATGCGGATGTACGCCAGCCGTCGACCAGCAGCAGGCATAACGCTGCGCCAGTTTTTGCGCCTGCTGGCTTTCGTGAAGATTGGTTCCGGTCAGAAGCATACCCGACACCCCGGCAGCCAGCGCGCGCGTCACCACGTCATCGCGATCTTTCGCAAATTGCGAACTGGTTAAATTAACGCCGATATCAAACATGCTTCCTCCCATATAACAACCGCCCTGACGGGCGGTTGCGTTTATTCTTCAGTTTTCCCGGCCTGCTCAGTCTCGGCCTCGTCATCTTCTTCTCGTGGACGTCGTTTACCGACATAGAAGCGAGAGAAGAACACGCCAACCTCAAACAGGCAGTACATCGGTATCGCCAGCAATGTTTGTGAGAAGACATCTGGCGGCGTCAACAGCATCCCCACGACAAACGCGCCAACCACGACGTAAGGACGCTTCTTACGCAAGTCCTCAGGGGTAGTTACCCCCATCCAGCAGAGCAGGACAATCGCGACGGGCACCTCGAAAGAGACGCCGAATGCCATAAATAACGCCATCACAAAGCTGAGGTAACTGGCGATATCGGTAGAAACCTGTACGCCCTGCGGCGCGGTATTGGCAAGGAAACCAAACGCGAGCGGGAAGACCACAAAGTAGGCGAACGCCATGCCGATATAGAACAGCAGCGAGCTGGACACCAGCAGCGGCACGACAAGACGACGTTCATGCTTATACAGCGCAGGGGCAATAAACGCCCATACCTGGTACAAAATCACGGGCGCAGACAGGATCAGCGACACCATGAAAGTCAGTTTGATAGGGGTGAAAAACGGCGAGGCCACGTCGGTGGCGATCATCGTCGCACCCTGCGGCATCTGTTCGATCAGCGGCGCGGCAACCATGTGATAAATGTCATTGGCGAAATAGACCAACGCCAGAAAAATCACAATAACCGCAATAATGCAGTTCAACAGACGCTTACGCAGTTCAATCAGATGCGTAATAAGAGGTTGGGTATCATCTACAGCCATGTTTACGATTTATCACTCGACGAGGGGGAGGATTCGACAACAGTCGCGGCGGATTTCTTTTCTGCGTCCATCTCGTTTACGGAAGCGGCTTCCGTCTGTTCAGGCTGCCCGGCATCAGCCGTTTCCGGTGTTTGCTCAGGAGAGTTGGCCTGGGTTTCAGCGGCGGCAGGTGTAACCCCTTCATGCTGCGCTTCGTTATCCTTCACCACCGGATTATGGATGGTATGCGCTTCATCGCTCGCTTTTTCAGGATCGTTGGCGCTGTAGGAACGCTTCATCGACTCCGCGGCCTGACGAAGTTCATCCATCGAGGCTTTCAGTTCTGGAGTCAGGTTCTGGAGGCTCGCTTTTTCGACCTTCTTCAGACTGTCCTGGAACTCCTGGAGCTTCAGCTCCTGGGTCAGTTCATTCTGAACCGTGGTCGCAAGGGATCGCAACGCGCGTACCCAGCCCGCTACCGTTTTTACCGCTACCGGCAATCGTTGAGGCCCCAGAACGATGAGGCCGATCACGAATACCAACAGCAGTTCGCTAAAACCGATGTCAAACACGAATTATACCTGCTCTTTATCGTGACTTTTGGCGTCTTCTTTCTTCGCTTCGCCTTGCGCTTCACCTTGCTTATCAGCGATAGATTTAGCGGTAAAATCAGCGTCCTGACTGGTTTTATCCTGCTTTGCATCATCATCGCTCATCGCTTTTTTGAAGCCTTTAATGGACGCGCCAAGATCGGAACCGATGGAGCCGAGCTTTTTGGTGCCAAATAGCAGTACAACGATGACGGCAATGATCAACAACTGCCAAATACTGATACCACCCATACGAGTTCCTCTGTGATAGATGATGAATTATTAAGGTCGCATTATACACGACTTGCCTTGAGCGATGAAAAAATCAGCGAGTTTTACGCCAGCCAATCAGCCAGGCGACCAGGCCTCCGGCCATTAACCAGCAAGGCATCAGCCCCCATTCCGGGCGGCTGACAAGCAGGAATGTCCCACTTAACAACAACGTCGCGCCAATGCCCAGTAAATAGCGGGATTGTCCCTGACGCACATGATTCTCCTGAAGCTCGCGCGCAATCTTATCAACACTGTGCTGTAAATATTTGCCCTGGCGCAAACTGTCATACACCAGTTCAGGTATTTCTGGCATTTTTTCGACCCAGAACGGCGCTTTTTCCTTAAGTGCTCTGGTGAGCGCAGGAATGCCAACCTGATCTTTAATCCAGGATTCAAGAAACGGCTTCGCCGTTTTCCACAGATCCAACTGTGGATAGAGCTGGCGTCCAACCCCTTCAACATACAGCAATGTCTTTTGTAACAATACCAGCTGTGGCTGGACTTCCATGTTAAATCGACGCGCCGTATTGAAAAGGTTTAATAAAACGTGACCAAACGAGATTTCCGCCAGCGGTTTTTCGAAAATAGGCTCGCACACGGTGCGGATAGCGAACTCAAACTCTTCAACATTGGTATCCGGTGGCACCCACCCTGAATCCACATGCAGTTCCGCTACTTTGCGGTAGTCACGGTTAAAGAACGCGATGAAATTCTCCGCCAGATAGCGTTTATCCTCTTTGTTCAGCGACCCCACAATGCCGCAATCAATCCCAATGTATTTCGGATTTTCAGGATGCTCATAGCTGACGAAGATATTGCCAGGGTGCATATCCGCATGGAAAAAACTGTCGCGGAACACCTGGGTAAAGAAGACCTGTACGCCACGCTCAGCCAGCAGCTTCATGTTGGTGCCGTTCTTTTCCAGCGTCGCCACATCCGAAACGGGAATGCCGTAAATCCGCTCCATGACCATCATGTCCTGACTACAGTAGTCGGAATAGACTTCGGGAACATACAGCATGGGGCTGTTTTCGAAATTACGCCGTAGCTGGATGGCGTTTGCCGATTCACGCAGCAAATTCAGCTCATCGATCAGCGTTTTTTCATACTCGCGAACGACTTCGGTCGGGCGCAGGCGTCGTCCGTCCGGCAGCAGGCGCGGCACCCAACGGGCAAGACGGTAGATCAGTTTTAAATCGGCTTTAATAACCGGCAGAATATCCGGGCGGATAACCTTAATCACCACCTCTTTACCGTTCGACTTCAGCCGCGCGGTATGTACCTGGGCAATCGACGCAGAGGCTAATGGCTGGATGTCAAAGTCATCAAACCACTCTTCAACAGGCAGGCCGCCCATTGCTTCTTCAATTTGTGCTTTCGCCAGCGCGCCATCAAAAGGGGCGACTTTATCCTGCAATAGCGCAAGCTGATCGGCAATCTGAGGCGGGAAAAGGTCACGACGGGTGGAAAGCATTTGACCAAATTTGATCCACACCGGCCCCAGCTCCTGCAAAGCCAGCCTTAATCGTTCACCCAGCGGTTTGTCTTTATGCCGGTTCGGCATCCAGAATAATGAGTAACGCCATAACCGAAGCGGCAGCGTGATACGCATTTTGGGGATGAGCTCATCAAGGCCGTAACTTAAAAAGGTGCGAATGATGAAATAAAGGCGCCGTACTTCACCTGGCGTCATTTGGCCTCCAGTTTTTCCAGCCGTTTAGTCAGCGCGTCTACTGCACGCTCAACGGCTGCCGTTTCTTCTGCAAACCATGCCACTTCCAGCGGCCCGGGCGCCATACGCCACTCTTCAGTCATCGCCTCAGCGATATAACGCTGCTGACGCTGAATGTTATGACGTAAAAACTTAGCGCCGCCACGCAGGACTTTGCTGATCCCTTCCGCCGCGATATCGCCGGTATAAGGCGCTAAAAGCTCTGCGGGATCGAATTCCGCCAGATCGGCCAGCGCCACAAAATTCTGTACCACCTGAATATCGCCCTGAACCTCCAGCTCGCCGCTGCGAATAAGCGCGGTAAGCCGCTGGCGATCGCGCAATTCAGGCAACACGCTGGCATGTGTGATGACCGTGCAATCAGCCTCGCCTTCCCATGCCCCCAGCACATCGACCTGGCGTTCACTGAACACCAATACGAGCGGCGTCGAAAATCCTTTGAGCTCCACACGCAGCACCTTGTCCTGCAAACGCGCTCTGGCGGATTTCAGCGCCGGTGAACGGTACAGAAAGGTATTGAGCAGATTTTCGATTCCTGCGGTCACGAAGGGTGTAAAAGGCATCCCCGGTCTCCTGTCAGAACTTATAGCCACGATGCAGCGCAACAACGCCCGCCGTCAGGTTGTAGTAATCGACGCTTTCAAACCCGGCGTCCTGCATCATCGCTTTTAAGGTGTCCTGATCCGGATGCATACGGATAGATTCCGCCAGATAGCGGTAACTGTCCGCATCATTCGCCACGACTGAGCCAATACGCGGCAAAATGTGGAATGAATATGCGTCATACGCTTTGCTCAGCGGCTCGATAATTGGTTTAGAAAACTCAAGTACCAGCAAACGCCCGCCCGGTTTCAGTACACGGTACATGGAGCGCAGCGCTTTCTCTTTTTCCGTCACATTACGCAGACCAAACGAAATGGTGATGCAATCGAATGTGTTATCCGGGAAAGGTAGCGCTTCGGCGTTGGCCTGCACGTACTTAACATTGCCAATCACGCCAATGTTACGCAGCTTCTCGCGGCCCATTTTGAGCATTGAGTCATTGATATCCGCCAGGATAACGTTGCCGGTTTCGCCAACCAGACGCGAGAATTTGGCTGTCAGGTCGCCTGTACCGCCCGCCAGGTCAAGAACGGTCTGACCACGACGTACGCCGCTACAGTCGATGGTGAAGCGCTTCCACAAGCGGTGAATGCCAAATGACATCAAGTCATTCATGACATCGTACTTTGACGCCACAGAATGAAAAACGTGGGCCACCATGTCAGCTTTCTGCTCTTTAGCGACGGTCTGAAAGCCAAAGTGCGTCGTTTCTTGTGAATCTTCCACCATCTCAGTGCCTGCTCATCAATAAAATGTTCGAGAAGTGTAACAGATTGGGCCAATTTGCCCTACCCTTCAACCGGGCTCCGCTACCCCGAATGAACTAGTGCGATTGCTGATTTACCCGCTCATCATCAGCACAAGGCGTATCCTGTTGATCTTCAGGAACCGCGCGTAAACGATACTCTTCATCCTGCGAGGTCGCACGTTCAACCAGATCCGGATTTATCTCGCGTTTGATTTCCACCCCCAGCTCACGAAAAGCCTCCGCCTGCGCCAGCACATTTCCACGCCCTGAGGAGAGTTTTTTCATGGCTTGTCGGTAGTTGTCCTGCGCTTTGTCCAGACTCTGGCCGATGGATGACATGTCATCGATAAATAAGCGCATCTTGTCGTAGAGTTTGCTGGCTCTGTCTGCGATGTGCTGCGCGTTACGGCTTTGATGCTCATAGCGCCATAAGTTGGCAATCGTACGCAACGCCACCAGCAACGTCGTCGGGCTGACCAGCATAATATTATTTTTAAGCGCTTCGGTAATCAGTTCGGGCTGTCTGTCCAGCGCCAGTAAAAACGCAGGCTCGACAGGAATGAACATCAGCACATAGTCGAGCGTGCGTAACCCCGGCAACTGCTGGTAATCCTTGCGCCCCAGCAAGCGAATATGGTTACGTACTGACGCGATGTGCTCCTGCAACGCGCTTTCGCGCGTGTACTCATCTTCAGCGTTAAAATAGCGCTCATAGGCAACCAGCGTCATTTTGGCGTCGATGACGACATCCTTCCCTTGCGGCAGACGCACAATAACATCCGGCTGCATACGCGAGCGGGCGTCATTTTCAATACTCACCTGGGTTTCATACTCATAACCTTCACGCAGACCCGAGGCTTCAAGTACGCGCGTCAGCACCACTTCTCCCCAGTTACCCTGGGTTTTATTATCGCCTTTCAATGCGCGCGTCAGGTTCACCGCTTCCTGCGTCATCTGCGCATTCAGCTGTTGTAGATTGCGGATCTCATGCGCCAGGGTGTGGCGTTCACGCGCCTCCTGACCAAAGCTGTCCTGCACCTGGCGACGGAAGCCATCCAGCTGTTCGCGCAGCGGCGTTAACAGGCTATTCAGACTCTGGCGGTTTTGCTCATCAACCCGGCGGTTGCTCTGCTCGAAGATGCGGTTGGCAAGGTTCTCAAATTGCTCGCTTAAGCGCTGTTCGCTGTTGATCATCTGGCGGATTTTATCTTCCGCATGCAGCTGAGTGGCCTCCAGCCGCGTGGTGACTTCACGCAGATCCGCTTCCAGCGAGGTGTTGATGTCCCGCAGATTGCGCAGTTCGTTATTGAGCAGTTCACACTCTTCGCGCCAGTGTTCGCTTAGAGCGACCTGCTGTCTTGCAGCGCTGAGCGACGCCACAATCTCTTCACGTTCCGCTAGCTGTTCGGCCTTATGCTGCGCCTGTTGATAACTGGCGATCAGCCAGCCTACCCCCACACCTGCCAGCGCCAACACGGCATACAAAATGATTGTGATATCCACCACGCCCCCTGCATCAAGGAATTACCCGCACAAAATAGAATTGTGCTGTATAAACGTCCAGTTTGAAAGGGTTTTCCTGCGAGGCGCTACGCAAAAAGAAAAGGCCGAACGCGTCGGCCTTTCGTGGGGAAGGGAAGAATTACAGCAGACGACGCGCCGCTTCCACGACAATTTTCACCGCATGGCTTTCGGTCTGTTTCATCGTTTCCGCATTCGGGATCTCTTGCTGAGTGCGGTTAACGATGACGCCCGCCACCATACCGGCACGCAGACCCTGGCTCGCGCACATGGTCAGCAGCGTGGCGGATTCCATTTCGTAGTTCATGACGCCCATCGATTGCCACTCTTCCATAGAACCTTTGAAATGACGAACGACGCGGCCAGAGAAGGTGTCGTAACGTTCCTGACCCGGATAGAAGGTGTCAGAAGAGGCGGTAACGCCAACGTGAGTGGTCGCGCCCACGGATTTCGCCGCTTCAACCAGCGCAGTCGTACATTCAAAATCGGCGACGGCCGGGAACTCCATCGGCGCAAAGTGCAGGCTCGCTCCGTCCAGACGTACAGACGCGGTTGTGACCAGCACATCGCCCACGTTGATATGCGGCTGAATAGCGCCAGTGGTGCCGATACGCAGGAAAGTACGAATACCCAGTTGCGCCAGTTCCTCTACCGCAATAGAGGTGGACGGGCCGCCAATACCGGTAGAGCAGACGATGATAGCTTTACCATCCAGCTCAGCACGCCAGGTGGTGAATTCGCGATGAGATGCCAGCTTAACCGGCTTTTCCATCAGCGCGGCGATCTTTTCCACACGCTCCGGGTCGCCAGGGACGATAGCCAGCGTAGCCCCTTGTAAATCATTTTTGGTGAGGCCGAGATGAAAAACATCAGACTTGGACATAAAAACTCCTCTGTGAATCGGGTTTGTCAGAAGAAGCAAAAAGACACTTTACCGAAGAGCTAAAAATAGTTTCGTGACGCTCATCACCATGAAGTAAATAAATTGCATTGAATTACCATAAAATAGTGAGTTACATCACATAAACATATCAATACCGCGCACCATTGCACAAAAGATAGCCTGTTTCAGGCAATGTGATTTGTTGCATGCTGTCTATATTTAACATTGCGCTATTTCCTTAAGGGTACGGAGAATACCATGACAACGACACAACAATCTGGCTTTGCACCTGCTGCTTCCCCCCTTGCTACCACAACGGTTCACACCCCGGATGACGCCATTATCGCAGGCGTAACATCCATTCCTACTCAGGGTGATGAGATGCCCGCCTGGCACGCGCGGCCAAAAGTGAACGATGGCGCGTTACCCGTTGTCATTGTGGTGCAGGAGATCTTTGGCGTTCATGAACATATTCGCGACGTTTGCCGCCGCCTGGCGCTGGAAGGGTATCTGGCTATCGCACCAGAACTCTATTTCCGCGAAGGCGATCCGAACGATTTTGCCGATATCCCAACGCTATTAAGCGGTCTGGTGGCCAAAGTACCGGACTCTCAGGTACTGGCGGATCTGGACCACGTCGCCAGTTGGGCCTCCCGCAACGGCGGCGATGTACATCGTCTGATGATAACCGGCTTTTGCTGGGGCGGGCGCATTACCTGGCTGTATGCAGCACACAATCCACAGTTAAAAGCCGCGGTAGCATGGTATGGAAAGCTGGTCGGGGACAAAACCCTGAACTCGCCCAAACACCCGGTGGATATCGCGACCGATCTGAACGCGCCGGTTCTGGGGCTGTATGGCGGGCAGGACACTGGCATTCCCGTGGATACCGTCGAAACCATGCGGCAGGCGCTGCGCGCAGCAAACGCCAAAGCGGAGATCGTCGTTTACCCGGATGCAGGACATGCTTTTAATGCGGATTATCGTCCGAGCTATCATGAAGAGTCGGCGAAAGATGGCTGGCAAAGAATGCTGGAGTGGTTTGCGCAGTACGGCGGGAAGAAATAAACGTTAATTGCCCGGTGGCGGCTACGCCTTACCGGGCCTACAACAGTTGCGATTTCCTGTAACCCGGGTAAGCGCTAGCGCTTCCCGAGCAGCGAATTATGCCTGACGCAGATTCTGCGCGGCTTTGACCATGTTCGCCAGCGCGGCGCGGGTTTCCGGCCAGCCGCGGGTTTTCAGGCCGCAGTCCGGGTTCACCCACAAACGTTCCGCCGGAATACGCTGAGCGGCTTTATTCAGCAGGGCTTCAATCCACTCGACGCTCGGTACGTTCGGCGAGTGAATGTCGTAGACGCCCGGCCCGATTTCGTTCGGGTATTCAAATTCTTCGAACGATTCCAGCAGCTCCATATCAGAACGCGACGTTTCAATGGTAATCACGTCCGCATCCAGCGCCGCGATAGAATCCATGATGTCATTGAACTCGCAGTAACACATGTGGGTATGGATCTGGGTATCATCCTTCGCCACCGCAGCGTTGATGCGGAAGGCTTCCACACCCCATTGCAGGTAAGCATCCCAGTCGCTGCGACGCAGCGGCAGCCCTTCACGCAGTGCCGGTTCATCAATCTGAATGATGCCGATTCCCGCCGCTTCCAGATCGGCAACCTCATCACGCAGCGCTAGCGCAATCTGTTTAGCGATGGTTTCACGGCTCACATCTTCACGCGGGAATGACCAGCAGAGGATCGTCACCGGGCCGGTCAGCATCCCTTTCACCGGTTTATCAGTCAGGGACTGCGCGTATTTCGCCCACTCCACGGTGATCGGTTCCGGGCGGCTGACATCGCCAATGACGACCGGCGGTTTCACGCAGCGAGAGCCATAGCTCTGCACCCAGCCATTCTGGGTGAAAACAAAACCATCCAGATGCTCACCGAAGTACTCCACCATGTCGTTACGCTCAGCTTCACCGTGTACCAGTACGTCTAAACCTAAACGCTCCTGCTCAACGATCGCCTGTTTGATGTGTTCAGCGATGCCGGTACGGTAGTGATTCGCATCAAGGTTGCCCTTTTTGAAGTCCAGACGCAGGCCGCGGATTTCCGTCGTCTGCGGGAATGAGCCGATCGTGGTGGTCGGCCATGACGGCAGGTTAAAACGGTTACGCTGCGCCTGGGCACGTGCGGCATAAGGGCTGGCACGCTGGCTGTCCTGGGCGGTAATTGCCGCCAGACGTTTCTCCACCGCCGCGTTGTGCACGCGGGTGGAGTGGCGACGAGCCTGAATCGGCGCGCTCCACGCTTCAAGTTTTGCCGTGTCGCCGCTGTTCAGCGCATCGCGCAGCAGCGCCAGTTCACCGCATTTTTGCAGCGCGAAAGCAAACCAGCTCTTCACTTCCGCATCCAGACGGGTTTCGACGCTCAGGTCGATCGGGCTGTGCAGCAGAGAGCAGGACGAGGCCACCCACAGGTCGCGTTTGCCGACAATGTCCTTAATTTGCGCATATTTTTCCGTAAGATCGGCGCGCCAGACGTTGCGACCGTTAACCAGCCCCGCAGACAGCAGCCAGTCAGACGGCAGACGCTTGTGCAGTTCGGCAACGTCATCTTTACCGTGTACCAGATCAACGTGCAGGCCCTGTACCGGCAGCGCGGCGATGGTATCCAGATTCGGCGTGACGCCTTCAAAATAGGTCGTCAGCAGCAGCTTCACCTGGCCTTGCAGCGCATCATACGCGGGCTTGTAAGCATTCAGCCATTCCTGCGGCAGTTCCAGCACCAGCGCAGGTTCATCAATCTGTACCCATTCAACGCCACGTTTCGCCAGCTCGGTCAGTACCTGTTTGTAGACCGGCAGAATGTCGTTCAGCAGGCTCAGACGGTCGAACGACTCACCTTTCACTTTACCCAGCCACAGGTAGGTTACCGGCCCCAGCAGTACCGGTTTCACCTTGTGACCCAGCGCCAGCGCTTCGTCCACTTCATCCAGAAGCTGAGTCCAGGTCAGTTTAAACTGCTGATCCTTCACAAACTCCGGCACCATGTAGTGATAGTTGGTGTTAAACCATTTGGTCATTTCCGCCGCCGCAGCCGGTTCACCGGTCGGCGCGCGACCGCGGCCAATGCGGAACAGAGTGTCGATATCCACCGAGCCGTCGCTGTTCTGATGACGAGCCGGTACATTGCCCAGCAACAGGCTGGTGGTCAGAACATGGTCGTACCAGGCGAAATCGCCCACCGGCAGCAGGTCGATGCCCGCCTGCTTTTGTTGATCCCAGTGGCGCGCACGCAGTTCACGTCCGGTTGCCAGCAGGTCTTCACGGGTGGCGTTGCCCGCCCAGTAGCTCTCTTGCGCTTTTTTTAACTCACGACGCAGGCCAACGCGAGGAAAACCGAGGGTGTGATTGCGGATTGTCATGTTTATTCCTCTCTTATTTCATTGAATCTGAATAAAAAACTCTAAATAGTTCGGCTTGCAGGAAGGCGGCAACGATGCGCATCCCCAGGAGCTTACTGAAGTAAGTGACTGGGGTAAGCGAGGAAGCCAACGCATCTGCAAGTCGAAATATGACGAGTTTTAGACGTCCAGATGTTTACACATCTATAATTGGCAGGTACTGTATATTCCTCAAGCGCAATTTACTCATGCCGAAGTGAAGGACTTTCATGATCGAGATTAAACACCTGAAAACGCTCCAGGCGTTGCGGAATAGCGGTTCGCTGGCGGCTGCGGCGGCTACGCTGCACCAGACCCAATCCGCCTTGTCTCACCAGTTCAGCGATCTGGAACAGCGCCTTGGCTTCCGGTTATTTGTCCGTAAGAGTCAGCCGCTGCGTTTTACGCCACAGGGGGAAATTCTCCTGCAACTGGCAAACCAGGTACTACCGCAGATTAGCCGCGCCCTACAGGCCTGTAACGAACCACAGCAGACCCGATTACGCATTGCGATTGAATGCCATAGCTGTATTCAGTGGCTGACCCCGGCGCTGGAAAACTTCCACGCCAGGTGGCCGCAGGTTGAGATGGATTTCAAATCCGGCGTGACGTTTGATCCCCAGCCCGCGCTGCAACAGGGGGAGCTGGATCTGGTGATGACATCAGACATCCTGCCGCGCAGCGGGCTGCACTATTCGCCGATGTTCGATTTTGAAGTACGACTGGTGCTGGCGCCCGATCATCCGCTGGCCAGTAAGGCGCAGATTACGCCGGAAGATTTAGCCAGCGAGACGCTGTTGATCTATCCGGTACAGCGCAGCCGACTGGATGTCTGGCGGCATTTCCTGCAACCCGCCGGCATCAGCCCGTCACTGAAAAACGTGGATAACACCCTGCTGCTGATTCAGATGGTCGCCGCCAGAATGGGTATTGCCGCCCTGCCGCACTGGGTAGTGGAGAGTTTCGAACGCCAGGGGCTGGTCGTTACCAAAACCCTGGGCGACGGTTTATGGAGCCGCCTCTACGCTGCGGTGCGCGATGGCGAGCAGCGTCAGGCGGTGACTGAAGCGTTTATTCGCTCGGCGCGGAACCACGCATGCGACCATCTGCCGTTTGTACGGAGCGCGGAGCGACCCACTTCCGATGTACCCACAGGGAAGCCAGTATCACAAGCGCGCCTGTAATAAAACTCGGCCAGTGGGGCTGTTGATGCCAGATCGCCAGATTAACCAACAGTCCCGCAGGCACATGCATATTGTTCATGATGCCTAACGTACCGGCATCCACCTGGGTCGCGCCATAGTTCCACATGAAGTAGCCGATACCCGACGCCGCCACGCCCAGGAAGATCAGAATGCTCCACTGTAGCGTCGTTTCCGGCATATTCTGCGCGTTCCCCAGCATAGACCAGGCGACAACGGCCACCAGAAACGCCCCAACGTAAAACCAGGCGAACGCGTTATGCTGCGGCATAGGCCGGGTTTCCATCAGACGCTTGTAGCCCACCATCCCGATGGCAAAACTGATATTGGAAAGCTGTACCAGCAGTAACCCCGTCCAGAAATGATCGGTAACCTGGTCGTAACGAATAATCCCAGCGCCGATGACCGCCAGCAACGCGCTGAAGGCATAACCCCAGCGCAGGCGACGCTTGCTCATCAAATCATAAATCAGCGTGATATAAAGCGGCGTGAGGACGGTAAACAGCAGCAGTTCGGAGACCGTCAGATAGAGATAGGCGCGGAAACTCAGCATATACATAATGCCAAGCTGCATCGCTCCCACCAGCATATACAGGCCAATGGTTTTTACGCTATGCCCACGGGTACGCAGAAACGGGAGAAACACCAGCGCTGCCAGCCCAACACGCACCAGCACTGCAAAATAGCTATCAACATGACCCGCGAGATACTCGCCGAACAGGCTAAAGGAGAAGGCCCACAGGATAGTGGTAATGATGAGTAGCGCCACAATGGATGTCTCTTTGAATAAGGGGCACCCATTGTAGCGGAGAGTTTAGTTGACAACTGGTCAACTAAAGAGCAATCGCATTACCGCAAAAAGAGCTTACGCAGATAATGCGGTACGGCATCGTCAGCATTGATGCCAATGATTTCCAGACCCGGATGCAGATCTTTCAGGCGCTGATGGGCATTGCCCATAATGCAGCCTTTCCCCGCCATCGAGAGCATTTCCGCGTCGTTCATACCATCGCCAAACGCAATGCAATCCTGCAATTTGTAACCCATCGCTTTCGAGACGGCTTCCAGCGCATGCCCTTTCGACACGCCTCCCGCCATCACTTCCAGACAGGTCAGCGTAGAGAAACTGACGTTCACGCGATCGCCCCAACGTGCGTTAATCGCCTGCTCCAGCGGCAGTAGTTTTTCATGCGCATCGCTGGTGAAGAACACTTTGCTGACCCCTTCGGGCTCCAGCATCGCAGGTTCGAACAGCGAATAGTGAAATACCGCTTCTTTGAAAAAACGCATTTCATCCGGGCGGTGGCGGTTCATAAACCACTCGTCATCGCGATAGACGTTAGTCACGATATCCGGGCTTGCATTCACTACGCCAAACAGATCGCTGGCGATGTCGCGGTCAAGGTTGTGGGTGAACACCAGGTTCCCGTCGGTGTCATGCACGCGCGCGCCGTTGGAGGTAATCATGTAAGACTTAATCTCAAGATTATCGCGGATTTGCCCCACATCGACGTGGTGGCGGCCAGTCGCGAACACAAAATTCACGCCACAGGCGGTCAATAATTTCAGCGTCTCTTTCGCGTAAGGGGACAACGTGTGATCGGGAGAGAGCAGCGTACCATCTAAATCAGACGCAACAACCTGATACATAAGAAAATTAAACCTCAAGGCAAAGCGGTTTCCGCTGGATGAATTAGTTATGCCTGTCGAAAAATTCGACAATGGCGTTAAGCGCGACTGAGCGCATTGCGTCCTTTTCAAAAAGGATCTCATGGTACGCGCCTTTTATGACAAGCGGTCGCTCTCCCTCCACGGGATGGCCCGCTGCGGCGCGGATTTCACAAAAACGGTCATGCGCGCGGTTATCCACCACACGCTCTTCTTCAGCCTGAACGAGTAGCACAGGGGTTGCGTCATCACCCGCCCCCGCCAGAGCCTGCTCACCGGCCAGAATACCTTCACGCACCCAGTGGTAAGTCGGCCCCCCGACGCGCAGCCGGGGTTCATCGGCATAGAAACGCAAATTGCGCCGATAGCGCTGCCGACTGTGCGTTAGCACATTCATACTAAAAGGCAGCGCTCGCCAGCGCCCGGTGCCAATGGCATACCCTTCACGGATTCGCTGATGCCCCTCGGCCCAGTCAAGAATGTGGCGCACCATCCACTCCGGTAAGCGCATCACGATACCAAACATCGGCGCGCAAAGCGCGATGGCATCACACTGGACGGCGTTGCGTTGCAGGAACAGCGTGGCAATAGCGCCCCCCATAGAGTGCGCCAGAATATAGCGTTTCCGCCACGGCCCCGATTGCACTTCCTGCTGCCAGAATGCGGTTAAGTCATCGACATAATCGTTAAAATTGACCACATGACCACGGTGCGTATCCGACAGCAAACGCCCGGAGCGCCCTTGCCCGCGGTGGTCGATGATGAGGACATCAAAACCAAGATGGAACAGGTCATACGCCAGTTCGGCATACTTTACGTAGCTTTCAATGCGACCTGGACAGATGACGATGACACGATCATTTTTCTTTGCGTGAAAGCGGACAAAGTGTACGGGAACGTCGTCCACGCCCGTGAATTCTGCTTCTTCCCGCTGACGCCAGAAATCTGTCAGTGGCCCCATAGAAAAAGCAGCGAACGCGTTTTCTCTCGTTTCCCAGTCCTTTTGCTGCTGAAACATCGGGTATCCAGCCTCGTTTACCAGGTAAAAATCGTTTTCTTTATGATGCCTGACACAATACAGCGACAGTAGGGTATTGTGGCATAAAAACAGACAATCAGGGAGTTCCTCATGACCTTCGAATGGTGGTTCGCTTATCTGCTGACATCCATTATTTTGAGCCTTTCTCCCGGCTCCGGCGCCATCAATACCATGACCACGGCAATCAGCCACGGCTATCGCGGCGCAACGGCGTCTATTGCGGGTTTACAGACCGGGCTTGGCATTCACATCGTACTGGTTGGCGTGGGCCTGGGGACGCTGTTTTCACGTTCCGTCGTCGCATTCGAAGTCCTGAAATGGGCGGGCGCCGCTTATCTGATCTGGCTGGGTATCCAGCAATGGCGTGCCGCAGGCGCTATCGATCTCAACACGCTGGCGCACACACAGTCCCGAAGCCGTCTGTTCAGGCGCGCGGTATTTGTAAACCTGACCAACCCAAAGAGCATTGTTTTCCTCGCCGCGCTATTTCCGCAGTTTATCAAGCCGCAGGAGCCGCAGCTGATGCAGTACGTCGTGCTCGGCATCACAACCATTGTCGTTGATATCATTGTGATGATCGGTTACGCGACGCTGGCGACACGTATCGCAGGCTGGATTAAAGGGCCGAAGCAAATGAAGGCGTTGAATAAGGTATTTGGTTCGCTGTTTATGCTGGTGGGTGCGCTGCTGGCGTCCGCAAGGCATGCCTGAGAAATTGCCGGATGGCGCTAACGCTTATCCGGCCTACGATAATTAACGCGAAATAATCAGGTGAATGCCGAAACCGGCAAACAACGCACCGGCAAAGCCGTCGATCCACTTCGCCAGACGCTGATAACCGCGACGCATTTTCGGTAGCGCGAACAGGCTGGCGACCACGGTAAACCAGGCCAGCGTTTCCACGATAATCAACGCGAAAATACCCCAGCGCGCGGCTACGCCGACGTTATCGCCAACGAACAGTGAAAAGACCGATCCGAAATAGATGATCGCTTTCGGGTTCGCCAGGTTCGTCAGCAAACCTTTCACAAAGCTACGACCGCTTTGCGCCAGTTCAATCTGCGGCGCAGGCGCGGCGACGTCCTGTTTTTTTAGCGCGCCACGCAACATCTGATAGCCCATCCAGCACAGGTACAAACCACCACCCACCATAATGATGGTATGCAGCCAGGCCATTTTCTCGATAATCAGATGCAGGCCGAGCAACGCAACGCCCGCCCAAACCATGACGCCGCAGGTAATGCCCAGCACGCCCATCATCGCTTCCTTGCGCGAGCGGCTCACGGCGGTTTGAGAGACAAAGAAAAAGTCCGGTCCAGGACTCATTAACGCAACGATATGCACCATCGCCACGGTGAGAAATAGCATCAACATAAAAATGACTCGCGGGGGAATAGTTTACCGAGTCACCATCCTGGCACTTTTTTACCTGGCTGACTACTCTTCGTCGTCACCATCGACATGCGCGCGGATCAGCGCCATAAACTCTTTACCGAAACGCTCCAGTTTGCGCATGCCGACGCCGTTAACGCTCAGCATTTCGCTCGGCGAAACCGGCATCTGTTCGGCCATTTCAATCAGCGTCGCATCGTTAAAGACGACATACGGCGGGATATTCTCTTCATCGGCAATGGCCTTACGCAATTTGCGCAGTTTGGCGAACAGTTTGCGATCGTAATTGCCGCCGAAGGATTTCTGCATCACTCGCGGCTTCAACGCGACGATACGCGGCACGGCAAGCTGCAACGGCACTTCGCCACGCAGCACCGGACGCGCCGCTTCGGTTAACTGCAACGCCGAATGTTGGGCAATATTCTGCGTAACCATACCCAGATGAATAAGCTGACGAATCACGCTGACCCAGTGCTCATGGCTCTGATCGCGACCAATGCCGTACACCGGCAATTTGTCATGCGCTAAATCGCGGATACGCTGATTGTTCGCGCCGCGCAATACTTCCACCACATAGCCCATACCAAAACGCTGATTAACGCGATAAATCGTCGACAGGGCTTTACGCGCATCCATCAGGCCGTCGTACTGTTTTGGCGGGTCGAGGCAAATATCGCAGTTGCCGCAGGGTTCCTGCCGCCCTTCGCCAAAGTAGTTCAGCAGCACCAGACGACGACAGGTCTGCGCTTCGGCAAACGCCCCCATCGCGTTCAGCTTATGCCGTTCAATATCCTGTAGCTGCCCGGCGGGTTTCTCCTCCAGACAGCGGCGCAGCCACGCCATATCAGCCGGATCGTAGAACAGCATCGCCTCTGCGGGCAGGCCGTCACGCCCGGCGCGGCCGGTTTCCTGATAGTAGGATTCAATGTTGCGGGGAATATCGAAATGCACCACAAAGCGCACGTTAGGTTTGTTAATGCCCATACCAAATGCGACGGTCGCCACGACGATTTGCAGATCGTCGCGCTGGAACTTCTCCTGCACATCGGCGCGCACGTTATTTTCCAGACCGGCATGATACGCCGCCGCGCTGATGCCGCGACTTTGCAGACGTGCGGCGGTGTCCTCCACCTTCGCCCGGCTGTTACAGTAGATGATACCGGACTTGCCGCGCTGTTCCTGCACATAGCGCATCAGCTGATCGAGCGGCTTAAATTTCTCCATCAGCATATAGCGGATGTTCGGACGGTCAAAGCTGCTGATCTGGATTAACGGATCGTTCAGCCCCAACAGGCGAACAATATCCAGTCGGGTGGTGTCATCTGCGGTGGCGGTCAACGCCATAAACGGCAGGGAAGGAAAACGCTGGCGGAGCTGACCGAGCGCGGCGTATTCCGGGCGGAAGTCATGCCCCCACTGCGAGATACAGTGCGCTTCATCGACGGCCAGTAAGACCGGATTCCAGTGCGCCAGATGCTCAAGGAAGTTATCCAGCATCAGGCGCTCCGGCGCAATATACAGCAGGCGAACCTGCCCGGTTCGGCAACCGGCCATCACCTCATGCTGCTGTTCACGGCTCTGCGTCGAGTTCAGGCACGCCGCCGCCACGCCGTTTGCCAGCAACTGGTCGACCTGATCTTTCATCAGGGAGATAAGCGGCGAAACGACAACGGTAAGTCCGTTAAGCAGTAAGGCTGGAATCTGGTAACACAGGGATTTGCCGCCGCCGGTCGGCATGACGACCAGGCAATCACGACCCGAGACGACCGTCTCAATGATCTCTTCCTGGCCTGGGCGAAACTGTTGGTAGCCAAAGGTTTCCTGTAAAACCTGTTTAGCCCCCAATTCCAGATTCAACACTTCCGCCTGCGCCACATTAACCCCGTTTGCCTGAAATAAAAACAGGCGCTATTTTCAGCGCCTGCGAAAGAAACTGCAATGTTTTAAACACAATCATTGCGCAGATCAGAATATGTCATTCAGCATAACACCCACGCCGACACGCGTCTGATTAAAGTTATAGTCGATTAACGATTCGCCATAGCCGCTGTATACCTGGGTATAGAGACGCACATGTTTCGTCATCGGGTAACTTAACCCCACTTCCGCCCCGCCGTAACCGGTATTCCAGTTGTACTGGCCCTTCGCGCTCAGCACCGCATCTCCCAGGTGATAGCCGATTTTAAGCTGATAGTAGCCCATATATTTAGTGATATCGGGGTTATCGCCGGTGCCGCCAACGACGTACCACGGT
Source organism: Citrobacter sp. CK206 (assembly GCF_030333125.1). Lineage (NCBI taxonomy): Bacteria > Pseudomonadati > Pseudomonadota > Gammaproteobacteria > Enterobacterales > Enterobacteriaceae > Citrobacter > Citrobacter sp. CK206. Next base: position 29,704 of record NZ_JAOWGM010000022.1, read on the forward strand.
TTCACTTCCATCAGCCAGTTACCGTTTTGCGCCATCAGACGCGTATACAGGCGGTTCCAGCTCCGCGAAGTCGGATCGGAACGCCCGTTGGAGTTATGGTTATACCCCATCTCCACATCGCGCAGCGTCCAGCCTGCAAAGTGGTAATCCGTGGCAAAGCCGAGGAACAACTGCGGTTCGTAGTTAGTCTCACGAAACGGCGAGGACTCTTCGCTGTTGGACAACTGCCACCAGGATTTCTGCGTGTACGACGCCCCCAGCACCGAGTTTGGCCCAACAATCCCACGCCAGAACGGGAAGGCCAGGCTCAGCTGAAACTTCACTTCGTCTTTGCGCGCGTTTTCAGACCAGTTATAAGAGCTGATCGCTTCTTTGTTCAGATCGCTGGTATTGGTGTAGATCAGGTAGTTCGTATCATAAGGATAAAGCGTGAAGGGATTATCATGCACCTGCAACATGTTTGCGATAATACTGCCCTGTACCGCAGGCGCGTCATGAATTTCTTTCACTGTCGCTTCCTGCGCATATACAGCCAATGGCAGCATTGCTGCTGGTAATAACCAACCCAAAATCGCCCGCATCGGTCGTGTTCTCCTGAACGCAATAAGTGTTGAATGGTATAATTATCTGCCAGCCATTCTACATACTTACTTAATCCCTGTTTAGTTATCCTCTCTTAAAGTAGAAAACAACAAATAAGAAGCATAATATCAACATTTCATTAACCAATGGAGTGTCTGGATCGTATGTCTTCCGTACTTACCGCTGAGCAGGCCCTGAAACTGGTGGGCGAGATGTTTGTTTACCATATGCCTTTTAACCGGGCATTAGGACTGGAGCTGGAACGCTATGAAAAGGAGTTTGCCCAACTGGCCTTTAACAATCAGCCGATGATGGTAGGCAACTGGGCGCAAAGTATTTTACACGGTGGGGTGATCGCCTCCGCGCTGGACGTCGCCGCCGGACTGGTGTGCGTGGGCAGCACGCTGACCCGCCATGAGACCATCAGCGAAGACGAGCTACGCCAGCGCATGTCGCGTATGGGAACTATCGACCTGCGCGTTGACTACCTGCGCCCGGGCAGAGGCAACCGCTTTACCGCCACCAGCAGCCTGTTGCGCGCGGGCAATAAAGTCGCTGTGGCGCGTGTGGAACTGCACAACGAAGAACAGCTTTACATTGCCAGTGCGACCGCAACTTATATGGTGGGATAAAAACAGGTAAACTGTTGTTACATTTCTGATATGAGTTTTCCCGATGGATGCTAAGCAAACGCGGCAGGGCGTGTTACTCGCTCTTGCCGCCTATTTTATTTGGGGCATCGCACCCGCGTACTTCAAACTGATTTACTACGTGCCCGCAGACGAGATCCTGACGCACCGCGTGATCTGGTCATTTTTCTTTATGATCGCGCTGATGAGCATCAGCCGCCAGTGGTCTGGTGTTAAAACGCTGCTGCAAACGCCGAAGAAAATTTTCATGCTGGCGCTGTCAGCCGTGCTGATCGGTGGAAACTGGCTGCTCTTTATCTGGGCGGTCAATAACCACCATATGCTGGAAGCCAGCCTCGGGTATTTTATTAACCCGCTGGTTAACATTCTGCTGGGAATGCTGTTCCTCGGCGAGCGCTTCCGTCGTATGCAGTGGCTGGCGGTGATTCTGGCGGCCTGCGGCGTACTGGTGCAGCTCTGGACCTTCGGCTCTCTGCCGATCATCGCACTGGGGCTGGCGTTTAGCTTTGCGTTTTACGGCCTGGTGCGTAAGAAGATTGCGGTTGAAGCGCAAACGGGGATGCTGATCGAAACGCTGTGGCTATTGCCGGTCGCCGCGATTTATCTGTTTGGCATCGCGGATAGCCCAACCAGCCATATGGGGCAGAATCCGCTGTCGCTGAATCTGTTGCTGATTGCGGCAGGTATCGTCACCACGGTGCCGCTGCTGTGCTTTACCGGGGCGGCGACGCGCCTGCGCCTCTCCACGCTGGGTTTTTTCCAGTACATTGGCCCAACCCTGATGTTCCTGCTGGCCGTGACGTTCTATGGAGAAATACCGGGCGCCGATAAGATGGTGACGTTTGCCTTTATTTGGGTGGCGCTGGCGATTTTTGTGATGGATGCGATTTATACACAAAGACGCAAAGTTCGGGGATAAAAGCGTGCCGGTGGCGCGTCGCTTATCCGGCCTACGGGATCGGTAGGCCCGGTAAGCGACGCGCCATCGGGCGCAATATTACAGCCAGTTCTTACGCTTGAAGTACAAATACGGCGCCAGACCCGCAAGGATCATAAAGATAATCGCGCCAGGGTAACCAAAGCTCCACTTCAGCTCCGGCATAAACTCAAAGTTCATCCCATAGCTGGACGCCACCAGCGTCGGCGGCAGGAACACCACGGATACCACCGAGAAGATCTTGATAATGCGGTTCTGCTCGATGTTGATGAAGCCCATCGCCGCCTGCATCAGGAAGTTCACCTTCTGGAACAGGGATTCGTTGTGCGGCAGCAGGGACTCGATATCGCGCAGGATCTCACGCGCCTGCTCCAGTTGCCCCCCCGGAAGACGCGCCTTGCGCACCAGGAAGTTAAGCGCGCGCTGGGTATCCATCAGACATAAGCGAACTTTCCAGCCGATATCTTCCAGTTCCGCCAGCGTGGAGAGCGCTTCGTCATATTCATCGCCCTGATGCCCTTCCATGATCACGCGGCTCAGCTCTTCCAGATCGCTATAGATGTTTTCAATTTCATCCGCCAGCTGTTCGATTTTGGTTTCAAACAGGTCGAGCAGTAATTCATAGGCATTGCCGTCCACCATCGCCTGGTTACGGGCGCGCATACGGTACAAGCGGAAAGCGGGCAGTTCGCGTTCACGCAGCGTAAACAGGCGGCCATCGCGAATGGTGAATGCCACCGTGGAGTTACCGGCGTGGTCTTCCGCATCTTCGAAAAAGAAAAAGGAGTGGATGTGCAGCCCGTCTTCGTCTTCAAAGAAACGTGCGGATGCTTCGATGTCTTCCAGTTCAGGACGTGTCGCCAGGCTTTGGCCCAGTTCAGATTGTACGCGCAGTCGCTCGTCGTCGTCCGGTTCGACCAGGTCGACCCATACGGCATCAATCAGGGTTTGTGACTCTTCGACTTCCAGCCGGGTCAGTCGATTATTTTCCAGTTGAAATGCGCTCAGCATGACCGGGACTCCCAATGCTTAAAAATATCGGACAGTTCGGGTGGGCACACAGAAACAAATTGGGTTTCAGACCATTAAACAGCCTGACTCAGCGCGACGGGAAAAAGAGAAGGTCGCTGACAACCGCTAAGGCTATCAGCAAAAAGGGATAGCCTTAGGAGTTGATCCTGAATGACAGGATAATGAGCCAGCATCTACTGGGTGTGTCCAAGGCGAATGTCCTCTTAGCGTAATCGTGCGCGCATGTTACGCCAGCAAAAATTTGACGTCAACACGCAACGAAACGCTGAAGAACAATTATTGCCCTTCAGCGTATAAGGCTAGCAGATTATTACAAAATAATGATATTTTTCTGAAAGTTACGCATTTTCGAATTGAACATAAGAAGCAACAAACCATTTAATGCCCTGCCCCTGAAACGCGATTTGCAACCGGGTATGTTCACCGCTGCCTTCCAGATTGACGATCGTGCCTTCACCGAATTTCGGGTGACGCACGCGCTGTCCCAGCTTGTACCCGGTGTCGTTTTCCGCCATCGGGGTTCCCATCCGCTGGTGACTCACCGGACGACTGACCGTGGCACGCAGCCGTACTTCTTCCACACAGTCTTCCGGCAATTCGCCGATAAAGCGCGACGGGCGGTGGTAGACCTCTTTGCCATACAGACGGCGAGTTTCCGCATAGGTCAACGTCAGCTTCTGCATCGCGCGGGTTACGCCGACGTAGGCCAGGCGACGCTCTTCTTCAAGGCGCCCGCCTTCATCCAGCGACATCTGGCTGGGGAACATCCCCTCTTCCATGCCGACGATGAACACCTGCGGAAACTCCAGCCCTTTCGCCGAGTGCAAGGTCATCAGTTGAACCGCATCCTGCCACGTATCCGCCTGCCCTTCTCCCGCTTCCAGCGCGGCGTGAGAGAGAAACGCCTGCAACGGCATCAGGTCTTCATCTTCTTCGTTGTAGCTGAACTGGCGCGTCGCCGTCACCAGTTCTTCTAAGTTCTCAATACGCGTCTGGCCTTTCTCGCCTTTTTCCTGCTCGTACATCATGCGCAGACCCGAGTCTTTAATCACCCGATCGGTCTGAACATGCAGCGGCATATCTGCCGTCTCCTGCGCCAGCGCGTCAATTAGCTCGATAAAGCGTTGCAGGGCGCTTGCGGCGCGGCCAGCCAGCGCTTTCTCCTGCAACAGCTCGCGGCACGCCTGCCACAAGGTTAACTGACGGTCGCGCGAGGTCTGGCGCACAACGTCCAGCGTGCGATCGCCAATACCGCGCGTCGGGGTGTTCACCACGCGCTCAAACGCCGCATCATCATTACGATTGGCGATCAGGCGCAGATAGGAGAGCGCATCTTTAATTTCCTGACGTTCGAAGAAGCGCATACCACCATAAATACGGTACGGCATACTGGCCTGCAACAGCGCCTCTTCCAGCACGCGCGACTGGGCGTTGCTGCGATAGAGAATGGCGCACTGTTCCAGCGCCCCGCCGTTGTCCTGCCAGGTTTTGATGCGGTTAACGACAAAACGCGCTTCATCCAGCTCATTAAACGCGCAATACAGTGAAATCGGTTCGCCATCAATGCCATCGGTCCACAGCTTTTTCCCCAGACGGCCATTGTTGTTTTCAATCAGGGTGTTCGCCGCGCTGAGGATGTTGCTGGTCGAGCGGTAATTCTGCTCCAGACGAATGGTTTCCGCGCCCGGGAAATCCTTGAGGAAACGCTGGATGTTCTCTACCTGCGCTCCACGCCAGCCGTAAATAGACTGGTCATCATCGCCGACGATCATCACTTTGCCGGTATCGCCTGCCAGCAGACGGATCCACGCGTACTGGATGTTGTTGGTATCCTGGAATTCGTCCACCAGGATATTGGTAAAACGTTCGCGGTAGTGCTGAAGGATATGCGGCTTGTTGAGCCACAGTTCATGCGCGCGCAGCAGCAGTTCGGCAAAATCCACCAGCCCTGCGCGATCGCACGCTTCCTGATAAGCCTGGTAAACCTTCTGCCAGGTCTGCTCCACCGGGTTGCCGTAGCTCTGAATATGGTGCGGACGCAGCCCTTCGTCTTTCTGGCTGTTGATGTACCACATCGCCTGGCGCGGCGGCCACTGCTTCTCGTCAAGGTTCATCGCTTTAATAAGGCGCTTGAGCAGGCGCAGCTGATCTTCGCTGTCGAGGATCTGGAAATCCTGCGGCAGGTTGGCGTCCATATGGTGCGCGCGCAGCAGACGGTGCGCCAGACCGTGGAAGGTGCCGACCCACATCCCGCCCTGCGTGGTTCCCATTAACTGACCGATACGGTGGCGCATTTCCGCCGCCGCCTTATTGGTGAAGGTAACGGCCATAATGGAATAGGGCGAATTATTCTCTACGCTCAGCAGCCAGGCGATACGGTGAACCAGCACGCGGGTTTTGCCGCTCCCCGCTCCCGCCAGCACCAGCATGTTGCTACGTGGCGCAGCCACCGCTTCGCGCTGTTTATCATTAAGGCTTTCGAGCAGGTAAGAAACGTCCATTGGCACCGCCGCGTAAAAGTGTGTTGGGCGGATAAGCGCAGCGCCATCCGCCAAAAAGCTGGGTATATATACAATACTGCTGGTGATTATATCAGCGAGGTCAAAGATGCCAACCGTGAAATTTCGATATGCGGCAGTAAACGGCTGTCAGTGGTCTGCATCAGGTCGGCATTTTCCGGTTTGATCCAGCAGGCCTGCATTCCACAGCGGATCGCCCCGGCGACATCGGTCGTCAGATCGTCGCCGACGTGGAGGATCTCGCCGATCGGCATGTTGAGCTTCTCCGCCGCCAGAGAGTACATGTCGCTGAACGGTTTAGAACGCCCGTCCGGGCCTGCGCGCAGCACAAATTCGAAGTAATCGCCCAGCCCAAACAGCTCCGGCTGCGCATTGCCGTTAGTAATGGCCACCAGCGGCCATTTTTTTGCAAGCCGCTTCAGCGTGTCATGCGTCACTTGCGGAACATCGATACGGCTGCGCCACTTTGCGAAATTGATCATCGCGGCGTTCGCCCCCGCCATTGCCTCTTCCGCCGACAGGCCTGCTTCCAGCATGGCGCGCTCCACGGCGCGATGACGCCATCGCGTCACATCATGATAAATTTCCGGCTCTGCTTCACGTACCGCCTGACGCAGGCGATACAGGTCGGCATTCTGCAATGTACGCAGCGCAGGATGGTAGTTTTGCACAAAGGTGAGCGCTTCCTGCTCGGTGCGCAGGATAACCGGACGGTTATCATAAAGGGTGTCATCCAGATCGAACGTGAGTGCTGAGATGTGTCCCAAAGGCCGGTAAAAACGCATTATTTCCCCCGTTTGGCGCGTGGATGCGCCGCATCGTACACCGAGGCCAGGTGTTGAAAATCAAGATGAGTATAGATTTGCGTGGTGGACAGGTTGGCATGGCCTAACAGCTCCTGCACGCCGCGCAGGTCGCCGCTCGACTCCAGCATATGGGTAGCGAACGAGTGACGCAGTTTATGCGGATGGACATGGCTGTTCAGCCCTTGCTTAATGCCCCACTCCGCAAACCGTTTTTGTACATTGCGCGCGGAGATCCGTTTCCCGAGCTTCGAGAGAAACAGCGCATCGTCATCGCTGCCGAACAGGCCGCGCAGATCCAGCCAATGCTCAATCCACGCCACCGCATTGCGGCCAATGGGCAGACGCCGTTCTTTGCTGCCCTTCCCCATCACCCACACTTCGCCCGTATCGAGATCGAGGTGTTTGATGTCTAACCCCACCAGTTCAGACAAACGCAACCCCGCGCCGTACATCACCTCCAGCATCGCCCGATCGCGCACGGCAAGCGGATCGTTAAGGTCGATATCCAGCAGTCGGTTAATATCATCCACGTCGATATTTTTCGGCAGGTGGCGAGGCGCTTTCGGCGCAGAGACGCCTTTCGCCGGGTTGGCGTTGAGTTCGCCCTGGCTCACCAGCCAGTCAAAGAAACTGCGTAAAGCAGAGAGGCGCAACGCCAGGCTAGCGGGCCCTAACCCTTTACGGCGGCTGCGTACCGCGAAAGCGCGCACCATCGCAGCGTCACATTGTTGCCAGCTTTGCAGACCGGTTTCTCCGGCTAAAACGATAATGGCATCAAGCTGACGCTGATAGTTCAGTAGCGTGATGGGGCTAAGTTGCCGTTCTACGCCCAAGTAACGCAAGAAGCGCGCAACGTCCTGAGAAAGCGATAATTCGGTCATACACGTTCAATCCAGCGCTCCAGCAGTTCCGGCAACATCAAGGCGATTTCTTGCAGTAACTGTGTCCCCTGCCCCTGCTGGTAATGATGCACATCGCGGCTACTGAAGAGTATGACCCCCAGATCGCCATCGCGCCCCAGCATCGACATCGCCACCGAGCCAATCGCTTTGGCTTCAGGCAGCACCACCAGCAGTTCCGGGCCATTCAATGGGCCAAGATAGTGTTGCGCCTGCCCCAGACGCTGGATACGCAGCGGTTCAAAGGCCTGACGGCTTAACGCCAGATGGGTATGATTCGACGGCGCGCCGAGTCGCCAGCGATCGGGAAACAGCCGGATGGTCGCGCCCGCCAGCCCCAGCTCCCGCGCCCAGCGATGAAAACGCATCAGCATTTCATCCAGGCTACTGGCGGAAACCAGCCGTCCCTGCAAATGCAGCAGACGGTAGAACAGGCTTTCGTTGGCATTCGCCTGTTCCATTAGCAGCGTCATGTTCTCTTCAAGAACATGGATATGATTCCGGGCGCGGGCCATGTGCCACTCAACAAGCGACACCGTACCCCGCACGGGATGCGGAACGCGCATCGCCTCAACGGCGCGCGCATTACGGATAAAAAACTCAGGGTTACGCAGTAGATAATCGACGACCGCCCGGTCGTCCAGTTCCATCTGTGTTTCCTGTAGTTCTTCCCCTGGTTGCTTCATAGATGAATAAATCCGTCGTAGACATGTGCCGCCGGGCCAGTCATATACAACGGATGACCCGGGCCTTTCCAGGCGATATCAAGGCGACCGCCAGGTAATTCCACGCGTACTTCTTCTGCCAGCAAACCCTGCTGAATGCCCACCGCAACGGCGGCGCATGCGCCGCTGCCGCAGGCCTGAGTTTCTCCTGCCCCACGTTCATAAACGCGTAATCGGATATGCTCGCGCTTCACAACCTGCATAAACCCAATATTCGCTCGTTCTGGAAAACGTTCATGGCTTTCCAGAACCGGTCCCAGCGTTTCGACTGCCGCCGTGTCGATATTATCGACCTGAATCACGCAGTGCGGGTTCCCCATTGAAACCACGCCGCACAATATTGTCTGCTCGGCCGCTCGCATAATATAGGTCTTTTCCGCTTTGTTGGCGCGAAAAGGAACCTGCGCGGGTTCAAAGTTTGGCTCACCCATGTTCACCCGCACCAGCTCATCATCTGTGACGCTCAGCACCATCCGGCCATTGGCCGTGCTGACGCGGATATCGCGCTTATTGGTCAGTCCTTTCAGACGCACAAATCGCGCAAAGCAGCGGGCGCCGTTACCGCACTGCGACACTTCGCTGCCATCGGCGTTGAAGATGCGGTAATGAAAATCCAGTTCAGGATCGTAAGGAGGCTCGACAACCAAAAGCTGGTCGAACCCCACGCCCAGATGCCTGTCTGACAGGCGGCGGATCAACTCCGGCGAGAAAAAGACATTCTGCGTTACCGCGTCGACGACCATAAAATCGTTGCCAAGGCCATGCATTTTAGAGAATTGCATCATTCACTCCATTTACGCGGGGACAGAAACGTACCGTCAATAGTTCACCTGAGAAGGGCCGTCTCCCGTAGCGCGATCGTTTTGATCGGGCGTCGTCGATTGGATTTGCGAATCAACCTCATGCGTCGGCGGCGGCGCGTTTTTGTCAGCAGGTGGAAAATAGAGCGGGCCTTTCAGACCGCAGCCGGTCAGGCTGAACAGAGTGAGAAGTACAGCGAGTGCCTGAAACACATTTTTCATTATGGATTGCCTGTAAGTTCATGCTTTCTGTTTTCTATCATCGCAGGAGAAGACGTAAAAGCAAGAGTTGGCTGAAAACTGCATCATGAATTCTTCCAGGTTATACTGCCGCCATCACGTAAAAAACGGGAAACAACAATGAACGACAGTGAATTTCATCGCCTCGCAGACACCCTGTGGATGACCATTGAAGAACGTCTGGACGACTGGGACGGCGACAGCGATATCGACTGCGAAATCAACGGCGGCGTGCTAACCATTACCTTTGAGAACGGCAGCAAAATCATCATCAACCGTCAGGAGCCGCTGCACCAGGTATGGCTGGCGACCAAACAGGGCGGCTACCATTTTGACCTGAAAGGCGACGAATGGATTTGCGATCGCAGCGGCGAAACCTTCTGGGATCTGCTGGAGCAGGCCGCGACACAACAGGCTGGAGAAGCGGTGAGCTTCCGCTAAGTTTTATTGCCGGATGGCGCTGCGCTTATCCGGCCTACGTATCTCGCGTCATTTGTAACACCGCCACCCGGCATCATGTTCACGAGAAATACTGCTGCAACAGCGGCGCGTCGTTGTCCTGGTTTGCCGGTGGCACGGCGCTGATGGGCTGGGTACGGAACGGAATGACCTGCTCGCGACCATCGGTATTCACAATCTGGTAGAACTGCGGCAGGTTGAAGTTGATGAAGCTGGAGCCGTAGGTGAAGCGATCGTGCGACGACGAATAAAAGCGGCTCACGTCGCGTACCAGCTCTTCTTTGCTGCCTTCGCAGTGGTGATACACTTCCGCCCGGTTACTCTCGTCCAGAATATAAATATTAAAGCCTTTCTCATCGCCGGTTTCTTCAAAGAAGAACTGGATGATCCCTTCGCTGGCGAACCCATCCACCACCGACGGTAATTTCACATGGTTGGTCTCAACCTGAACGGAAAGTCCGTGAAGTTTGTTGTGCGAAATCGCGCCGTAAAACTCAATGGCGTTTTCCAGTTTCTGCACCGAAACATTCAGGCGCTCGAAGAACAGCCCCCAGGTTTGGCCCGAAACGCGCAGCGCTTTAAAACGTCCGGTTTCCTGGCGGGTGCTGGAGAGGCGCAGTTCAATGCACTCGGAGACCAGTTGCTGTACGCGGGTGCGGATCAGGCCGCGCAGATGCTGGCTATAGCAGAACACTTCCACGCTGTCCGGCGGCGCGGCATCCTGGTGCATTTTGCCGAGAATCGTTTTCAGCGCTTCAATCATCGCCTGTTCGCCGTTGAAGTGCAGGGTACGCACTTCGTTCCACGAGTTGCGATACAACAGGTCGACACTGCCGACCAGGCAGTTTTGCTCTTCGCCAAAGCTGAAGACATCCAGCTTACGGAAATCAAAATGCACCACCTGATTGCGGAACGCCGCCGTCGGGTCATATTCAAGGTTAACGATAATCGCCAGGTGGCGAATTTCACACGGACTGTAGAGCGCTTTCGGCGTTGGCGCAGGCAAACGCAGCGGGAAATGGTGCGACACATCGGCCACCATCTCCTGCAACTTAGGCAGATCCACAATGCCGTTGCCCTTAATAAACAGGTGGGTACGCGACGTCAGCAAACCGTTAAACCAGGCCCACGCCACCAGTTTGTTCAGGTAGCGGTTATATTCCAGCGGCTGATGGCTGATGATCGAATCCATGTTCGGCGCACGGTTGTAGAGATACCAGCCAGAACGGTTGGCCCGGCCCGGCGGCACATGGATAAAGGTCAGGTTCGGTTCGGAGAGATCCGGTGAAATCTGCGGGTTCACCAGCGTCACTTTGCCCGGCAGGGCTTCAAATGCGGCATACAGTTTACGCGTCAGCACGCCAATATCCTGCGGGCTGGCGCTAACGCTGAGATTGTTACGGCGGGCAAAACGGATCAGATTACGATAGCTCTGCATCATGGCGTCGAGCAGTTCGTTATGCGCTTCGCGTACCTGATCGATCTTCCAGTTCGCCCGGTTGTCGAGCATTGTCAGACGGGCGTCGTCCCATCCCCACTCGTTCACTAACTGACTTAACACTTCACGACGCCAGCCAACGCAGGCGCGTTCGCGGCTCAGTTTCTCACACACTTTTAAGTAGAAACATCGACGGACTAAATCAAGACGCGTCGGATCTTCGATAGCCGTAAGGTATTCGGTCACGCGTTCCAGCATCATGCAATACGGGTCGAGACCAAACGAAACGATCTCGCCGTCATGCAGGCGCTGTTTAATGTCTTTCGCCAACAGGCGCGGATTGGGATATTCCCAGGAGTAGGCTTCCAGCAGCAGCGTTTTCAGCACCGCTTTGTACGGGGAATCAATACTCTTGTACAACTGCCAGAGGCTGGCGCCAAAGTACTCTTCGGCGGAGAGTGAGCTTAATCCGCCCAGGTCCAGCCATTCGTTTGGCGTGAGGACACCCTGCGCGTAAAGCGTCATGACGTAGTCGTCGTAATGCTCTTCTTCGTCGCACGGCACCATATTCCACAGAATACGCTTACCGGCCAGACGCACAGCGGTGCGATAAAATTCGTCGAGCAGCAGGATGTGCTGCGTCGAGCCGCAGTCTTCACCACCCAGACTGCCGCTTTCATTATGGCGGAAACGGTTTTCGTCGATCAGGAAGAAGCTGACTTCCACGCCCAGCGAAGCGGCCCAGCTTTCCAGCAGGCTGCATTTACGTTGCAGCAACTGGCGCTCTTCGCTATCAAGCCAGGACTGGTGGCAGACCCAGATATCCAGGTCAGAAGAACAGCTTTGCCCTACTGAAGATGTACTGCCCATTGAGTACACGCCGGTGATCGGCAGCTCACCTTTCGGCGGGTCCTGCGGGGACATACCCCGGTACAGTTCAAGTTCATTCAGGTAGTGGCGTTGGGTTTCATCAGGCGTGTAAAAGCATATGCCCTTGGGAACGTTACCGTCGAGGTAACCCGGCATCAGCGGATTATGGTAGTGCAATAATGTCGGCAGCAGACTGTATACCTGCTGGAAGGCAGGGCCCATGGCAGCAAGCGCGCGATCCACACGCAATTGATTGATGGCATCCAGTCTCTGTTTCAAAGTCTCAATATAGAGGTACAAGACGTATCGCCTGATGTTGCTACCCGTCATGCGTCTGATTGCCATCGCGAGTGCGGACAACCAAACCATTCGGGATAAACCGTATGTCAAAAATAACCGTTACCTTTTTCATCCTTCTCCCCATTAAGGGGTAAAGACGAAAAAATGGTCTAAAACGTGATCAATTTAACACCTTGCTCATTGACCGTAAAGAAAGATGCACTACATACAAGTGTAGCACCGTTAGCTGCGTGTAAATTCCTTAATACGGTCAGGCGGTTTCTCGTCATTATTCACTGCCAGTCGCGACGCCGCGCCTGATCCTCTTACTCACCTTTGACCGTAACACTGACATCCCACTTGTAAGGATGTTAGGATGGTCCACGGACGATAATGACGGTAACAAGCATGTTAGACAATGTTTTAAGAATTGCCACACGCCAAAGCCCCCTTGCGCTCTGGCAGGCACATTATGTCAAAGACGCGTTGATAGCACAGCATCCGGGACTGGTCGTGGAACTGGTGCCGATGGTAACGCGCGGCGACGTGATTCTGGACACCCCTCTGGCAAAAGTGGGCGGTAAGGGCTTGTTTGTAAAAGAGCTGGAAGTCGCGCTGCTGGAAAAGCGCGCCGATATCGCCGTGCATTCGATGAAAGATGTGCCGGTAGAATTCCCGCAAGGGCTTGGCCTGGTCACGATTTGCGAACGCGAAGATCCACGCGATGCTTTCGTCTCGAACCAATACAACAATCTTGATGAACTGCCCGCAGGCAGCATCGTCGGCACATCAAGTTTGCGTCGCCAGTGCCAGTTGGCCGAGCGTCGCCCGGATCTCATCATCCGCTCGTTGCGCGGCAACGTCGGCACACGCCTGAGCAAGCTCGATAACGGTGATTATGACGCAATTATCCTGGCGGTTGCCGGGTTAAAACGGTTAGGTCTGACGTCGCGTATTCGCACCGCGCTGCCTCCCGAAATCTCTCTCCCTGCCGTAGGGCAAGGCGCAGTGGGCATTGAATGCCGACTGGATGACGCACGTACTCAGGCGCTGTTAGCGCCGCTGAACCATGAAGAAACCGCGCTACGTGTAAAAGCCGAACGCGCCATGAACACCCGCCTGGAAGGGGGCTGTCAGGTGCCGATTGGCAGCTATGCTGAAATCATTGATGGTGAAGTCTGGCTGCGTGCGTTGGTTGGCGCGCCTGACGGTTCGCAGATGATTCGCGGAGAACGTCGCGGATTGCCGCAGGACGCCGCGCAAATGGGCATTTCCCTGGCGGAAGAGCTGCTGGAAAACGGCGCCCGCGCGATTCTGACCGAGGTTTATAACGGAGAAGCGCCCGCATGAGTATTCTGGTCACCCGCCCGTCTCCCTCCGGGGAAGAGTTAGTGAGCCGTCTGCGCACACTGGGGCAGGTGGCCTGGAGTTTTCCGCTTATTGAGTTTACGCCGGGCCGGGAACTGGCAACGCTTGCCGATCGCCTGGCGGCGCTCACGGACAACGATCTGGTGTTCGCCCTCTCGCAACACGCCGTCACCTTTGCCCACGCCCAACTGCAACAGCAGGGGCTGGGCTGGCCTGTGCAGCCATGCTACTTCGCCATCGGGCGCACAACGGCGCTGGCGCTGCATACCGTTAGCGGATGCGATATTCGCTATCCTCTGGATCGGGAAATCAGCGAAGTCTTGCTACAATTACCTGAATTACAAAATATTGCGGGAAAACGAGCGCTTATTTTACGGGGCAACGGCGGGCGTGAACTGTTAGGCAAAACCCTCACAGAACGCGGCGCTGAAGTCACCTTTTGTGAATGTTATCAACGCAGTGCAAAACATTACGATGGTGCGGAAGAGGCGATGCGCTGGCACTCTCGCGGCGTGACGACGATTGTTGTCACCAGCGGCGAAATGCTGCAACAGCTCTGGTCGCTGATCCCGCAGTGGTATCGTGAGCACTGGTTACTACGCTGTCGGCTGCTGGTCGTCAGTGAGCGTCTGGCGCACCTCGCCCGGGAACTGGGCTGGCAAGATATTAAGGTCGCTGATAACGCCGACAACGATGCGCTACTGCGCGCATTACAATAACTCTCATAATGGGATGCCATAATGACGGAACAAGAAAAATCCTCCGCCGTGGTTGAAGAGACCAGGGAGGCCGTGGAAACCACGCCGCAGCCAGTCAATGCAGAAAAGAAGAGTAAGAACGGCGCCGCGCTGGTATTGAGTGCGGTGGCAATCGCCATTGCCCTGGCGGCGGGCGTCGGTCTGTATGGCTGGGGAAAGCAGCAGGCCGTTAAACAAACGGCCACCAGCGATGCGCTGGTTAACCAACTTACGGCGCTGCAAAAAGCCCAGGAAAGCCAAAAAGCGGAGCTGGAAGGCATTATCAAACAGCAGGCGACGCAACTGGATGATGCAAATCGCCAACAGGCCGCGCTGGCGAAACAGCTGGATGAAGTGCAACAGAAAGTCGCGACGATCTCCGGCAGCGATGCCAAAACCTGGCTGCTGGCGCAATCTGATTTTCTGGTCAAACTCGCCGGACGTAAATTGTGGAGCGATCAGGATGTCACCACCGCTGCGGCGCTGCTCAAAAGCGCGGATGCCAGCCTGGCGGACATGAACGATCCCAGTCTGATCGCCGCGCGCCGCGCCATTACCGATGATATTGCCAGCCTGTCGGCGGTGGCGCAGGTGGACTACGACGGCATTATCCTTAAAGTGAACCAGCTCTCTAACCAGATTGATAACCTGCGTCTGGCCGATAACAACACCGACGATTCACCAATGGACTCCGACAGCACCGAGCTGTCCAGCTCTATCAGCGAATGGCGCGTTAACCTGCAAAAAAGCTGGCAGAACTTTATGGACAGCTTTATTACTATTCGCCGTCGTGATGACACCGCCGTCCCGCTGCTGGCGCCGAACCAGGACGTTTACTTACGTGAAAACATCCGTTCCCGCCTGTTAGTGGCGGCGCAAGCCGTGCCGCGTCATCAGGAAGAGACTTACCGTCAGGCGCTGGATAATGTCTCCACCTGGGTACGCGCGTACTACGACACCGACGACGCAACAACCAAAGCGTTTCTTGATGACGTGGATAAACTGAGTCAACAGAGCATCACGATGGACGTGCCGGAGACGTTACAGAGCCAGCCGATTCTTGAAAAACTGATGCAGACTCGCGTGCGTAACCTGCTGGCGCAACCGGCGGCAGCCACGACCGAAGCGGCTCAGGCCCCTGCTCCGCAGGCAGAAGCACCGGCAGCCGCGCCGCAAGGAGAATAATGATGCTGAAAGTATTATTGCTCTTTGTGTTGTTGATCGCCGGTATCGTCATAGGCCCAATGATCGCCGGTCATCAGGGCTATGTGCTGATCCAGACCGATAATTACAACATTGAGACCAGCGTAACGGGGCTGGTGATCATCCTGATCGTTATGATGGTCATTCTGTTCGCCATTGAGTGGCTGCTGCGACGCGTTTTCCGCACCGGCGCGCACACTCGCGGCTGGTTTGTTGGGCGTAAACGCCGCCGCGCACGTAAGCAGACCGAACAGGCGCTGCTTAAGCTGGCGGAAGGCGATTACCAGCAGGTTGAGAAGCTGATGGCGAAGAATGCCGATCACGCTGAACAGCCGGTGGTGAACTATCTGCTGGCCGCCGAAGCCGCGCAGCAGCGTGGTGACGAAGCGCGCGCTAATCAGCATCTGGAACGTGCCGCAGAACTGGCGGGCAATGACACGATTCCGGTGGAGATCGCCCGCGTACGTCTGCAACTGGCGCGCAACGAGAATCATGCGGCGCGTCACGGCGTGGATAAACTGCTGGAAGTTACCCCGCGTCATCCAGAAGTGCTGCGCCTGGCGGAACAGGCTTACATCCGCACCGGAGCATGGAGTTCGCTACTGGACATCATCCCGTCAATGGCGAAGGCCAACGTCGGTGATGAAGAACATCGCGCCATGCTGGAACAGCAGGCCTGGATTGGGCTGATGGATCAGGCGCGAGCCGATCAGGGCAGCGAAGGATTACGCGAATGGTGGAAGAACCAGAGCCGTAAAACTCGCCACCAGGTTCCGCTGCAAGTGGCAATGGCAGAACATCTGATTGAGTGTGACGATCACGATATGGCGCAGCAGATCATCATCGACGGCCTGAAGCGCCAGTATGACGACCGCCTGGTTCTGCCGATCCCGCGCCTGAAAACCAACAACCCGGAGCAGCTGGAAAAAGTGCTGCGCCAGCAGATTAAAACCGTTGGCGATCGCCCGCTACTGTGGAGCACGCTGGGTCAGTCATTGATGAAGCATGGCGAATGGCAGGAGGCTACGTTCGCTTTCCGCGCCGCGCTCAAGCAACGCCCTGACGCCTACGACTACGCCTGGCTCGCCGATGCGCTGGACCGGTTGCATCAGCCGGAAGAAGCGGCCACCATGCGCCGCGACGGTCTTATGCTGACCTTGCAGAACAATCCTCCGCAGTAATTCCCCATTGCCCGGTGGCGCTACGCTTACCGGGCCTGCCAGGTCACCGTAGGCCGGATAAAGCGAAACCGCCATCCGGCAGTTCTCTTCCGCTTCCCCATAAAAAAACGCCTGCTCAAATGAGCAGGCGTCAAAACAGGTCTGTATGACAACATAAATGGGTGCTTCACTCAACGTTATGTCCATGGTGTTTGATGAGGCGTAAGCGACATCTGTCTGTGGACGATAAGCACCGTACACGGCTCTGCATCATTCCTGAGTTTATGAGGCACTAAGGCGAACATAAGAGATGGAATGAGCATCTACAGGGATATTATTGCACATTGCATGCCAGGATTGCACCGCCAAAAATAAGGATTCAGACTTTTTAACGTATCAGGCCATTCGCGGCTCTGCGGCGGTTTCTGCCAGCCTTCTTCGCCATAAAAATCCCCTCTTTGTCTCTGAACGGAGACAAATAACACGCAATACCAATAATTATTTATAAATCATAATGTTAGACGTCACCAGATAGCGACAACAGAAGCCTGGAATGTCTCAACATTGCGACAGCGATACAGGGGATCGGGAAAGAAGAGGAAGAAGAGGAAGAAGAGGTGAAAACAAAAAACCCCGCCGAAGCGGGGTTCAAAATTGGTCGGCGAGAGAGGATTCGAACCTCCGACCCACTGGTCCCAAACCAGTTGCGCTACCAAGCTGCGCTACTCGCCGATGTACTGCTTTTTTTGAATTTTTAGTTCAACTCTTTAAGTCGTGGTGCGAGGGGGGGGACTTGAACCCCCACGTCCGTAAGGACACTAACACCTGAAGCTAGCGCGTCTACCAATTCCGCCACCTTCGCATTTCACAACTTTTAATAATGGGGTGGCTAATGGGATTCGAACCCACGACAACTGGAATCACAATCCAGGGCTCTACCAACTGAGCTATAGCCACCACTGAAATCTTTTACGCGGTATTAAAACCACCGCAGCTCCAGCACCGGGTAAATGGTGCGCCCGACAGGATTCGAACCTGAGACCTCTGCCTCCGGAGGGCAGCGCTCTATCCAGCTGAGCTACGGGCGCTTAGCGCCGTTGCGGGGGTGGATAATACGGACTTCCCACCCCTCTGTCTAGTGCCTTTTTAAATAAAATGCGCGTTTGGTTACGCTTTGCGCGTTTTGCTGCTTATTCCCCCACCTTGTGGGCAGTTCCGGCGCGATTCAGGCCGAAAACCTTGTAGACGAGCGTGACGGCAAGCAGGAAGATGATGCCGACAAACAGCGACATACGGGTATCTTCATTCAAGTACATGCCAATTAAAACGCAAACCAGGAACGCCATCGTCAAATAATTCGCCCACGGGAACATAATAGAACGGAAAGGATGGCTGATCATCGCGTCTTTATGAGCACGACGGAAACGCAACTGGCTAATCAGGATCACGAACCACGGCACCATACCCGGCAATACGCTGGCGCTGTAGACATACACAAACACCCGCTGCGGGTTCGGAATAATGTAGTTCAGGCATGAGCCAATCAGCAGAATCGCGATCGACAGCGCCACCCCGGCGACCGGTACGCCATGACGGGAGACTTTCGCCATCGCCGCCGGAAGCTGGCGGTTTTTCGCCAGAGCATACAGCATACGTCCGCAGCTATACATGCCGCTGTTACAGCCGGAAAGCGCGGCGGTCAGCACCACGAAGTTAATAATGCCCGCCGCAGCGGTAATCCCGATTTTGGCAAAAGTGAGTACAAACGGGCTGCCGTTACTGCCGATTTCGTTCCACGGGAAGATTGTCACGATAACGAAAATCGCCCCTACATAGAAAATCAGGATACGCCACAGTACCTTGCCTACCGCGCTGCGCAGCGTAACCTGCGGATTCTTCGCTTCACCCGCGGTAATGCCGATCAGCTCCACGCCCTGATAGGAGGCGACCACAATACACAACGCCGTCAGGAACCCTTTCCAGCCACCGGCAAAGAAGCCGCCGTGTTCCGTCAGGTTGCCAAAACCGATCGCCTGGCCGCCATTGCCAAAGCCAAAGAAAATCACCCCCAGTCCGACCACAATCATCACAATGATGGTGGTGACTTTGATCATCGCAAACCAGAACTCGATTTCGCCATACAGACGGACGGCGGCCAGATTAGCCAGCGCCACCAGCCCAACGGCGATCAGGGCGGGTATCCATTGCGCCATATCCGGGAACCAGAACTGCACGTATACCCCGATAGCGGTTATTTCCGATATCCCCACCGCCATCCACATAAACCAGTATGACCACGCGGTGAGATAGCCAAAGAAGGGGCTCATGTAACGGTGCGCATAAACGGCGAATGAGCCAGTAACCGGCTCCAGGAACAGCATTTCGCCCATTGAGCGCATGATGAAAAAGACGAACAGCCCGGCGACGATATACGCCAGCAGCACGGAGGGCCCCGCCCATTTCAGCGTACTGGCGGCGCCCATAAACAGCCCAACGCCAATCGTGCCCCCAAGGGCGATCAATTCGATATGACGAGCTTCCAGCCCACGCTGTAGCTCCGGTTTTTTCTCTGCCATAAATCCTCTTGTCGTGTTTGCACTCGTTCCGGCGTTGTTGCCGGTTATTGTTATGGGTACATCAAGCGATGCGAATGGTTTCTTAAATTTGGCAAAATGGCAAATGAAGCATTAAAAAAATGCATGTTTTGTGTAAAAAAGGAACAAAAATGTGGGAGGCGAGCAACGTATTAAGCAGAATGCGCTGCCCGTAAGAAAAGCAGCGTTCAGAGATTGCCGGTGTAATGCCAGCGGAGATAGCGCAACAGACGCAGCTGGCGGGTGATACGGCTCGGCTGAGACAGCAGGCGATACAGCCACTCCAGCCCCAGCGTCTGCCACATTTTGGGCGCGCGTTTCACATGACCGGTAAAGACATCGTAGGTGCCGCCCACCCCCATATATAAGGCCTGAGGATGAATCACCCGACAGTCGCGCATCAGGATTTCTTGTTTCGGCGATCCCATTGCCACGGTCACAATCTTCGCCCCGCTGGCATGGATGCGCTCAAACAGCGCCTGGCGCTGCTCAGGTTTAAAATAACCGTCCTGGCTACCGACAATATTGACGTTCCACTGCGCACGCAGTTTCGCTTCCGTCTGCGCCAGCACCTCCGGCTTACCGCCGACCAGAAAAACAGGCGTCCCTTCTTTACCGGCGCGCGCCATCAGCTCTTCCCAGAGATCGGCCCCGGCCACCCGTGAAACCTGCGCCTGGGGGAATTTCTTACGCACTGAGCGCACGACGCTAATGCCATCCGCATATTTAAACTCAGCGGCATCAATCAACGCCCTGACTTCCGGGTCATCTTCTGCGGTCAGCATTTTCTCAGCATTGATCGCCACCAGCGTACCCTGCTTCATTTGCCCATCGGCAAACAGGTAATTCAGCGCATGTTGCATATCGCGCCAGCCAATCAGCTGCAATCCACGAAGTGAATAGAGCGGCGCTGTCGTGTTATCCGTCATTATTATCCTTCAACCTGAGTCTGCGGCTGCGGTTTCGCCCGTTGA
The DNA here is from genome assembly GCF_030333125.1 of Citrobacter sp. CK206. Lineage (NCBI taxonomy): Bacteria > Pseudomonadati > Pseudomonadota > Gammaproteobacteria > Enterobacterales > Enterobacteriaceae > Citrobacter > Citrobacter sp. CK206. The sequence continues at coordinate 49,976 of NZ_JAOWGM010000022.1, forward strand.
TGGACCAACCCGGCACAATCGAAAAGCCAGAACAAAAGTTTTGCCACCAGCAGGCAGGCACCAAAAATCACGAGGAAAAAGACCACTCGCGAGACAAAAGAATCCAGCCCTTCTCGCGCCAGAACAATCATATTGAAGATGGCGCCAAAGCAGAAACTGTGCAAAATCGCCGCCTTATAGCGATTCGTCTCGCGGTTGCCAAGCTCATACAGCCAGTCAAACCATTTGATAATCAGCCCAACCGCGACCGCCCCCAGAGGGATAAACAGCGCGCCGCCCATCACCACCAGCGAACCAATCAGCGTGGGGGAAATGGCGAGGCCAGAGTGGTTGTTCAGCACTTCCCAGGTAAAGTAGTTGGCTGAATTCAGCACAATGCCCGGACGTCCAGGCCACAGCCACGAAGGAATAAAGACATAAAAATCACGGACGATCGGCGCCAGTCCCTGGAAATCGATGTTGTCGTAGTTTTGCAACAGCAGCGCCAGGTTCTCCCACGGCGAGAAGGTATCGCGGGTCAGATACAGGAAAGTGTAAAACGCCTCATCGCCGCTCACGTTCAGCCCATAGCGCTTCAGCGCCAGCCAGAACATCCCGACAATTCCCAGCACACCCGCCGCCACCAGCATCCACAGCGAGATCCAGCCACGAATAATGCCGATAAACAGGAAGATGGCAAACGCGATGATGATGTTAGCGCGCGTGCCGCCAACAATCATGTAGGTCAGCAGGCCAAACGCAACGGTACTCACCAGGAAAAACAGCCACGCTTTACTGTCCTGGCGCAGGAAGTAGATCACCAGCATCGCCGGAATAAAGAAGTAGAAGAAGCGTTTCAATGCCACGCCGGAGACTTCGCTGGAGAAGATCTGGCTGTAAGAGTGCAGCCGGAACAGCAGGAACCCATTGTGCATAAAGAAGATGCCAACGCTCACCAGTGCAATCCCCATCAGCATGACCCAGGTAAGGTGAGTCTCCACCCGGTTCATGGTAAATAGCGGCTTGCGCGGCACATCCGTCACGCGTTTACGTAAGCGGGTTTTATAGGTCACGTAATAAACGGCATAAAAACACGTAGCGGACAATAACGCCTGCAACAGGATTTCCGGCGGTGCCACGCCGACGTCAAAGCGGAACACCAGCACGCTGGTCAACGGGAAGCCGAAGAAAAAGGTCAGCAAAAACAGCAATGAAAAGAATACGTTGAAGTTAAAGCGCACGCGGCGAAACTCAAACCAGGTCAACGTGGCGATAAACAGCGTGGAGAGCAGCCAGACGACCAGTAACCCGCTAAATTGCATCAGGCTCATGCGGCGTCTCCTGCGGCAATGCGTAACGCGTTATACCACGCTTCAAGGTAATTTGGGCTAAAGAAGGTGATCCCGCTTTTATCCACGGACGCCAGCTGCCGCTGCGCCTCACGAACCACGCCCTCATTAAGCGCGTCCGTCGTGAACAACACGGGCAGATGCTGCTCCGCCATATCCTGCCAGAACGGGTTCTCACGGTTAAGCACGCACGGGACACCTGCCTGGATAAGCAGGCACAACGTGCCGATTCCCTGCTGACGGGCAAAGATGAAATACCCGAGGTCGCACTGGCGAAGCAGCGCCAGATAAGCATCGAATTCCAGTTTTTCGCTGAGGATGTGTAAATTTTCCGCACTGAACAGCGCCAGTCCCGCCTGACGGACTTCATCAATGTACACGTCGTTATTGGCCGGATAGCCCATCGGCACGATCACATTTACCGTGTCGCCGAACTGCTGATACACCGCGCGTAACGCCGCAATATGTTCGTTACTGCGATCGCCGGAGTTACCCACCAGAACCGTCATTTTCCCTTCACGCGAACGATCGTTTGCCATGTTATTAAACGAAGAGTCCATTCGCGTCGGGAAATAGAGCAGTTCACCGCGCACGCGCGGGTGCTGACGGGCGAAATAGCTCAAATCGCCACGAGTAGCGAACACACAGCCCACTCGATTTTGCGCCATGCGGCGAACGGGGTAAAACAGACGGAATTTCAGCCCACGGGAAACTTCATACAGATCCGCGCCCCAGATGTGCCAGTAAAACTGCTCAGGTTTGATTCCGCCACTTAGCAGCGCCAGCCACAGGCTGGTATTGAACTGACCGTGGAAGAAGAAACGTTGCCGGCGATTGGCTTTCGCTTTGGCGATGACCGCCTCAGCCAGCGTTTTTTTCCCGGCGTAGAAACTCAGCGACAGAGCCGGGCAGCTTTCCCTGAGCCCCGCATCCTGACCTGCAACCATAAACACGCGCGCATGCTCGCTTGTCGCGGCCAGCGCATCATTGAAAAACCGCAGCACGGTTTGATTATGGTGAGGGATATCCGATCCCAGTACGTGAATCAGTACAGTCATGCCCGCCTACGCCAGAGTAAAAACACGCCACAACAGAGAGAGAAATAGACCACATAAGTGGCCATATACGCCTGTGCCGCCCCCAGCGCGCCATGCGCGGGGATAAGCCAGTGAGCGAATGCCGTCAACAAAATGAACTGGCTAATCTCAGCCAGAATATAAAACCGCAGCGACGCTTTCGCGATCACCAGATAGCCAAAAACGTACGCGCCCACTTTCAGCACATCGCCCACCAGTTGCCAGGCGAACAGATCGCGCATGGCGGTGAATTTGGCGGAAAAGAGCAGCCAGATGGCGAAATCGCGCAGCAGCCAGACCGTAAAACTCGCCGCCGCCACCGCAGGCAGAACAAATTTCAGCGATTTCACCACTTCGCGCGTAATCGCCTGCTTTTCGGTCAGACGCGACAGCGTTGGCAATAAGTACACGCTAAACGAGGCGGTAATAAATTGTAGATAGGCATCGGAAATACTGCTTACGCCCTGCCAGATACCAACATCATCCCAGCTGTAATGCGCCGCCAGCAGGTTTCGCATCATCACATAAGCCACCGGTAGCGTGACGGACGTAATCAGCGCCATCAGCGTAAATTTGCTGAGCTGTCCGGCAAGCCCTTTATCCCACGACGGTTTCAGGTAGCTAAGCGGGATCGCGCCGCGTTTAATCAGCATAATCGCCGCCGGGATCACCACCAGCGCAGGCACCAGCGCCAGACCCAGCAGCGCACCTTCATAGCCGCCCAGACGGTAGCAGCCATAGTAGGCCACAACCCCCACCAGGCTCCCCACAATCAGCGACAGCGCATTCCCGGCAGCGTCACGAAACCCTTTCATCAGCGCCAGCAGCAGGTTCGCCCAGGCGATCCCCATCTGCACCAGCGCCACTAAACGCACCAGCCCCTGGTAGTGGCTGTGCCCAAACAGCCCCTGGCTAATGGGGGCCGCCGCCAGCACGAAGACCAGCGCCAGTAGCGTGGAGAACCCCAGCACCATTGCGGATGAAGTGCCCACCACGTTACGCAACCGGGCAGGGTTATCATGATGCTGAGCAACATACTTCGTCACCCCGTTAAATATCCCGGCCCCGGCCAGCACGCCGAGCACGGTCACCATCTGGCGGAAGTTACCCGCCTGGCCGACGCCCGCAGGGCCAAACGACACCGCCAGCAGTTTTACGACCAGTAAGCCTGCGCCAATTTTCACCAGCGTACTGGCGGCCGTCCACAGGGACGCTTTCGCAAGCGACATATCAGGAGAAATAGTTCAGCAAGGTCGAAATCACCGTTCGCTGATTAACGGGAGACAGATTATAAAACAGCGGCAAGCGCAGCAGGCGCTCGCTCTCTTTGGTGGTGTACCGATCTTCGCCACGGAACTCGCCAAACTTGTCGCCTGCCGGACAATCATGTAGCGGGATGTAATGGAACACCGCCATGATTTCCGCTTCTTTCAGGAAGTTGATCAGCGCGCTGCGATCGGTAATATCCCGCAACTTGATATAAAACATATGCGCGTTGTGCCTACAGTCGTCCGGGATAGAAGGCAGGTCAATACGTCCCGCGCGCGCCAGCGGCACCAGTGCGTCATAGTAGGTCTGCCACAGCGCCAGACGCTGTTGATTGATGCGATCGGCCGCTTCCAGCTGCGCCCACAGATACGCCGCCTGGAGATCGGACATCAGATAGCTGGAGCCGATATCCCGCCAGGTGTATTTATCCACCTGTCCCCGGAAGAACTGGCTGCGATTGGTGCCTTTTTCACGGATGATTTCCGCCCGTTCAATCAGGGAACGGTCGTTAATCAGCGTCGCGCCGCCTTCACCACCTGCCGTGTAGTTTTTGGTTTCGTGAAAACTGAAGCAACCGATATGACCAATCGTCCCCAGCGCACGGCCTTTCCAGGTCGACATCACGCCCTGCGCGGCATCTTCCACCACAAACAGATTATGACGCTTCGCAATCGCCATAATGGTGTCCATTTCGCAGGCTACGCCCGCGTAATGCACCGGGACAATGACGCGCGTCTTGTCGGTAATCGCCGCTTCAATCAGCGTTTCATCAATGTTCATGGTATCCGGGCGGATATCGACGAAAATGATTTTCGCCCCGCGCAGCACAAAGGCATTGGCGGTAGAAACGAAGGTGTAGCTTGGCATAATGACTTCATCGCCCGGCTGGATGTCCAGCAGCAATGCCGCCATTTCAAGTGACGCCGTACAGGATGGCGTCAGCAACACTTTAGCGCTGCCAAAACGTTGCTCCAGCCACTGCTGGCAACGGCGCGTAAAGCCGCCATCTCCGCAAAGTTTGCCGCTTCCCAGCGCTGACTGCATGTAATCGAGTTCGGTTCCCACCACCGGCGGCGCGTTAAATGGAATCATTTTGTCACCTGTATAACCAGTACGCGGTGCTTTCTACGTTGCCACCGCTCTGTATATAACGTTTAAGCGCGGCGGTGTTGCCCATCTGGGTCGCCACCCGCAATGTTGTCTTTCCGCGAGACTGCGCCCACGCGAGCGCCGCCTGCATTAATTCTGCTCCTGCGCCACGCCCGGCCAGCAGGCCGATGCGCGCATCGGTGTCGTTCAGTTCGCGCAGCGAGACAAACCCGCGAATATCGTTATTCGCCGCCCGGATAACCAGACACTGGTGATCGAAGGTGCCGCGCACGGCATTTTCAATCCACTGAGCATAAAAACGGGCGCTGGCGTCCGGCGCATACCACGGTGCGCGGAAACGGCTTTGCGCAAACGCGGCGGACGCCTGTTGACGTAACGCGGGAATATCGGCAATTTGTGCAATTTCCACGCCAGAAATACGTTCAACGCCAGCGACCGGCAGGCTGAAGTCGACTTCGCCTTCTACCAGCGAAAACCCCAACTGTTGCAGCGCATCTAATTCATCCGTGCGCGCAGCAGAAATTTTCGCCTGCACGCGCGACCAGGGTTGCAATGCCTCTGGCGTTAACACCGGCGCGGCAGGGTTCACGCGAACAATAGCGCTATTGACGCCAAAGAACGTATTTTCCCACGTTAATGGTTCAATACTGGCGCGGACGGGCACGGAGTAGCTCCAGTAAATATTGGCCGTAGCCGGTTTTCGCTAAAGAACTGGCGGCGCGTTTTACGCCCTCGTCATCCAGCCAGCCGTTGCGCCAGGCGATCTCTTCCAGACAGGCGATTTTGAAGCCCTGGCGTTTTTCAACCGTCTGCACAAACGTGCTCGCTTCAATCAGGCTGTCATGGGTGCCGGTATCCAGCCACGCAAAGCCGCGACCGAGCAACTCAACCGTCAGCTTGCCGTCATTAAGGTACATCTGATTAATGGACGTAATCTCCAGCTCACCGCGCTCGGAAGGCTTCACGCGCTTCGCATACTCTACTACCTTGCTGTCGTAAAAATAGAGACCGGTCACCGCCCAGTTTGATTTCGGCTGTTTCGGCTTCTCTTCCAGCGAGACCGCGCGAAAATTGTCGTCGAACTCCACGACGCCAAAACGTTCCGGGTCCATAACCTGATAACCAAAAACGGTCGCCCCTTCGGTTCGCGCCGCCACATGACGCAATTTCGGGCTGAAACCCTGACCAAAGAAGATATTGTCGCCCAGTACAAGACAAGACGGCTCGCCGTTAAGGAATGTTTCACCAATGATAAAGGCCTGCGCCAGCCCATCCGGGCTGGGTTGTTCGGCATATTGCAACTCAATGCCAAACTCCGAACCATCGCCCAGCAGACGCTGAAAATAGTGCTTATCTTCCGGTGTGGTGATAATCAGGATTTCCCGGATACCCGCCAGCATCAGTACCGACAGCGGATAGTAGATCATCGGCTTGTCATAAATCGGCAGAAGCTGCTTTGACACGCCGCGCGTAATCGGATGCAGGCGGGTGCCAGAGCCGCCCGCCAGAATGATACCTTTCATGCGTTCCTCCTCCGGGTTTAGCCCTTCAGACCTAAACGTTCACCCTGATAGCTGCCATCCTGCACGGGCTTCCACCAGGCCTCATTCGCCAGATACCACTGCACGGTTTTCCGCATTCCGCTTTCAAAGGTTTCCTGCGGCGTCCAGCCAAGTTCACGCGCAATTTTCGCTGCGTCGATGGCATAGCGTAAATCATGGCCTGGACGGTCATCCACAAAAGCGATCAGGGAGCGATAATGCGCCACGCCCTGCGGTTTTTGTGGCGCAAGTTCTTCCAGCAGATCGCAAATCGTTTCCACAACCTCCAGATTCTTACGCTCATTATGGCCGCCAATGTTATATGTCTCCCCCACTTCGCCCGCCGTCAGCACGCGATACAGCGCCCTGGCGTGATCTTCAACGTACAGCCAGTCGCGGATCTGTTGTCCATTGCCATACACCGGCAGCGGTTTACCCGCCAGCGCGTTCAGGATCATCAATGGGATCAGCTTTTCCGGGAAGTGGTAAGGGCCGTAATTATTGGAACAGTTAGTGACCAGCGTCGGCAGACCATAGGTGCGCAACCACGCGCGCACCAGGTGATCGCTGCTGGCTTTCGAGGCGGAATAAGGACTGCTCGGCGCATACGGCGTGGTCTCAGTAAAGAAATCATCCGTGGAATGCAGATCGCCATACACCTCGTCAGTGGAGATATGGTGGAAACGAAACGCTGATTTTTTCTCATCATTGAGCGTCGCCCAGTAAGTCCGGGCCGCTTCCAGCAGCGTGTAGGTTCCCACGATATTGGTTTCAATAAACGCAGCCGGGCCGTCGATAGACCGGTCAACGTGGCTTTCCGCCGCCAGATGCATCACGTAATCCGGCTGGTACTGCTGAAAAACGCGGTCCAGCGATGCCCGATCGCAGATATCCACTTTCTCAAAGGCAAAGCGCTCATGCTGTGCAACTGGCGCCAGCGACATCAGGTTTCCGGCGTAGGTGAGCTTATCCACCACCACCACGGCGTCGGGGGTTTCATCAATGATGTGGCGCACAACGGCAGAGCCGATAAATCCCGCGCCGCCAGTGACCAGAATCCGTTTCATCAGCGCCAGACTCCTTTCGTATCCACAATGTAGCGTTGCCGCACGGCGTCGCCGTTAATCGCTTTAAACGGATGATGGTCAACCAACATGACCAGCACATCCGCTTCCGCCAGCGCATTTTCCAGCGTGGCTAACGTGCAGCGACCTTCCAGTTTTTTCGGCAACTGATGAATATTAGGCTCTACCACCAGCGTTTCACCGGCATGCCAGTGCGCAATCTCCTGCGCAATGCCCATCGCCGGGCTTTCACGCAGATCGTCAATATTCGGTTTAAACGCCAGACCAAAGCAGGCGATTTTGATGTCGCTGGCGCGCTTATTCGTTGCCGTCAGGCAGTCCGCCACTGCGGCTTTCACCTGCGCCACCACCCAGTGTGGTTTACCGTCGTTCACTTCACGCGCGGTACGGATCAGCCGCGCCTGCTGCGGGTTTTGCGCCACGATAAACCACGGATCGACGGCGATGCAGTGGCCGCCCACGCCCGGCCCAGGCTGGAGAATATTCACGCGCGGATGACGATTCGCCAGACGAATCAGTTCCCAGACGTTAATCCCCTGATCGGCGCAAATCAGCGACAGCTCGTTCGCAAAGGCGATATTGACGTCACGGAAGCTGTTTTCCGTGAGCTTACACATTTCGGCGGTGCGGGAATTAGTCACCACACACTCGCCTTCAAGGAAAATCTTGTACAACTCGCTGGCACGCGCGGAACATACTGGCGTCATGCCGCCAATCACGCGATCATTCTTGATGAGCTCCACCATGACCTGACCTGGCAATACGCGCTCCGGGCAGTAGGCAATGTTCACATCAGCCTGTTCCCCCGCCAGCTGCGGGAAAGTCAGATCCGGGCGCATTTCCGCCAGCCATGCGGCCATTTGTTCTGTCGCGCCCACCGGCGAGGTGGATTCGAGGATGACCAGCGCGCCTTTTTTCAATACGGGAGCAATAGATTTTGCGGCCGCTTCGACATAAACCATATCGGGGTCGTGATCGCCCTTGAACGGCGTCGGCACGGCGATCAAGTACGCGTCGGCTGCTACCGGCGTTGTCGTGGCCCGGAGGAATCCGCCTTCAACCGCAGTTTTCACGACGCTATCCAGATCCGGCTCAACAATATGGATGGCTCCACGGTTGATGGTGTCCACCGCCTGCTGATTGATATCCACGCCAATAACGTGCTTTTGGCGAGAAGCAAAGGCCGCAGCCGTCGGCAACCCGATGTATCCCAGCCCAATAACAGAAATGGTCGTAAAACTCATAGCGATACCCGATTATTTTTTAACGCGTGTAAAATGCGGCCGCACGCCTGTCCGTCGCCATAAGGATTATGGGCGCGGCTCATGGTTTGATATTCATTTTCGTCGTGCAGCAAACGTGTGACTTCTTCCACAATACGGTGTGAATCGGTTCCCACCAGACGCACCGTGCCAGCGGTAACGGCTTCTGGCCGTTCCGTCATTTCGCGCATAACCAACACCGGTTTGCCTAATGACGGCGCCTCTTCCTGAATCCCGCCGGAATCGGTAAGGATCAGCCAGGCGTGGTTCATCAGCCAGACAAACGGCAGGTAATCCTGCGGCTCAATCAGTATCACATTTTCAACATGACCCAGGATGCGGTTAACCGGTTCGCTGACGTTGGGGTTCAGGTGAACCGGATACACAATTTGTACATCCTGATTGGTAGCGGCTATCTCCGCCAGCGCATGACAGATTTGCTCAAACCCCCGGCCAAAGCTCTCACGGCGATGTCCGGTCACCAGGATCATTTTTTTATCGTCACACAGGAAAGGATACCGCTTTGCCAGTTCGGCACGTAGCGTATCGCTGGCCAGTACGCGATCGCGCACCCAGATCAGCGCATCAATCACGGTATTGCCGGTGACAAAGATGTGGTTATCAGGGATCTGTTCCCGCAGTAAATTCTGCCGTGAATTCTCCGTCGGCGCAAAATGGTACATCGCCAGGCGACCGGTCAGGGTGCGGTTCGCCTCTTCAGGCCAGGGGGAGTAGAGATCGCCGGTTCGCAGCCCGGCCTCTACATGACCGACAGGAATACGCTGGTAGAAAGCCGCCAGACTGGTGGCGAGAGTGGTTGTCGTATCGCCATGCACCAATACGACATCAGGTTTAAAATCGGCAAGAATCGGTTTTAATCCTTCCAGGATTCGACAGGTAATCTCTGTCAGCCCCTGACCCGGCTGCATAATATTGAGATCGTAGTCAGGCACAATAGAAAAGAGATTCAAAACCTGATCGAGCATCTCCCGATGCTGCGCAGTAACGCAGACTTTTGCCTCAAAATGAGGGTCCTTTGCCAGCGCATGAACCAGAGGCGCCATCTTAATGGCCTCCGGTCGCGTGCCAAATACAGTCAGTACTTTCACATCGATTCTCTTCGAATAGGCAGTGAAGGCCTAACCCCTCACTGCTGAGATGTTGCTAAATCGCGCGACGGCGGGTTAATGCGACGCCAGCCCCGATCAGCGCCCCAACAATGCCCCACATAACCATCAGGAAAGCACGGCGCGGGCTATCGCGTTTTACCGGTTCTTCCGGCGTGCGCAAATAACGATAGGTCTGGAAACGCGGGTCCAGCGTCGGCCCCACGTTCAGCGTATTCAACATGGCCCGGTTTTGATCATAGTCCAGATCGAATGCCGGACCGACAGCCTGAAGGTTTTCAAGACGCGCTTGTAGCATAGGGCGGCCAAGCAAAAACAGCTCAGAGTCGGGTAATTCATCGGCAGGAACATCGGTCGCCGTACGAGAAATATTATGCTGCTCGGCAATTTTGAGCGCCTGTTCAATGCTATGAACACGACGAGAGAAAATGCTTTTCGCCACCTCTTCCTGGCGTTTAACCTGCGCTTTCATCTGGATAGTCCGCGCGGCCCATGCGCCTTTTAACTCATCATTCAGATGGCTCGCCGCACGCTGGCTGGCAAACGCCACATACTGGCGAAGCAGGTTGTTGGCATCGGGCGCCGTTTCCGCAATCAGCTTCACGCTATCATTGGTGTTGCGAGTGAAATCGCCTGGCGTGAACTGAATGTTATTGATCATTTCATCCAGCATCGCGGCATCGGCTTTGCTGTTGCCGACCATGCGCTGCTTGTAATAATCGGTCTGTAGCCAGAAATCGCGACGCGTATCCCAGGACGCCAGTTGCATGACGAACTCTTTATACGCTTCATCCATTACCGAAGGCTGATCGGCCGGCGCGAGGCTGGCTTTGATATCAAGGTTGCGCAAAAACTGCTGTTGGGAGTAATAGCCGCCCAGCATATTGACGGTGGGGCGGTCGGAAATCGCCGTTGCGCTCCACTCCTGACGGGCAAAAAACGTATACGCTAACGCAATCAGCGCAAAAGCCAGCCCTGTTCCCACAATCCATAGCTTCCCAGCCCACAAGGTACGAAACAACCCACGAATATCCAGTTCATTTTCAGCGCTCACGGCGTGTGCCCCCGGTAATGGTTGTGTCATCGCATCCTCAATTTACTTGGTTATCGTTGGATTGTTATCACGGTTTCTGCGTAGTCTGCGCTTCACGCGCTTAATAAATCGCGCCACCTTCCAGGCACGCTTAATGCAGTAACCGTAAAGGAAGAATGCTAGCAAAAAGAGCACCAACATGACCCATTCTGGAACAAAATGGGAATATTCTGCGGCAACGCCAATGGAAGCCAGAATCGCAGCGGCGAGCGTAATGAGAACAAATGCCTGTCGGGAAGTAAACCCTGCACGCATGATCAAATGATGAATATGCTGGCGATCGGGAGAAAAGGGGCTCATGCCCTTACGCAGGCGACGATACATAATCGCCACCATGTCCATTAATGGAATCGCAATAATCCACAGCGCAGTAACCGGGCTGATAGGATGCGTTTTACCCTGCGTGGTTTCCAGCAGGATCCAGATAACCGTGAAGCCAATCAGCGTACTGCCCGCATCGCCCATAAAGACTTTATAACGACGCCCCAGAACACCAAGGTTTAACATGATATAGGGCAGAATCGCGGCGATCATGGCGAAACACCATACCGCCAGACTCGTCTGCCCATCAAACCACAGAATCAGCCCCATTGCGGCAAATGAGACGCTGGACAGCCCGCCAAGTAAGCCATCAATACCATCAACCATATTGAAAGCATTGATCGCCGCCCAGACGGCAAAGAGCGTGAGGAAATAGCCAAAGGGGCCGAGCACCAATTCCCAGGGACCGAAAATATACCCCAGGCTACTGAGATGGAGTTTCCCTATCACCATCATGACAACAGCAATAGCGGCCTGTACCACAGCGCGAATTTTCACGCTAATGTCAAAACGATCATCCAATGCGCCGACCAAAACCAGCACACCAGCAGAAAAAAGGTATAACGATGCGTGCGGAATATAGTAATCCGAGAGAGCAAACATAAAGCTGATTCCTGCGAACACAGAAATCCCGCCAACCAAAGGAACCACCCCCTGGTGCCGTTTACGAAAATTGGGTTTATCCACTAAACCTATCTTGATGGCTACTTTTCGCGCAAGAAAAATAAAAATGGTTGTGAATAAAAAAATACTGATTAGCTCAGATAAAGCAGCGAGTAAATTCACAGTGTATGTGCTCTCAGCATATATCATTTCCTTAAAGTATAATGCGTTACGTCTGTCTCTAGAAGAGAGCATTCAGAACATTACACTTTCGACCACTCGTAGTTTATACAGCCCACAGCAATTCCACATAATGAATGTGATGATGACTTGTTTATTTGACTAACAGATCAGATAAATCGCAAAAGAAAAACGCCACGTAAAAACGTGGCGTTTTCGGTATCAGCCGGACTTACGAGCGCTTCATCATGTCAAAGAAGTCGTCGTTGGTCTTGGTCATTGCCAGCTTGTTAATGAGGAATTCCATCGCGTCAATTTCACCCATCGGATGGATGATTTTGCGCAGGATCCACATTTTCTGTAGCTCTTCCTGAGTGGTGAGCAGCTCTTCTTTACGCGTACCGGAACGGTTGTAGTCGATAGCCGGGAAGACGCGTTTTTCAGCGATCTTACGGGAGAGGTGCAGCTCCATGTTGCCGGTGCCTTTAAACTCTTCGTAGATCACTTCATCCATCTTAGAACCGGTGTCGATCAGCGCCGTTGCGATGATGGTCAGGCTGCCGCCCTCTTCCACGTTACGCGCCGCGCCGAAGAAACGCTTCGGACGGTGCAGGGCGTTGGCGTCCACACCACCGGTCAGGACTTTACCGGAAGCCGGAACCACGGTGTTGTAGGCGCGAGCCAGACGAGTGATGGAGTCGAGCAGAATGATGACGTCTTTTTTGTGTTCAACCAGACGCTTCGCCTTCTCGATTACCATTTCAGCAACCTGAACGTGACGGGATGCCGGTTCGTCGAAGGTGGAAGCAACCACTTCGCCTTTTACCAGACGCTGCATTTCGGTCACTTCTTCTGGACGTTCGTCGATCAGCAGCACCATCAGTACACAGTCAGGATGGTTGTAAGCAATGCTCTGCGCGATGTTCTGCAACAGCATAGTTTTACCCGCTTTCGGCGGTGCGACGATCAGACCACGCTGACCACGACCAATCGGGGAAGCCAGATCCAGTACGCGAGCCGTTAAATCTTCAGTAGAACCGTTACCACGTTCCATACGCAGACGTGAGTTCGCGTGCAGCGGCGTTAAGTTCTCAAAGAGGATTTTATTACGGGCGTTTTCAGGTTTGTCGTAGTTAACTTCGTTAACTTTCAACAGCGCAAAGTAACGTTCGCCTTCTTTTGGCGGGCGAATCTTACCAGAAATGGTGTCACCAGTGCGGAGGTTGAAACGGCGGATTTGGCTGGGAGAAACGTAGATGTCATCAGGACCGGCGAGGTAGGAGCTGTCTGCAGAGCGGAGGAAACCAAATCCATCCTGCAATATCTCCAGCACACCGTCACCAAAGATATCTTCGCCACTCTTTGCGTGCTGCTTCAGGATGGCAAAAATAATGTCCTGCTTGCGCATACGAGCCAGGTTTTCCAGCCCCATATTTTCGCCGAGAGTGATCAGCTCAGAAACCGGCGTATTCTTTAATTCGGTAAGATTCATAATGGTGTGAGTTCTTAAACTTGGGGTAAATCTCGAACTTAATGTTGTGAATGGTATGGCAGGATCATCCATGCCTGTTTACGGCCACCAACTCATGTCTGTTCGCTGTCTGGTCACAGGAAAGTACACAGAACTGAAACGACAAGACGGATTGAGTGACAAGCCAGGAATCTGTTCACTTCTCGCGCGAGAAAAAACGGGAAGCGTTGGAAAAAACAAGACTCAAACTTAATAAGGTATGTTTAATACGAAGTCAACACTAAGTTAGCACGACTCAAGCCGGGCGTCCAGTCATCCGAATAATTTAGGATGCTGGTCACCCGAACATGAAACTTCCGTCTTACGCCAGGTTGGCGTCGAGGAACTCTTTCAGCTGACCTTTGGACAGTGCGCCCACTTTGGTTGCTGCGACTTCACCGTTTTTGAACAACAGCAGGGTCGGGATGCCACGGATACCATACTTCGGCGCGGTGCCTGGGTTTTGGTCGATGTTCAGTTTAGCAACCGTCAATTTGCCCTGATATTCGTCAGCGATTTCATCCAGAATCGGGGCGATCATTTTGCACGGTCCGCACCACTCTGCCCAGAAATCAACGAGGATAGCCCCGTCCGCTTTGAGTACATCCGTGTCAAAACTGTCGTCAGTCAGGTGAATAATTTTATCGCTCATAATAACTCCACAGGAATAAGCCTGGTGTGTTGGTTTCGCCTTCATCAACGACGTGTTGATGTCGCATTAACCAACTAAAGGTTGACTTTATTTCACCGGATACGCTTTCGTAAAGCAATAGTAAGCTGATATTCTACCACACTATGAGCAAAACACATTTAACAGAACAGAAGTTTTCCGACTTCGCCCTGCACCCAAAGGTGATAGAAGCCCTTGAAAATAAAGGGTTTCATAATTGTACGCCCATTCAGGCATTGGCCCTCCCGCTAACGCTGGCGGGTCGTGATGTCGCAGGGCAGGCGCAAACCGGAACCGGAAAAACGATGGCGTTCCTGACGTCTTCGTTTCATTATCTTCTCTCTCATCCCGCGATTGACGATCGCAAGGTGAACCAGCCGCGCGCCTTAATTATGGCGCCGACGCGTGAGTTGGCCGTGCAGATCCACGCCGATGCGGAACCGCTGGCGCAGACTACCGGCCTGAAATTAGGCCTGGCCTACGGCGGTGACGGCTACGACAAACAGCTGAAAGTGCTGGAAAGCGGCGTCGATATTCTGATCGGCACCACGGGTCGTCTGATCGACTACGCGAAACAAAACCACATTAACCTCGGCGCCATTCAGGTCGTCGTATTGGATGAAGCCGATCGCATGTACGATCTGGGCTTTATTAAAGACATCCGCTGGCTGTTCCGCCGCATGCCGCCGGCCAATCAGCGTCTGAACATGCTGTTCTCCGCAACCCTCTCTTACCGTGTTCGCGAACTGGCGTTCGAGCAGATGAACAACGCCGAATATGTTGAAGTGGAACCGGAACAAAAGACAGGCCACCGTATTAAAGAAGAGCTCTTCTACCCTTCTAACGAAGAGAAGATGCGTTTGCTGCAAACGCTGATCGAAGAAGAGTGGCCGGATCGCGCCATTGTTTTCGCCAATACCAAGCACCGCTGCGAAGACATCTGGGGGCATCTGGCAGCTGACGGTCATCGTGTCGGCCTGTTGACCGGCGACGTTGCGCAGAAAAAACGTCTGCGTATCCTCGACGAGTTTACCCGTGGCGATCTCGATATCCTCGTCGCAACCGACGTTGCCGCGCGCGGTCTGCACATTCCGGCCGTAACGCACGTCTTTAACTATGACCTGCCGGATGATTGCGAAGACTACGTTCACCGTATCGGACGTACGGGTCGCGCAGGAGCGAGCGGTCACTCTATCAGCCTGGCCTGTGAAGAGTACGCGCTGAACCTGCCCGCTATTGAGGCTTATATTGGTCACTCTATCCCGGTCAGCAAATATAACCCGGAAGCGCTGATGACCAATTTGCCGAAGCCGTTGCGCCTGACGCGCTCGCGCCCAGGCAATGGACCG
This sequence comes from Citrobacter sp. CK206, assembly GCF_030333125.1. Lineage (NCBI taxonomy): Bacteria > Pseudomonadati > Pseudomonadota > Gammaproteobacteria > Enterobacterales > Enterobacteriaceae > Citrobacter > Citrobacter sp. CK206. Next base: position 65,500 of record NZ_JAOWGM010000022.1, read on the forward strand.
CGTCGCACCGGCGCGCCGCGTAATCGTCGTCGTTCAGGTTAACGTAATATATGCTCACTTCCACTTCGCTGTATGCCGCAATTGATCTCGGTTCCAATAGTTTTCATATGCTGGTTGTACGCGAGGTGGCTGGAAGCATCCAGACGCTCACGCGAATTAAGCGCAAGGTGCGTCTGGCTGCGGGCCTGAACAGTGATAATTCGCTTTCCGCTGAAGCGATGGAGCGCGGCTGGCAATGTCTGCGCCTTTTCGCTGAACGCCTACAGGATATTCCTCAACCGCAAATCTGCGTCGTCGCCACGGCAACGCTGCGTCTCGCCGTCAATGCGAGCGAGTTTATTGCCAAAGCGCAGGAGATCCTCGGTTGCCCTGTCCAGGTCATTAGCGGCGAAGAAGAAGCGCGGCTGATTTATCAGGGTGTTGCCCATACCACCGGCGGCGCCGATCAGCGTCTGGTGGTCGATATTGGCGGCGCCAGCACCGAACTGGTCACCGGAACCGGCGCACAAACCACCTCTCTGTTTAGCCTGTCAATGGGCTGCGTCACCTGGCTTGAACGCTACTTTACCGATCGCAATCTGGCGCAAGAAAACTTCGATGAAGCGGAAAAAGCCGCGCGTGAAGTGCTGCGTCCGGTCGCCGATGAGCTACGCAAGCATGGCTGGAAAGTCTGCGTAGGCGCGTCTGGCACCGTCCAGGCGTTGCAGGAAATCATGATGGCGCAGGGCATGGATGAGCGCATCACATTGGCGAAACTTCAACAGCTGAAGCAACGCGCAATTCATTGCGGCCGTCTGGAAGAGCTGGAAATTGAAGGGTTAACGCTGGAACGCGCGCTGGTATTCCCCAGCGGTCTGGCCATTCTGATCGCGATTTTCACCGAACTGGACATCCAGTGTATGACGCTTGCGGGCGGAGCGCTGCGCGAAGGGTTGGTGTATGGCATGCTGCATCTGGCGGTGGATCAGGATATTCGCAGCCGCACGCTGCGTAACATTCAGCGTCGGTTTATGGTCGATACCGAACAGGCGCATCGCGTAGCGGATCTGGCGGTAAACTTTCTCGATCAGGTGGAAGATAAGTGGCATCTTGAGCCGATCAGTCGCGAACTCCTGACCAGTGCCTGTCAGCTGCATGAAATCGGCCTGAGCGTTGATTTTAAACAGGCGCCGCAGCACGCGGCTTATCTGGTGCGTAATCTGGATTTACCGGGATTCACCCCCGCGCAAAAGAAGCTGTTAGCCACCCTGTTGTTAAATCAGACCAACCCGATCGACCTCTCTTCCCTCCACCAGCAGAATGCGGTGCCGCCGCGCGTCGCTGAACATCTTTGTCGCCTGTTGCGTCTGGCGATCATTTTTGCCAGCCGTCGCCGTGACGATCTGGTGCCACAAATTACGTTGCAGGCGCAGGATGAGAATCTGACGTTAACCTTGCCGCAAGGGTGGCTGGAGCATCACCCGCTGGGTAAAGAGTTGATCGATCAGGAAAGCCAGTGGCAAAGCTATGTCCACTGGCCTTTGGACGTTCATTAGATGCTGGCTGCCGGATGGCGCTTACGCTTATCCGGCCTGGAAAATACCTACTTCGCTTTTGCTTTCGCCATCATGGCGCGGATATTGGCTATGCTGGCCTGCCCTTTCTGCATCCGCTCCTCGGCCGTTACCACTTTACGCTCCTGCTCCCAGATAAGATCGTCCTGCGGCAGTTCCAGCAAAAAGCGGCTTGGTTCCGGGCGCACCAGTTCGCCGTACTGACGACGCTCTTTGCACAGCGTGAAGATCAGCTCTTTCTGCGCGCGGGTGATCCCCACATAGGCCAGACGGCGCTCCTCATCGATATTGTCTTCGTCAATGCTGCTCTGGTGCGGCAGGAATCCTTCTTCCATCCCCACCATAAACACGTACGGGAACTCCAGCCCTTTCGAGGCATGCAGCGTCATGAGCTGTACCTGATCCAACTCTTCTTCACTTTCACCACGCTCCATCATGTCGCGCAGCGTAAAGCGCGTCACCACCTGGGTGAGCGTCATGGGTTCGTCAAGTTCGTTACCTTCAAGCATTTCGGTCATCCAGCTAAACAACTGGTTGACGTTCTTCATGCGCATTTCCGCCGCTTTTGGGCTCGGCGAGGTCTCATACAACCAGGATTCGTAATCAATACCGTGGATGAGATCGCGCACGGCGGCAATCGGTTCACGCTCCGCCAGACGCTGAATTTCCCCCAGCCAATGGGTGAAGCGGGTCAGTGAATCATAGCCGCGCCCGGTCAGCGTCTGGTTCAGCCCCACATCAAAACTGGCGGTAAACAGACTCTTGTTGCGCGTCATCGCCCATTCGCCCAGCTTTTGCAGCGTGGCCGGGCCGATTTCTCGTTTTGGCGTATTCACAATCCGCAGGAAAGCGCTGTCATCATCCGGGTTGGTCAATACGCGCAGATAGGCCAGCAGGTCTTTAATCTCCGGGCGGGAGAAGAACGACGTGCCGCCAGAAATTTTGTAGGGGATACGGTTCTGCATAAGGAATTTTTCAAACACCCGCGACTGGTGGTTCCCGCGATACAGAATGGCGTAATCCTTGTATTCAGTCTTATTCACAAAGTGATGGGCAATCAGCTCGCCAGTAACGCGTTCGGCCTCGTGTTCTTCATTGTTCGCGCTCAGCACCTTGAGTTCCGCGCCATAGCCCAGTTCAGAAAAGAGGCGTTTTTCAAAGACGTGAGGGTTATTGGCAATCAGGATATTCGCCGCTTTCAGAATGCGCCCGGAGGAACGATAGTTCTGCTCCAGCTTGATCACCTGTAGCGCCGGGAAATCCTTACTCAACAACACCAGGTTTTGCGGACGCGCGCCGCGCCAGGAGTAGATCGACTGGTCATCATCACCCACCACCGTAAAGCGCGCGCGGCTTCCCACCAGCAGTTTCACCAGTTCATACTGACTGGTGTTGGTATCCTGGTATTCATCCACCAGCAGATAGCGAATCCTGTTCTGCCAGCGCTCACGCACCTCTTCATTACGCTGTAGCAGCAGCGTCGGCAATAGAATCAGGTCGTCAAAATCGAGCACATTGCAGGCCTTCAGATGTGCATCGTACAGACCATAACAGTGAGCGAAGATACGGTCGCGCTCCCCTTTTGCGCTTGCCGCCGCCTGAGTGGGCGTCATCAGATCGTTTTTCCAGTTAGAGATCGTCGAGATCAGCTGTTGCAAGATAACTTTGTCATCTTCAATCAGACCGTCAGTCAGCTCTTTCAGCAATGCGACCTGATCGGTATCGTCAAACAGCGAAAAGTTCGATTTCATCCCCAACGCCGCATATTCACGTTTGATGATATCCAGCCCCAGCGTATGGAAAGTGGAGATCATCAGCCCGCGCGCCTCTTTACGCCCCAGCGTTTGCCCGACACGCTCTTTCATTTCACGCGCCGCTTTATTGGTAAAGGTCACTGCCGCAATATGGCGCGCCTGATAGCCGCAACCACGAATCAGATGGGCGATTTTATTGGTAATAACGCGAGTCTTACCAGAACCTGCGCCCGCCAGCACCAGGCAGGGACCGGTGACGAATTCGACAGCGTGTTGTTGGCCGGGGTTTAAACGCATGGGAATATTGCTCAATCTTCGAACGGGGGAAGGATTGTAGCAGAAAGCAGGGCCGAGGGAGTAACAGGCTGCCCTTTCAGACAGCCTGGAAAGCGTTAATCAGGAGGTGCTGGCGGCAAGCGGCGTATAGCCGTTACGTTTTGCGCTCAGGACCCAGCTGTACGATCCCATAATCGCAATCGCCGTTAGCAGGACATACTCCAGCGACATCGCATAGACGCCCTGTACCGCGTAAATCACCACGCTAATGACGTCGATAAGCACCCACAGCAGCCAGTTTTCCACATATTTGCGGGTCATCAGCACCATCGCCGCGATCGACAACACCAGCATGGTGGAATCCCAGAACGGGAACGCGTCTGGCTGTAGCTCTGGCATCGCCACCTGAACTCCTACCGTTTGCAGCATCCCGAGCATAATATGGGTCAGCATGGCGAACACCGGGTCGATAAACCGCGTCATCAGCAGGATGGCGACAATACACACACCACTCAGCACCAGCGTTTGCTGGCGGGAGAGCCAGCGCACCTTCAGCGCTGCCTCTTGCGCCTCATTCTGACGGCTCCACGCATACCAGCCATAGATATTGGCGGCAAAGAAGAACACCTGAAGCAACAGGCTGGCATATAGCTGAATCTGGAAAAAGATCGCGGCAAACAGGGTGACATTAATCAGACCAAACAGGTAATTGATGATTTTTTCCCGGCTGGCGCACCAGATGCACAATAAACCAAAGACCGTGCCGATAGCCTCAATCCACGACAGCGCATACCCGCCTTCGCCGAGAGGAATGTTGACCATCACGTTGTTAATACTGAAAAAGTCCATCATTGCTCTCCTTGCTGGCTATCGAAATAAATGGCCTGTAGCGCCAGGGAAATCTGACGTTCTTCACCCTGCAGGCACAGCGTTTCCTGTTGAACATAATCATTAATACTGCTGTCCAGACAGCCGTTGTGGGCAACGACCACGTTCAGCAACGACGCCGTACGCAGCCCACGTAATGCGCCGACCACCATCAGCGCCGCCGTTTCCATATCCGCCCCGAGAATGCCGCGCGCTGACCATTCCGCATCCAGTTCAGCTTCACGATCGGTATAAAAGCTGTCGTGGCTGCGCACCAGTCCGCAAATCGCAGAAATGTTCATCTGCTTCGCCTGCTGGATCAACGTGGCGATAAGCTGCGGGTCTGCGCAGGCCGGATAGCAGGCTGGCGCGTAGGTTTTGCTGGTGCCGTCATCGGCGACCGCACCGTTGGCGATAATCAGATCGCCCAGCGCCAGCGTATCCTGCAATGCCCCACAGCTACCGATGCGAATCAGCGTGTCTACGCCAATCTGCCGTAACTCTTCAATGGCAATGGCCGTTGATGGCCCGCCGATTCCCGTCGACAGCACCAGAATCTCAATCCCTTTATATGTGCCGCGCGCCGCCCGAAATTCCCGGTTTTGCCCCAGTATCTCAGGGTTATCAAGAAAGTGGGTGATCCTGTCCACCCGCTCAGGATCGCCGGGCAATAGCGCATACCGCGCACCGGTCATGCTATTGCTTAATCGAATATGGGGTTGCATCTTCTGTCTCCTTACTGTGCTGAGGGACTCAGATCTCCGCCTCCTGTTTCAGTTTTTCAGGGGCTAATAAGACGATCCGCTCACCGTCGGTATCAATAATTTTCAGCGATTTCAGATCGTGCAAAATACGGTTGATACTGCGCGTCGTCGCCGCAAATTCCTGACTGAGATTTTGTTTATCCAGCAAAATCGTGGTCGATTCATCATGTTGATATCGCTGCCATAATGCCTGGCAAACCCGTTGATACAGCGAGTACAAATTGTCGCTGCTGGCCTTTTTCGACAACTGATAATATTGCTGGCTGAAAAAGCGCAGCATCCGCTGGTTAAAATGGTTATCCAGCGCCAGCCAGCGATGAAAATCCGCCTGCGGCAGGCTTAACAACTGAACGCTGCCAACCGCCATCACCGAACAGATGTAATGCCGCGACTCAAAAATCTCCAGCTCGCCCAGCATGTCGCCTTTGCGGTAATGTGCCTGCCGATAACGGCGCCCGTCTTCAGCTTCGTAAAAGACATCCACCTCACCGGAAACAATCAGCGAGAATTGCCGACAAATGTCACCCTGACGGCAAATCAGCGCTCCGCGAGGTATTTCCTCAACGCGCCAGCACTGCATGATGTCCAGCGGGCAATATTTGAGCAGCTCATACAGCTGCGGATCGCGTACGATTTGGGTTAGCCCCGTCAGCCAGTCGCCTGAAAATTCTGCGTTTTTCATTGAGCTCATGTTATCTCTCTCCTGAGATGGAAAGACAGGACGGCTGTCCTGTTGCAGAGGGAATATGTCTGATAAAAGTGTCGTTCATCTCCCGGTTCATTAAACCCGGCGGGACATCTGTCCTGCGATGGCGAAGAGTATATGTCCGACGCCCTAAGGAATGATAAAGTGGCGGGCAACCTTTGAGACATGAGAGCGAAATAATGGCGAAAACCGCAGCAGCACTGCATATCCTGGTAAAAGAAGAGAAGCTGGCGCTGGATCTTCTGGAACAAATCAAGAATGGCGCCGACTTTGGCAAACTGGCGAAAAAGCACTCTATCTGCCCGTCAGGCAAAAGAGGCGGTGACTTAGGTGAGTTTCGTCAAGGCCAGATGGTTCCGGCATTCGACAAAGTGGTCTTCTCCTGCCCGGTGCTGGAGCCAACCGGCCCACTGCACACTCAGTTCGGATACCACATCATTAAGGTGCTGTATCGCAACTAATAAAAAGCCCGGTGAGTATAAACACCGGGCTTTTTTGCCGGGTGGCGCTAACGC
>NZ_JAOWGM010000022.1:71971-84638 GCF_030333125.1 Citrobacter sp. CK206
GTAAGCGTTAGCGCCACCCGACAACCTGTTTAACCAGCTACCGCAATGCGTTTCATATCAGTCATATAGCCACGCAGTTTCTGGCCCACTTTCTCAATAGCGTGGCCACGAATCGCTTCGTTCACATCACGCAACTGTGCGTTGTCAACCGCGCCTTCAGCAATCGCTTTACCCAGATCGCCCGGTTGAATTTCAGTCATGAACGCTTTCAGCAACGGTACGCAAGCGTAAGAGAACAGGTAGTTGCCGTACTCGGCGGTGTCAGAGATAACCACGTTCATTTCATACAGACGCTTACGGGCGATGGTGTTGGCGATCAGCGGCAGTTCGTGCAGTGACTCATAGTACGCAGACTCTTCGATGATGCCGGAATCCACCATGGTTTCGAATGCCAGTTCAACGCCCGCTTTCACCATCGCGATCATCAGTACGCCTTTATCGAAGTACTCCTGCTCACCGATTTTACCTTCATACTGCGGCGCGGTTTCGAATGCGGTTTTACCGGTCTCTTCACGCCAGGTCAGCAGTTTCTTATCGTCGTTCGCCCAGTCCGCCATCATACCGGAGGAGAATTCACCGGAGATGATGTCGTCCATGTGTTTCTGGAACAGCGGCGCCATGATGGTTTTCAGCTGTTCAGACAGCGCATAAGCACGCAGTTTTGCCGGATTGGACAGACGATCCATCATCAGCGTAATGCCGCCCTGCTTCAGCGCTTCGGTGATAGTTTCCCAGCCGTACTGAATCAGTTTTTCCGCGTATGCCGGGTCGGTACCTTCTTCCACCAGCTTATCGAAGCACAGCAGAGAACCCGCTTGCAGCATACCGCACAGGATGGTCTGCTCGCCCATCAGGTCAGATTTCACTTCCGCCACGAAGGAGGACTCCAGCACACCCGCACGATGACCGCCAGTTGCCGCCGCCCATGCTTTGGCAATCGCCATCCCTTCGCCTTTCGGATCGTTTTCCGGGTGAACGGCGATCAGCGTCGGTACACCGAAACCACGTTTGTACTCTTCACGGACTTCAGTACCCGGGCACTTCGGCGCCACCATCACCACGGTGATGTCTTTGCGGATCTGCTCGCCCACTTCCACAATGTTGAAACCGTGGGAGTAACCCAGCGCCGCGCCGTCTTTCATCAGCGGCTGCACGGAACGCACCACGTCGGAGTGCTGTTTGTCCGGCGTCAGGTTAACCACCAGATCAGCCTGCGGGATCAGCTCTTCGTAAGTCCCCACTTTGAAGCCGTTTTCGGTCGCTTTACGCCAGGAAGCACGTTTCTCGGCAATCGCCTCTTTACGCAGGGCGTAGGCGATATCCAGACCGGAGTCACGCATGTTCAGGCCCTGGTTCAGCCCCTGGGCGCCACAGCCGACGATGACCACTTTTTTACCCTGAAGGTAGCTCGCGCCATCGGCAAATTCATCGCGGCCCATAAAGCGACATTTACCCAGTTGCGCCAACTGCTGGCGCAGATTCAGTGTATTAAAGTAGTTAGCCATATCTGTAACTCCGTGATGTTGTGTCGTGCTTATTGTTCGGTTCGCTTGCCGTGTCTGTGCAAGAGAGAATGAACTCACTATATGACAGGAAATTTATTGCGGAAATTGATATATTCACAACATCACATTGCAATTTCTGCAACGTAGACATCGGGAGTAGAGCCAGTGGATTTACGCGATCTGAAAACCTTCCTGCATCTGGCGGAAAGTCGCCATTTTGGCCGCAGCGCGCGGGCAATGCACGTCAGCCCTTCCACGCTCTCCCGGCAGATTCAACGCCTCGAAGAGGATCTCGGCCAGCCGCTGTTCATTCGCGATAACCGTACCGTTACGCTCACCGAAGCGGGAGAAGAGCTGCGAACGTTCGCCCAGCAAACGCTGTTGCAGTATCAGCAGTTACGCCACACCATCGACCAACAAGGCCCGTCGCTGTCGGGCGAGCTGCATATCTTCTGCTCGGTCACTGCCGCTTATAGCCATCTGCCGCCCATTCTTGACCGTTTCCGGGCGGAGCATCCCTCTGTGGAAATCAAACTCACCACCGGCGATGCCGCCGATGCGATGGAAAAAGTGGTGACGGGCGAGGCGGATCTGGCGATTGCTGGTAAACCGGAAACCCTGCCCGGCGCGGTCGCGTTTTCAATGCTGGAGAATCTGGCGGTGGTGCTGATAGCTCCCGCATTGCCTTGCCCGGTGCGAAATCAGGTCTCAGTGGATAAACCCGACTGGTCAACGGTGCCGTTTATCATGGCCGATCAAGGCCCGGTGCGTCGCCGTATTGAGCTGTGGTTCCGCCGTCAGAAAATCAGCAATCCGTCGATATACGCGACGGTCGGTGGACATGAAGCGATGGTGTCGATGGTCGCGCTCGGCTGCGGCGTGGCGCTGCTGCCGGAAGTGGTATTGGAAAATAGCCCTGAACCCGTGCGTAACCGCGTGATGATCCTGGAGCGCAGCGACGAGAAAACGCCGTTTGAGCTGGGCGTTTGCGCACAAAAAAAGCGGCTGCATGAGCCGCTTATTGATGCGTTCTGGAATTTACTGCCTGGTCACTAATGCCGGATGGCGGCGCAAGCGCCTTATCCAGCCTACGGCTCAAAAGAACGTAGGCCTGATAAGCGCAGCGCCATCAGGCATTTTCCCGAACACCCTAACCCGCCAGGAAAAAGCGGAACGCCGGGTTATCGCTTTCGTTGTGGCACTCGTAGCCCAGCTCGTTCAGCCGGGTTTCGAAATCTGGCTCGTTTTCGCCCAGTTCGAACGCCGCCAGCACACGACCATAGTCGGTGCCGTGGCTGCGATAGTGGAACAGCGAAATATTCCAGTGCGTTCCCAGCGTGTGCAGAAACTTCAGCAGCGCGCCGGGTGACTCTGGAAATTCGAAACTGTACAGACGTTCCTGCAACGGTTTCGATGGGCGTCCGCCAACCATATAGCGCACATGCAGTTTCGCCATTTCGTCGTCGGAGAGATCCACCACGCTGTAGCCGCCTTCATGCAGCAGCGCGAGGATCTCTTTGCGCTCTTCCAGTCCACGGCTCAGACGAACGCCGACAAAAATGCAGGCATCTTGAGCGTCGGCAAAACGGTAGTTAAATTCAGTAACGGAACGACCGCCCAGCAGCTGACAAAACTTCAGGAAGCTGCCTTTCTCTTCCGGGATAGTCACCGCCAGCAGCGCTTCGCGCTGTTCACCCAGCTCGCAGCGTTCAGACACATAGCGCAGACCATGAAAGTTCACATTCGCGCCAGAAAGCACATGCGCCAGGCGTTCGCCGCGAATATTGTGTTGGGCGATGTATTTTTTCATCCCCGCCAGCGCCAGCGCACCGGAAGGTTCCGCCACCGCACGCACATCCTCGAACAGATCTTTCATCGCTGCGCAAATCGCATCGCTGTCGACGGTGATAATGTCGTCGAGATATTCCTGGCACAGACGGAAGGTTTCATCGCCGATACGTTTAACCGCCACGCCTTCGGCAAACAGTCCCACACGCGGGAGATCCACCGGATGACCGGCATCCAGCGCCGCTTTCAGGCAGGCCGAATCTTCCGCTTCAACGGCGATCACTTTGATTTGCGGCATCAGCTGTTTGATGAGCACCGCCACGCCTGCCGCCAGTCCACCACCGCCAACCGGCACGAATACGCGGTCGAGATGCGCATCCTGCTGGAGCAGTTCCAGCGCCAGCGTGCCCTGCCCGGCAATCACCATCGGATGATCGAACGGCGGAACCCAGGTGAAGCCCTGCTGTTGCGCCAGCTCGATAGCTTTTGCTTTCGCTTCATCAAAATTCGCGCCGTGCAGCAGCACTTCCCCGCCAAACCCGCGCACCGCGTCCACTTTGATATCGGCGGTCGCCAGCGGCATCACAATCAATGCTTTCACACCCAAACGCGCGGAGGAGAACGCCACGCCCTGAGCATGGTTACCCGCCGATGCGGTGATAACGCCGTGGGCTTTTTGTTCTTCGGTGAGCCCCACCATCATCGCGTAGGCTCCGCGCAGCTTGAAGCTGTGTACAGGCTGCCTGTCTTCACGCTTCACGAGAATAACGTTGTCGAGGCGCGAAGAAAGTTTTTCCATTTTTTGCAGCGGCGTCACCTGCGCTGCTTCATATACCGGCGCGCGGAGTACCGCACGCAGGTACTCCGCCCCTTCCGGGGCGGCTGACAGGGGTTGCGACTCGGCCATCATCAACCTCCCAGCTTCGATTTATCGCGTACCGCGCCTTTATCGGCGCTGGTCGCCAGGCTGGCATAAGCACGCAGCGCAAAGGAGACCGGACGCTGACGATCTTTCGGCGTCCAGGCTTTATCACCACGGGCTTCCTGCGCTTCGCGACGCGCGGCGATTTCCGCATCGCTCAGTTGCAGTTGAATACCACGGTTTGGAATATCAATAGCAATCATGTCGCCATCTTCGATGATGGCAATATTACCGCCGCTGGCCGCTTCCGGTGAGACGTGACCGATAGAGAGGCCAGACGTGCCGCCGGAGAAACGGCCATCGGTGATCAGCGCACAGGCTTTACCTAGCCCCATCGATTTCAGGAAGGTGGTCGGGTAGAGCATTTCCTGCATACCAGGACCACCCTTCGGCCCTTCGTAGCGAATAACCACCACATCACCGGCAACCACTTTACCGCCGAGGATCGCCTCAACCGCATCGTCCTGGCTTTCATAGACTTTCGCCGGGCCGGTAAATTTCAGGATGCTGTCATCCACGCCCGCAGTTTTTACGATACAGCCGTTTTCAGCAAAGTTACCGTAGAGCACAGCCAGACCGCCATCTTTGCTGTAGGCATGTTCCAGCGAGCGAATGCAGCCTTCGGCGCGGTCGGTATCCAGCGAATCCCAGCGGCAATCCTGCGAGAACGCCTGCGTCGTGCGGATACCCGCCGGGCCTGCACGGAACATCTGTTTTACCGCTTCATTCTGGCTGACCATAACGTCGTACTGCTCCAGCGTTTGCGGCAGCGTCAGACCCAGCACGTTTTTTACATCGCGATTCATCAGCCCGGCGCGATCCAGCTCGCCCAGAATACCCAGCACGCCACCTGCACGGTGGACGTCTTCCATGTGGTATTTCTGCGTACTTGGCGCGACTTTACACAACTGTGGAACCTTGCGGGAAAGCTTGTCGATATCGCTCATAGTGAAGTCGATTTCCGCTTCCTGCGCCGCCGCCAGCAGGTGTAAAACGGTGTTGGTCGAACCGCCCATGGCGATATCCAGCGTCATGGCGTTTTCAAACGCCGCTTTACTGGCGATATTACGCGGCAGTGCGGAAGCGTCGTCCTGCTCGTAGTAACGTTTAGTCAGCTCAACAATGCGCTTACCGGCATTGAGGAACAGCTGCTTGCGATCGGCGTGGGTTGCCAGCAACGAGCCGTTGCCCGGCTGCGACAGGCCCAGCGCTTCCGTCAGGCAGTTCATTGAGTTAGCGGTGAACATCCCGGAACACGACCCACAGGTCGGGCAGGCGGAGCGTTCGACCTGATTGCTCTGATCGTCAGAAACTTTCGGGTCCGCGCCCTGAATCATCGCATCAACCAGATCGAGCTTGATGATCTGATCGGAAAGTTTGGTTTTCCCGGCTTCCATCGGGCCGCCGGAGACAAAAATTACCGGAATGTTCAGGCGCAGCGAGGCCATCAGCATCCCTGGGGTGATTTTGTCGCAGTTGGAGATACAGACCATCGCATCCGCACAGTGGGCGTTCACCATGTACTCCACCGAGTCGGCGATCAGTTCGCGAGACGGCAGTGAATACAGCATGCCCCCGTGACCCATAGCGATTCCATCATCCACGGCAATGGTGTTGAACTCTTTGGCGACGCCGCCAGCGGCTTCAATCTGTTCGGCGACCAGCTTACCGAGATCGCGCAGATGAACGTGACCCGGCACAAACTGGGTGAATGAGTTCACGACGGCGATGATCGGTTTGCCAAAATCGGCATCGGTCATCCCGGTGGCGCGCCACAGCGCGCGGGCACCCGCCATATTGCGACCATGTGTGGTTGTGGCGGAACGATACTTAGGCATGCGTAATTTACTCCCAGTGTCTGTCTGTTAAATGGGACGGTGCGTGCCGTCCCATTTATTTTTAATTTATGGATTTACCTGATCCAACCAGCCCCATTTATCTTCGGTTTCACCGGTGAAGAGGCCAAAGAATGCTTGCTGAATACGTTTGGTGACCGGACCGCAGCGGCCCTCGCCTACCTGGATACCGTCCACGCTGCGAACCGGTGTGATCTCTGCCGCAGTACCGGACATAAACACTTCGTCCGCCAGATACAGAGATTCGCGAGACAGCACCTGCTCACGCACTTCGATATCCAGCTCTTTCGCCAGCTTAATGATCGCATCACGGGTAATACCTGGCAGCGCGGAGGAGGTAAACGGCGGGGTAAACAACACGCCATCTTTCACTTCAAACAGGTTTTCGCCTGCGCCTTCGGAAATATAACCATTCACATCCAACGCGATACCTTCCTGGTAGCCATGACGACGCGCTTCACTCCCTACCAGCAGTGAAGAAAGGTAGTTACCGCCCGCTTTTGCCGCTGTCGGAATGGTGTTTGGCGCTGCGCGGTTCCAGGAAGAAACCATCGCATCGATCCCCTGATCCAGCGCTTCTGCGCCCAGGTATGCGCCCCATGGGAACGCCGCGATGATGACGTCAGTGCTGTATCCCGGAGGCGGGTTAACGCCCATCCCCACATCGCCCACAAACACCAGCGGACGAATATACGCGCTGGTCAGGTTGTTTTTACGGATAACGTCGCGGCAGGCTTCCATCAGCTCATCAACGCTCTGGGAGACGGGAAAACGATAGATTTTGGCTGAATCATGCAAACGCTGCATGTGTTCACGATGGCGGAACACCACTGGACCTTTGTGAGAGTCGTAGCAACGGATCCCTTCAAACACGGAAGTACCGTAGTGCAGTGCGTGGGACATCACATGAACCTTCGCATCTTCCCAACGAATCATCTCACCATTGAACCAGATGTAATCAGCTTTTTTCGTCGTCATTTTTCTTCCTTTTGCGCTCAGGCGCGGATTTGTTGTGATGTGGTTGTGCTCTGGCAGATAGCAACATGTGCAACATCTACCAGTTTACTTAACTGACTAAACAGTAAGTCGACCGACCGGGGGCTGGCAACGGTCAATTCGATATTTATATTTTGCGCATCGGTAGCGGCTTCCATATTCATGGAGCACACCTGAAAACCACGGTGGCGAACCACACGTAAAACACGTTCTAACGTTTCCGGGTTGAAACGAGCTGCCACATTGACCTGATGTTGCATCATGATAATTTCTCCAGCATTTCTGAGTTACTGGCGCCAGGCGGCACCAGGGGCCAGACATTCTCAAGTTCGTCGATTGAGACATGAAGCAGGTATGGCCCATCACTGTTCAGCATGGTGTCGAGCGCCGCTTCAACCTGGTCTTTACGGGTGATGTGTTGGCCAGGAATGCCGAAGGCGCTGGCTAACATGAGGAAATCGGGGTTATCGGTAAGGGTGGTTTCGCTATATCGTTCCTGGAAAAACAGTTGTTGCCATTGTCGAACCATACCTAACCGCTGGTTATCGAGTAAGACAATCTTCAACGGCAACTGCTTGCGTTTTACGGTGCCCAACTCTTGTACATTCATCATGAAAGAGCCGTCACCGGAGATACAGATAACGGTATCATTCGGCCTCGCAACCTGCGCGCCAACCGCCGCAGGCAGGCCAAAACCCATCGTACCTAAGCCGCTGGAGGTGATGAAATTCTCCGGGCGAGTGTACGTCATATGCTGCGCAGACCACATCTGATGCTGGCCCACATCCGTCGTCACCACGCTGTCTGCGGGTTTACGTTCCGACAGCTGTTTTAACAGCAGCGGCGCATAGATGGCTTCACCGGGATGATCGTAACGCCAGGCGTGCTCAGTACGCAGTTCAGCATTGTGCTGGCGCCAGGCGTCAATATTTAACGGTTGCTGTAACGCGGGCAATAATGCGTTCAGATCGCCCTGCAACGCGACATGCGCCTGACGCAGTTTGTTCATTTCCGCCGGATCGATATCCATGTGGATCACGCTGGCGTTCGGCGCAAAGGTATTCAGCTTGCCCGTCACCCGGTCATCAAAACGTGCCCCTACGGCAATCAGCAGATCGCACTCCTGAACAGCGAAGTTTGCCGCTTTAGTGCCATGCATCCCCAACATACCGAGATAATACGGATAGTCGGCATCCACCGCGCCCAGGCCTTTTAACGTGCAGGTCACCGGCATTTGCGTCGCAGCGATAAATGCGCGCAGCGCGGGTACGGCCTGCGCCATGCCTACGCCGCCGCCCACGTACAGCATCGGTTTTTGCGCCTGCGCCATCATCCGACGCGCCTGCTCAACGTCCGCGTGCGGGAAAGCCGTTTCGTTTTCAACGGTGGTGAAATACGGCTCCAGTGAACCATTGGCTAACTGGATATCTTTGGGGATATCAACCAGAACAGGGCCAGGACGACCCGAGTTCGCAACCCGGAAAGCCTCAGCCATGATGCGCGGCAGCTCTTCCAGCGATTGCACGAGGAAGCTGTGCTTAGTACATGCCAACGACAGCCCCAGCACATCAACCTCCTGAAAAGCGTCCGTTCCGATGAACGGAGCGGAAACCTGACCCGTGATGGCCACAACCGGCACGGAATCTAACAGTGCGTCAGCCAGACCGGTGATCAAATTGGTAGCGCCAGGGCCAGACGTGGCGATACAGACGCCCGTTTTGCCCGTTGAACGCGCATAGCCGATTGCCGCCATCGCCGCACCCTGCTCGTGACGACACAACAGATGTTCCACGCCGCCGTCATACAACGCATCGTAAACCGGCATAATTGCGCCACCGGGATAACCAAAAACGGTTTCAACGCCCTGTGCTCGCAAAGCATGTACCACCCACTGTGCCCCATTCATAGCTACATCCCCGCCGTAAATCTGGAGAAACAGAATTTTATGCTATTAGTCATTATCTGCTCCTCGTTTATGTTTTTAAGGTCAAAAAAAAACCCCCGGACCTTTCGGTGCGGGGGTCTTAGTTCGTTAAGGCTTGATTTCTAAGCCTTTCCTCGTCCAAGTGCAGCCCCGCACGGTGGGATAATAATCACCACCACGCTAATCACGACCAGGCTAATCACTCGTAGAAGGGCTGTCATTTTTGTCTATTCTTGCATCTTGTTCGAAGGAATGCCTAAAGAGTTACCATAGCTTTCGCCAATAGCACAAGATATTTTTATTTTCATTTTTCCGACGCAGCTAACGGTTTAGCAAAAAATCATTGTTTTTTATACAAAAAACAGGAAATGAAAAATTTTCACTTTTTGCTTCATAAACAACAGCAACCCCCATCTTTTTTTCGCATCTGTGATTTTTTGCGAGCACGCTTCCGAACAGCAAAGCATATTTTGAAAAGGCGATAAAATTACCGGAATACGCGCCGAAAGTTAACGATCGTGCAGGATATTCCTGGTTTTTAATGCAGCATAATTCTCTCAACGGGAGGAATTATGTCACTGTCGATTGTTCACACACGCGCCGCACTTGGCGTTAATGCGCCGCCAATAACCATCGAGGTGCATATCAGTAATGGCCTGCCGGGTTTAACAATGGTTGGGCTACCAGAAACGACGGTAAAGGAGGCCCGGGATCGGGTTCGCAGCGCAATCATCAATAGCGGGTATGAATTTCCGGCGAAGAAAATCACCATTAATCTGGCTCCGGCAGATTTACCCAAAGAGGGCGGAAGATATGATTTACCTATCGCAATTGCGCTTCTGGCAGCGTCAGAGCAACTTACAACAAATAAGCTTAATGAATATGAACTGGTGGGCGAACTGGCCCTTACAGGTGCGTTACGTGGCGTTCCAGGCGCGATATCCAGTGCAACCGAGGCGATTCGGGCAGGCAGACATATCATTGTTGCAAAAGAGAATGCAACAGAAGTTGGGCTAATCAGCGGAGAGGGATGCCTGATTGCAGATCATCTGCAAACGGTATGCGCATTTCTGGAAGGGAAACGGGATCTTGAGAAACCAGTCTCTACCGATTCTGACGCCTGTTTACTGCATGACGATCTCAGTGATGTTATCGGTCAGGAACAGGGGAAACGAGGCCTGGAAATCACGGCCGCAGGAGGGCACAACCTGCTGCTGATAGGCCCGCCAGGTACGGGAAAAACCATGCTGGCCAGCCGCATTAATGGGCTACTGCCATCATTAAGCGACAAAGAAGCGCTGGAAAGTGCGGCGATTCTCAGCCTGGTGAACGCTGATACGGTACAAAGGCAGTGGAAACGACGTCCTTTCCGCTCGCCTCATCACAGCGCGTCATTAACGGCAATGGTAGGGGGAGGTTCAATACCCGCGCCAGGAGAAATATCGCTGGCGCACAACGGTATTTTGTTTCTGGATGAACTGCCTGAGTTTGAGCGACGCACGCTGGATGCGCTGCGTGAACCTATTGAGTCTGGTCAGATACACCTTTCGCGCACCCGGGCAAAGATCACCTATCCTGCGCGCTTCCAACTGATTGCAGCGATGAATCCCAGCCCGACCGGTCACTATCAGGGGAACCATAATCGCTGTAGCCCGGAACAGACGTTGCGCTACCTCAGCCGTTTATCCGGCCCCTTTCTCGATCGATTCGATCTCTCGCTCGAAATTCCCCTGCCACCGCCCGGTATACTCAGCCAGGCAGCGGTGAAAAGCGAGGACAGCGCTACAGTGAAAGTACGGGTGATATCCGCACGGAAACGCCAGTACGAACGACAGGGGAAGCTAAACGCCCATCTGGACAGCCAGGGTATACGAAAGTACTGCTCTCTACACAGTGATGATGCGCACTGGCTGGAGGAGACGCTGATACATCTGGGATTGTCTATACGAGCCTGGCAGCGCTTACTGAAGGTTGCCCGTACCATTGCCGATCTGGAACAGACGGAGAATATTACGCGCCTGCATTTGCAGGAGGCTGTGGGCTATCGGGCAATAGACAGGCTACTGATTCATTTACAAAAACTACTGACGTAAAAAAAGGGCATTTCGCCCTTTTTTTATTAATCGTCAGATTCGGTGTAGTCTTCCGCACCTTCCATCTGCGGTTTACCGCCAGACAGAGTGTGGAAACGTTTTGGACGCTTAATACGCGTCATATATTTAGACCAGACGCGTTCTGCTTCTGTCACCGGCTCACGTTCGCCACGGCATACCGCGACAAACAGTCTCTCTTCTTCGGTTACTGGCTCACGTTTCCCCAGATCCAGCTCATTGAAGGCATAACCATGACGTTCAAGCAGTTGTGCCTCTTTGATGGTGAAATCACCATGACGAGAGAATCCGCGTGGATAATATTTGTTGTCGAAATATCGATTAGTCGTCGTAAAGCTTTCCGCCATCCTGCACGCTCCTAATTCTTTGGCCGAGCTATTTATGGCGCGGAGTATTAGTTACGCTTGACAGAGTGTAAAACAAAAGATTTAAATCATTACGACAAATAATTTTGTGGAGAGCGTTGTGGATACGGAATTGTTAAAAACTTTCCTGGAAGTTAGCCGGACACGCCACTTTGGACGAGCGGCAGAAGCGCTCTACCTGACCCAATCGGCGGTCAGTTTTCGGATAAGACAACTGGAAAATCAGCTTGGTGTGAACCTGTTCACCCGGCACAGAAACAATATCCGCTTAACCGCAGCAGGTGAAAAGCTACTACCCTATGCAGAAACGCTGATGAATACGTGGCAGGCGGCACGTAAGGAAGTGGCGCATACGTCGCGGCATAATGAGTTTTCTATCGGTGCCAGCGCTTCTCTGTGGGAGTGCATGCTCAATGGCTGGCTGGCACGCTTATATCAGTCTCTGGAGCCGCAAGCCAGTCTGCAATTTGAAGCCAGGATCGCTCAACGCCAGTCGTTAGTAAAGCAACTCCATGAACGTCAGCTTGATCTGCTCATTACCACCGAAGCGCCAAAAATGGATGAGTTTAGCAGCCAATTGCTGGGACATTTCACACTCGCGTTGTATTGCAGCAGCCCATCACAGATGAAAGATGAATTAAATTATCTGCGCCTTGAGTGGGGACCTGATTTTCAACAGCATGAAGTGGGTTTGATTGCGAGCGATGAGGTTCCCGTTCTTACCACCAGTTCAGCTGAACTGGCGAGACAGCAACTGTCTGCTCTTAATGGATGCAGCTGGCTTCCTGTTGGCTGGGCCAAAGAAAAAGGCGGGCTTCATACCGTTGCCGACAGCGCTACGCTTTCACGCCCGTTATATGCAATATGGCTACAAAATAGCGATAAACATACGTTGATCCGCGATCTGTTAAAAACAAACGTCCTGGAAGATTAAAGGGACAGCAATGGCAAGGATGCCGGGAAAGGAGTTGAATGGATATGCCGGGGGTCGTTTTTCAGGCAAAAAAAATCCTTAGCAAATGCTAAGGATAATTTTCTGGCAGGGGCGGAGAGACTCGAACTCCCAACACCCGGTTTTGGAGACCGGTGCTCTACCAATTGAACTACGCCCCTAATTAGGGTGGCGGAACGGACGGGACTCGAACCCGCGACCCCCTGCGTGACAGGCAGGTATTCTAACCAACTGAACTACCGCTCCAC
>NZ_JAOWGM010000023.1:0-565445 GCF_030333125.1 Citrobacter sp. CK206
CCATGCCGAACTCAGAAGTGAAACGCCGTAGCGCCGATGGTAGTGTGGGGTCTCCCCATGCGAGAGTAGGGAACTGCCAGACATCAAATCAAGCGAAGGGCCCGGTCGAAAGACCGGGCCTTTTTGCGTTTACGCGCCCTGAGAACTGCTGGATGGCGGCGGTGCCTTATCCGGCTCACGTTCCACCAGATAAGCGCAGCGCCACCAGGCAGTTAGTGAATGACTTGCGACAAAAACGCCCGGGTACGCTCTGATTTAGGATGGGGAAAGAACTCTTCCGGTGGCGCCTGCTCAACAATTTCACCACGATCCATAAAGATCACCCTGTCTGCTACCGTTCGGGCAAAGCCCATTTCGTGGGTGACGCAAAGCATTGTCATCCCGGACTGTGCCAGACCAATCATGGTATCCAGCACCTCTTTCACCATCTCAGGATCCAGCGCGGAAGTCGGCTCATCAAACAGCATAATTTTGGGCTTCATGCATAGCGAACGTGCAATAGCCACGCGCTGCTGTTGCCCGCCGGAAATCTGCCCTGGAAACTTATGGGCGTGCTCAGCGATGCGCACACGTTCCAGGTAATGCATCGCCAGTGCTTCAGCTTCTTTCTTTGGCATCTTCCGCACCCAAATCGGCGCCAGAGTACAGTTTTGCAGTACCGTCAGATGTGGGAAGAGGTTGAAGTGCTGGAACACCATACCGACTTCCTGTCTTACCCGCTCGATATTGCGAATGTCTTCATTGAGTTCAATACCGTCTACCACAATACGCCCTTGTTGATGTTCCTCCAGATGATTAATACAGCGAATGGTCGTGGATTTACCCGAGCCGGAAGGGCCACACAGCACGATACGCTCCCCCTGTTTCACGTTCAGATTAATGTCTTTCAGAACATGAAACTGACCGTACCATTTATTGACGTTTTCCAGCGTGATCATCGCGTCGGCAGGTTGAATTAATAATTGGCTCATAAAATCCTCAGTGCGGCGTACGCCCGGTGTTAAAACGTTTCTCCAGATGCTGGCTGTAACGCGACATGCTGAAGCAGAAAATCCAGTAAATCAGTGCGGCAAAAACATACCCTTCGGTCGACATCCCCAGCCATGCAGGGTCAACAGTCGCCTGCTGAACGCTACTGAAAAGGTCAAATAAACCGATAATGATCACCAGGCTGGTATCTTTAAACAGGGCGATAATGGTGTTCACCAGACCCGGAATCACCAGCTTCAACGCCTGGGGTAGAATGACCAGTCCCTGGGTTTTCCAGTACCCGAGCGCCAGAGATTCCGCGGCCTCATACTGCCCTTTCGGTAATGCCTGTAACCCTCCGCGTACGACCTCCGCGACGTAGGCAGACTGAAAAAGGATCACCCCAACCAGCGCCCGGATAAGTTTGTCGATACTGGTTCCTTCCGACATAAACAGCGGCAGCATGACCGAAGACATAAACAGCACGGTGATTAACGGTACGCCTCGCCAGAACTCGATAAAGATAACGGAGAGCATCCGAACGATCGGCATATGAGAGCGACGGCCCAGCGCCAGCAAAATTCCCAGAGGAAGGGCACCCGCAATACCGACGGAAGCGATGATCAACGTGAGTGTTAATCCTCCCCATTGCCGCGTTTCTACCCGCTCCAGCCCGAAGAAACCGCCATACATCAGCCACCAGACAACAATGGGATAGATAACCGCCCATGCGGCGATGTAGCGCCCGCAACGGGGCATTGCTTTCCAGAACATCGGCACAATGGAGGCCAGACCAACAAGTAATGCCAGGTTGATGCGCCAGCGTTGGTCATGTGGATAAAGCCCATACATAAACTGACCAAAACGTTCGTGGATAAATACCCAGCAGGCACCCGCCTTCGTGCAATCAGCACGCGTCGAACCCACCCAGTTAGCCTGTAGAAACGCCCAGTTCAGCAAGGGGGAAATGAGTATCCACATGAGCCACAGACAAAAAAGGGTTAGCAGGCTATTGGACCAACTGGAAAAGAGATTTTTACGTACCCACAAAATTATGCGACCTGCGCCGTTATTGGCCGGGCGCATGGGATGAGACAGAAGAACTTTTGTCATCATGGTTCCTTAGCGCTCAATCAGGGCGATACGGCGGTTATAAATATTCATCAGCAGGGAAATACTGAGGCTGATGATCAGATAAACCGACATGGTGATGGCGATGGTTTCAATGGCCTGACCCGTCTGGTTCAGTACCGTTCCGGCAAACAGGGAAACCATATCCGGGTAGCCGATAGCGGCAGCAAGCGATGAGTTCTTCACGATATTCAGATACTGGCTGGTCAATGGAGGAATGATCACGCGCAGTGCCTGGGGAATGATGACCTGACGCAGCGTTACCGGATTAGGGAGGCCCAGTGAACGCGCGGCTTCATGCTGGCCGTGAGGAACCGCCTGGATACCGGAACGGATGATCTCAGCAATAAATGCCGAGGTATATACCGAAAGCGCCAGCGTCAACGCAGCCAGTTCTGGAATTAATGCCATCCCTCCCCGGAAGTTAAACCCGCGTAACTCAGGCACATCCCAGTGCAGCGCCGCGCCAAATAGCCACTGAGCGACAGCCGGCAATAGCACGATGAGCGCCAACGCCGTAGGCCATGTTCGGCGCAATTGCCCCGTCTTAATCTGGTGCGTTTTATTGAAGCGAAAGAGCCCAGTGGAGATGACGATCGCCAGAAGGATTGCCACACAAAAAGCGATAACGCCTTCACCCAGCTGTGGTGCCGGAATATAGAGTCCCCGATTACTCAGAAAAACCAAATCCAGCGCGCTTACCGCCTGCCGTGGCCCGGGTAAATTACGCAGGACGGCAAAGTACCAGAAGAAGATTTGCAGCAATGGCGGAATATTGCGAAAGGTTTCGATGTAAATGGTCGATAACTTACGCAATAACCAGTTATCCGACAGGCGTGCAAGGCCGAGGAAAAAACCTAAAAATGACGCAAAAACAATACACAGTGCGGAGACCAACAGCGTATTGAGCAAGCCGACCAGAAAGACGCGGCCATATGTATCCCCTTGCTCATAGTCGATCAGGTGCTGAACAATACCGAACCCGGCGCTGCGATCGAGAAACGCGAATCCTGAGGTAATCCCCCGGCTGCTCAGATTGTTAATCGTATTATGAATTAAATAGACCGCAACACTGACAACCGCAATAACGGCGAGTATTTGAAATAACCAGGCGCGGACCGCAGGGTTAGAAAAGGAGAGCATTCCTTTTACGGTTGAGCGGCGATGGGACATAAGAAAACCTCGGTAACCATAACTCTGGGCTGAGCGCCGCAGGTGCGGCGCCCGTTACATCACAACGGCTTAGCGTACGGGTGGTGCGTACTGAATGCCGCCGTTATTCCAGAGATTGTTCTGGCCTCGTTTGATCTTCAGCGGGCTTTCCGATCCCACGTTACGTTCAAAGATCTCCGCGTAGTTACCAACCTGTTTAATGATGTTGTAGGCCCATTTGTTATCCAGTTTCAGATCCTTACCGTAATCCCCTTCTTTACCCAACAAATGCGCCATGTCCGGTGTTGCCGGATTCGCCGCTTTCTCATCTACGTTCTGCGAGTTAATCCCCATTTCTTCAGCATTCAGCATAGCGAACAGCGTCCAGCGGACGACAGAGAACCACTCATCATCACCACGGCGCACAACGGGGCCCAGAGGCTCTTTTGAGATGACTTCAGGCAAGACGATCCATTCGGCAGGGTCGCTCAGCTTGATTCGCAGGGCATATAACTGAGACTGGTCAGAAGCCAGCGTGTCGCAGCGGCCCGATTCCAGCGCTTTGGCTGACTCATCAGAGCGATCAAAAGTGACCGGGGTGTATTTCATTTTGTTGGCTTTAAAGTAATCGGCCACGTTCAGTTCGGTATCCGTGCCTGCCTGTATACAGACGGTGGCGCCGTCCAGCTCTTTAGCGCTTTTTAACCCCGCTTTGTTATGCGTCAGGAAACCAATCCCGTCGTAATACGTCACGCCAGTGAATGACATGCCCATACCTGCGTCGCGTGAAGAGGTCCAGGTTGTATTACGGGATAACAGATCGACTTCGCCGGATTGCAAGGCGGTGAAGCGCTCCTTTGCAGTGAGTGGGGTATATTTTACTTTTGTATCATCGCCAAAGACGGCTGCGGCAACGCCACGACAAACATCGACGTCAATACCCGTGAATTTACCGCTTGCATCTGCATAAGAAAAACCAGGCAGGCCGTCACTGATCCCACATTGTACGAATCCTTTTTTCTTTACGGCATCCAGTGTTGCGCCAGCATGCGCCTGATTTGCAACAGCAAGCAGCACGCCGACCGCAGCCAGGCTGGCTATCATCATCTTTTTCATAATGCATCCTGTGTGGAGAAATTATCGTTATAGAGAGACGTTCTGGAACGTCTTTACCTGTCTGTGGCTTTGGCCATACTCTTTTAAGCAAAGGTAGTGCCAGGTTTTGCGAACGAATGCTCGACGCAATATGCAGAGTGTAGACAGGAAAAAATAAATGCAGCGCCCTGAAATGGTGCGAAAATGAAACGTAAGCCACATTTTGGAGCAAAATATTTAAATTTACGGGCGCTGTGCGGAATAACGATTTCGCCCGTTAATATCGGCAGGATAAGTATGATAAATGCAGTTTCACTAAGACAGAATAATGAAAAATGCCAATCTTATAGAGTAGATATGTGAGAGAAATCTATAATTAATGATTAATAATAAGTCGATTATCCAGAGCTTTGTCTTATATTAAAAGCGCGGGTTGCCGCGCTTTTAATAAAACCTATTTCGTCAGGGCAACAATCCCCAGCGTCAGGCCTGCGACAGCGGCTGCGCCACCGGCAATCGCCCCCGCTGTTTCCCAGTTATCCTGCGTGGTGCCCTTCATACAGGTATTGGTATGAACCAGACGACCCTGGTCGTCATAAACCGGAACGCAAGGAGAGTCATGCGCACACCCCGCCAGCAAGGTTGTGAGCAATGCAACAGGAATTAATCTTTTCATGGTGTTACCTCAAAAATAAACGTTTCGCTACATCCAGCAAAGTCGAATGCTCCGCTAGCTGCGAACCCGACGCTATTTTATCACGCCTTAAAAGGGCACCCGCATGTGGAATAATTTCAATTCATGTGGATTGTAAAAATAATGGAGAAAAGGATGGCTAAGTGGTGCATGTCTGGTAAATAGCAGGGAAAATAAATGACTATCTTTTTAATACATAAATGGATAATTATTTTGGAAAAAGGCGCCCGAGGGCGCCGTAATTTTAGTGGTTAATCATGATGCCGGTTAAAACGACGTCTCACGACCACAAAGAAGACCGGAACGAAGAAGATTGCCAGCAATGTCGCCGTCAGCATTCCTCCCATAACCCCTGTTCCCACCGCATTTTGTGCGCCACTGCCTGCGCCATGACTGATAACCAGCGGCATAACGCCGAGGATGAACGCCAGAGATGTCATCAGGATTGGGCGTAAACGCATACGCGACGCTTCAAGCGTTGCCTCAATCAACCCTCGTCCCTCTTTCTCCATCAGATCCTTGGCAAACTCCACAATCAGGATGGCGTTTTTAGCAGAAAGACCAATGGTTGTGAGCAGGCCAACCTGGAAGTAAACGTCGTTATTCAGTCCGCGAAGCGAGGCGGCCAGCAATGCGCCGACCACGCCGAGCGGTACGACGAGCATAACGGAGAACGGAATGGACCAGCTTTCATACAATGCAGCCAGGCAAAGGAAGACCACAATCAGTGAGATTGCATACAACGCCGGAGCCTGGTTGCCGGAGAGGCGCTCCTGATACGACATGCCTGTCCAGTCATGACCAATACCGTTCGGTAATTTTGCCGCCAGGCTTTCCATTAATGCCATCGCTTCCCCGGTACTTCTGCCGGGCGCCGCTTCACCCAACAGCTCCATTGAAGGCATACCGTTGTAGCGTTCCAGACGTGGTGAGCCGTAAATCCACCGTGCCGAACTGAAGGTGGAGAACGGAACCATTTCACCGTTTGCGCTACGGACATACAGATTGTTGATGTCACCGGGCAACATGCGGAACGGCGCATCCGCCTGGACATAGACTTTCTTCACTCGTCCATGATCGATGAAATCATTCACGTACGTGCCGCCAAGCGCGGTGGAAATCGTCTGGTTGATGTCTGACAGGCTGACTCCCAGAGCCTGTGCTTTTTCCTGATCGACATCCAGCTTGAACTGTGGCGTATCTTCCAGTCCGTTAGGGCGGACGCGAACCAGCAGGTCGGGATGCTCTTTTATCATACTCAGCAACTGGTTCCGGGCTTTGGTGAGCTCCGTGTGACCCAGGTTCGCCTGATCGATCAGTTCAAAGTCAAACCCCGTTGCCGTACCCAGCTCAATAATCGCGGGCAGGTTGAACGGGAAGACAAGACCATCCTTTATCTGGCTGAATGCCCTGGTTGCGCGGGCAACGATCGCTTCTACGCCATTTTCTTCGCCGGGGCGTTCTTCCCAGGGCTTCAGGCTAATAAAGACGATACCGGAGTTCTGCCCCTGTCCGCTAAAGCTAAAACCATTCACGGTAAAGACGGATTCAACGTTGGCTTTTTCCTGGTTCAGATAGTAGTTCTGAATCTGATCCAGCACTTGCTGCGTACGTGTCTGCGTCGCGCCAGCCGGTAACTGCACCATCGTCATGAATACGCCCTGATCTTCTTCCGGCAGGAAGGAGGTGGGTAAGCGCAGGAACAAAATGGCCATGCCGCCGACGATAAGGACATACAGCAGCAAATAACGCCCGGTCTTGCGCAAAATACCGCTGACGCTGTTACTGTAATGCCCGACGCTTTTTTCAAACAGCGTGTTAAACCACCCGAAGAAGCCACCTTTCTTTTCATGGTGATCGGCAGACGCAGGTTTAAGCAGCGTGGCGCAAAGCGCAGGCGTCAGGATGAGCGCAACCAGTACAGAAAGCGCCATTGCAGAAACGATAGTCAGCGAGAACTGGCGGTAAATTGCGCCGGTTGAGCCGCCAAAGAAGGCCATCGGCACAAATACGGCGGAAAGCACCATCGCGATCCCCACCAGCGCGCCCTGAATCTGCGACATTGATTTCTGGGTCGCTTCTTTGGGCGGTAGCTTTTCTTCCACCATCACGCGTTCGACGTTTTCCACGACGACGATAGCGTCATCGACCAGCAAGCCGATGGCGAGCACCATCCCGAACATTGTTAACGTATTAATAGAGAAACCGAACGCCGCCAGGATGGCGAATGTACCCAGCAGTACAACCGGCACCGCAATGGTCGGTATCAACGTCGCGCGTATGTTTTGCAGGAAAAGATACATGACCAGGAAAACGAGGATGATCGCTTCAAACAGCGTTTTCACCACTTCATGAATCGATATTTTCACAAACGGCGTGGTGTCATACGGGTAGACCACCTTCAACCCTTGCGGGAAGAAGGGCTGTAGTTCCGCAAGCTTCGCTTTAATGGCCGCCGCCGTATCCAGCGCGTTCGCGCCGGTTGCCAGCTTAATACCCAGGCCTGTCGCCGCCTGGCCATTAATCTTCGTCACCATGTTGTAGTTTTCGCCGCCAAGTTCGATGCGGGCCACATCTTTAAGATGGACCATCGAACCATCCTGATTCACTTTCAGCGTGATGCGGCCAAACTCTTCCGGCGTTTTCAGGCGTGTTTGCGCGATGATAGAGGCGTTAAGCTGCTGTCCCGGGATAGAAGGCGTCCCGCCCAGTTGGCCTGCGGCAATCTGGTTGTTCTGCGTTTTCAGCTGGTTAATAACATCTAACGGCGTCAGTTGGTATTTGTTTAACGCATTGCTGTCGAGCCAGATACGCATCGCGTACTGCGCGCCAAACAGTTGGACGTCGCCGACGCCGGATGTCCGGCTGATGGTATCTTTAACGTTAGACGCCACATAATCGGAAATATCATCCTGCGTCAGGTTCTTATTGTCGGAAACAAAACCGGCCACCAGAAGGAAGCTACTGCTTGATTTCTCGACGCTGATACCTTGCTGCTGTACTTCCTGCGGCAACAAAGGCATGGCCAGTTGCAGTTTATTTTGTACCTGAACCTGTGCGATATCCGGGTCGGTGCCGGACTGGAACGTCAACGTAATGGTTACGCTACCGGACGAGTCGCTGGTGGACGACATATACATCAGGTTATCGATACCGTTCATATTCTGTTCGATAACCTGCGTTACGGTATCCTGCACCGTTTGCGCGTCCGCTCCCGGGTAGGTTGCGGAAATCGCAACGGCGGGCGGTGCGATGGTCGGGTACTGCGCAACAGGCAGTTGCATGATCGCCAGGGCGCCAGCCATCATGAGAATGATGGCCAGAACCCAGGCAAAAATCGGGCGATTAATAAAAAAGTTTGCCATGTCCGGTTACCTTATTGCGCTGCATTCGCCGCAGGGGCATCGGTGGTGGCTTTAACCTGTTCGCCCGGGCGGGCTTTCTGCAAGCCGCTGACGATAACTTTGTCGCCCGGTTGCAACCCTTTGCTGATTAACCATTTATCGCCGATCGCCTGAGTAGCGATAACGTCGCGCGCTTCAACCTGATCTTTATCATTGACGAGCATCACTATCGCATCGCCACGCGGCGTACGCGTTACGCCCTGCTGTGGAACGAGAATGGCATTGGGCTGAATGCCTTCATCAATTCGCGCGCGGACAAACATACCGGGAAGCAGGGTGTGCTGAGGATTGGGGAAAACAGCCCGAAGGGTGATAGAACCGGTACTTTCATCTACCGTAACGTCGGAAAATTGCAGCGTGCCTTTCAGCGGGTACGCCTGACCATTTTCCATTACCAACTCGACGTTGCTGCGGGTGTTGTCTTTGTGCAGGCTACCCTGCTCGACGGACTGCCTGAGACGCATAAAATCGCTGCTGGACTGCGTCACATCAACGTAAATAGGGTCAAGCTGTTGCACGGTCGCCAGTTCGGTTGCCTGACCATTGGTCACCAGCGCGCCTTCGGTGACACTGGATTTACCAATGCGGCCGCTGATCGGCGAAGTCACTTTGGTGTAGGCGAGGTTGATGCGCGCGCTTTCTACTGCGGCTTTTGCGGCGATAACGGCGGCATCGGCCTGACGAGCATCGGCGATGGCCTGGTCGTACTCTTGTTGGCTAATGTATTTTGTGCCAACCAGCGGAACGTAGCGTTTAACCGTTAAGTGCGCAATGGCGGCGGCAGCTTCGCTTTTTGCCAGCTCGCCTTTGGCGCTGTCGTAATCAGCCTGATAAGTCGCCGGGTCAATCTGATAAAGCGACTGGCCTGCTTCGATATCGCTACCTTCGGTGAAATTCCTTTTCAGTACAATGCCGCTGACCTGAGGCCGGACTTCCGCAATACGAAATGGCGTCGTGCGCCCCGGCAGCTCAGTCGTCACCGCTAAGGGGGCAGATTCGACTACGTGGACGGTGACTTGCGGCTCAGCAGGGTGAGCTTGCGTATCTCCCTGATCGTTACAACCGGCGAGTAACGCAGCGGAGATTATGATGAATGAGGGCAGGAGTGCAAACCTGGCATGTTTCGTCATTACTGTTCCTTAGAAAACCGAAGCTCGTTATTTACCGGATAACGGTAAGGCGTTAACGCGCACAAATAAAATAGCAGTTGGCTATCCTACAAATTATCAGCTCGTGATGTAAGCAATACTTATTTCCGGTCGTCATGCACGGCACGTAAAAGCAAAAAAAGATTAATATCCTGTCGTTTCATAATGCGGTGGAAAAGTAAAACCCTGTCTTTCATTAACACAAATAGAAATATACATTCTTTTGGTGAATAGTTTTATTTGATTCATTTGTGTTTATTATTTATTTGGATGTGTTGTGCGTAATAATACACGAGGGCTCTCGTTTAAATAAAAATGAAGTGATACATTTGCGCGTTATCCCTGAACAGTATTTACTGTCATCCTTCGGTTTCAGACACACTTCACTATGGCCAGGAAAACAAAAGCGGACGCCCTCAGAACCCGACAACACTTGATTGAAACAGCGATCGTACAGTTCGCCTTGCACGGGGTCGGCAACACCACGCTAAACGACATTGCAGACGCCGCGAATGTTACACGGGGCGCTATCTATTGGCATTTTGAGAACAAGACGCAGTTGTTTAATGAGGTATGGGGTCAGCAACCGCCGCTACGCGATCTCATTCAGGACAGGTTAACAACGTGTGGGGGCGATAATCCGCTACAGAATTTGCGTGAAAAACTGATTGCCGCTTTGCAATATATTGCTGAGGTGCCCCGACAACAGGCATTAATGCAGATTTTATATCATAAATGTGAATTTCATAATGATATGATATCAGAGCAGGATATTCGGGAAAAAATAGGCTTCAGTTATCAGGTAATGCGTGAAGCATTACAGCAATGTATGAATAAAGGACTGATTGCGACCGGTCTTGATGTCGAGGTCAATTTAATTGTGCTTCATGGCAGTTTTAGCGGGATCGTAAAGAACTGGTTAATGAATCCTTCCAGTTATGATCTCTATAAGCAGGCGCCGCAATTAGTGGATAATGTATTAAAAATGTTAGTTCCGAATGGCAATGTGATGGTACTAACGCAGAATAACAACCCGGTCGGGGAAGCGTAACGGTTATCCCTAACTGTGCGTCGGCATAATTTGCATAGAACTGGCTGGCGTACTACTCAAGGTCGGCGCAGTTGACGAGTTTGAGCGGGTTAACCGAATTCATGTTGCGGCATTTATCGTATTCCGTTGTCATCAGTTCGATCCACTGCATGAGTAATGCGTCAAAAAGGAAAACGGAGACTGCGAAAACAACCAGCCACCAATACTTACGAATCATTGCCAAATCCTGTGTATTCATGCCCAAGCGTGCAAGGAATATACACGAAACAACGCGGCAGAAAAGCAGACTTACAATGCTTTTACTTCACCTGAGACGCATCCGTCATTTCGGCCATACGGCTCTTTTTGGACAGGTTTGTTGTCTTGCGCTTTTTCACCTTTGCCAGTTCGTTTTCCGCATAGTGAGAGGTGACGTTCAGCCTTCTGATGCCCATTTTTACGTATTCATCGTTGATTTCGATGCCGACAAATTTTCGCCCGGTTTCCACGGCTACGGCGCCCGTCGTGAAGCTTCCGGCGAAGGGATCTAACACCGTGTCGCCCGGGTTTGAGGAGGCCAGGATGATCCGGCTCAACAGCGCTCTGGGTTTTTGCGTGGGATGGTTCTCATACTCATCCATTAAGTAGCGGACGCGGGGAAAATCCCAGACGTTTCCGGGGACTTTTTGCGTGTTGTAGGGCTGGGGCGGATTTTTGCGGTAATCGATCAACGCTCTTTTTGCGCCGGTTTTGGTTTCAACCAGGATGTCATCACGATTAAACGTATAGTTCTTCGCATCTTTTACCATCATCAGGATGGGTTCATACATTGAGCCAAAATACTTTTTGGCCTGCACGCCTGAGCTGTCGTACGACCATATGATGCGACTTTTGATATCGAACAGTTTCCTGCATTTGAGGTCGAGATAGGGCATGTTCTCTGTGCTGTTCATGATGTACATCGTGCCGTGTTTTTTCAGCACCCGATGGCACTCATCAATGCATTCAAACAGCCAGGCCAAAAAGGTCTCTTCGTCCCAGGACTCCACCAGACCGTCAAAATTTTTTCCGATGTTGTAGGGCGGGTCGGCAAAAATTAAATCGGCACTTTCCGGGGGCAGTTTTTTCAATTCTGAAAGCGCATCACCGTGAATGATCTTCTTCGATTCATCGCCAAAATATTGCGGCTCAAATCCGACATTCATGAACAAACTCCTGTCTGACGCGAATAAAAAAGGCGCTTCCCCATGCCGAGTAGCGCCTTTTTAAACAAGCAATTAGCTAATCGAAATTAGTTCATGCCGTATTTTTTCAATTTTTTACGCAGCGTACCACGGTTGATGCCCATCATCAGAGCAGCACGGGTCTGGTTACCACGGGTGTATTGCATCACCATGTCCAACAGGGGCTGTTCTACTTCAGCCAGTACCAGCTCATAGAGGTCATTAACATCCTGACCGTTCAGTTGAGCAAAATAGTTCTTCAGTGCCTGTTTAACCGAGTCACGCAGGGGCTTTTGAGTCACCTGATCCTGAGAGTTAACGGTAGAAACGGTCAGTACGTCAGAATTTACGCGTTGTTCGAACATAGTTCTGTCAGCTCTTTATTTCATTACGCAAAATTTTCGAAGTATGCCTCCAACGCCTCCAGCTGTTCGCTGGCATCCTCAATGGCGTTGAATGTGCGCCGAAACTGGTCATTTGGAGCGTGCTCCTGGAGATACCAGGAGACGTGTTTACGTGCAATTCGGTACCCTTTTGCCTGGCCATAAAAGTCATGCAGTTCCCGAACATGCGCGCAAAGCAAGCGCTTAACCTCTGCCAAAGGCAGGGGGGGTAGCAACTCCCCAGTGTCCAGATAATGCTGGATTTCCCGAAAGATCCAGGGTCTTCCCTGAGCTGCGCGGCCTATCATCAGGGCATCCGCCCCCGTATAGTTGAGCACAGCTCTGGCTTTATGCGGGTCAGTAATGTCGCCATTCGCGATAATCGGAATGGAAACTTTCTGCTTAACTGCCCGAATACTGTCGTATTCAGCATCTCCATTGAACAAACAGGCGCGGGTGCGTCCATGAATGGTCAGAGCCTGAATGCCACAGTCTTCAGCCAGTTGGGCAATCTCTACGCAGTTACGGTGTTCCGGGGCCCAGCCGGTGCGAATCTTCAGGGTGACAGGAACGTCCACTGCACTCACGACCTCGGTTAGTATCGACTTCACTAAATCCGGGTACTGCAAGAGGGCTGAACCTGCGAGCTTGCGATTCACTTTTTTAGCCGGACACCCCATATTGATATCAATAATTTGGGCGCCGCTTTCCACGTTAATACGTGCGGCATCGGCCATCTCAACAGGGTCGCTACCGGCGATTTGCACCGTGCGAACGCCTGGCTCATCAACGTGCACCATCCGTAAACGAGATTTGTCGCTTTCCCAAACCTGCGGGTTAGAAGACATCATCTCGGATACCGTCAATCCTGCTCCCATCTCATAGCACAGCGTCCGAAAAGGTCTGTCAGTAATGCCAGCCATGGGCGCTGCGATCAGGCGATTTCTAAGCTGGTATTGTCCGATGCGCATGAGTTAAGAAATGACCATACTGTGACTGCAAGGCGGCGTATATTACGCATTTTTTGCACGAGATGAAAGGCCAAACTTTGACCAATCCTCTGAGGTGGATCAAAGAATCGCAGTTAAGATGAATGATGAGAATTAATTAACTTTATAAATCATTGCGTTATAAAATGAAGCCGAATTTTTATACGCTTACAATTTTGCGTAACTTCTCATTTTTTCTTCTATGGCTGACGGCTGGACAACATAATCTGCTGATTTAACCAGCAGATTATCGTTTCATAGTGTGATCGCCGCCTCATTTCAGGACAGGATCGCGAAGCGTCGGTATCGACCATTCGTTAATGACGCGGCCATTCAAAGGCTGGACAGGGCGATTGTTGGCAGGGTGTATCGTATGGCGAAATTTTTCCAGTTGACCGGCAGAAAGCGTCATAGGCTGTTTCAGGACAATCCAGGTTACGCCTTCGCTACAGGGAGGCGTCGTTAACGAGCCGCTAAAGCGCCAGTAGGTTCTGTCTTCCGGCAACAGCAGATTGATATCGACGGGGGAAAGCAGCGGTATGCTGTCGCCCGGGGTTGCCGGGATGGATTGCCATAAGCGTTCAATTGCCTCATTTGGCTCACCGATATCAAACATGACGGCAACAACGGCAATCTCACCTTCCTGGTTTTTGTGCGTCAGGTGCAGCTCCATCGCATAGTGTTTACCATTGATGGTATTTTCACTTGGGGCATGAAAATGAAATTCTGCTAAAGCATAAGGCTGATCGTCAATCTGAGCGGAAGCAGAAGAATAGGGGTTCATTGTTACCTGAAGAGTGTGGTTAACGTTCAGGAGCATGTCG
The DNA here is from genome assembly GCF_030333125.1 of Citrobacter sp. CK206. Classification (NCBI taxonomy): domain Bacteria; kingdom Pseudomonadati; phylum Pseudomonadota; class Gammaproteobacteria; order Enterobacterales; family Enterobacteriaceae; genus Citrobacter; species Citrobacter sp. CK206. Next base: position 14,043 of record NZ_JAOWGM010000023.1, read on the forward strand.
GCGCGATCGATGTACTGTACGTTAAGCGGCGGGAGCTGGATTTCATTCGTGGTGAGAATATCAACAGGGGACTGGCTCATCCCGGTCTGGCACAGTTTGTATGCTTTATTGATTTCACCCCAGTGCGCGGGAGAGGTGTCGCCTTCATAGCTCCAGTCAGTTGCCGAAACAGAAACGGGCATCATACAGATTGCCAGAAAGGCAGTGGTCAAAGAAATTAACTTCATGCATTTACCCGATGAATTGAAAACAACATAACATTATATAAATCAATCAATTATAAAGAATATTGTATCGGTGACGAGCAGGAGAGGAAAGCGAATCGTGTGAAGAAGGCGTGGCCAGATGACCACGCCGGAAAGGACTGATTATTTTTTACGACCGGTAATGCGGCACCACTCTTCTTTCTCTACCACCGGGTCGAGCGTAAAGAGTTCGGTATAGGCTTCGCATACGCTTTCCGCCTGGCTGGCCAGGATGCCGGAAAGCCCCAGTAAACCGCCCTCAACGGGCAGTACGCTGATTAACGGGGCCAGTTCACGTAATGGGCCAGCCAGGATGTTAGCGACCACCACATCGGCTTTCATGGCTTCTGGCTGGTCTTTGGGGAGATAGAGCTCCAGACGCTCAGATACGCCGTTGCGCTCTGCGTTATCACGGCTGGCCTGGATCGCCTGCGGATCGATATCGATCCCGATAGCTTTCGCAGCGCCCAGTTTTAATGCGGCAATCGCCAGGATGCCGGAACCGCAGCCAAAGTCGATCACCGTCTTACCGTTCAGATCAAGCCCGTCGAGCCATTGCAGGCAGAGGGATGTGGTGGGATGCGTGCCGGTACCGAAGGCCAGACCCGGGTCCAGCATGACGTTGACGGCGTTCTCATCCGGTACATCGCGCCAGCTCGGGCAAATCCACAGACGCTCGCCAAAGCGCATCGGGTGAAAGTTGTCCATCCATTCGCGTTCCCAGTCTTTATCTTCCAGTTGCTCAATCTTATGCGCGAAACCCGCGCCCAGCAGCGGATGATGCTCAAGGATTGCCACCACCTCTTTCATGTCGGTTTCGGCATCGAACAGGCCGATAACGTCGGTATCGCCCCACAGACGCGTTTCACCTGGCAGCGGCTCAAATACCGGCGTGTCGTGCGTGTCCTGGAAGGTCACAGAGACCGCGCCGGTTTCCACCAGCGCATCGCTAAGTTCTTCGGCGTTCGTACCGGTCGTATTCAGTTTCAGTTGGATCCACGGCATGGCAAAACTCTTTATTTATCAGTAGTCAATAAGGTGGCTTGCTGGGCAGATGAACCAAAACGGTTTCCGGCCAGAAAAGCCAATAAACTGAGCAGTAGCGAGGGCACGATGGGGTGAAAGCCCAGGTACTGAACGTTAAAGGTGGCGAGCACGGCATACAACACGCCGCCAATGATCATGGCGCTTAGCGCGCCTGTCGCGTTTGCACGCTCCCAGTACAGGCCCAGCACCAGCGGCCATAAGAACACCGCTTCCAGGCCGCCGAAAGCCAGCAGGTTAAGCCAGATAATCATTTCCGGCGGTTTCCAGGCCGCGAGCAGCAGCAACGCGCCTAACAGCAGCGTGATGATGGCTGACATCCGCTTCAGGCGAGTTTCGTTATGCATTTGCTCCGGGCGAATATTCAGATAGAGATCTTTAATGATCGTAGCGGAACTTTGCAGCAACTGGGCATTGATTGTCGACATAATGGCCGCCATCGGCGCGGCGAGAAAGATGCCGGCGGCAATCGGCGGCAGAACCTTAACCATCAGCGTTGGAATGACCAGGTCCGGTACGGTCAGGTCAGGAATCACCGCCCGTCCCAGCGCGCCCGCCAGGTGCATACCGAACATCAGGATCGCCACCACAATCGTGCCGATGATAATGCCGCGATGCACCGCTTTACTGTCTTTATAGGAGATGCAACGCACGGCAGTATGCGGCAGGCCGATCACGCCAAAGCACACCAGCACCCAGAATGAGGTCATAAAGGTCGGTGACAGAATGTCATCCGCGCCCTGCGGCGTCACCAGTTTCGGGTCGATTGTTTGCAGGGTTTCGACCGCGTGTCCGAGCCCTCCTGCCGCATGAACCACGCCGACCAACAGGACGATGGTGCCAATTAGCATGACCATGCCCTGCATCGTATCGTTGAGCACGCTGGCGCGAAAACCGCCAAATGCGGTATACAACGCGATGCTGACGCCAAAGATTAACAGCCCTGTTTCGTAGGGGATGCCCGCTGCGGTCTCAAGCAGACGCGCGCCACCAATAAACTGTACGGTCATCGCCCCGACGAAAGCCACCAGCAGGCTGAGGCTTGCCAGCCAGACCAGCAGACGGCTTTGATAGCGGGCAAACAGCATATCGTTAAGAGTGACGGCGTTGTAGCGCCGCGCCAGAATAGCGAACTTCTTACCCAGAATACCCAGCGAGAGCCAGACGGCGGGTAACTGGATCATCGCCAGCAATACCCAGCCCAGGCCGTATTTATAGGCCGCGCCCGGGCCGCCGATAAATGAGCTGGCGCTGATGTAGGTGGCGGTCAGCGTCATCGCCAATACAATTCCGCCCATCGAACGGCTACCGAGGAAATACTCATTCAGGAAGGTGCCCGTCGTCCTTTTTCGCATGGCATAGACCGACAGACCAAACACCACCAGCAGATAGGCGATAAGCGGCAGAATGACTTCAAGCTGCATCATCGTCCTCCAGAGGAATGTCGCGATAGATAAATTTCACCATAGCCCAGCACAGTAAAATGAAAACAAGCGGCGTCAGCAGGCAGGCCATTTCAAACCAGTGTGGAAGGCCCGTTATGCCGGGTGCCGCGCCTGGTAAGTAAGCAGTCACTAACCACGCAGCCAGATACAGAAGGGTCAGCCACAGCGCCCAACGCGCCTCTTTGTTGGCCTGAACAAAACGCGTGTCCATTTTTTGTCCCTTGTGGATGAAGAAAGCGGGGATTGTACCTTATGGGATGTACCGGAGGGAAAAAAACAAAAGGCCGGAAAACCGGCCTTTTTCAATTAACGCACGCTTATTTTTCCTGAAGACCGAGTTTCTTCTCCAGATAGTGGATGTTGGTGCCACCGTGCTGGAAGTGCTCGTCGTTCATGATGCGGGTTTGCAGGTCAATGTTGGTTTTGATGCCATCAATGATCAGTTCCTGCAATGCGTTTTTCATACGGGCAATCGCTACGTCACGGTTTTCACCGTAGCAGATCAGCTTGCCGATCATGGAGTCATAGTACGGCGGTACGGTGTAACCCGCGTAGATATGGGACTCCCAGCGTACGCCAAAGCCGCCCGGCGCGTGGAAGCGCGTGATTTTACCCGGGCTTGGCAGGAAGGTGTTCGGGTCTTCGGCGTTGATACGGCATTCTACCGCATGGCCTTTCACCACAACTTCTTCCTGCTTGATGGACAGCGGCTGGCCCGCAGCGATACGCAGCTGTTCTTTGATCAGGTCAACGCCGGTGATCATTTCAGTAACCGGGTGTTCTACCTGAATACGGGTGTTCATTTCGATGAAATAGAACTCGCCGTTTTCGAACAGGAACTCAAACGTACCTGCTCCGCGATAGCCGATATCGACACACGCTTTGGAGCAACGCTCGCCGATGTAACGACGCAGTTCCGGGGTAATGCCCGGCGCTGGCGCTTCTTCGACCACTTTCTGGTGACGACGCTGCATGGAGCAATCACGTTCAGCCAGATAGATAGCGTTACCCTGGCCGTCAGCCAACACCTGAATTTCGATGTGGCGTGGGTTTTCCAGGTATTTTTCCATGTACACCATGTCATTGCTGAAGGCTGCTTTCGCTTCCGCTTTGGTCATGGAAATGGATTGCGCCAGTTCGGCATCGCCGCGCACAACGCGCATACCGCGACCGCCGCCGCCGCCGGACGCTTTGATAATAACCGGGTAGCCGATGCGTTTTGCAATGGCGCGGTTTTTATCCATATCGTCGCCCAACGGGCCGTCAGAACCCGGTACGCATGGAACGCCAGCCTGCTTCATTGCGCTGATTGCGGACACTTTATCGCCCATCAGGCGGATGGTGTCGGCCTTCGGGCCAATGAAGATAAAGCCGGAGCGTTCAACCTGCTCAGCGAAGTTGGCGTTCTCAGACAAGAAGCCGTAACCCGGATGGATTGCCACCGCGCCGGTGATTTCAGCGGCGCTGATGATAGCCGGGATGTTCAGATAGCTTTTTACGGACGGAGCCGGGCCAATACAGACCGTCTCATCCGCCAGCAATACGTGTTTTAAATCGCGATCCGCGCTTGAGTGCACAGCCACGGTCTTGATACCCAGTTCTTTACAGGCACGAAGAATACGCAGTGCAATCTCGCCACGGTTGGCGATGACAATTTTATCCAGCATGTTCGCCTCGTTATTCGATGACGACCAGCGGCTCGTCAAATTCTACCGGCTGACCACTTTCGACCAGAATTGCTTTCACCACGCCGGATTTATCGGCTTCGATCTGGTTCATCATTTTCATGGCTTCAACGATGCACAGGGTATCGCCCGCGTTAACTTTCTGACCGACTTCGACGAATGCTTTCGCATCCGGGCTCGGGGTGCGGTAGAAAGTACCAACCATTGGGGAACGTACGATGTGACCACTGATTTCCGCTGATGCAGCAGGCGCTTCCATTGCTGGAACAGCCGCCGGAGCGACAGCGTTAGACAGAGCTGGCTGCTGCATTGGCGCAGCATAAGCTTGTTGCATCACTGGAAAACCTGCGTTTGGCGCGGTGCGGCTGATGCGCACAGACTCTTCGCCTTCAGAAATTTCCAGTTCGGAGATGCCTGATTCTTCAACCAGCTCGATCAGTTTTTTAATCTTACGAATATCCATGAGTGGGTTCCGTACTCTTTGTTTAGTGTGATTGTGACAGGCGTTTTACCGCCGTCTGTAAAGCGTATGAGTAACCGTCAGCGCCGAATCCGCAAATAACGCCAGCCGCAATATCGGAAAGATACGAATGCTGGCGAAACGGTTCCCGCGCATGTACGTTGCTCAGGTGAATCTCGATAAACGGGATGCTCACCGCGAGCAGCGCATCGCGAATCGCAACACTGGTGTGCGTAAACGCGGCCGGATTAATCAGGATATAGTCCACAGTGTCTTTAGCCTGATGAATACGGTCGATGAGTGCGTACTCCGCGTTAGACTGCAAATGATCCAGCGTCACATTCAGCGCGTCGGCCTCTGCATTCAAACGGTTAACAATTTCCGTTAATGTCAGGGTGCCGTACTTATCGGGTTCACGGGTGCCGAGCATATTAAGGTTCGGACCGTTTAAAAGCAAAATGTGTAATTTGTCGGCCATCGTGCAGCTATCTCCTGCGATTCTCCGGTAAAAAACAAAATATACCTTTGATGCGCGATTGTCACCCTTTCAGCGGCTTAAAAACCCTGTCCGGGAAACCAAGGTCGCACATTATAACGATTTCGTAGCAATTGGCAGCTAAATACTGGTCTTATCAGGGAAGATTATCAACTGCTAACACGCAAAGACCCAAGGCGAGTCCTGGTTTTGCAACAAACCGCACATAACGGAGGCGTTACAGCATTTTGCCCGCAAACGACCGCCACCACTGGCGAAATGTCTTGTAGCGCCAGGCTAAAAGCGCCAGCGCCAGCAGGACATAAATGACTGGCTGCGGCGATAAAATTTTTACCGACCACAGATAATGAATGGGAGCCAGAATCGCGACAAGATAAACGAAGTTATGCAAACGTTGCCAGCGTTTCCCCAGTGTTCGTTGCGCCGCCTGCGTGGAGGTCAACGTAAGGGCGAATAAAATGAACCAACTGATAATGCCCAACGTTAAATAAGGACGAGTGATTAACTCCTGGCCCAGCAGCGCCAGATTATTTATGCCCAGTTCAAGTAGCGCATAGCTGGTTAAATGCAGCGTGGCCCAGGCGAAGCACCATAACCCTAACAAGCGGCGGGTGCGGATCAATAATGGCTGTTTAGCGTAGCGTGCCAGCGGTGAAACCAGCAAGGTAGCGAGCAAAAATTTCAGCGCTGTCCTACCGGTAAAGTGTTGAATATCTTTGACCGGATCGGCGCTGAGCCCTCCCTGATTCACCGCCCAGACGAGCCAGAGAAACGGTAATAATCCGGCAAGATGCAGCAGTACTTTTAGCCAGACGATCTGTTTTTGTGTCAGACGCACTTAGAAATTCTCCCGCAGATCCAGACCGCGATATAAAGACGCCACTTCACTGGCATAGCCGTTAAACAGCAGCGTCGGCTGTCTTTGTACATCCAGAATGCCGCCCGCGCCAATAAAACGCTCGGTCGCCTGTGACCAGCGCGGATGATCAACGTGCGGATTCACGTTGGCGTAAAATCCGTATTCGTTTGGCGCGGCCAGATTCCAGGTGGTCGGCGGGCGTTCGCGGGTCAGTTTAATACTGACGATCGACTTAATCCCCTTGAACCCGTATTTCCACGGCACCGTCAGACGGATGGGGGCGCCGTTTTGCGGCGGCAGCGCTTTACCATAGACGCCGACAGTCAGCAGCGTGAGTGGGTGCATTGCCTCGTCCAGACGCAATCCTTCGACGTAAGGGTATTTTAGCCCGCCGCCGATAAAGCGGTCTTTTTGTCCCGGCATATCATCGGGCGCGTAGATCGTTTCGAACGCCACATAGTTGGCATTGCTGGTGGGTTCGACCAGTGCGAGCAGTTTATGTAAGGGGAAGCCAATCCAGGGAACCACCATCGACCATGCTTCAACGCAGCGCATACGATAGATTCGCTCTTCCAGCGGGAAACGCGTCGTGAGCGCATCGTGATCGAGCGTTAGGGGTTTCGCCACTTCGCCGCTAATTTTCAACGTCCAGGGATCGGTTTTCAGGCTACCCGCGTTGGCGGCCGGGTCTGCTTTATCGAGGCCGAATTCATAGAAATTATTATAACCGGTGACTTTGTTTTCCGGCGTTAACGGGAGGTCGTTTTGCCAGGCGGCGGGTTTGCTGAAATCAAGCGGCTTACCGGCAGGCGCAGGGGGACGATCGTTGCCTTTAAACCAGCTCAGCAGGTCGGCCTGGGCGGTGGCGGGCAGAGAAAGGGCGGCCGCGCTGATGCCTAAAGCTTTCAGTACCTGGCGGCGCTGCAACATAAAAACGGACTCCGCGGTTACGTCGGCTTCCGTCAGTTTTTTCATTTTCATAGCATCCTCCGTCATGCGTTTTTTTAAGCATGACGGAGGCGAAACGTTAACGCGAATATGTCACGAAAATTTGAAGATTAGGCAATCTTCACCAGCGTACGGCCCTGCGCCTGGTTATTGATGATGGCATCGGCGAATTTCGGCGCGTCTGCCAGCGTGATTTCTGTTGCAGCCTGCGCATAGAAAGAGGCTGGCAGGTCGTTGACCAGGCGTTTCCAGGCTTCTGCGCGGCGGGCAGGCGGAGTCATCACGGAATCCACGCCCTGCAAGCGGACATTACGCAGAATAAACGGCATGACCGTGGTGGGGAGCGCGAAGCCGCCCGCCAGACCACAGGCCGCAACGCAGCCGCCGTAGTTCATCTGCGCCAGCACTTTCGCCAGCACTTTATCGCCAACGGTGTCGATGGCACCGGCCCAGAGTTGTTTCTCCAGCGGGCGGGATTCGGCAAACTCATCGCGCCCCAGAATGCGGTTGGCGCCCAGGTTACGCAGGTAGTCGTGGGTGCTTTCGCGTCCTGACACGGCCACAACCTGGTAGCCCAGCTTATGCAGCAACGCAACGGCAGTGCTGCCCACGCCGCCGCTGGCGCCAGTCACGACAATCTCGCCATCTTCAGGACGAATGCCCGCGTCTTCCAGCGCCATCACGCACAGCATGGCGGTAAAACCGGCGGTGCCGATAATCATCGCATTTCGGCTATCAAGACCTTTCGGGAGAGCAACCAGCCAGTCGCCTTTTACGCGGGCGCGCTCAGCCAGACCGCCCCAGTGGTTTTCGCCCACGCCCCAGCCGGTCAGTAAAACCTCCTGACCGGCATGGAAGCGGGGATCTTCACTGGCGCGTACGGTTCCAGCGAAATCGATGCCAGGAATCATCGGAAAGTTACGGATGATTTTCCCTTTCCCGGTGATGGCCAGAGCATCTTTATAGTTCAGGCTGGACCAGTGGATATCTACCGTTACATCCCCTTCCGGTAGCCGACTTTCTTCAAGGGTCTGAACGGAAGCAAGGGTTTTACCGTCCTGCTGTTCTAAGATCAAAGCCTGCATAACCTGTCCTCAATTTGCATAGTGGATTGGAAAAATATTTATGAAGACTATACTCGCTAATCAAAACGTGATGCCGATTCAACGCAATAAATTGCCAGATAGACCTGATTTGGTAGTATGCCCGCTTAGCTGTGCAATTTAACGGACTTCGCGTTCAGAGTTGCTCTTTCATGTCGTTTATAACTGTCGGAGTTAACACACGGATGCGATTAACGACGAAATTCTCAGCCTTTGTCACGCTGCTTACCGGGTTAACGATTTTCGTTACGCTCATCGGCTGCTCGCTGAGTTTTTACAATGCCATCGAGAATAAATTCACCAGCCGCATTCAGGCGGTCGCCACCGCTATTGACACGCATCTTGTCTCCTCTGATTTTGTCACGCTAACGCCGCAGATTAATGAACTGATGGTATCGGTCGATATCGTGCGCGTCGATTTGTTGCAGGATGGCCGCCAGGTGTATAGCCATTCGCGCAACAGCAGCTATCGGCCAGCGGGAAGCAACAACCTGTATCGTGAGCTGACGATTCCGCTGGTAAAGCATCCCGGCACCTCGCTGCATGTGGTGTTTCAGGACCCGATGGGCAACTATTTTCACTCGCTCGTGACCACCGCGCCGCTCACGCTGGCGATCGGCTTTATCGTTCTCATCTTGTTCTTATCGGTACGCTGGCTACAGCGCCAGCTGTCCGGGCAGGAGCTGTTGGAAATTCGTGCAACGCGTATTCTGAACGGCGAGCGCGGGCCGAATGCGCGAGGGTCGGTCTATGAATGGCCCGCGCGTACCAGCAGCGCGTTGGATATGCTGCTGTCTGAAATTCAGTTTGCCAGCGAACAGCGCAGCCGTCTGGATACGCTTATCCGTTCTTATGCGGCGCAGGATGTCAAAACCGGGCTGGGCAATCGCCTGTTTTTTGATAACCAACTGGCGACGCTGCTGGAAGATCAGGAAAAAGTGGGATCGCATGGCGTGGTGATGATGATCCGCCTGCCAGACTTTAACCTGCTTCACGACAGCTGGGGACGCGATCTCGCGGAAGAACAGCTGTTTGCGCTGATTAATCTGCTGTCGACATTTATTATGCGCTACCCGGGTTCGCTGCTGGCGCGCTACCACCGCAGCGACTTTGCCGTCCTGTTGCCGCACCGCACATTGAAAGAAGCGGAGAGCATCGCCGGGCAGTTATTAAAAGCGGTAGATGCATTACCGGTTAATAAAAAGCTCGATCGTGACGATATGGTACATATCGGCATTTGCGCATGGCGTAGCGGTCAGTCAACGGAGCAGGTGATGGAACATGCCGAAGCCGCGACCCGAAATGCCGTGTTGCAGGGAGGGAACAGCTGGGCGGTGTATGACGATTCGCTGCCGGAAAAAGGCCGAGGCAACGTACGCTGGCGCACCCTTATTGAGCAGATGCTCAGCCGGGGCGGGCCGCGGATTTATCAGAAACCGGCGGTAATGCGTGAAGGACGCGTACACCACCGGGAGCTGATGTGCCGTATCTTTGACGGCGCCGAAGAGGTGATTTCGGCGGAATACATGCCGATGGTATTGCAGTTCGGTTTATCGGAAGAGTATGACCGCTTGCAAATTAGCCGTTTGATCCCGCTGCTGAAATACTGGCCGGAGGAAAATCTGGCGATGCAGGTAACGGTAGAATCGTTGATCCGCCCACGGTTTCAGCGCTGGCTGCGTGATACGTTGATGCAGTGCGAAAAATCGCAGCGAAAACGTATTATTTTTGAACTTGCCGAGGCAGATGTTTGTCAACACATCAGTCGGTTACAGCCTGTTATTCGTTTAATGAATGCGCTTGGCGTTCGGATCGCGGTGACACAGGCGGGTTTGACGCTGGTGAGTACCAGCTGGATTAAAGAACTTAATGTGGAATTACTGAAACTTCATCCGAGTCTGGTAAGAAACATTGAGAAACGAACGGAAAACCAGTTGCTGGTACAGAGCCTGGTGGAAGCTTGCACGGGAACGCATACGCAGGTTTACGCGACAGGCGTCCGTTCGCGTAGCGAGTGGCATACGCTGACGGGGCGCGGAGTGGCGGGCGGACAGGGGGATTTTTTTGCCTCCTCCCAACCACTTGACACCAACGTGAAAAAATATTCGCAAAGATACTCGGTTTAACCTGCCGTTTAATTTGTTTTCACGTAGAATAACGCGCGCTGTGCCTCATGGGGGTGTGCTTGTCTGCTCGCCAGATTGTTGCAGCAAATATGCAGGTAAACGACCTTTTACAGGTTGCAAATGAAGGCCAGGATTGCTGCTGATGTATTCAGTTCTGATGGACCCAGACAGAGATTTGTAACAAAGGAAACGTACTGCGCTAATTTTCACCGTAGCAGATGATTTTTGCGCCTTGTCGCTGCTGCGTGTGGTTGGTAAAGTAAGCGGATTTTGTTTTCCGCCCCAGCTTTCAGGATTATCCCTTAGTATGTTGAAAAAATTTCGTGGCATGTTTTCCAATGACCTGTCCATTGACCTGGGTACTGCGAATACCCTCATTTACGTAAAAGGACAAGGCATCGTATTGAATGAGCCTTCCGTTGTGGCCATTCGTCAGGATCGTGCCGGTTCACCGAAAAGCGTGGCCGCAGTAGGTCATGATGCGAAGCAGATGCTGGGTCGTACGCCGGGCAATATCGCTGCTATTCGCCCGATGAAAGACGGCGTTATCGCTGACTTCTTCGTGACTGAAAAAATGCTCCAGCACTTCATCAAACAAGTGCACAGCAACAGCTTTATGCGTCCAAGCCCTCGTGTGCTGGTGTGTGTACCGGTAGGAGCGACCCAGGTAGAGCGTCGTGCGATTCGTGAATCCGCACAGGGCGCTGGCGCTCGTGAAGTGTTCCTGATCGAAGAACCGATGGCTGCGGCAATCGGCGCCGGTCTGCCGGTGTCTGAAGCAACCGGTTCAATGGTTGTCGATATCGGTGGCGGTACGACGGAAGTGGCCGTTATCTCTCTGAACGGCGTGGTTTACTCTTCTTCTGTGCGTATTGGCGGCGACCGCTTCGACGAAGCGATCATCAATTACGTGCGCCGTAACTACGGTTCTCTGATCGGCGAAGCGACCGCAGAACGTATCAAACACGAAATCGGTTCTGCGTATCCGGGCGACGAAGTGCGTGAAATCGAAGTTCGCGGGCGTAACCTGGCGGAAGGCGTTCCACGCGGCTTTACCCTGAACTCCAACGAGATTCTGGAAGCGTTGCAGGAGCCGCTGACCGGTATTGTGAGCGCGGTGATGGTTGCGCTGGAACAGTGCCCGCCGGAACTGGCGTCTGATATCTCCGAGCGCGGTATGGTGCTCACGGGCGGCGGCGCGCTGCTGCGTAACCTTGATCGTCTGTTAATGGAAGAAACCGGCATTCCTGTCGTTGTTGCTGAAGATCCGCTGACCTGCGTGGCGCGCGGCGGCGGCAAGGCGCTGGAAATGATCGATATGCACGGCGGCGACCTGTTCAGCGAAGAGTAATCGGATACCGGCAGGGTGATGGTTTGATTACCCTGCCGACTCTGATACGAGAATACGCAAACTTATGAAGCCAATTTTTAGCCGTGGCCCGTCGCTACAGATTCGCCTTATTCTGGCGGTGCTGGTGGCGCTCGGCGTGATTATAGCCGACAGCCGCCTGGGGACGTTCAGCCAAATCCGCACGTACATGGATACCGCCGTCAGCCCTTTCTACTTTATTTCCAATGGTCCCCGTGAATTACTCGACGGCGTGTCGCAAACGCTGGCTTCGCGTGACCAACTCGAACTTGAAAACCGGGCGCTGCGCCAGGAACTGTTGCTGAAAAACAGCGAATTGCTGATGCTGGGGCAATACAAACAGGAGAACGCGCGTTTGCGCGAGCTGCTGGGTTCGCCGCTGCGTCAGGACGAACAAAAAATGGTGACTCAGGTCATCTCCACGGTTAACGATCCTTACAGCGATCAGGTGGTGATCGACAAAGGAAGCGTGAACGGGGTCTATGAGGGGCAACCGGTCATCAGCGACAAAGGCGTAGTGGGCCAGGTCGTTGCGGTGGCGAAACTGACCAGCCGCGTTCTGCTTATTTGCGATGCGACACATGCGTTGCCGATTCAGGTGCTGCGTAACGATATCCGCGTCATTGCCGCCGGTAACGGCTGCACGGACGATTTACAGCTTGAGCATTTGCCGGCAAACACCGACATTCGCGTTGGCGATGTGCTGGTAACGTCGGGTCTGGGCGGCCGTTTCCCGGAAGGGTATCCGGTGGGCGTGGTTTCGTCCGTCAAGCTGGACACCCAACGTGCTTACACCGTGATTCAGGCGCGTCCGACTGCGGGTTTACAGCGTTTGCGTTATCTGCTGCTGCTGTGGGGAGCCGATCGCAACGGCGCTAATCCGATGACGCCGGAAGATGTGCATCGCGTCGCTAACGAACGACTGATGCAGATGATGCCGCAGGTTCTGCCTTCGCCAGATGCGATGGGGCCGCCAGCGCCAATGCCGGACCCTGCCACGGGGATTAGCCCGGCGCCTGCCGCGCCTCAACAACCGGCGGCTACGCGCGCAACGGGGGGGCAATAGTGGCAAGTTATCGTAGCCAGGGTCGCTGGGTTATCTGGCTCTCGTTTCTTATTGCGCTATTGCTGCAAATCATGCCCTGGCCGGATGACATCATCGTTTTCCGGCCAAACTGGGTGCTCCTTATCTTGCTGTACTGGATCCTCGCACTGCCGCACCGCGTAAATGTGGGTACAGGTTTTGTGATGGGTGCCATACTGGATCTGATCAGCGGCTCCACGCTTGGCGTGCGGGCCTTGTCGATGAGTATCATTGCTTATCTGGTTGCACTGAAATTCCAGCTATTCCGTAACCTGGCGCTCTGGCAACAGGCGCTGGTGGTGATATTGCTCTCACTGGTCGTGGACATTATTGTTTTCTGGGCCGAGTTTTTAGTGATCAACGTCTCTTTCAGACCGGAAGTATTCTGGAGTAGTGTAGTAAACGGTGTGCTCTGGCCCTGGCTTTTCCTGCTGATGCGCAAAGTGCGCCAGCAGTTTGCTGTGCAGTAAAGGTTTCTATGACTGACGTTTATCTTGCTTCCGGTTCACCTCGCCGCCAGGAGCTGCTTGCGCAGCTGGGCGTCTCTTTTGTACGTATCGTTACGGGAATTGAAGAAACGCGTGGCGAAGGCGAAAGCGCGCAACAGTATGTCTCCCGTCTGGCGCGGGAAAAGGCGCAGGCAGGCGTGGCGCAAACGGCGCGCGACTTGCCGGTGCTGGGCGCCGATACTATCGTGATTCTTAACGGTGAAGTGCTGGAAAAACCGCGCGATGCAGAACACGCGGCGCATATGCTGCGCAAACTGTCGGGGCAGACGCATCAGGTGATGACGGCCGTCGCGCTGGCGGACAGCCAGTACGTGCTGGATTGTCTGGTGGTGACGGAGGTGACGTTCAGAACACTGAGTGATGAGGACATCGCGGGCTATGTTGCCAGCGGTGAGCCTATGGATAAAGCTGGAGCATACGGTATTCAGGGGCAGGGTGGCTGTTTTGTCAGGAAGATAAACGGCAGCTATCACGCCGTGGTCGGCTTACCGCTGGTTGAAACGTATGAGTTGCTGAGCAATTTTAACGCACTGCGTGAGAAAAGAGATAAACATGACGGCTGAATTGTTGGTAAACGTAACGCCATCGGAAACACGCGTGGCGTACATTGATGGCGGTATTCTTCAGGAAATTCATATTGAGCGTGAAGCGCGACGAGGCATCGTAGGCAATATCTACAAAGGCCGTGTAAGCCGTGTACTTCCGGGTATGCAGGCGGCTTTTGTAGATATTGGACTGGAGAAAGCCGCGTTTCTTCATGCTTCAGACATTATGCCGCATACCGAATGCGTGGCGGGTGAAGAGCAAAAGAACTTCACCGTACGCGACATCTCTGAGCTGGTGCGTCAGGGGCAGGATCTGATGGTGCAGGTGGTAAAGGATCCGCTTGGCACCAAAGGCGCGCGCCTGACGACGGACATCACGCTGCCTTCCCGCTACCTCGTCTTTATGCCCGGCGCGTCGCACGTTGGCGTTTCTCAGCGTATTGAAAGCGAAACCGAACGTGAACGCCTGAAGAAGGTGGTGGCGGAGTATTGCGACGAGCAGGGCGGATTTATCATCCGTACGGCGGCGGAAGGGGTGTGCGAAGAGGATCTGGCGTCGGATGCCGCTTACCTCAAACGCGTCTGGACGAAAGTCATGGAGCGTAAAAAGCGGCCGCAAACGCGCTATCAGATGTACGGCGAACTGGCGCTGGCGCAGCGCGTACTGCGTGATTTTGCCGATGCCGAGCTGGACAGAATCCGCGTGGATTCGCGTCTGACGTACGAGGCATTGCTGGAATTTACTGCGGAATATATCCCTGAGATGACCAGCAAGCTCGAACACTACAGCGGTCATCAGCCGATTTTCGATCTCTTTGATGTTGAAAATGAGATTCAGCGCGCGCTGGAACGCAAGGTGGAACTGAAATCCGGCGGTTATCTGATTATCGATCAAACCGAAGCCATGACCACCGTTGATATCAATACCGGGGCGTTTGTCGGGCACCGTAATCTCGATGACACGATCTTCAATACCAATATTGAGGCGACGCAGGCGATTGCGCGGCAGCTGCGTCTGCGCAATCTGGGCGGTATCATCATCATCGATTTTATCGACATGAATAATGAAGATCATCGCCGTCGGGTACTGCATTCTCTGGAGCAGGCGCTGAGCAAAGATCGCGTGAAAACCAGCATCAACGGCTTTTCGCAACTGGGTCTGGTAGAGATGACCCGCAAGCGTACCCGCGAAAGCGTGGAACATGTGCTATGCAATGAATGTCCAACGTGTCATGGACGCGGTACGGTGAAAACGGTGGAAACCGTCTGCTATGAAATTATGCGTGAAATCGTGCGTGTGCATCATGCCTACGACTCCGATCGTTTCCTCGTTTATGCCTCTCCGGCGGTGGCGGAAACGTTAAAAGGCGAAGAGTCGCACGCGCTGGCAGAGGTGGAAATTTTTGTCGGCAAGCAAGTTAAAGTCCAGATTGAACCGCTCTATAACCAGGAGCAATTTGACGTCGTAATGATGTAAAAGACCGCCGTTTCCAGGCCGGATAACGGGTTTGTGAGTCACATTTTTGGCAGACAAGGAGAGACGCGTGAGGCGATTGCCGGGGATATTACTGCTCACTGGAGCCGCGCTCGTCGTCGTCGTTGCGCTGCTGATCAGTGGATTGCGCCTTGCGCTCCCCCATCTGGATAGCTGGCGCCCGGCGATCCTCAGCAAAATTGAATCTGCCACGGGTATTCCTGTTGCCGCCAGCCAGTTGCATGCGAACTGGCAAACCTTTGGCCCCACGCTTGAAGCCCGGGACATCCATGCCAGTTTGAAAGATGGCGGCGAGCTTTCAGTAAAGCGCGTCACGCTGGCGCTGGATGTCTGGCAAAGCCTGTTGCACATGCGCTGGCAGTTTCGCGATCTCACCTTCTGGCAACTGCACATCCGCACCAATACGCCGATCCAACGCAGCGACAGCGACGAAGGCATTGAAACCAACCGTATTAGCGATCTTTTCCTGCGTCAGTTTGATCACTTCGATCTCCGGGACAGCCAAATTAGCTTTCTGACCTTATCAGGCCAGCGAGCCGAACTGGCGATCCCGCAGCTTACCTGGTTGAACGGCAAAGACAGGCACCGCGCGGAAGGTCAGGTCAGCCTCTCCAGCCTGACCGGGCAGCATGGCGTGATGCAGGTTCGTATGGATCTGCGTGACGACGACGGGCTGCTGAACAACGGTCGGGTCTGGCTACAGGCCGACGATATTGACGTGAAGCCGTGGCTGGGCAAATGGATGCAGGATAACGTGGCGCTGCAAACCGCGCGCTTTAGTCTGGAAGGCTGGATGACGCTCACGAAAGGCGAAGTCTCCAGCGGCGATATCTGGCTTAAGCAGGGCGGCGCGAGCTGGCAGGGCGATAATCATTCGCACACGCTTTCCGTTGATAACCTGACCGCGCACATTACGCGCGAACAGCCGGGCTGGCAGTTTTATATTCCTGACACGCGTATCACGCTGGATAGCAAACCCTGGCCGCGCGGCGCGTTAACGCTGGCCTGGGTGCCGGAACAAGAAGTTGGCGGTCAGAACAACATACGCAGCGATGAATTGCGTATTCGCGCCAGCAACCTTGAACTGGCCGATATGGACGGGCTGCGTCCGGTGGCGGCGAAACTCTCGCCTGCGCTGGGCGACATCTGGCAGGCCACACAGCCACGCGGAAAAATAGACACTCTCGCGCTGGATATCCCGCTACAGGCGACGGAGAAAACGCGTTTCCAGGCGTCGTGGGATAACCTCGCCTGGAAGCAGTGGAAGCTCTTACCGGGCGCGGAACACTTCTCCGGCACCTTGTCCGGCAGCGTGGAAAACGGCGCGCTGACCGCCTCGATGCAGCAGGCCGAAATGCCGTATGAAACCGTCTTTCGCGCACCGCTGGAAATTGAAAGCGGCGTGGCGACGCTCACCTGGCTGAAGAATGACAAAGGGTTTCAGCTGGACGGGCGCAACATCGACGTGAAAGCGAAAGCCGTACATGCGCGCGGCGGTTTTCGTTATCTGCAACCCGCCGGAGAGGAGCCCTGGCTGGGGATTCTGGCGGGGATCAGCACCGATGACGGTTCACAGGCCTGGCGTTATTTCCCGGAAAACCTGATGGGCAAAGAGCTGGTTGATTACCTTAGCGGCGCGATTCAGGGCGGCGAAGCGGATAACGCTACGCTGGTGTATGGCGGCAATCCACATCTTTTCCCCTACAAACATAATGAAGGTCAGTTTGAAGTGCTGGTGCCGCTGCGTAACGCGAAGTTTGCTTTCCAGCCTGACTGGCCCGCGCTGACCGACCTCAACATTGAGCTGGACTTCCTGAACGATGGCCTGTGGATGAAGGCGGATAGCGTCAATCTGGGCGGTGTTAAGGCCAGCAATCTGACCGCGATCATCCCGGACTATGCCAAAGAAAAGCTGCTGATTGATGCCGATATCAATGGGCCGGGTAAAGCGGTCGGCCCGTATTTTGACGACACGCCGCTGAAAGATTCTCTCGGTGCCACGCTGGAGCAGCTCCAGATTGACGGCGATGTGAATGCTCGCTTACATCTTGATATTCCGCTGGATGGCGAGCTGGTCACCGCCAAAGGGGATGTCTTGCTGCGTAATAATAGTTTGTTCATTAAGCCGCTCGACAGCACGCTGAAGAACCTGAGCGGTAAGTTCAGCTTCAACAACGGCAATCTTAAGAGCGAACCGTTAACGGCAAACTGGTTTAATCAGCCGTTGAACGTGGATTTCTCCACCAATGAAGGGGAAAAGGCCTATCAGGTCGACGTCAACCTTAACGGCAACTGGCAGCCGGGCCGTATGGGCGTGCTACCTGCGCAGGTGAACGATGCTATAAGCGGCGGTATGGCGTGGAACGGTAAAGTGGGCATTGCGCTTCCTTATCACTCTGGTGCGACATACAACGTAGAACTGAAAGGCGACCTGAAGAATGTGAGCAGTCACTTACCGTCACCGCTCGACAAGCAGGCCGGGGAATCCTTGCCGGTGAGCATTAAGGCTGACGGTAACTTGCGTGGCTTCGCGCTGACCGGCAGCGCCGGGAAAAATAATCACTTTAACAGCCGCTGGCTGCTGAATCAGAAACTGACGCTGGATCGGGCGATCTGGACAACGGATAGCCGCACCACGCCGACATTGCCTGACCGACAAGGCGTTGAGCTTAATCTTCCGGCAATGGATGGCGCAGAGTGGCTGGCGCTGTTCCAGAAAGGCGCGGCGGATAACGTTGGCGCAAAGACCAGTTTGCCGCAGCGCGTGACGCTACGAACGCCTTCGCTGTCGCTGGGCGGGCAACAGTGGAATAACCTGAGCATTGTCTCTGAGCCGTCGCTGAATGGTCAGAAGATCGAAGCGCAGGGGCGCGAGGTTAACGCCACGCTGGCGATACGCAATAATGCCCCGTGGCAGGCGAACATCAAATACCTGTATTACAACCCGAGCGCGGCGAAGCGTACAGACGGCGCGCAGGCGACCTCGCCGTTCTCCTCCCTTGAGCGAGTCAGTTTCCGCGGCTGGCCTGATGTGCAGTTACGCTGCGTCGAATGCTGGCTGTGGGGGCAAAAATATGGGCGTATTGACGGCGACGTCGCGATTCAGGGAAATACGCTGACCCTGAGTAACGGGCTGCTGGATACGGGCTTCTCCCGGCTGACGGCTGAGGGTGTCTGGGTGAACACGCCGGGTAGCGAGCGCACGTCGCTGAAGGGGAAACTGCGCGGCCATAAAATTGATGCCGCAGCGGGATTCTTTGGCGTTTCGACCCCCATCCGCAACGCCTCGTTTAACGTGGACTATGACTTACACTGGCGTAACCTGCCCTGGCAGCCGGATGAGGCTTCCCTTAATGGCATTTTACGTACCCGCCTGGGGAAAGGTGAAATTACCGAGCTGAGCACCGGTCATGCGGGGCAGCTTCTGCGTTTGCTGAGCTTTGACGCACTGCTGCGTAAGCTGCGTTTTGATTTTAGCGATACGTTCAGCGACGGTTTCTACTTTGACTCTATTCGCAGTACGGCGTGGATCAAAGACGGTGTGATGCACACTGACGATACGCTGGTGGATGGGCTGGAGGCCGACATCGCCATGAAAGGTTCTGTCAATCTGGTGCGTCGGGAACTCGATATTGAAGCCGTCGTCGCACCGGAAATCTCCGCCACGGTAGGGGTTGCCGCCGCGTTTGCGGTGAACCCGATTGTCGGGGCGGCGGTATTTGCCGCGAGTAAAGTGTTGGGGCCGTTGTGGAGCAAAGTCTCCATTCTGCGCTATCGCATCACGGGCCCGGTAGACAAACCGCAGATTAACGAAGTCCTGCGCCAGCCGCGTAAAGAAAGCCAGCAATGATTTGACGGGGGCGAGTAATTGCCCCAATCTCAGTAAATAGAAATGAATGACGAACTGCAAAAGCCGGATGGCGCTGCGCTTATCCGGCCTACATAACTTCTACCGCAGTCCGGCATTGAAGCGCCTGATGGCGACGCAGGCGCGTCTTATCAGGCCTACAACAGTAACTAACGAGTAGCAAAACGATGAGTCTGAACCTGGTAAGTGAACAATTGCTAGCGGCGAACGGCCTGAACCATCAGGATTTGTTTGCCATTCTGGGCCAACTGGCCGAACGCCGTCTCGATTACGGCGATCTCTATTTTCAGTCGAGCTATCACGAATCCTGGGTTTTAGAAGATCGCATCATCAAAGATGGTTCTTACAATATCGATCAGGGCGTTGGCGTGCGCGCTATCAACGGTGAAAAAACAGGGTTTGCCTATGCCGATCAGATCAGCCTGCAAGCGCTGGAGCAGAGCGCGCAGGCCGCGCGTACCATCGTACGCGACAGCGGCGACGGCAAAGTAAAAACACTGGGCGCGGTAGAGCACCCGATGCTTTATACCGCTATTGACCCGCTACAGAGCATGAGCCGCGAAGAGAAACTCGACATTCTGCGTCGCGTGGACAAGGCGGCGCGTGAAGCCGACAAGCGCGTACAGGAAGTGACGGCCAGCCTGACCGGCGTGTATGAGCTGATTCTGGTGGCAGCGACCGACGGTACGCTGGCGGCGGATGTGCGCCCGCTGGTGCGTCTGTCTGTCAGCGTGCAGGTAGAGGAAGACGGTAAACGCGAGCGTGGCTCCAGCGGCGGCGGCGGTCGTTTTGGTTATGACTTTTTCTTAAGCGATTTGGACGGTGAAGTACGCGCCGATGCCTGGGCGAAAGAGGCGGTGCGCATGGCGCTGGTGAATCTGTCGGCGGTTGCCGCTCCGGCGGGAACATTACCCGTTGTGCTGGGCGCGGGCTGGCCTGGCGTGCTGCTGCACGAAGCGGTAGGCCACGGACTGGAAGGGGATTTCAACCGTCGCGGTACGTCGGTGTTCAGCGGCCATATCGGTGAACTGGTCGCATCTGAGCTGTGTACCGTGGTTGATGACGGCACGATCGCCGATCGCCGTGGTTCGGTCGCTATTGATGATGAAGGTACGCCGGGCCAGTACAACGTGTTGATTGAAAACGGCATCCTGAAAGGGTACATGCAGGATAAACTCAACGCGCGTCTGATGGGCGTTGCGCCGACCGGTAACGGACGTCGTGAATCATATGCGCATCTGCCGATGCCGCGTATGACTAACACCTATATGCTGGCCGGGAAATCCACGCCGCAGGAGATTATCGAGTCTGTGGAATACGGTATCTATGCGCCTAACTTTGGCGGCGGGCAGGTGGATATCACCTCCGGGAAGTTTGTGTTCTCGACTTCAGAAGCGTACCTGATCGAAAACGGTAAGGTGACGAAACCCGTGAAAGGGGCGACGCTGATTGGTTCTGGTATCGAAGCGATGCAGCAGATCTCTATGGTCGGGAACGATCTGAAACTGGATAACGGCGTTGGCGTCTGCGGTAAAGAAGGGCAGAGTCTGCCGGTAGGCGTGGGCCAGCCGACGTTAAAAGTGGATAACCTGACCGTGGGCGGCACCGCGTAAAGTCGTTTTGTCGGCCCGATACGCCATTGCGTTATCGGGCATTTTGCCGGGCGCGGCGTGAACGCCTTATCCGGCCTGCCTGTTCTGTAGTCGGGCCGTTGATCACTTCTCTTTCCCTCGACCGTACATTCCCTGAAATAACTGCGCGACATCGACAAAATAGTCTGTCAGATAGTTAATCACCACCTGCACCTTCAGCGGCAACTTATCTTTTTCGGTATACAGCGCGTAAACCGGGCGTGGATCGGACTGGTAGCGGGGCAGCAGGATCTCCAGCTCTCCGCTGTTGATCTCATTGATCACCCACATCAACGGAACGTAGGCGATCCCGGCGCCTGCGGTCAGCCAGCGGCTGAGCGTCATCGGATCGTTGGTGACGAAGCGCCCTTGTGGGATCAGCCGGGTGGAGATCCCTTCCGGCGCAATCAACTCAAACTCGTTATCCGGGCGCACGCTGTATTCCAGCCATGAGTGATTGCTGAGGTCGGCGGGTTTTTCCGGCACGCCAAATTGCGCGAGATAGCTTTTGGCGGCGCACACCACCATCGGCATTGCCCCCAGACGGCGTGAAAACAGGCTGGAGTCCTGCAACGCACCGACGCGGATCACCACGTCCAGACCATCGGCGATCAGGTCCGGCGCCGGGATGCCGGTCACCAGGTTAACCGTCAGGCCAGGGTACTCTTTCAGCATTTTGGCCGTTAACCCGGCGAGGACATTTTGTGCCATGGTTGAAGAACAACCAATTCGCAAGGTGCCGATAGGCGTGTTGTTGAAGGCATAAAGCTGCTCATGGACATCCTGCACTTCGTGCAGCATCCGACGGCAACCCTGATAATAAATTTTACCGGCTTCGGTCAGCCCAATGCTGCGCGTACTGCGGTTTAGCAGCTTAACCTGTAGCTCATCTTCCAGTTTTGCCACGGTCTGGCTGATAGAGGAAACGCTCATTTGTAGCTGTCTGGCAGCAGCGGTAAAGGAGCCAAATTCAACGACTTTGGCGAACACCGACATGCGTTTTAATCTTTCCATTATTCACTCTGGCTTAAAAGTGATTTAGATCACATATTATAGATAACAGCATAACAGTTACGTTAATATATTATTATTCAAATAACCGCTATGCCGCTCTCGCCTGGCTTTCCACGCCCTTCCCTGCGGTGGCATTGGCTGAAAACTGTATCGCCTGCACTCTCTTTATAAATCAAGGTCAACATGAGTCTGTTTCCCGTTATCGTGGTGTTTGGTCTCTCCTTCCCACCGATATTTTTCGAATTGCTTTTGTCACTGGCGATTTTCTGGCTGGTGCGCCGGATGCTGGTTCCAACCGGCATTTATGACTTCGTCTGGCATCCGGCTCTGTTTAATACCGCGCTGTATTGCTGCCTGTTCTATTTAATATCGCGCTTGTTCGTTTGAGGTAGAAGTGAAAACACTAACAAGAAAACTCTCTCGTACGGCCATCACGCTCGTACTGGTCATTCTGGCCTTCATCGCAATTTTCCGTGCCTGGGTCTATTACACCGAGTCGCCGTGGACGCGTGACGCGCGCTTCAGCGCCGACGTGGTTGCCATTGCGCCAGACGTCGCGGGCCTTATCACCAACGTGAGTGTGCATGATAACCAGCTGGTGAAGAAAGACCAGATACTGTTCACCATCGATCAGCCGCGCTATAAAAAAGCCCTCGAAGAAGCGGAAGCTGATGTTGCCTACTACCAGGTGCTGGCACAGGAAAAACGTCAGGAGGCTGGCCGCCGTAACCGCCTTGGCGTCCAGGCGATGTCGCGTGAAGAGATCGATCAGGCCAATAACGTTCTGCAAACCGTATTACATCAGCTTGCCAAAGCGCAGGTGACGCGCGATCTGGCAAAATTAGACCTCGAACGTACCGTGATTCGCGCCCCTGCTGACGGTTGGGTCACCAACCTGAACGTCTACACCGGCGAGTTTATTACCCGTGGCTCAACGGCGGTTGCGTTGGTGAAACAGCACTCTTTCTACGTGCTGGCCTATATGGAAGAGACCAAACTGGAAGGCGTCCGTCCAGGCTATCGCGCAGAGATAACGCCGCTTGGCAGTAACAAAGTGTTGAAAGGCACCGTTGACAGCGTGGCGGCTGGGGTCACTAACGCCAGCAGCACGCGTGACGCCAAAGGGATGGCGACCATCGACTCTAATCTGGAGTGGGTACGTCTGGCGCAGCGTGTTCCGGTACGTATCCGTCTGGACGATCAGCAGGACAACCTGTGGCCTGCCGGGACAACCGCAACCGTTGTGATTACCGGCAAGCAGGATCGAGATGAAACGCAGGACTCCTTCTTCCGTAAAATGGCGCACCGTCTGCGCGAGTTTGGTTAATCACCATGGGTATTTTCTCCATTGCCAACCAGCATATCCGCTTTGCGGTAAAACTGGCATGCGCCATCGTCCTGGCGCTGTTCGTTGGCTTTCACTTTCAGCTTGAGACGCCGCGCTGGGCGGTGCTGACCGCCGCGATTGTCGCCGCAGGCCCGGCATTCGCCGCCGGTGGGGAACCCTATTCCGGCGCGATTCGCTATCGCGGGATGCTGCGTATCATCGGGACATTTATTGGCTGTATCGCCGCGCTGACCATTATCATCACCATGATTCGCGCGCCGTTATTAATGATTCTGGTGTGCTGTATCTGGGCGGGATTTTGTACCTGGATCTCCTCGCTGGTGCGGGTTGAAAACTCCTATGCATGGGGGCTGTCCGGGTATACGGCGCTGATCATCGTCATTACTATTCAGGCGGAGCCACTACTGACGCCGCAGTTCGCGGTTGAACGTTGCAGCGAGATCGTGATTGGTATCGTCTGCGCCATTATGGCGGATCTGCTCTTTTCGCCGCGTTCAGTGAAACAGGAAGTGGATCGTGAAGTCGACGGTCTGCTGGTGGCGCAATACCAGCTGATGCAGCTGTGTATTAAGCACGGCGACAGTGAGGAAGTGGACAAAGCCTGGGGCGATCTGGTGCGGCGGACGGCGGCGCTGGAAGGCATGCGCAGCAATCTCAATATGGAGTCATCGCGCTGGGGGCGCGCCAACCGCCGCCTGAAAGCGCTGAATACGCTCTCGTTGACGCTGATCACCCAGTCCTGTGAAACATACCTGATTCAGAACACTCACCCGGAGTTGATCACCGATACCTTCCGCGAGCTGTTCGAAACGCCCGTCGAAACCGCGCAGGACGTACATAAACAACTTAAGCGGATGCGTCGCATCATCGCCTGGACCGGCGAACGTGAAACGCCCGTAACCCTTTACACCTGGGCCGGTGCGGCGACGCGCTATCTGCTGCTGAAGCGCGGCGTGATTGGCAACGCCAAAATCAGCGTGACGGAAGAGGAAGTGTTGCAGGGCGAGCCCGTCGTGAAGGTGGAATCTGCCGAGCGACATCACGCGATGGTTAACTTCTGGCGTACCACGCTGTCCTGTGTGCTGGGTACTTTATTCTGGCTGTGGACGGGCTGGACGTCGGGAAGTGGCGCGATGGTGATGATTGCGGTCGTCACGTCGCTGGCGATGCGCTTGCCCAACCCGCGCATGGTCGCTATCGACTTTATTTACGGGACGCTGGCGGCGCTGCCGTTGGGCCTGCTCTATTTTTTAGTGATCATCCCGAATACACAGCAAAGCATGTTGCTGCTGTGTCTGAGCCTGGCGGTGCTGGGATTCTTTCTCGGGATCGAAGTCCAGAAACGGCGGCTGGGTTCAATGGGGGCGCTGGCCAGTACCATTAACATCATCGTGCTGGACAACCCGATGACCTTCCACTTCAGCCAGTTCCTTGACAGCGCGCTCGGGCAGATTGTGGGGTGCATGATGGCGTTTATCGTCATTCTGTTGGTTCGTGATAATTCACGCGACAGAACCGGACGTGTACTGCTTAACCAGTTCGTTTCCGCAGCGGTGTCTGCAATGACCACCAACGTTGTGCGCCGTAAAGAGAACCACCTTCCGGCGCTGTATCAGCAGTTGTTCTTGTTAATGAACAAATTCCCGGGCGACCTGCCGAAGTTTCGTCTGGCGCTGACGATGATCATTGCACACCAACGTCTGCGTGATGCGCCCATCCCGGTCAATCATGATTTATCTGCTTTTCACCGCCAGCTCCGGCGTACGGCCGATCATGTGATTTCAGCCGGAAATGACGATAAGCGTCGGCGCTACTTTGGACAACTGCTGGATGAGCTTGATGTCTATCAGGAAAAATTGCGAGTCTGGGAAGCGCCGCCACGGGTGACGGAGCCGGTAAAACGGCTATCCGGCATGTTGCACAAATATCAGCACGCCTTGACGGATAACTAACACTCAGGAGCCGACGCCAAAAGCGTCGGTTTTTTTGTGGCTATACTTATCTGACGTGCGAAAAACATGACATCAGGAGGAGAAAGAACCATGCAAACGCTCCAGGACAACGAACTTTTTCAGACGGGATATCTGGTTGATGGACTTTGGAAAACGCTGGATAACACCTTCGATGTTCTTAATCCGGCAACCGGTGAAACGATAGCCGCCGTTGCCAAAGCCGGTAAAAAAGAGACCGAAGAGGCGATTGCGGCGGCGGCAAAAGCCTTCCCTACCTGGCGGGTCAAAACGGCAAAAGAGCGCTCGGCCATTCTGTATCGCTGGTATGAACTGATCATTGAGCATAAATCCTGGCTGGGCCGTCTGATGACCACTGAGCAGGGGAAGCCGTTGAAAGAGGCAGAAGGCGAAGTGGAGTACGCCGCCAGTTTCATCCAGTGGTTTGCTGAACAGGCGAAGCGGGCAAATGGCGAAATAATTCCGCCGATTAAACCCGGATCGCGGATCTTTGCCACCCGTGAACCGATTGGCGTCGTGGCGGCGATTACGCCGTGGAACTTCCCGATGGCAATGTTGACCCGTAAATTAGGCCCGGCGCTGGCGGCAGGCTGTACAGGGGTCATTAAACCGGCGAATAACACGCCGCTTAGCGCATTCGCCTTGCTGACGCTGGCGAAGAAAGCTGGCGTACCTGACGGCGTGCTGAACGCCGTCGCGGGCAATACCCCAGAGATCAGCGACGCCATTATGGCCAGCCACGAGGTACGCAAAATCTCCTTTACCGGATCGACCGCCGTTGGGAAAACGCTGGTGCGTAACGCGGCTGACACGATGAAGAAAGTCTCGATGGAACTGGGGGGCAATGCGCCGTATATCGTGTTTGACGATGCGGATATTGACGCTGCGGTACAGGGGGCGATCGCCAATAAATTCCGCAACGCGGGGCAGGTGTGCGTCAGCGTTAACCGTTTCTATATCCATGAGTCGGTCTATGACGAATTTACCCGCAAGCTGGCGGATGCCGTACAAAAACTGAAGGTCGGAAATGGTCTGGAGGAGGGCGTGATCGTCGGCCCGCTGATTGAACCGGCGGCTGTCGATAAAGTGCGTGAGCACGTTGAGGACGCTATCGCAAAAGGGGCGAAGGTGCTGGCAGGCGCTAAAGCGCATTCGTTAGGCGGGAATTTCTGGCAGCCCACCGTACTGGGCGACTGTAGCGATGGGATGAAACTGGCCAGTGAAGAGACCTTCGGGCCGGTCGCGGCCTGCTTTCGTTTTACCAGTGAAGACGAGGTCATTCAGCGCGCCAACAATACGCCGTTTGGCCTGGCGGCTTACTTCTACACGCAAAATTTACAACGCGTATTCCGTGTTTCCCAGGCGATTGAAAGCGGCATGATTGGGATTAATGAATGCGCCGTATCAACCGAGCTGGGGCCATTTGGCGGGGTGAAAGAGTCGGGTCTGGGACGTGAAGGATCGGTGCTGGGGCTTGAAGAGTTTCTGGAAGTGAAGACCCTGCACATCGGCGGCCTGTAATGTGACTGCGTCGGGGATGGTGGCTGGCTATGAACATCTATACCTTTGATTTTGATGAAATAGAAGACCAGAACGATTTTTACCGCGAGTTTACGCGGATGTTTGGCCTTGCCAGAGAGAAAGTCGGCGATCTTGATTCTCTATGGGATACTCTCATGAGCGAGGTGCTGCCATTGCCGCTGGAGATTGAGTTTGTTCATCTGCCGGAAAAACTGCGCAGGCGCTACGGCGCGCTGATTTTGCTGTTTGATGAAGCAGAAGAGGAACTGGAAGGGCAGCTGCGGTTTAATGTTCGCCATTCGTGACGACAAACATAAAAAAGCCCCCGGCAGTCGGGGGCAAGTCGTCGGACTAGACGACGAGGGTTTATTTGTAAAGTTCTGCCGTAGCGTGCCAGTTGTCGCCGCTACGTGCTTCAGTAATCTGATAGGCGGATGCGCCGTTTGCTTCTGCTTTTTTGTTCAGCATTTCATGCATATCCATCGGGGAAGAACCGATAGCGCTTACGGAAACAGAGCCGATAGCCTGACGGCCTTGCGCTTGTTCTGCGTTGATGGATTCGGCTGCGAATGCGCCAAAAGAGAGAACGGACAGAACGCTTAATGCTGCAACAGTAGTTTTGATTTTCATGATTTTTACCTCGTCGAATTCTTTTATTAGGGTCTGTGTTTCGTGACCCTCATCACAAAATCAAGTATACACTAATCACGCGATTAATTAATACCAC
Source organism: Citrobacter sp. CK206 (assembly GCF_030333125.1). Taxonomy (NCBI): domain Bacteria; kingdom Pseudomonadati; phylum Pseudomonadota; class Gammaproteobacteria; order Enterobacterales; family Enterobacteriaceae; genus Citrobacter; species Citrobacter sp. CK206. Next base: position 41,535 of record NZ_JAOWGM010000023.1, read on the forward strand.
GCTAATGGTTTCATGGGTTATTGTGTGTTAATGATTTGTTTTTTTATAACCGTATGGAATTAAAAACGTGTTAAAAAGCATGTTGTTAAGATTAAATTCAATAAAATCATAAGGATATGAAATTTTGCAATTTGTGCGTTTTTTCCAATGCACATTCACCATGTAAATGATTTTTGACGGTTAAACGCACTATTTGTTAAATGACAGGCAGTGAAAAATGACGGCAGAAGAGGTGGCGGCAGGTTTTTTCCCCGTCGCGCTTAACGACGGGGAGAAGGGATTACAGCTCTTGTTCGAACAGTTCCAGAATGGCTTCGTACAGATCTTTCACCGTAAAGCCATTCGCGGGGGTGGTGAAAATGGTGTCGTCACCGGCAATGGTTCCGAGAATGCCTTCCGCTTTCCCCAGCGAGTCCAGCAGACGCGCGATCAGCTGTGCGGCGCCAGGACTGGTATGGATCACCACAACAGCATCGTTGTAGTCGATATCTAACACCAGATTCTTTAAAGGGCTGGAGGTGGTTGGCACGCCTAGCTCAGCCGGGAGACAGTAGACCATCTCCATTTTTGCGTTGCGGGTACGCACCGCGCCGAACTTGGTCAGCATGCGCGAGACCTTGGACTGGTTGATGTTATCAAAGCCCTGATCCTGTAACGCGAGGACGATTTCGCCCTGTGAACTGAATTTTTCTTCTTTGAGTAGCGCTTTGAACGCCTTGACTAATTCTTCTTGTTTAGCCGAGCTTCGCATAAGTCACCCGTAATATGAGGATGGAAACAACATTATTATGCATACAGATGAATTTTTATGCAAACAGTCTGCCTCACCGGAGGCTGAAATAATGTTATGAAAGAGCGGAATTCTATCAAATTCCGTTATCAAGAAACATGCCTGCGTCACGGCGCGCAAATAAGCTTAAAAGTAAATTAAATGTTATCAAATTGATGTTGTTTTGGAGGGGCAGTAGAGTATATTGTCAGCACCTGTTGGAAAGTTGTTCTGTGGTTCAGGCGCTTTTGAATTACGTAAATTAGCTTTTCTATTACGTAAGTTAAATGCATAAAAGCCAAATTTGCGTGACTACGCATTCTTGACGCGTGGTGGTTGTATTCATTGGATTTGTGAATTATGGTCGCCGCCGCGGAGCAACAAACACTTAGCTTATCAATATAATAAGGAGTTTAGGATGAAAGTCGCAGTCCTCGGCGCTGCCGGCGGTATCGGCCAGGCGCTTGCACTACTGTTAAAAACCCAACTGCCTTCAGGTTCAGAACTCTCCCTGTACGACATCGCTCCAGTGACCCCAGGTGTGGCCGTTGACTTGAGCCATATCCCTACAGCAGTAAAAATCAAAGGTTTCTCCGGCGAAGACGCGACCCCGGCGCTTGAAGGCGCAGACGTCGTACTGATCTCGGCTGGCGTGGCGCGTAAACCGGGTATGGATCGTTCCGACCTGTTTAACGTCAACGCAGGTATCGTGAAGAACCTGGTACAACAGATCGCAACGACCTGTCCGAAAGCCTGTGTGGGCATCATCACCAACCCGGTGAACACTACCGTCGCTATCGCTGCTGAAGTGCTGAAAAAAGCAGGCGTTTACGACAAGAACAAACTGTTTGGCGTGACCACGCTGGACATCATCCGCTCCAACACCTTTGTCGCGGAACTGAAAGGCAAACTGCCGACCGACGTTGAAGTTCCGGTTATCGGCGGTCACTCTGGCGTGACCATTCTGCCGCTGCTGTCGCAGATCCCGGGCGTCAGCTTCACCGAGCAGGAAGTGGCTGACCTGACCAAACGTATCCAGAATGCGGGTACGGAAGTGGTTGAAGCGAAGGCTGGCGGCGGATCGGCAACTCTGTCTATGGGTCAGGCTGCTGCGCGCTTTGGTCTTTCTCTGGTGCGCGCGCTGCAAGGCGAGAAGGACGTGGTGGAATGTGCCTACGTTGAAGGCGACGGCCAGTATGCGCGCTTCTTCTCTCAGCCGCTGCTGCTGGGTAAAAACGGCGTGGAAGAGCGCAAGTCTATCGGCAAATTGAGCGCGTTTGAACAGAATGCGCTGGAAGGTATGCTGGATACGCTGAAAAAAGATATCGCCCTGGGCGAAGAGTTCGTTAACAAGTAAGCGCTTTTGTGCAGGCCGGATGGCGGTGTAAACACCTTATCCGGCCTACAAGTTAACCGAGACACAGTAAAAAACCGGAGATGACTCCGGTTTTTTTATTATGTTAATTTGTCGCCGGGTATTCCTGAATGGTGACCTGGAGCGTCAGCTTTTTATCGTCACGCATCACAATCACCGGGATCACCGAACCTGGACGTATTTCAGCAACCTGATCCATAGTCTCCAGAGCGGAAACGGCAGGTTTGTTGTTGACTGAAATGATCACATCATTGACCTGAATACCCGCCTGCGCAGCCGGGCCATCCGGCGACACTTCATTGACCACAATCCCCTGGATTTGATCCATCCCGGCGCCCTGCGCATGCAGCGGCGCGATTTCCCGCCCACCGATGCCGATATAACCGCGAATCACGCGACCATCGCGGATCAGCTTATCCATAATCTTGGTCGCTAACTGGAACGGGATTGCAAAACCGATCCCTTCCGGCGTCTCGCCGTCGTTACTCTTATCAAATGACAGGGTGTTAATGCCCATCAGTTCGCCCAGCGAGTTAACCAGCGCTCCGCCGGAGTTACCGTGGTTGATGGAGGCGTCCGTTTGCAGGAAGTTTTGTCGTCCGGTCGGGTTCAGACCGATACGCCCGGTGGCGCTGATGATCCCCTGAGTAATGGTCTGCCCCAGGTTATACGGGTTGCCAATGGCCAGAACCACATCACCAATATGCGGTGAGCGTTTCGTGTTGATCGGGATCGTCGGCAGACCGCCCGTGGCATTAATCTTTAACACCGCCAGATCCGTCAGCGTATCCGAACCAACCAGCAGCGCTTCAAACACGCGTCCATCCTGTAGGGCGACGATGATCTGATCCGCATCGTTGATCACATGCTTATTGGTGATGATGTAACCGCGCTGATCCATGATCACGCCCGATCCCAGCGTGCGGATCTCAAGCTGATTATGCGTGGTGCTGTTCATACTGCGGTTATAAACGTTGACGACGGCAGGCGCGGCGCGGCGAACCGCCGAATTATAGCTGGCTGGCGTCTCATCCGCGCTGTCGAATTGCGGTGTGGTCAGGGTATTTATTTTGCGCAGCGAGGGCATGGCCGCCAACAGAATGGCACCCACAATAAGACCAATTGCGACCGAACGTAAGATCTTCACAAACATGATGGAGGCGTCATTAAAAAAGGGAACGGCAGCAGCATACCACGAGTTAACCGGACATCGCACGCGGGGCTGATGTCCGGTTAACGATGACTTAACGCAGGAGCAGGTAAATGTTCTCGTTACCGCGTACGACCTGTAGCGCAATAATCGACGGTTTCGCTTCCAGCACTTTGCGCATTTCCGCAATCGAGTGCACGCGATCGCGGTTAACGCTAATGATCACGTCATCTTTGTGCAAACCGGCCTGGGCGGCGGGACTGCTTTTTTCAACGTTATCAATTTTGATGCCTTTATTGCCGTCTTTTAACTGACCATCGCTCAGCGTTGCGCCCTGCAATGCCGGGGCGATCATCTCCGCGCTGGCGGAGGATGACGTGCTGGTGTCGAGGGTGACTTCGACTTCCAGCGGTTTGCCGTCGCGTAACAGACCGAGCTTCACTTTCGTGCCGGGTTCCGTCGTTGCGATGCGTGAGCGCAGTTCGGCAAAGCTGCTCAGCGGCTTGCCGTTGAGACTGGTGATCACGTCGCCGGATTTCACACCCGCTTTCGCGGAACCTGAACCCGGGAGCACTTCGCTGATGAACGCCCCGCGCTGTACATCCAGCTTGAAGGCTTTGGCGATATCGGCGGTCAATTCCATGCCTTTAATTCCCAGCAGGCCGCGTTTAATTTCACCAAACTGAATCAGCTGTTGCGCCAGCGTGCGCGCCATATTACTCGGAATCGCAAACCCAATGCCGATGCTACCGCCGCCAGGTGCCAGAATAGCGGTGTTGATGCCGATCAGCTCGCCGTTGAGATTCAGCAGCGCGCCGCCGGAGTTGCCGCGGTTAATCGAGGCGTCGGTTTGAATAAAGTTTTCCAGTCCTTCCAGATTCAGCCCGCTCCGGCCAAGCGCGGAGACAATGCCGGAGGTGGCGGTTTGCCCCAGACCAAACGGGTTGCCTACCGCGACGGCAAAGTCGCCGACGCGCAGTTTGTCGGAGTCGGCGATGGCGATTTGCGTCAGGTTGCTGGCGTTCTGGATTTGCAGCAGCGCGATGTCGCTCTGGTCGTCGCTGCCGATCAGTTTAGCGTCAAACTCGCGTCCGTCATTTAACTGAACGCTGATCTTCTGTGCCTGATTAATGACATGGTTATTGGTCAGAACGTAGCCTTTGGCGGCGTCAATGATGACGCCCGATCCCAGCCCTTCGAACGGCTGAGAGGGTTGATCAGGCAACTCGTCGCCAAAAAACTTTTTAAACTCTTCTGGAACCTTCTGACTTTGGGTCGCGGTTCCCTCAACCTTCACGCTAATCACGGCCGGCAGCACTTTTTCCAGCATTGGCGCGAGACTGGGGAGCGCCGCCTGACCGGGAATCTGCGCGGGTATCGATGCGACGGCCTGAAACGGTGCCGAGAGCGTTAACCCGACACTTAACGCTAATGCACTTAACAACGGGATTTGTTTTTTCATGGAGCCTGCTCTCGTACCTTGAGTGAACGGAAAGACGATTCAAAACAGTTTGATGTTATTGAATTTTCGGCCTGGTAACAATGAGGTTAATGACTAAATAATAGCTGGGACAGGAGAGAAGAGACGGGCGCAATCGCTGCGCCCGAAAAATTTCTTAACGATGTGCGATTAGTCGCGTTTTGCGCCACTACGCAGCAGGCCGGAAGCGCCTTCGGAATAGTCACGCGGCATCTGGACCGGCGCCTGATCGTTACTGGCTTCAGACTCCGCCAGACGGTTACGGAACGGGTTCGATTCCGCAGACAGTTCCGGCAGCAGGCTGCTGGAGCTTTTCGCCATGTGCTGATACAGCTGACGATAATCATGCGCCATGGTATCCAGCAGCTCGGCGCTGCGGGCAAAGTGGCTGACCAGCTCTTCACGATACTCTTCCAGCTCAGCTTTATTCTTTTCCAGTTCGTACTGCAATGCCTGCTGTTGGCGTAATTTACGATTACCAAAACGCATGGCTACGGCACCAATGATGATACCGACGACTAACCCAATTAGCGCATATTCCCAGGTCATGAACATCTCCCGTTGTCTTTTGTTTCCGTAGGGTGTTGGCTTTAGGCTCCATGCCTGCGCCTGATTATGCCACTATAACCGCTAATCCCGTAGAAGTGGAATCCCGTGTTTATATCACGTAATGTAGAACGGCCTTTTTTTCGTCAGCCGTGAACGTCGGCACATCGATTTTCAAGGAATAACAATAACATCATGCAAAGCATTTCCCCCACATCGCGTTACCTTCAGGCCCTCAATGATGGCAGCCATCAACCCGACGACGTGCAAAAAGATGCGGTCAACCGGCTGGAGTCGATTTACCAGGCGCTGAGCGCCAAAACGCCCCCGGCGCCGCAAACCGGCGGACTGATGGCCCGTTTCGGTAAACTGCTTGGCAAACGTGAACCGTCAGCGAATGCGCCGGTGCGTGGTCTGTATATGTGGGGCGGGGTCGGGCGAGGGAAAACCTGGCTGATGGATCTCTTCTATCATAGTCTGCCGGGCGAGCGGAAACAGCGTCTGCATTTCCACCGCTTTATGCTGCGCGTGCATGAGGAGCTGACGGCGCTACAGGGGCAGACCGACCCGCTGGAGATTATTGCCGATCGTTTCAAAGCCGAAACGGATGTGCTCTGCTTTGATGAGTTTTTTGTTTCCGACATCACCGACGCGATGCTGCTTGGCGGCTTAATGAAAGCGCTGTTTGCCCGCGGCATTACCCTGGTGGCGACCTCGAACATCCCGCCGGATGAGCTGTACCGCAATGGTCTGCAACGTACCCGCTTCCTTCCGGCTATCGACGCTATCAAAGCGCATTGCGACATTATGAATGTGGATGCCGGGGTGGATTATCGTCTGCGCACGCTGACGCAGGCGCATCTGTGGCTTTCGCCGCGTAATAACGAAACGCAGCAACAGATGGATAAACTCTGGCTGGCGCTGGCCGGTGCGAAACGTGAGAATGCGCCAACGCTGGAGGTGAATCATCGTCCGTTACCGACGATGGGAGTGGAAAACCAGACGCTGGCGGTCTCCTTCGTCACCTTATGCGTAGACGCTCGCAGCCAGCATGACTATATTGCGCTGTCGCGCCTGTTCCATACGGTTCTGCTGTTTGATGTGCCGGTCATGACGCCGCTGATGGAAAGCGAAGCGCGCCGTTTTATCGCGCTGGTGGATGAATTCTACGAGCGCCATGTGAAGCTGGTGGTGAGCGCCGACGCGCCTTTATATGAGATCTATCAGGGCGAACGCCTGAAGTTTGAGTTCCAGCGCTGTTTGTCGCGTTTGCAGGAGATGCAGAGCGAGGAGTATCTGAAACGTTCGCATATGCCGTAGGCCGGATAAGGCGTTTCGCCGCCATCCGGCGCAGGTTGCCTGGTGGCGCTTCGCTTATCAGACCGGCAGAAATGCCTCGCACAAAACCCATTGCAAATCACAAAAAGGGGTCGATCTTTGCCCCTGACTTCTCTATAATCCTGCGACCCCACGTTACAAGAAAGTTTTTTTCCCAAAACTTTTTGTGTGCTGGCATTGGCTATTCGAAGGGGTAGGTTTGCCGGACTTTGTCGTGTGAACCTCAACAATTGAAAACGTTTGGGTGTTCACCAACGTGTAACTATCTATTGGGTAAGCTTTTAATGAAAACTTTTACAGCTAAACCAGAAACCGTAAAACGCGACTGGTACGTTGTTGACGCGACCGGTAAAACTCTGGGCCGTCTGGCTACTGAACTGGCTCTTCGCCTGCGCGGTAAGCATAAAGCGGAATACACTCCGCACGTCGATACCGGTGATTACATCATCGTTCTGAACGCTGACAAAGTTGCTGTAACCGGCAACAAGCGTACTGACAAAGTGTACTATCACCACACCGGTCACATCGGTGGTATCAAACAAGCGACCTTTGAAGAGATGATTGCTCGCCGTCCTGAGCGTGTGATTGAAATCGCGGTTAAAGGCATGCTGCCAAAAGGCCCGCTGGGTCGTGCTATGTTCCGTAAACTGAAAGTTTACGCTGGCAACGAGCACAACCACGCGGCACAGCAACCGCAAGTTCTTGACATCTAATCGGGATTATAGGCAATGGCTGAAAATCAATACTACGGCACTGGTCGCCGCAAAAGTTCCGCAGCTCGCGTGTTCATCAAACCGGGCAACGGCAAAATCGTTATCAACCAACGTTCTCTGGAACAGTACTTCGGTCGTGAAACTGCCCGCATGGTAGTTCGTCAGCCGCTGGAACTGGTCGACATGGTTGAGAAACTGGATCTGTACATCACTGTTAAAGGTGGTGGTATCTCTGGTCAGGCTGGTGCGATCCGTCACGGTATCACCCGCGCTCTGATGGAGTACGACGAGTCTCTGCGTTCTGAACTGCGTAAAGCTGGCTTCGTTACTCGTGACGCTCGTCAGGTTGAACGTAAGAAAGTCGGTCTGCGTAAAGCACGTCGTCGTCCGCAGTTCTCCAAACGTTAATGGGTTTCTGCTCCGGCAGATTACCATTGGCGAAAAAACCCGCTTCGGCGGGTTTTTTTATGGAAAAAATGCGCGTGTGTCCAAAGTAATCCTCTGATTGCCACCTCTTTTTCCCCATTTCCAGAATCGACTCACCACAAAGGTCACAAAATCTGGTAAACTATCATCCAATTTTCTGCCCAAATAACGGGTATTGTTCATTTTTTGTTTGCTTTTTGAACAATGATGACTTTTCCGCAGGCGGGTGACATAACTTCTGGCTGGCCACGCGGTGGCTGGTAGCAGTAAAAATTCTGAATATACCTGGAGGTTTTCATGGCTGTCGCTGCCAACAAACGTTCGGTAATGACGCTGTTTTCTGGTCCTACTGACATCTATAGCCATCAGGTCCGCATTGTGCTGGCGGAGAAAGGTGTTAGTTTCGAGATCGAGCATGTGGAGAAGGATAACCCACCTCAGGATCTGATTGACCTCAACCCGAGTCAGAGCGTACCGACCCTGGTGGATCGTGAGCTGACCCTGTGGGAATCTCGCATCATTATGGAATACCTGGATGAGCGTTTCCCTCATCCGCCGCTGATGCCGGTTTACCCGGTTGCGCGTGGCGAAAGCCGCCTGTACATGCACCGTATCGAAAAAGACTGGTACACGCTGATGAACGTCATCGTGAACGGGTCCGCTTCTGAAGCTGACGTTGCGCGTAAACAACTGCGTGAAGAGTTGCAGGCGATCGCGCCTGTGTTTGGTCAAAAACCGTATTTCCTGAGCGATGAGTTCAGCCTGGTTGATTGCTATCTGGCGCCGCTGCTGTGGCGTTTGCCGCAACTGGGTATTGAGTTCAGCGGTGCGGGCGCTAAAGAGCTGAAAGGCTATATGACCCGCGTCTTTGAACGTGACTCGTTCCTCGCTTCTTTAACTGAAGCTGAACGTGAAATGCGCCTCGGTCGGGGTTAATCAGTATGGATTTGTCACAGCTATCCCCACGCCGTCCATATTTGCTGCGTGCATTCTATGAATGGTTGCTGGATAACCAGCTCACGCCGCACCTGGTGGTGGATGTGACGCTGCCTGGCGTGCATGTCCCTATGGAATATGCGCGCGACGGGCAAATTGTTCTGAACATTGCTCCCCGTGCGGTTGGCAATCTGGAGTTGGCCAACGACGAAGTGCGTTTCAACGCGCGCTTTGGCGGCGTCCCACGCCAGGTCTCCGTACCGCTGGCTGCGGTACTGGCGATCTATGCGCGTGAAAACGGCGCAGGCACAATGTTTGAACCTGAAGCCGCTTACGATGAAGACGTCGCCAGCTTAAATGATGACGATGTAACGCCGGGCGCGGAGAGCGAAACGGTCATGTCCGTGATTGATGGTGATAAGCCCGATCATGGCGATGACAACAATCCTGATGACGATCCGCCGCCGCCGCGTGGTGGTCGACCCGCATTACGCGTAGTGAAGTAACCAAGACAGACAGGCCCTCAGGGCCTGTTTTTTTTCACGCCTGCCACGATTTCACCCCACTTTCGATCCTGTGATAGGATGGCTTTAGTTGCTGTTTTCCTCGACGATTTACATAATGGACGCTATGAACGCATTTGATTCGCAAGCAGAAAATTCTCCGCCAACCATCGGCCGTAGTTTGCGCAGCCGTCCGCTGGCGCGTAAAAAACTGTCGGAAATGGTAGAAGAAGAACTGGAGCAGATGATTCGTCGCGGTGAATTCGGCGAAGGGGAGCAGCTGCCGTCTGAGCGGGAGTTGATGACCTTCTTCAACGTGGGCCGCCCGTCGGTGCGTGAAGCGCTTGCCGCGCTCAAGCGTAAAGGTCTGGTGCAAATCAATAACGGCGAACGCGCCCGCGTGTCGCGGCCTTCTGCTGATACCATCATCAGCGAACTTTCCGGCATGGCGAAAGATTTCCTCTCGCACCCCGGCGGTATCGCCCACTTTGAGCAACTGCGCCTGTTCTTTGAATCAAGCCTTGTGCGCTATGCGGCGGAACACGCGACGGATGAGCAAATTGATCTGCTGGCGAAAGCCCTGGAGATCAACAGCCAGTCGCTGGACGATAACGCGCTCTTCATTCGTTCCGACGTCGAGTTTCACCGCGTGCTGGCGGAAATCCCCGGCAATCCGATCTTCATGGCGATTCATGTCGCGCTGCTGGACTGGCTGATCGCTGCGCGTCCTGCGGTCTCCGGGCAGGAGTTACATGAGCATAATAGCGTGAGCTATCAAGAGCATATCGCTATTGTCGATGCCATTCGTCGGCGCGATCCAGATGAAGCTGACCGCGCGCTGCAAACCCACCTCAATAGCGTATCCGCCACCTGGCACGCCTTTGATCAAAAGAAAAAATTGCGTTAGCGATCGCGATCATGACGATCGTTTAGTGAAGTAGATCGCACTCTGTGCGTTCTGTACTGGGGTGCTGCTTATTTGATCTGGTATAACAGGTATAAAGGTATGTAGTCAGATAACACTAATCATCGACAGAGGTCGTTATGGCAAAAGATTTACGAGGCGTAATGCCAGCGTTGTTAACTCCTTTTGATAACCAGCAGAAACTGGATATTGAGAGCCTGCGCCGTCTGGTGCGTTTCAACATTGCACAGGGCATTGATGGGCTGTACGTCGGCGGCTCGACCGGGGAAGCGTTCGTTCAGAGCCGCGCAGAAAGAGAGCAGGTCCTGGAAATTGTGGCGGAAGAGGCGAAGGGCAAGGTGACGCTGATTGCCCATGTCGGTACGGTCAGTACCGAAGAGAGCCAGCAACTGGCCAGCGCGGCGCATCGTTACGGTTTTGATGCCGTTTCCGCCGTGACGCCGTTTTATTATCCGTTTAGCTTTGAAGAGCATTGCGATCACTACCGCGCCATTATCGATTCCGCTGAAGGATTACCGATGGTGGTGTACAACATTCCTGCGCTGAGCGGCGTGAAGCTGACGCTGGAGCAAATCAACACGCTGGTTACGCTGCCCGGCGTTGGCGCGCTGAAACAAACCTCCGGCGATCTCTATCAGATGGAGCAGATCCGCCGTGCGCATCCTGATCTGGTGCTCTACAACGGTTATGACGAAATCTTCGCTTCCGGTCTGCTGGCAGGCGCAGACGGGGGAATCGGCAGCACTTACAACATTATGGGCTGGCGTTATCAGGGGATTGTTAAGGCCTTGCAGGAAGGCGATGTAGCGAAAGCGCAGCATCTGCAAACCGAGTGCAATAAGGTCATCGATCTGCTCATTAAAACCGGCGTGTTCCGTGGGCTGAAAACGGTGCTGCACTACATGGACGTGGTCTCCGTACCGCTGTGCCGTAAGCCGTTTGCGCCGGTTGATGAGAAGTATCTGCCTGAACTGAAAGCGCTGGCGCAGCAGTTAATGCAGGAACGCGGTTGACCGGTTGCCGGATAGCGCTAACGCTTATCCGGCCTACAAAATATGAAACGTAGGCCGGGTAAGGCGAGGCGAAGCCGCCATCCGGCAAAGCGACAATAAAAATCGTCGGGAGAATGAAAAATGAGTACTTCTACCCAGAATATCCCGTGGTATCGCCATCTCAACCGGGCGCAGTGGCGGGCATTTTCCGCCGCCTGGCTGGGATATTTGCTTGATGGTTTTGATTTTGTGTTGATTGCCCTTGTTCTGACGGAAGTACAGGGCGAGTTTGGGTTAACGACGGTTCAGGCGGCCAGCCTGATCTCGGCGGCGTTTATTTCCCGCTGGTTTGGCGGGCTGATGTTGGGCGCAATGGGTGACCGCTATGGCCGACGTCTGGCGATGGTCACCAGTATCATTCTTTTCTCTATGGGGACGCTGGCCTGCGGCTTTGCGCCCGGCTATACCACCATGTTTATCGCCCGTCTGGTGATCGGTATGGGAATGGCGGGCGAATATGGCTCCAGCGCCACCTATGTCATTGAAAGCTGGCCGAAGCACTTACGTAATAAAGCCAGTGGATTCCTGATTTCCGGTTTCTCCGTCGGGGCGGTCGTGGCGGCGCAGGTTTACAGCCTGGTGGTTCCGGTCTGGGGCTGGCGCGCGCTGTTCTTCATTGGCATTCTGCCGATCATTTTCGCGCTCTGGCTGCGTAAAAATATCCCTGAAGCGGAAGACTGGAAAGAGAAACACGAAGGCAAAGCGCCGGTGCGCACGATGGTGGATATTCTCTACCGGGGCGAACATCGCGTCGTCAATGTGCTGATGACGATCGCCGCCGCAACCGCGCTGTGGTTCTGCTTTGCGGGCGACCTGCAAAACGCGGCGATCGTGGCGGTGTTAGGGTTACTGTGCGCCGTTATCTTCATCAGTTTTATGGTGCAAAGCAGCGGCAAACGCTGGCCAACGGGCGTGATGCTGATGATCGTGGTGCTCTTTGCTTTCCTCTATTCATGGCCGATTCAGGCGCTGCTGCCAACGTATCTGAAAACTGAACTGGCTTACGATCCTCACACCGTTGCGCAGGTGCTTTTCTTTAGCGGCTTTGGGGCGGCAGTCGGCTGCTGCGTGGGCGGTTTCCTCGGCGACTGGCTGGGTACGCGCAAAGCCTACGTTTGCAGTTTGCTGGCTTCCCAGGTGCTGATCATTCCGGTATTTGCGATTGGCGGCGCAAACGTCTGGGTACTGGGTCTGCTACTGTTTTTCCAGCAGATGCTGGGGCAGGGGATCTCCGGGATCTTACCGAAACTCATTGGCGGTTATTTTGATACCGACCAGCGAGCGGCAGGTCTGGGTTTTACCTATAACGTTGGCGCACTGGGCGGCGCGCTGGCCCCTATCCTCGGGGCGCTGATCGCACAGCGTCTGGATCTGGGCACCGCGCTGGGATCGCTCTCCTTCAGCCTGACCTTTGTGGTGATCCTGTTGATTGGGTTGGATATGCCGTCCCGCGTACAGCGCTGGCTGCGTCCTGAAGCATTGCGTATGCATGATGCTATCGACGGAAAACCATTCAGCGGGGCCGTGCCGTTTGGCGGCGACAAAAGCGCCTTTGTAAAAACCAAAAGCTGATGAGGCTTGCCCGGCCAGTTTGCCGGGCGACCTGCGTAAGGAAGTGGATATGTCGTTACTTGAACAACTGGATAAAAACATTGCCGCCAATGGCGGGTTGATTGTCTCCTGCCAGCCGGTTCCAGGCAGCCCGCTCGATAAACCGGACATCGTGGCTGCGATGGCGCTGGCGGCGGAGCAGGCTGGCGCCGTCGCGCTACGCATTGAAGGCGTGGACAATTTGCGGGCGACCCGTGCGCTGGTCTCCGTACCGATTATCGGTATTCTCAAGCGTGACCTTGACGACTCCCCGGTACGCATCACGCCATTTCTTGAGGATGTGGATGCGCTGGCACAGGCCGGGGCGGATATTATTGCGGTTGACGGTACTGACCGTGTACGTCCGGCGACCGTTGATGCGCTGCTGGCGCGTATTCATCAGCACCAGTTGCTGGCGATGACCGACTGCTCGTCACTGGAGGATGGATTAGCCTGTCAGCGGCGTGGTGCGGAAATTATCGGCACCACGCTGTCGGGATACACCACGCCGGACACACCGGACGAACCTGACCTCGCGCTGGTCAAAGCCCTGCATGATGCCGGATGCCGGGTGATTGCCGAGGGGCGTTACAACACGCCGGCACAGGCCGCTGAAGCCATGCGTCACGGCGCGTGGGCGGTGACGGTGGGATCTGCCATTACGCGGCTGGAACATATTTGTCAGTGGTACAACACGGCATTGAAAAAGGCGACGTCATGAGCACGCTGGCGATCGATATTGGCGGCACCAAGCTGGCTGCCGCGCGGGTGGATGATGATTTACGCATCCGCGAACGACGTGAATTGCCGACCCCCGCCAGCAAAACGCCGGATGCGCTGCGAGAGGCGCTAAAAGCGCTGGTTGAACCGCTGCAAACGACCGCGCAGCGGGTGGCGATAGCCTCTACCGGCATTATCAGAGAAGGCGCGCTACTGGCGATAAATCCGCATAACCTGGGTGGTCTGCTGCATTTTCCGTTGGTGCAGACGTTAGAAGATCTTACCGGTCTGCCGACGCTGGCGGTGAATGACGCGCAGGCGGCGGCATGGGCGGAATACCATGCCCTTACGTCTGATGTCCGCGATATGGTGTTTATTACCGTGTCGACCGGCGTTGGCGGCGGCGTGGTGAGCGACGGCAGATTGCTCACCGGGATGAGCGGTCTGGCCGGGCATCTGGGGCATACTCTGGCCGATCCGCAGGGGCCGGTTTGCGGTTGCGGCCGACGCGGCTGTGTGGAGGCTATCGCCTCAGGACGCGGCATCGCGGCAGCGGCGCAGGGTTCCCTGGCCGGGTGCGACGCCAGAACTGTCTTTGCACATGCGGCGGCCGGGAACGAACAGGCTGTGCGTCTGGTTCAGCACTCCGCGCAGGTTGTCGCGCGGTTAATTGCCGATGTTAAAGCGACAACGGATTGCCAGCAGGTGGTTATTGGCGGCAGCGTAGGGTTAGCTGAGGGATATCTGGCGCAGGTACGCCACTTTCTGGCGCAGGAGCCGGCGGTTTATCAGGTGGCGTTGAGCGCAGCGCATTACCGACATGACGCGGGGCTACTGGGCGCTGCGTTGTTAGCTCAGGGAGATAAATGATGTTGATGGGAGAAATTCAGTCGTTACCGTCTGCCGGGCTGCATCCGGTATTGCTGGATGCGTTAACCCTGGCGCTGGCGGCAAGGCCGCAGGAGAAAACGCCCGGGCGCTACGAATTGCAGGGCGACGATGTGTTTATGAATGTGATGCAGTTTGCCACGCAGTCGCCGCAGGAGAAAAAAGCGGAGCTGCATGTGCAGTACATCGACATTCAGCTGTTATTGACGGGTGAGGAGCGCATTCTGTTTGGCGTAGTCGGGTCAGCGCGCGAATGCGAGGAGCTGCATGGTGAAGAGGATTACCAGCTTTGCCGCCGTATCCATGAACAGCAGTCCATTACGCTGACACCGGGGATGTTCTCCGTGTTTATGCCGGGGGAACCCCATAAGCCCGGGTGTATGGCTGGCGAGTCAGGGGAGATTAAGAAAGCTGTGGTGAAGGTGCGCGCCAGCTTATTAGAGGCATGAAAATACCGGATGGTTTATAGCCATCCGGTGTAACGTTTTATATCTTCCGATAGTGCATAATCCCGTCAGTCGAGTTGTTGAAAATTCAGCTCGTGACGCAGTGCTTTTCCTGATGTGCAAAGTAAATTGGTTATTCAGTTGATTCAACTTGCTGTGCAGTCAGTGCTATTTGTGAACGAATGAGCTCATCTGCCAGTAGTTTTTCGTCAGGCAACTGCACTTTGTACTCGCTCGCCATGATGGTATTCGGCAGGCCGTTCAGCGCGTAATGCGCTTCCCCCGCGCCTTTTCCTGCGCACAAAACCAACCCGACGGGCGGGTTTTCTCCCGGCATTGTCCAGTGCTCTTTGGCATAGTTCAGGTACATATTCATCTGCCCGGCATCCGCATAACTGAATTTGCCGACCTTCAGGTCAACGAGCAACAGGCAGCGCAAGCGGCGATGGAAGAACAACAGATCGACGCGGAACCAGCTATCGTCTATGCGTAATCGGCGCTGGCGGCCGACAAAAGCAAAATCGTCACCAAGTTCCAGCATAAAGTCCATCAGGTGACTGAGCAGCGCCTCTTCGAGATCCGACTCGGAATACTCGTCCTTCAGGTTAAGAAATTCCAGAATGAACGGGTCGCGTATGGCTCGCTCCGGCAAGACTGTTGGCTCGGCGGGCGCAGGCTGCTGCAACATGGCGGATTTGTCATGGGACAGTAGCGTCCGTTCGTAGAACTGGGTGGAGATTTGCCGATCGAGTTGCCGCACAGACCAGCCGTTACGTAGCGTCTCTTTCTCGTAAAAAGTGCGGGCATCGGGATTTTTTACCGATAGTAAACGCACGTAAGCTGACCAGGGAAGCGGAAAAACTTTAGCGAGGTAAATGAGATTTGAAGATTCACCAGACAGTGTCTGCTGAATTTCAATATCTTGAAAATAAAGATAAAACATGCGCATTTGTCGTAGGTTTGCGGTGGAGAACCCACGCTTATAGCGCTGGCTTAAATCTGCGGATAACCGCTCAATGAGTTGAATACCATAAGCCGCTCGTGCTTCGCCGCCTTGTTCAAACTCGACAATTCTCCTGCCGATTTCCCAGTAGGTTGCTGTCATAAAAGCATTAATACTGCGGACGGCCTCGGTATGGGCATTGTCCACTAATCGAATAATACCGTCATGGATTTGCTGATAATCGTCAGCGTGTTGAAGTGGTGTTGGTACAGTCATGTCATCCCTGGCGCGATAGTTGCGAAATGAAAAATATATCGCTACCAATACGCTTCAGGCATATTCCGGTCAATCCAGGAGAGGTGTATTACATTGAGTTACAGCCGTATTTGCGAGCGGCTTTCGAAGAACGAATTCGCATATATTTAGCAGAGAAATATTGGCTCCCCATCCATCAGCGTCAGGCTGTGGCAGGGGAGCCAGAAGTATTACACTTCCAGGTAGTTCAGGATACCGTCTGCCGCTTTACGGCCTTCGGCAATTGCCGTGACCACCAGATCCGAGCCGCGCACGATGTCGCCACCAGCGAAGATTTTCGGGTTGCTGGTCTGGAAAGCGTTTTCATTGCCTTCCGGCGCGATAATCCGCCCCTGGGAGTCCAGCTCCACGCTGTGTTTCGCCAGCCACGCCATGCTGTGCGGGCGGAAACCAAACGCCATTACCACCGCATCTGCCGGGATCACATGCTCGGAACCGGCGACGATTTCCGCACGACGACGGCCTTTCGCGTCCGGCGCACCCATTTCGGTACGCACCATCTTCACGCCGCTTACTTTACCGTTGGCATTCACTTCTACGCCCAGCGGCTGCACGTTGAACTGGAATTCGACCCCTTCTTCGCGCGCGTTTTTCACTTCGCGTCTGGAGCCTGGCATGTTCTCTTCGTCACGACGATAGGCGCAGGTGACGTGCGTCGCGCCCTGGCGAACCGAGGTACGCACGCAGTCCATCGCGGTGTCGCCGCCGCCCAGTACCACGACGCGTTTGCCTTCCATACTGACGAACGGTTCGTCAGTGGTTTCGCCAAAGCCCATGATCTGTTTGGTGTTGGCAATCAGGAACGGCAGGGCATCGAACACGCCGTCGGCATCTTCGTTTTCCAGCCCGCCGCGCATTGATTGATAGGTGCCAACGCCGAGGAACACCGCATCGTACTCTGCCAGCAAGTCGTCCAGCTGCACGTCGCGACCCACTTCGGTATTCAGTTTGAACTCAATGCCCATGCCGGTGAAGATCTCACGACGGCGGGTCATCACCTCTTTTTCCAGCTTGAAAGCCGGGATACCGAACGTCAGCAGACCGCCGATTTCCGGGTGACGGTCAAAGACCACCGCCTTCACGCCGTTACGGGTGAGTACGTCGGCACAGGCCAGCCCTGCCGGGCCCGCGCCGATAATCGCCACGCGTTTGTCGGTCTGACGCACGCCAGTCATGTCCGGGCGCCAGCCCATTTCGAACGCTTTATCGTTGATATAACGCTCGATGTTGCCGATAGTCACTGCGCCGAACTCGTCGTTGAGCGTACAGGAGCCCTCGCACAAACGATCCTGCGGGCAGACGCGGCCGCACACTTCCGGCAGCGTGTTGGTCTGGTGAGACAACTCCGCCGCTTCGAAAATACGTCCTTCGTTCGCCAGCTTCAGCCAGTTCGGGATGTAGTTATGTACCGGGCACTTCCACTCGCAGTACGGGTTGCCGCAGGAGAGGCAGCGATCCGCCTGCGCTTTGGCCTGGCCTTCGGAAAACGGTTCGTAAATTTCAACAAACTCGATTTTGCGGATCTTCAGCGCCTTCTTCGGCGGATCAACACGTTGCAGGTCGATAAATTGGTATACGTTCTGACTCATTGCTCTACCCCTTACTGCGCCTGCACACGCAGCTCAGCTGCGCTACGACTACGGTGACCCAACAGTGCTTTCACATCACTGGACTTCGGCTTAACCAGCGCGAATTTGGTTGAGAATACTGACCAGTTAGCCAGGATCTCTTCACCGCGCTGGGAACCGGTATGCTGCACATGCTCGGTAATCAGACCGCGCAGATGTTCTTCGTGGATGGCCAGATCATCGACATTCAGCACTTCCACCAGCTCCGGGTTCACGCGTTTGCGGAACTCGCCGTCTTCATCCAGCACGTAGGCGAAGCCGCCCGTCATGCCAGCACCGAAGTTAACGCCCGTTTTGCCCAGTACACAGACAATACCGCCCGTCATGTATTCACAGCCGTTGTCGCCAATGCCTTCTACCACGGTGATGGCCCCGGAGTTACGTACTGCGAAACGTTCGCCCGCGCGGCCCGCCGCATACAGACGACCGCCGGTCGCGCCGTACAGACAGGTATTGCCGATGATGCTGGCCTCATGACTGCGAAACGCTGAACCCACCGGAGGACGCACCGCCAGCAGACCGCCCGCCATGCCTTTACCGACGTAGTCGTTGGCATCGCCCGTCAAATACAGCTCCACGCCGCCCGCGTTCCAGACGCCGAAGCTCTGGCCTGCGGTGCCGCTGAAGTGCGCCTTGATCGGGTCAGAGGCCAGCCCCTGATCGCCATGCGTCTGAGCGATATAGCCAGAGAGCGACGCGCCCACGGAGCGGTCGGTGTTGCGAATGTCGAACCAGAAGGTTTTGCTCTGGCGCTCATCGACGAACGGTTTCGCCTGTTGCAGCAGTTGCGCGTTCAGCACGCCGTTATCAAACGGCGGGTTATGCTCGGTGCAGTACAGCGCTTTACCCGGATGAGGCTCAGCGGTTTCCAGCAGTCGGGACAGTTCCAGCTTCTGCTGCTTAGCGGTAAACCCTTCCAGCTCTTTCAGTAGGTCGGTACGGCCAATCAGATCCACCAGACGCTTCACGCCAAGCTGCGCCATCAGCTCGCGGGTTTCGCGGGCGATAAACTCAAAGTAGTTGGTCACTTTGAACGGCAGGCCGTGGTAGTGGTTCTTACGCAGTTTGTCATCCTGAGTCGCCACGCCCGTCGCGCAGTTGTTCAGGTGGCAAATACGCAGGTATTTACAGCCCAGCGCCACCATCGGGCCGGTGCCGAAGCCAAAGCTTTCCGCGCCGAGAATCGCCGCTTTGATGATGTCGAGGCCCGTTTTCAGGCCGCCGTCCACCTGCAAACGGATCTTGTGACGCAGACCGTTAGCCACCAGCGCCTGCTGGGTTTCCACCAGGCCCAGCTCCCACGGACAGCCCGCATATTTCACGGAGGAGAGCGGGCTGGCGCCGGTGCCGCCGTCATATCCGGCGATAGTGATCAGGTCTGCATAGGCTTTCGCCACGCCGGTAGCGATGGTGCCGACGCCCGGTTCAGAAACCAGCTTCACGGAGATCATCGCTTTCGGGTTGACCTGTTTCAGGTCGAAAATCAGCTGCGCCAGATCCTCGATAGAGTAGATATCGTGGTGCGGCGGCGGAGAAATCAGCGTCACGCCCGGTACGGAATAGCGCAGTTTGGCGATGTACGGGGTCACTTTGTCACCCGGCAACTGGCCGCCTTCGCCCGGCTTCGCGCCCTGAGCGACTTTAATCTGAATGACGTCAGCATTGACCAGATACGCTGGCGTTACGCCGAAGCGGCCGGAAGCGACCTGTTTGATGCGCGACACTTTGTTGGTGCCGTAGCGCGCCGGGTCTTCGCCGCCTTCGCCGGAGTTGGAGTTACCGCCGATGCTGTTCATCGCTTCCGCCAGCGCTTCGTGCGCTTCCGGGCTCAGCGCGCCGATGGACATCGCGGCGGTATCGAAGCGTTTAAACAGCTCATTCGCAGGTTCAACATCGTTGATGCTGATGGCGTTATCGCCAGGATTGAGTGCCAGCAGATCGCGCAGCGTTGCCGCCGGGCGTTCGTTAACAAGCGCGGCATATGCCTGGTAATCGCGGTACTCGCCGCTCTGCACCGCCTGTTGCAGGGTGCGCACCACATCCGGGTTATAGGCGTGGTATTCGCCGCCGTGCACGTATTTCAGCAGACCGCCCTGATCCAGCGGTTTACGCGCCAGCCAGGCACGTTTCGAGAGGTTCAGAAGATCCTGCTGGAAGTCGGCAAAACCGGCGCCGCCAATGCGGCTGACCACGCCCTGGAAGCAGTGGCTCACCACGTCGTCATGCAGACCGACCGCTTCAAACAGCTTGGAGCAGCGGTATGAGGCGATGGTCGAAATGCCCATTTTGGACATGATCTTGTACAGACCTTTATTGATGCCGTTACGGTAGTTCAGCATCACGGTACGGTAGTCTTTGGCGATGGCCTGGGTGTCGATCAGACGGCCCAGCGTTTCATAGGCGAGATACGGATAGATCGCCGTGGCGCCAAAGCCCAGCAGCACGGCAAAGTGGTGCGGGTCACGCGCGCTTGCGGTTTCTACGATGATGTTGGCATCGCAGCGCAGGCTCTTATCCACCAGACGAGTCTGTACCGCCCCGACAGCCATCGGCGCCGGAACCGGTAAACGGTTTTTCCCGATGTTACGGTCAGAGAGCACCAGCAAGACGGTGCCGTTACGCACCATCTGTTCAGCCTTATCGCACAGCGCTTTCACCGTTTCTTCGAGCGAGGTTTCCGTCACATCGAAGGTGATATCCAGCGTATCGGCGCGGTAATGCTCCTCTTTCATGGTGGTGAGCTGTTTGAAATCGGAGTACAGCAGAATTGGCGATTTAAAGCTCAGACGGTGCGCCTGCCCTTCCGCTTCGCAAAAGACGTTCATCTCGCGGCCAATGCTGGTGGCCAGCGACATGACGTGCGCTTCACGCAGCGGGTCGATTGGCGGGTTGGTCACCTGCGCAAACTGCTGGCGGAAGTAGTCGTAAATAATGCGCGGCTGGCTGGAAAGCACGGCGAAGGGGGTGTCATCACCCATTGAACCGACTGCTTCCTGGCCGTTTTCGCCCAGTACGCGGATGACGGAATCCAGCTCTTCGGCGCTGTAGTTAAACTGTTTCTGATAGCTGGCGAGCATGTCGTCGTCCAGCTCGCGGTTTCCGACCTGATCGTCGGCCAGATCTTCAAACGGCACCAGGCGGCGGACGTTCTTCTCCATCCACTCTTTATACGGATGGCGGCTTTTCAGATCGTCATCGGTTTCCGCAGAGTGCAGGATGCGCCCGCCACGGGTGTCGATCACCATCAGTTCACCGGGGCCGACGCGGCCCTTTTCCACGACTTCGTCAGGCTGGTAGTCCCAGATCCCCACCTCAGAGGCGCAGGTGATCAGTTTATCTTTGGTGATGACGTAGCGCGCCGGACGCAGACCGTTACGGTCGAGGTTACAGGCAGCGAAGCGACCGTCGGACATCACGATGCCCGCCGGGCCATCCCACGGCTCCATGTGCATGGAGTTAAAGTCAAAGAAGGCGCGCAGGTCCGGGTCCATATCCGGGTTGTTCTGCCATGCGGGCGGCACCAGCAGGCGCATGGCGCGCACGATGTCCATCCCGCCTGCCAGCAGCAGTTCCAGCATATTATCCAGCGAGCTGGAGTCGGAACCGGTCTCGTTGACGAACGGCGCGGCGGATTGTAAATCCGGGATCAGCGGCGTCTGGAATTTATAAGTACGGGCGCGCGCCCACTGACGATTGCCGGTAATGGTGTTGATTTCGCCGTTGTGCGCCAGGTAGCGGAACGGCTGCGCCAGCGGCCAGCGCGGCACGGTATTGGTGGAGAAGCGCTGGTGGAACAGGCAAATGGCCGATTCCAGACGCAAATCCGCCAGGTCCAGGTAGAAGCGCGGCAGATCCGCCGGCATACACAGACCTTTATAGATGTTCACCAGGTTCGACAGGCTACAAACGTAGAAGTCTTTATCGTCCTGAAGGCGTTTCTCAATGCGGCGGCGGGCGATAAACAGGCGGCGTTCCATATCCCGGGGACGCCAGCCCGCAGGCGCGTTAACAAAAATTTGCTCAATACGTGGCAGGGAGGAGAGGGCGATTTCACCGAGGACACCTTCGTTGGTCGGCACATCGCGCCAGCCCACAATCGACAGGGTTTCCCGCTGTAATTCTTCTTCGACGATACGACGTGATGCCGCCGCCAGCTCAGAGTCCTTATTCAGGAAGAGCATACCGACAGCGTAGTTTTTGGCTAAACGCCAGCCGCGCTCTTCTGCAACGATGCGAAAAAAGCGATCGGGTTTTTGCAGCAGCAAACCGCAACCGTCGCCGGTTTTACCGTCAGCGAGGATCGCGCCACGGTGCTGCATACGGGCCAGTGCGTGTATGGCGGTACGCACTACCTTGTGGCTAGGTTCGCCTTCTATGTGGGCGATCAGGCCGAAACCACAGTTATCCCTCTCAAGGGATTTATCGTACAACATATCAGTGAACCTCCCCAGGCTCTGCGGGACTCCCATCCGATACCGATTGCGCACGGGCACAGAAAGAGCGTGGCGACGGGGGTTGCGTATCATACGCTTACCTCGCATTCGCCCTCTTTTATCCTTTTCGCATCGGTAAATACGTTTAAGAGGGAATCTCAATTACTGCATAAATATGATGAGCAGGCTGCTCATCCAGAAAGCTTCCAGCGGATTTCCAACTTATCGGGAATCCACACACAGGTCAAATGGCAATCTTATTTATGCAAAAATGTGCTATGGGTCGATTAACTTTATGAATGTATTGAAAATAATGACTTTTTTACATTGATTTGATGCGGCATAAGCGCGGGGAAGAGTGTGATCTGTCTCACTATCATAACGGCCTGTTAACCCTTATCTCACCTTGATTATCCGTAATGCTTAGTATTTTATGCTGGTTTAAGCGGCGCAGGCATTTCATGATACTGTTTTTTAGCCAGTGTCATCAGAAGATAAAAAAAGTGTGCAGTTATAAGGAAAAGTAATTAGCTATGGAGTGAATGAAATTTCGGTAATTTTGCTTGATTATGCAATAAATAAAAGCCTGCCGGAGCGATTGATCCAGGTCATCGCCGACAAAGGCTAAAAATGGCAGGCTTTGGCCTCTTTTCAAGGCGCGGTCTATCAGATTATGCAGTTACAGAAATTAGTCAATATGTTTGGTGGGGATCTTTCTCGTCGTTATGGGCAAAAAGTTCATAAACTGACGTTGCACGGCGGATTTAGCTGTCCAAACCGCGATGGCACCATCGGACGTGGCGGGTGTACTTTCTGTAATGTCGCCTCTTTCGCCGATGAGGCGCAGCAGTATCGCTCTATTGCCGAACAACTGGCGCATCAGGCGCATCTGGTCAATCGCGCCAAACGTTATCTGGCCTATTTCCAGGCGTACACCAGTACCTTTGCCGAAGTGCAGGTGCTGCGTTCTATGTATCAGCAGGCGGTAAGCCAGACCAGCATTGTCGGGCTGTGTGTCGGGACGCGCCCCGACTGTGTACCGGATGCGGTGCTCGATCTGCTCTGCGAATATAAAGACCAGGGCTATGAAGTGTGGCTGGAACTGGGATTGCAAACCGCGCATGACAAAACGCTGCGCCGTATTAATCGCGGCCATGATTTTGCCTGTTATCAGCGAACCACCCAACTGGCGCGTGAGCGTGGGCTGAAAGTGTGCTCGCATCTGATTGTGGGTTTACCCGGCGAAGGGCAGACGGAATGCCTGCAAACGCTGGAGCGCGTGGTGGAAACGGGCGTGGATGGCATTAAGCTGCACCCGCTGCATATTGTAAAAGGCAGCATTATGGCGAAAGCCTGGGAGGCGGGACGCCTGAACGGCATTGCGCTGGAGGCGTACACGCTGACGGCGGGGGAGATGATTCGCCATACGCCGCCGGAGGTTATTTATCATCGCATTTCCGCCAGCGCCCGTCGTCCGACGTTGCTCGCCCCGCTATGGTGTGAGAATCGCTGGACGGGCATGGTGGAGCTGGACCGCTATCTTAACGAACGTGGCGCGCAAGGCTCCGCGCTTGGCACTCCGTGGATTCAGCCGGAGAGCTAACCATCCGTAGGCGTGTATGCCTTATCCGGCCTACCGCCTACCCGGTCATTTCACCGATAACCTCCGCATTTATTGCACAATTTTCAACGTACTGCTCAGAATTGAGTATTATTGTGCGAAGTTGTCGTGAAGGAATCCCCTATGAAGCAAATCCGTATGCTGGCGCAATACTATGTCGACCTGATGATGAAGCTGGGTCTGGTGCGCTTTTCGATGCTGTTGGCATTAGCGCTGGTGGTGCTGGCGATAGTGGTGCAGATGGCGGTCACCATGGTGTTGCATGGTCAGGTCGAAAGTATTGATGTCATCCGCTCCATCTTTTTTGGCTTGTTAATCACGCCCTGGGCCGTCTATTTCTTGTCGGTGGTGGTGGAGCAACTGGAGGAGTCCAGGCAGCGCCTGTCACGGCTGGTACAAAAGCTGGAAGAGATGCGCGAGCGCGATCTCAAACTCACGGTACAACTGAAAGACAATATTGCTCAGCTTAATCAGGAAATTGCCGATCGCGAAAAAGCGGAGGCTGAGCGCCAGTCGACCTTCGAACAGCTAAAAGTGGAAATCAAGGAGCGTGAAGAGACGCAGATTCAGCTTGAACAGCAATCCTCTTTCTTACGCTCTTTCCTCGATGCGTCGCCGGATTTGGTTTTTTATCGCAATGAAGATAAAGAGTTTTCCGGCTGTAACCGCGCGATGGAACTGCTGACCGGCAAGAGTGAAAAACAGCTCGTCCATTTAAAACCGGCTGACGTCTATTCCCCCGAAGCGGCGGAAAAAGTGATTGAGACCGACGAAAAAGTCTTCCGCCATAACGTCTCGCTGACCTATGAACAGTGGCTCGATTACCCGGACGGGCGCAAAGCGTGCTTTGAAATTCGCAAGGTGCCCTATTACGACCGCGTTGGTAAACGTCATGGCCTGATGGGCTTTGGGCGCGATATTACGGAACGTAAGCGTTATCAGGACGCGCTTGAACGCGCCAGCCGCGACAAGACCACGTTTATCTCTACGATCAGCCACGAGCTGCGTACGCCGCTGAACGGCATTGTCGGCTTAAGCCGCATTCTGCTGGACACCGACCTTACCAGCGAGCAGGAAAAATACCTGAAAACCATCCATGTCTCTGCGGTCACGTTGGGGAATATTTTCAACGATATCATTGATATGGATAAGATGGAGCGGCGTAAAGTCCAGCTGGATAACCAGCCGGTAGATTTCACCAGTTTCATGGCGGATCTGGAGAATCTCTCCGGCCTGCAGGCGCAGCAAAAAGGGCTACGCTTTGTGCTCGATCCGACGTTGCCGCTGCCGCATAAGGTGATCACCGACGGCACGCGTTTGCGCCAAATTCTGTGGAACCTGATCAGCAACGCCGTGAAGTTTACCCAACAAGGGCAGGTGACGGTGCGCGTACGCTATGACGAAGGCGATGTGCTGCATTTTGACGTGGAAGATTCCGGCATCGGTATTCCGCAGGATGAGCAGGATAAAATCTTCGCCATGTATTATCAGGTGAAAGACAGTCATGGCGGTAAACCCGCGACGGGGACCGGGATTGGCCTGGCGGTATCGCGCCGTCTGGCAAAAAATATGGGCGGCGACATCACCGTTTCCAGCCAGCCGGGTAAAGGTTCCGTCTTTACGTTAACCGTACATGCGCCCGCCGTGGCGGAAGAGGTCGAGGACACGCTGGAAGAGAATGACATGCCGCTGCCTGCGCTGCATGTGCTGCTGGTCGAGGACATTGAGCTGAACGTCATTGTGGCGCGTTCAGTGCTGGAAAAACTGGGCAACAGCGTTGACGTGGCGATGACCGGGAAAGCCGCGCTGGAAATGTTCACCCCGGGTGAATACGATCTGCTGCTGCTGGATATTCAACTGCCGGATATGACGGGTCTGGATATCTCCAGAGAACTTACCCGCCGCTATGCGCGGGAAGAATTACCGCCGCTGGTCGCACTCACTGCTAACGTCCTGAAAGACAAGAAAGAGTATCTGGACGCGGGAATGGACGATGTGTTGAGCAAGCCGCTGTCGGTTCCGGCGTTAACCGCCATGATTAAAAAATACTGGGATACCCGTAACGAAGAGGAGAGCACTGTGACATCTGAAGAGAGCAGCAAATCGCAAGCGTTGTTAGATATCCCGATGTTAGAGCAGTATATCGAACTGGTCGGCCCGAAATTAATTACGGATGGACTGGCGGTGTTCGAGAAAATGATGCCGGGTTACTTAAGCATTCTGGAGTCCAACCTGACGGCGCGAGATACCAAAGGCGTTGTTGAAGAAGGCCACAAAATTAAAGGCGCGGCGGGCTCCGTCGGGTTGCGTCATCTACAGCAACTGGGTCAGCAAATTCAGTCGCCGGATCTTCCTGCCTGGGAAGATAACGTGGGTGAATGGGTTGAAGAGATGAAGCAGGAGTGGCAGCACGACGTCGCGGTGCTGAAAGCCTGGGTGGCAAACGCGGAAAAAAAATGACCCCGGATTGACCGGGGTGCGCGAATACTGCGCCAACACCAGGGAAATCGTGGCTGCGCCGTAAGTTATGATTGTTTTTTACACAGGCGCAGCTCTGCTTTTCAGGCCGCACGCAGTTAAGATAGCAAATCTTAAATGTTTTGTTACATGAATCAGTTAAATGTGTGAAGCGCAGCATTTTAATCAGAATTATTAATACGCTTCAGTAAGTTGCGAAAAGGATCATCACGATGAAAAAAATTGGCGTAGTGCTCAGTGGATGTGGCGTATACGACGGCGCCGAGATTCATGAAGCCGTTCTGACCCTTCTGGCGATTGCCCGCAGCGGCGCGCAGGCCATCTGCTTTGCGCCGGATAAACAGCAGGCTGATGTGATTAATCACCTGACGGGCGAAGCGATGGCGGAGACGCGAAATGTCCTGATCGAAGCCGCGCGCATTACGCGAGGGGAAATTCGTCCACTTGCTCAGGCGGTCTCCAGCGATCTGGACGCGCTGATTGTTCCGGGTGGATTTGGCGCGGCGAAAAACCTGAGTAATTTTGCCAGCCAGGGCAGCGAGTGCCGGGTAGATAGCGACCTGGCCGCGCTGGCAATCGCCATGCACCAGTCGGGTAAGCCGTTAGGGTTTATGTGCATTGCCCCGGCAATGCTGCCCAGGATTTTTGGTTTCCCGCTTCGTCTGACGATTGGCACCGATATCGATACGGCGGAAGTGCTGGAAGATATGGGGGCCGAGCATGTGCCATGTCCGGTTGACGATATTGTGGTGGATGAAGATAACAAAATTGTCACCACGCCTGCTTACATGCTGGCGCAGGATATTGCACAGGCGGCGACCGGCATTGAAAAACTGGTGTCTCGCGTACTGGTTCTGGCTGAATGAGTAAAGGGCGTTTCACTCCGCTGGCGTCCCTGCGCCGTTTGCTCCTGCGCATCCTTGTGGTGCTGGCGGTTTTTTGGGGCGGCGGCATCGCGCTGTTCAGCGTCGTTCCGGTGCCTTTTTCCGCAGTGATGGTGGAGCGGCAGATTAGCGCGTGGCTGCAAGGCGATTTCGGCTATGTTGCGCATTCCGACTGGGCTGGCATGGATGAGATCTCGCCGTGGATGGGGCTGGCGGTGATTGCGGCGGAAGATCAGAAATTCCTGGAACACTGGGGCTTTGATGTTTCGGCCATTGAGAAGGCGCTGGCGCACAATGAGCGCAATGAAAACCGAATTCGTGGGGCGTCCACGCTTTCTCAGCAAACGGCGAAGAATCTCTTTTTATGGGATGGCCGCAGTTGGCTGCGTAAAGGGCTGGAGGCCGGGCTCACCGTCGGGCTGGAAACCGTCTGGAGTAAAAAACGCATTCTGACCGTCTACCTGAATATTGCGGAGTTTGGCGATGGCGTGTTTGGCGTGGAAGCGGCGTCGCAGCGCTATTTTAATAAACCTGCCAGCCGGTTAAGTATGTCAGAAGCCGCGCTATTAGCGGCGGTGCTGCCAAACCCTTTACGCTTTAAAGCGAACGCGCCTTCAGGCTACGTGCGTAGCCGTCAGGCGTGGATTTTGCGTCAAATGCGCCAGTTGGGCGGCGAATCGTTTATGACGCGTAACCATCTGTATTAAGATTGCGCTGACGCGCGGCCTCAAGAGAGGGGAGCGGCAGCGCGCTTTTGTCTTCTTCCTGGCGGTTCATCTTCAGCGCCGCCACCAGACCCGGTTGGGCGATCAACCGTTCCCACTGTCTTTCCTGTTTGCGATGGCAAAACCAGGCTGACCAGCTTGCCAGCGGGATCAGCGTACTCTCGCCGATGTTGTCGCAGATCACCGGGATCGCTTCGGATTCGCTAATGCGGTGACACAGAATATTTTGCGGCTTCAGGGTCATGGTGACGATGCGGTTATCGTAGATATAACGCTTGAGCGTTTTCAGCAACTGGCGCAGGACGGCGGCATCTTCGTTATTGCGGCACTGCGCCACAAATTCAGTCAGCGTGACGGACGGTTTGCCATCGAAATCGGTTATCACATCGTAGACGTAGCCCGTACCACAATCGGTCTCTACCGTACCGTGATAGCGCGGGATGCCGCTCCAGTCTTGCAGGTAACGTGACAGATGCGCGTAATATTTCAGCTCGCGGCGGATCTCTTTCTTGCCGCTGCGGTCGGCATTGTAAATGATCTTAATGCAGCGTTGGGCATCGCCCGGATGCGCATAACATTTACGATGGCGTCCGGTGCCCAGGGGATTTTGTTCAGATAAAAGTATCATGAGATCTCCTGGTAATGTTGCTAATAGAACCAGTATGAACGCTCAACTTAAATAGAACGTAAACAACCCCTCTTAAGGTTTTCTTAAGGTTTAATCAGGACGGAAAAGCGCACGGAATGTACAATATCGACGCAGGCAGAAAGGCGAGAGAATAAAAAAACGCCGGATGGCGTTTTCTGGGAGAAAGGAGGAGACGAAAGCGAAATGGCCTAATCTTCGTCGAATCCTGAATTGAACAGCGCGATCACCGCCGCCAGCGCTTCGACCTCCTGCGGGCCGGTAGCTTCAATTTCTATCTGGCGACCTTTAGCAGAGTCCAGCATCAGTAGGGCGATGACGCTATTGGCTTCGGCTTCGGTTCCTTCATCATTGCGTAACAGCACTTCGGCCTCAAAACCCTGCATTAATTCAAACAGTTTCATGGCAGGCCGGGCATGCATACCCAGCTTGTTCGTGACTTCTACAGTCTGCTTCACGGTCATGTTTTGCGTTTTTCCAGCGTTCTATGGCGTGACTGCACGTTCTTACCGCGTGAGCGGAAGTAGTCTGCCAGCTGTTCTGCAATATACACCGAACGGTGTTTCCCGCCGGTACAGCCGATGGCTACGGTGAGATAGCTACGGTTGTTTGTCTCCAGCATGGGTAACCATAACTCAAGATAGCTGCGAGTCTGGTAGATAAAATTGTGTACTTCTGTGTGCCTGTCGAGGAATGCCGCAACCGGTTTATCGAGGCCGGTCATTGGACGCAGTTTCGGGTCCCAGTGCGGGTTAGGCAGGAAGCGCACGTCAAAAACATAATCGGCATCAATTGGAATACCGTGCTTGAAGCCGAAGGACTCGAACACCATTGTCAGCTCGCGTTCGCGCTTGCCCAGCAGACGGGTACGCAGCATTTCCGCCAGTTCATGCACGGACATTTCAGAGGTATCGACAATCAGATCGGCGCGGGAACGCAGCGGTTCCAGCAGATCGCTTTCCTGGTCGATGGCGCTCTCCAGGGAGAGATTTTTGCTGGAAAGCGGATGCAGACGGCGCGTATCGCTGTAACGGCGAATCAGCGTGTTGCGATCGGCATCAAGGAACAGAAGCTGTGGTGAAAACGCATCGGGCAGGTTGTTCATCGCCTGCTCGAAAATTTCAGGGGACTCAGGCATGTTACGCACGTCAATGCTGACGGCCGCAGAAATCTGGCGATCGGCCAGCGTACGAGCCAGATCGGGCAACAGCACCACGGGGAGGTTGTCCACGCAGTAAAAACCCATATCTTCCAGCGCACGCAGGGCGACAGATTTCCCTGACCCTGAACGACCGCTGACGATCATCAGTACCATGTACCGTTTCTCCTCACAACAGATGCCATTGGGTGGTTATGCCTCATCCTTTCCACCTTCGGTGTCAGTGATGATTTGATACAGCTCTTCGTCACTCTGCGCGGCGCGCAGACGGCGGCAGATGGTTTTATCCGCCAGACGTTTAGCGACCAGCGACAGTGTATGCAGATGCGTTTTGGTTTGATCTGCGGGCACCAGCAGGGCGAAAAGCAGATCGACCGGTTGATTATCAATGGCATCGAAAGCGATAGGCGTTTCGAGTTGGACGAACACGCCGACGGCGCGCAGCGTATCTTCTTCCAGCTTGCCGTGTGGGATGGCGATACCATTGCCAATGCCGGTACTGCCCATTTTCTCACGCGTCAGGATTGCTTCAAATACCACCTGCGGAGGCAGGCTGAGCTGTTTTGCCGCCAGTTCACTGATAATCTCCAGCGCACGTTTTTTGCTCTGGCAGTGAACGCCGCTGCGCGTACATTCCTGGTTAAGTACGCTGCTCAGTTGTAGAGTCGTATCGTTATTTGTCATAATTTCACCTAAGAACCTGTTCCATCAGAATGATTCCTGATGAGGCAGATTCGGAGCGCTAACTGTACAAATGGCCTGTTGTGCGTCACAACAGGCCGTCCTGCACTCGCTAACTGCCCGGACAATTAGTGTTGTTTCAGTTTATCTTTGTGTTTCGTTAGCTGCCTTGCCAGTTTATCGATCAAACCGTCAATGGCGGCATACATATCCTGACCTTCCGCGCTGGCGTGAATTTCGCCACCGTTTACATGCAGTGTCGCATCCGAGATGTGTGTTACCTTCTCCACTTTCAAAACAACGTAGACCTGATTAATCCTGTCAAAATACTGCTCAAGTTTGGCGAATTTGGTTGAGACAAAGTCGCGCAGGGCTTCAGTAATTTCGACGTTATTTCCAGTGATGTTGAGCTGCATAGTGTCTTCCTTATCGGTTGGTTCAAACCAGCTGTTTGCGCTGATTGGACGGCGGAATGGATAAAGACTCTCGGTACTTCGCAACGGTGCGGCGCGCCACCATGATACCCTGATCCGACAACATAGAGGTTAACTTGCTGTCGCTCAGCGGCTTCGCGGGGTTCTCCGCAGCAATTAATTTCTTCACCAGCGCACGTATCGCCGTGGAAGAGGCTTCGCCTCCGCCTTCGGTATTCACATGGCTGGAAAAGAAATACTTCAGTTCAAAAATGCCGCGTGGACTGTGCAGATACTTCTGCGTGGTCACACGGGAAATCGTCGATTCGTGCATCTCGACGGCCTGGGCGATGTCCGCCAGCACCATCGGTTTCATAAACTCTTCGCCTTGCTCGAAGAAGGCCTGCTGCTGCTCAACAATACAGCGGCTCACGCGTAACAGGGTGTCGTTGCGGCTTTCCAGACTTTTGATCAGCCACTTCGCATCCTGAAGGTTGCTGCGAATGAACTGGCTGTCGGCATCATTACGCGCGCCGTTGCACAGGGCGGCATAATGTTGATTGATCTGTAGACGGGGAATGCTGTCGCCGTTCAGCTCCACCATCCAGTAACCGTTATGCTTACGCACCAGCACATCCGGGATCACATATTCAGGTTCGCCGGTCTGGATAGACTGACCCGGTCTGGGATCGAGCGACTGGATAAGATTGACCGCCTCTTTCAGTACCTCTTCTTTCAGCCGTGTAACGCGCATCAGGGTGCGGAAGTCATGATTGGCCAGCAGATCGAGGTGATCGCTGATGATCAACCGGGCGTCTTCCAGCCAGGGCGTGGATTTATCGAACTGTGAGAGCTGGATCAGCAGGCAGTCACGGAGATCTTTCGCCGCCACGCCGATGGGATCGAAGCGCTGAACGCGTTTGAGTACCGCTTCTATTTCATCGAGGCCGATCTCTTCATCGCCGATGCTTTCGAGAATGTCATCCAGCGAAATGGTGAGATAGCCGGTATCATCAACGGCATCGACAATTGAGGTGGCAATCGCGCGATCGGTATCCGAGAACGGAGTCAGCCCGACTTGCCACATCAGGTAGTCCTGGAGGGACTGCGTGGTTTCGCCCTGGTACACCGGCAGCTCGTCGTCGATGTAGTCGCCGCTGGTGCCGGACGGCGTACCTGCGGTGTAAATCTCATCCCAGCTGGCGTCAAGCGGCAGCTCTTCGGGCATCTCTTTCTGTTCGAGCGCGTCTGCGGTATCCAGGGCTTCGTTGTCCTGGGTTTCGCGCGTGTCGATTTCATCGTGAAGATCGGTTTGCTCAAGCAGCGGATTACTCTCCAGCGCTTGCTGAAGTTCCTGCTGAAGTTCCAGCGTAGACAACTGCAACAGACGGATGGCCTGTTGTAGCTGGGGCGTCATCGCCAGTTGTTGGCTGAGCCTGAGTTGCAAACCTTGCTTCATGTTCAGAGTCGTTTTCTCCCGCTGTGACGTCGCAGTCTTCTACCCTATCAGAGTCTGAAGTCTTCCCCAAGGTATACGCGCTTAACGTGCTCGTCTTGCAGGATTTCTGTCGGTGTGCCGTGTGCGATCAGATGCCCCTGGCTGACAATATACGCGCGTTCACACACCGCCAGCGTCTCACGAACGTTGTGGTCGGTAATCAGAACGCCGAGGCCGCTGTCGCGCAGGTGCTCGATAATGCGTTTGATGTCGATGACGGAAATCGGGTCAACGCCTGCAAACGGTTCATCCAGCAGGATAAATTTTGGATTTGCGGCCAGCGCGCGGGCAATCTCCACGCGGCGGCGTTCACCGCCGGACAACGCTTGTCCGAGGCTGTCGCGCAGATGCTCGATGTGGAACTCTTCCATCAGTTCATTGGCGCGGTCTTCACGCTGTTCGGTCGTGAGATCGTCGCGAATTTGCAGCACCGCCATCAGGTTATCAAACACGCTCAGACGGCGGAAAATGGAGGCTTCCTGCGGTAAATAGCCAATACCGCGACGCGCGCGGGCATGCAGCGGCAGCAGGCTGATGTCTTCATCGTCAATAATAATGTTGCCAGCGTCGCGCGGCACAATGCCCACCACCATGTAGAAGGTAGTGGTTTTGCCTGCGCCGTTCGGCCCGAGCAGACCGACGATCTCCCCGGAATTCACGGTCAGGCTGACATCTTCCACCACGCGACGGCCTTTATAGGCTTTCGCAAGATTCTTTGCAGTTAATGTTGCCATAACGAATTAGTTACCCTTCTTCTGTGCCGGGGTCTGGTCTTTGTTTTTGTCCTGCAACTGCGACGGCACCAGAACCGTCGTTACACGTTTGCCTTTTTCGCTGAACGCCTGCATTTTCTGCTCTTTCACCAGGTAAGTGATCTTATCGCCGGTGATGTTGCTGTCGAGCTGCTCCAGGTAGGCGTTACCGGTCAGGACGACGAAATCTTTCGCCAGTTCATAATGCATTTTTTGGGCATGGCCTTTTACCGGCTTGCCGTTGTCCTGCATCTGATAAAACGTCGCCGGGTTGCCGAAGCCGTCGATCACCTCTTTGCCTTGCTCGCCGCCCGGACGGGTGACGACCACTTTGTCGGCATTGATTTTGATGGTGCCCTGAGTCACGACGACATTTCCGGTAAACGTCACCACGTTACCCTGCATATCCAGTGACTGCTGATCCGATTCAATATGAATCGGTTGTTCGGTATCGCCGGTGACCGCGAACGCCGGAAGACTGGCGGCCAGAAGTGTGCTGGCAAGCACAAGATTAAGGCTGAGTTTGTTTGTTTTGAATTTCATAGGAGGTTCTAACCTTTTCAATCAGCTCGGCGTTCTTGCTGCGTAAGTTGCCGCGCATTTTCAGTCCGCTGGAGTTAAATGTTGTTCCGTATAACGTGACCAGATCTTCAGAGGTGACATCCTGCGTCACCAGGTTGATCGTCGCGTTATCCGTCGTGATTCTGCGTAGTTGAGCGTCAGGCGCCAGCGCATTGACTTCAACGTGACCATACAGATAGAGCATCCGGTCTTCGGTCAATTTCGCCTTATCCGCTTTAATCGACCATGTCGGGACTTTATCTTTATCAAAGGTGGTTAATACCGGTTGGGTAAACCACGAAAGCGCCTGTTCTGAATAATATTCAACGTGCTGCGCAATAAGACGATAGTTCAACGCGCCTTCCGGGCTATAGACGACCGTATCGGTATGCTCGCTCTTATAAGTCGGATCGCTGGTGTTCACCACAACCTGAGCAGGATCGTCTTTATCCGCCAGATTAATTCCGATCAACACCAGTACGGCCAACGACAGTAGAATGATAACCCAACGTCTGGTTTTACTCATATCGATTGCCCTTTGGCCTCATCAAGCTTACCCTGCGCCAGCAAGAGTAGATCGCACACTTCCCGCACCGCGCCGCGTCCACCGGCGATATGCGTCACATAGTCGGCGCGAGGGATCAGGAGCGGATGCGCATCAGCGACCGCAACGCTCAGACCCACTTTTTCCATCACCGGCCAGTCGATCAGATCGTCACCGACGTAAGCCACATTTTCAGGCGCAACGCCCAGCTTATCGAGCAGGTCGCCAAACGCGATAAGTTTGTCCGACTGCCCCTGATAGAGATGCGTGATCCCCAGGGTGGCACAGCGATCTTCTACAAGTTTAGCCTTTCGTCCGGTAATAATAGCGACCTCAATCCCGGAAGTGAGCGCACAGCGAATGCCGTAGCCATCACGGACGTTAAAGGCCTTCAGCTCTTCACCGTTGTTGCCCATATAAATCAGACCATCAGACAGCACGCCATCCACATCGAGGATGAGCAGACGGATGTTTTCCGCCTGGGCGATAACCTGTGTACTGACGGGGCCATAACAGGTCGCAAGCGACGCACCTGCTTTACTCATTTCTTTTATCCTTGAGTTTCTACACTACGCCTGCACGCAGTAAATCATGCATATGTAACACACCCAGTAACTGGTCGCCATCAGCAACCAAAACGGAGGTGATATGACGGGACTGCATTAAGTTCAGGGCGTTAACGGCGAGAATACCGGGGCGAACGCGAATTCCCCCTGGCGTCATGACGTCGGCAATCCCTAACTGGCGAACATCCACACCCATATCGAAAACACGACGCAAGTCGCCATCGGTAAAGATGCCGTCAATCTTCATTGTGTCATCACAAATGACGGTCATGCCGAGATTTTTACGCGTAATTTCCAGCAGGGCATCACGCAGGCTGGCGTTTTTATTCACATGCGGGATTTCATCGCCGGTGTGCATGATATCGTTAACGCGCAGCAGAAGTTTACGGCCAAGTGCGCCGCCCGGATGCGACAACGCAAAATCTTCGGCGGTAAAGCCGCGGGCTTTTAATAACGCGACCGCGAGCGCATCGCCCATGACCAGCGTAGCCGTAGTGCTGCTGGTCGGCGCCAGACCCAACGGGCAGGCTTCTTTCGGCACTTTAACACACAGATGCACATCCGCCGCACGCGCCATGCTGCTTTCTGGCCGCCCGGTGATACAAATCAGCGGCACCTGCAAGCGTTTGAGAACCGGGATTAATGCGGCAATCTCATTGGATTCGCCAGAGTTGGAAATCGCGATCACCACATCCTGCGAGGTGACCATGCCGAGATCGCCATGCGCGGCCTCGCCCGGGTGAACAAAAAAGGCGGAAGTGCCGGTGCTGGCAAAGGTGGCGGCCATTTTCCGCCCGATATGACCTGATTTTCCCATCCCCATGACAACGACTTTGCCTGTGCACGAGAAGATTTTTTCACAGGCGAGCGTGAAGTTCTGGTCGATGTATTGATCAAGCTCCGCCAGGCCTTCACGTTCAATCTCCAGGACGTCTTTGCCTGCTTTCTGAAAGTCAAAACCCGGTTGTAACGCTAAGTGCGACATAGTCCGTTTTCCCGTTATCCAATAAGAAGCGGCGATAGCCAGTACAGCATCGCCAGCCATACGATAAAACCGCCGGTCAGCAGCACGCCTGCGCCCCGACCAATCTGGCGCGGACGCCGCCAGCACAGCAATGCCAAAACAATGCTCACTAACAGCATCACGCTATAGTCACGCCCAAACGCCAGCGGGTTGACGTCGCCTG
This sequence comes from Citrobacter sp. CK206, assembly GCF_030333125.1. Lineage (NCBI taxonomy): Bacteria > Pseudomonadati > Pseudomonadota > Gammaproteobacteria > Enterobacterales > Enterobacteriaceae > Citrobacter > Citrobacter sp. CK206. The sequence goes on from NZ_JAOWGM010000023.1 coordinate 77,426, forward strand.
GCGTAATCAATGCAGGCAGCCCCAGAACGATGGCGATATTGGAAATATTGGCGCCGATAATGTTGCCAATGGCGATATCATTTTCACCTTTACGGATGCCCGCGATCGCCGTCGCCAGCTCCGGCAGGCTGGTGCCAATCGCAATCACCGTCAGGCCGATAGTCAGTTCGCTCATGGCGAAGTAGTTCGCCAGTACGGTGGCGTTATCAACCACCATCCGCGTCGCCATCGGCATAATAATCAGCGCGATACCCAGCCACAAAAACGCGACGGGTAAGCCGCCTTCGCGCGGCAGCTCCGCCACCTGCTCCCGGGTGAGGCTGTCATTTCCTTGCCGCTCCGCCAGGCGCGCGATCTTAACAATGAACAGCAGCCATAGCACGGCCAGCAGCAGAAGAAAGATTCCGTCGCTACGGCTCAGCTCGCCATCGTGCAGGACGGAACCCGCCAGCACACTGACAAATAACATTAGCGGCAATTCGCGACGCAAAACATCAGAATGCACGGTAAAAGGGTGAAACAGCGCCGCCAGGCCCAGAATCAGCAAGATATTGATGATGTTGGAGCCGAGCGCGGTGCCTACGGCTAAGTCCAGTTGCCCGTGAAGCGACGCGGCAACCGAGACAATTATCTCCGGTAATGATGTTCCGATACTGACGACTGTCATCCCGATAATGAGCGGAGGAATCCCCACTGCCCGACACAAAATCGATGCGGCAAACACCAGACGATCGGCGCTGTAGACCACCAGAAGTAAACCAATAATTAACAGCGCCGTAGCTAAAAGCATCTAAAGTCCTTTCTTCAGGTATACTCGCCGGTCCACTGGAGGGATCTTCTGGAAGCCGTAACGAAGTCTTAATTTTGACTTTATGCGGCTAAAAAGTAAAACAAATGCCAGCTTTAGCTAACCAGGGCAGGTAATATTCTGTAAATATGTTGGGTTCATGGCTAAATTCAGCGCCATGCTTAGATCAACAAGGCGATACAAAGGATGAATCAATGGGTCAGTCTGTGGCGAATTTAGTCGATATGCGCGACGTCAGCTTTTCGCGTGGCGACCGCTGCATTTTCGATAATATTTCCCTGACCGTGCCACGCGGGAAGATTACGGCGATCATGGGGCCATCGGGGATCGGTAAAACCACGCTGTTACGACTGATTGGCGGACAGATCCCGCCGGATAGCGGGGAAATACTGTTTGATGGCGAAAACGTACCTGCTATGTCTCGCTCGCGGTTGTACACGGTACGAAAACGGATGAGCATGCTGTTTCAGTCGGGGGCGCTGTTCACCGACATGAACGTGTTTGATAACGTAGCCTACCCGCTGCGGGAGCACACGAATTTACCCGCGCCGCTGTTGAAAAGCACGGTGATGATGAAACTGGAAGCCGTTGGTCTGCGCGGCGCGGCAAAGCTCATGCCCTCTGAACTGTCCGGGGGGATGGCGCGGCGTGCGGCATTAGCCCGTGCTATTGCGCTGGAACCCGACCTCATTATGTTCGATGAGCCGTTTGTGGGTCAGGACCCGATTACGATGGGCGTACTGGTGAAGCTGATTTCAGAACTGAACAGCACGCTGGGCGTAACCTGCGTTGTCGTGTCCCACGATGTGCCGGAGGTGCTGAGCATCGCGGATCACGCCTGGATTATGGCGGACAAAAAAATCGTGGCGCACGGTAGCGCAAAGGAACTGCAAGAAAATGCCGACCCGCGCGTCCGCCAGTTCCTGGACGGTATTGCCGACGGGCCGGTTCCGTTCCGCTATCCGGCGGGCGATTATCACTCCGATTTACTCGAAACAGGGAGTTAAGCCACTCATGCTGTTAAATGCGCTGGCATCGCTTGGACACCGGGGGATCAAAACCCTCAGAACGTTCGGGCGTGCCGGGTTAATGTTATTCAATGCGGTGATTGGTAAGCCGGAATTTCGCAAGCATGCGCCACTGCTGGTGCGTCAGCTCTATAATGTGGGCGTCCTGTCGATGCTCATTATTATCGTCTCTGGCGTTTTTATCGGCATGGTGCTCGGGTTGCAGGGCTATCTGGTTCTGACGACTTACAGCGCGGAAACCAGCCTGGGTATGCTGGTGGCGCTTTCATTGCTGCGTGAACTGGGGCCGGTTGTCGCGGCGTTGCTGTTTGCCGGGCGCGCAGGGTCTGCGCTGACCGCAGAAATTGGTCTTATGCGAGCGACTGAGCAGCTCTCCAGTATGGAAATGATGGCCGTCGATCCGCTGCGTCGGGTGATCTCTCCGCGCCTGTGGGCGGGGGTGATTTCGCTGCCGCTGCTGACGATTATCTTCGTGGCCGTTGGCATCTGGGGAGGATCGCTGGTTGGCGTTAGCTGGAAGGGGATCGATGCCGGTTTCTTCTGGTCGGCGATGCAGGATGCCGTCGACTGGCGTCTGGATCTCGTGAACTGTTTGATTAAGAGCGTGGTGTTTGCCATCACGGTAACGTGGATTGCGCTGTTCAATGGGTATGACGCGATTCCGACCTCTGCTGGGATTAGCCGCGCAACCACGCGCACCGTTGTGCACTCGTCTTTGGCCGTTCTGGGGCTGGATTTTGTGTTGACCGCACTGATGTTTGGGAATTGAGTTCATGCAAACGAAAAAAAGTGAAATTTGGGTAGGGATCTTCTTGCTGGTTGCGTTGCTGGCGGCGCTGTTTGTTTGCCTGAAAGCGGCCAATGTCACCTCAATGCGTACGGAGCCGACCTACACGATTTATGCGACCTTCGACAATATTGGCGGCCTGAAAGCGCGCTCTCCGGTGCGCATCGGCGGGGTGGTTGTCGGCCGGGTTGCGGATATCTCGCTGGATCCGAAAACCTACCTGCCGCGCGTCACGCTGGATATTGAAGAGCGCTATAACCACATTCCTGATACCAGTTCGCTGAGTATCCGCACCTCTGGCCTGCTGGGGGAGCAATATCTGGCGTTAAACGTCGGGTTTGAAGATCCTGAACTGGGAACGTCTATCCTCAAAGATGGCGACACTATTCAGGACACCAAGTCCGCGATGGTGCTTGAAGACATGATTGGTCAGTTCCTTTACAACAGTAAAGGGGACGACAATAAGAATTCTGGCGATGCGCCAGCGCCAACTGAAGGCAATAATGAAGCGACACCGCCTGCGGGCGCAACAAATTAATCACAGGAGAATCGATGTATGTTTAAGCGATTAATGATGGTAGCGCTGCTGGTCATTGCACCGTTGAGCGCGGCAACCGCGGCGGACCAGACTAACCCGTATAAATTGATGAATGAGGCGGCGCAGAAAACCTTCGATCGTCTGAAAAACGAACAGCCGAAAATCCGTGCCAACCCGGATTACCTGCGCGACGTCGTTGACCAGGAACTGCTGCCGTATGTGCAGGTGAAATACGCGGGCGCGCTGGTACTGGGTCGTTACTACCGGGAGGCGACGCCGGCGCAGCGTGACGCCTATTTCGCGGCGTTCCGTGAATACCTGAAACAGGCTTATGGTCAGGCGCTGGCAATGTACCACGGCCAGACTTACCAGATTGCGCCGGAACAACCGCTGGGCAATGCGACCATCGTGCCGATCCGCGTGACGATCATCGATCCGAATGGCCGTCCTCCGGTTCGACTGGATTTCCAGTGGCGTAAAAACACCCAGACCGGTAACTGGCAGGCTTATGACATGATCGCGGAAGGCGTCAGCATGATCACCACAAAACAGAATGAGTGGAGCGATCTGCTGCGTACCAAAGGCATCGACGGCCTGACCGCGCAGTTGCAGTCAATTTCTCGTCAGAAAATTTCGCTGGAAGAGAAAAAATAATGACGCAGTCACTTAGCTGGACGCGCGAAGGTGACACGCTGGCATTAGCGGGGGAGCTGGACCAGGACGTGCTGAACCCTCTGTGGGATGCGCGCGTTGATGCGATGAAAGGCGTAACCTGCATCGATCTGAGCCAGGTCTCCCGGGTGGATACCGGTGGTCTGGCGTTACTGGTGCATCTTGTCGATCAGGCGAAACGACAGGGCAACAGCGTTTCGCTGCAAGGGGTAAACGAGAAGGTTTACACGCTGGCGAAGCTCTATAATTTGCCTGCTGACGTGCTTCCACGTTAATTTTTGTAGGCCGGATAAGGCCTTGTGCCGCCATCCGGCAAAACCCCTAAGTGGGATTTGCCACCAAAGCCTTGCCTGATTTATCAGCTGGGCTTTTTGCTTATTTATGACAGCGCCACTTTGCTCTAAGATGTTGGGCTGTTTTCCCTATTTGACGAATGAAGAGCCCATGGAAAATCATGAAATTCAGAGCGTGCTGATGAGCGCACTCTCCCTCCAGGAAGTCCACGTCTCTGGCGATGGCAGTCACTTTCAGGTTATCGCCGTGGGTGAGATGTTTGACGGCATGAGCCGGGTCAAGAAGCAGCAGTCTGTTTACGGCCCGTTGATGGAGTTTATTGCGGATAACCGTATCCATGCCGTATCGATCAAAGCGTATACCCCAGCGGAATGGGAACGCGATCGCAAACTTAACGGTTTTTGAGCGACGGGCGACACGCCGGTAGCAGATATGAATTCTTAACAGAGAACAGAATAATGGATAAATTTCGTGTACAGGGGCCGACAACGCTCCAGGGCGAAGTCACAATTTCAGGCGCTAAAAATGCCGCATTGCCGATCCTTTTCGCGGCGCTGCTGGCAGAAGAGCCGGTAGAGATCCAGAACGTTCCAAAGCTGAAAGACATCGATACGACGATGAAACTGCTCAGCCAGCTTGGAACGAAAGTGGAACGTAACGGTTCTGTCTGGATCGACGCCAGCCAGGTCAACATCTTCTGCGCGCCTTACGAACTGGTAAAAACCATGCGCGCGTCGATTTGGGCGCTGGGGCCGCTGGTTGCGCGTTTTGGTCAGGGACAGGTTTCTCTGCCAGGCGGCTGCGCCATCGGCGCGCGTCCGGTCGATCTGCACATCACCGGCCTGGAACAATTGGGCGCTGAGATCAAGCTGGAAGAAGGCTATGTGAAGGCGTCTGTTAATGGTCGTCTGAAAGGCGCGCATATCGTGATGGACAAAGTCAGCGTCGGTGCGACGGTGACCATCATGTCTGCGGCAACGCTGGCCGAAGGGACCACCGTGATTGAAAACGCCGCGCGTGAGCCGGAGATCGTCGATACCGCGAACTTCCTGGTGACGTTGGGAGCGAAGATCAGCGGTCAGGGCACCGATCGTATTACCATTGAGGGCGTTGAGCGTCTGGGCGGCGGCGTATACCGTGTTCTGCCCGATCGCATTGAAACCGGCACCTTCCTGGTCGCGGCGGCGATTTCCGGCGGTAAAATCGTCTGCCGTAACGCGCAGCCGGATACGCTGGATGCCGTACTGGCTAAACTGCGTGACGCCGGAGCGGATATTGAAACCGGTGAAGACTGGATCAGCCTGGACATGCATGGCCAGCGTCCGAAAGCTGTGAATGTGCGCACCGCGCCGCACCCGGCTTTCCCGACCGATATGCAGGCGCAGTTCACGCTGCTGAACCTTGTCGCGGAAGGGACGGGTTTCATCACGGAAACCATTTTCGAAAACCGCTTTATGCATGTGCCTGAACTGATCCGTATGGGCGCGCACGCGGAAATCGAGAGCAACACCGTGATTTGCCACGGCGTTGAAAAACTCTCCGGGGCGCAGGTGATGGCGACCGACTTGCGTGCGTCTGCGAGCCTGGTGCTGGCGGGATGCATTGCAGAAGGCACGACGCTGGTCGATCGTATTTATCACATCGATCGTGGCTATGAGCGCATTGAAGACAAACTGCGCGCGCTGGGCGCGAATATTGAGCGTGTGAAAGGCGAGTAATTTTTTCCTCATGCACTGGTAGCCCCTGTTCGGGGGCTACCGTTCAGAGCGTTATCCGTTCCTTACTTCTCTATTTCCCTTTTCGAGCCCGCATCAGACGTGTTCTGTCAATGAACTCATGGGTTTCTGGGTCATGATAGCGCGACGGCCAGATCACCCAGGGTTCTGTACCCAGTGCCTTCGCAATGATGAGCTCTCCTTTCGGCCACGGTCGGGTCAGGGCGTTTGCCAGCGTCGAGGAACTTAATCCATTCTTGCGTGATTCCGCCGCCATAGATGTCCCTTTTTTACGTAATCCGGCAATGATGTCTGCGGGATGCCAGTCAATGAGTTTATTTTCCATTATTCCCTCACTCCTTCGGTCAGTCAGTCGCTTGCGGCCTGGATAATCAGCCTGTGAGAAATACTATACGCCAGGTGATAGTATTGCTCTAATATGTTCCTGTAAAGAGTATGCATATTCATAAAATGTGACAGCATACGTGCGATGGGAAAAGGGCCGGAAAAGAAATGAGTAACTGGAATTTACTGGAACTTAAAGATTCATCCCGCGCAAAGCACGGGATGAGAAGGGAGGGTTAACGATCGCGTTGTACGGCGATGTGCGCCAGACCGATCAGGGCTTCGCGCCACGGCGTATCAGGCAGAATCTGTAGGGCGGCGATGGCTTTATCGGCCTCGTCTTCTGCACGCTGACGCGTCCATTCCAGTGAACCGCAGGCGGTCATAGCTTCCAGAACGGGTTCCAGAAGGTGGCGACCATTGCCTTGTTCAATGGCGGTACGGATCATTTGTGCCTGCTCTGGCGTACCGTTACGCATAGCGTGCAGCAGCGGCAGCGTTGGTTTTCCTTCGTTGAGGTCATCGCCGACATTTTTACCTAACTGCTCGCCATCAGCGCTGTAATCGAGTAAATCGTCAATCAGCTGAAAGGCCGTACCGAGATAACGACCATAATCCTGCAACCCTTTTTCCTGCTCAGGAGTGCAGCCTGCAAGAATACCGGAACACTGCGCCGCAGCTTCAAACAGGCGCGCCGTTTTGCTGTAAATCACGCGCATGTAATTTTCTTCGGTGATGTCCGGGTCGTTGACGTTCATCAGTTGCAGCACTTCGCCTTCGGCGATGACGTTCACCGCTTCTGACATTACTTCCAGCACTTTCAGCGAGCCAAGGCTGGTCATCATCTGGAACGCGCGGGTGTAGATAAAATCACCGACCAGGACGCTGGCGGCGTTGCCAAATGCCGCATTCGCCGTTGCCTTCCCACGACGCATATCGGATTCATCCACAACATCGTCGTGTAGCAGGGTGGCGGTGTGGATAAACTCGATTAAGGCAGCGATCGTGACGTGCGCATTTTCCTGATAACCAACGGCGCGCGCAGCGAGTACGGCAATCATCGGGCGGATACGTTTTCCGCCGCCGCTAACGATGTAATACCCTAACTGATTGATCAGTTGGACGTCGGAATTGAGCTGTTCAAGGATTGTCGCATTGACACCCGCCATATCTTGCGCGGTTAACTCATTGATTTTTTCTAAATTCATCGCAAAAGCCGGGCTTATCGCCCCGATTAACTCATCATGGGATGAGATAACTAAGGGTTTAGGGTTAGGAATATATGCTGATTGTACTGAAAAAACGGCGCAGATAAACGTTACCGTACACGTTGTGTTTTTTTTCTTCATGTATTGACGGTAGCACTTGTCAAAGGCTCGCGTTTTGCGTAATATTCGCGCCCTATTGTGAATATTTATAGCGCACTCTGAATCATTGAAAAGGCGTGCGCGGAAGCGGAGTTTTTTATGTACGCGGTTTTCCAAAGTGGTGGTAAACAACACCGAGTAAGCGAAGGTCAGACCGTTCGCCTGGAAAAGCTGGACATCGCAACTGGCGAAACTATTGAGTTCGCTGAAGTTCTGATGATCGCAAACGGTGAAGAAGTCAAAATCGGCGTTCCTTTCGTTGATGGCGGCGTAATCAAAGCTGAAGTTGTTGCTCACGGTCGTGGCGAGAAAGTTAAAATCGTTAAGTTTCGTCGTCGTAAACACTATCGTAAGCAGCAAGGCCACCGTCAGTGGTTCACTGATGTGAAAATTACTGGCATCAGCGCCTAAGACCTGAGGAGAGATTTAAATGGCACATAAAAAGGCTGGCGGCTCAACTCGTAACGGTCGCGATTCAGAAGCTAAACGCCTGGGCGTTAAGCGTTTCGGTGGCGAAACCGTTCTGGCGGGTAGCATCATCGTTCGTCAACGTGGCACCAAATTCCACGCTGGCACTAACGTAGGTTGCGGTCGTGACCACACTCTGTTTGCTAAAGCAGACGGTAAAGTGAAATTCGAAGTTAAAGGCCCGAACAACCGTAAATACATCAGCATCGTTGCTGAGTAAGTTCTTCGTGGTCCGGTAACGGATTAAAGCCCCGCAACGTGTTGCGGGGCTTTTTACATTGAAAACCCGGAAAATTTTCTTGTAGGGAAAACGGGCATGAAGCAGCAGGCTGGCATTGGCATCCTTTTAGCACTCACCACTGCAATGTGTTGGGGCGCCTTGCCAATTGCAATGAAGCAGGTGCTGGAGGTGATGGAACCTCCAACCATTGTCTTCTATCGCTTTTTAATGGCGAGTATCGGCCTCGGCGCGATCCTGGCAGTTAAAAGAAAGCTCCCGCCATTGCGTATTTTTCGCAAACCGCGCTGGCTGGTGTTGCTGGCGATTGCAACAGGTGGACTTTTCGGGAATTTCATCCTGTTCAGCTCTTCCCTGCAATATTTGAGTCCGACGGCATCGCAGGTTATCGGTCAACTGTCACCGGTTGGCATGATGGTCGCCAGCGTCTTTATTTTGAAAGAAAAGATGCGCGGCACGCAGGTGATTGGCGCGCTCATGCTGCTTTGTGGGCTGGTGATGTTCTTTAATACCAGTCTGATCGAGATTTTTACCAAACTGACTGATTACACCTGGGGTGTGATCTTTGGGGTCGGTGCGGCGACGGTCTGGGTGAGTTATGGCGTCGCGCAAAAGGTGTTATTGCGTCGTCTGGCCTCACAGCAGATCCTGTTTTTACTGTACACTTTATGTACGATTGCGTTATTGCCGCTGGCGAAGCCGGGGGTTATCTCGCAGTTAAGCGACTGGCAGCTCGCGTGTTTGATTTTCTGTGGGCTGAATACGCTGGTAGGATATGGCGCCCTGGCGGAAGCGATGGCGCGTTGGCAGGCAGCGCAGGTGAGTGCGTTAATCACGCTCACTCCGCTGTTTACGCTGTTATTTTCAGATCTATTATCTATGGCCTGGCCCGATTTCTTCGCCAGACCGATGTTAAACCTTTTAGGTTATCTCGGTGCGTTTGTCGTGGTTGCGGGCGCGATGTATTCCGCCATTGGTCATCGTATTTGGGGCGGTTTACGCAAGCATGAAACGGTGGTTTCGCAACCCCGCTCAGGCGAATGATTTACGGAGAGTAAAATGAAGTTTGTTGATGAAGCATCGATTCTGGTCGTTGCTGGCGATGGCGGCAATGGTTGCGTGAGCTTCCGCCGCGAAAAATACATCCCGAAAGGCGGCCCGGATGGCGGTGATGGCGGCGATGGTGGCGACGTCTGGCTGGAAGCCGACGAAAACCTGAACACGCTGATCGATTATCGCTTTGAAAAATCGTTCCGTGCTGAACGTGGTCAGAATGGCGCAAGCCGTGACTGCACCGGTAAACGTGGGAAAGATGTCACGATCAAAGTGCCTGTCGGTACGCGTGTTATCGATCAGGGCACCGGCGAAACCATGGGCGATATGACCAAACACGGTCAGCGTCTGATGGTTGCCAAAGGCGGCTGGCACGGCCTGGGCAATACCCGCTTTAAGTCCTCTGTTAACCGCACTCCGCGTCAGAAAACGATGGGTACGCCGGGCGATAAGCGTGATTTGATGCTGGAGCTGATGCTGCTGGCGGACGTGGGTATGCTGGGTATGCCAAATGCCGGTAAATCAACCTTTATCCGCGCGGTATCTGCGGCAAAACCGAAAGTGGCGGACTATCCGTTTACCACTCTGGTGCCGAGCCTTGGCGTTGTGCGTATGGACAACGAAAAGAGCTTTGTGGTTGCCGATATTCCGGGGCTGATTGAAGGCGCGGCGGAAGGCGCGGGTCTGGGGATTCGCTTCCTGAAGCACCTGGAACGTTGCCGCGTACTGCTGCACCTTATTGATATCGATCCGATCGACGGTTCCGATCCGGTGGAAAACGCCCGTATCATTATCGGCGAACTGGAAAAATACAGTCAGGATCTGGCTGCTAAGCCGCGCTGGTTAGTGTTCAACAAAATTGATTTGCTGGACCAGGCCGAAGCGGAAGAAAAAGCGAAAGCTATCGCGCAGGCGCTGGGCTGGGAAGATAAGTACTACATGATTTCCGCTGCCAGCCAGACTGGCGTGAAAGATCTCTGCTGGGATGTGATGACCTTTATCATTGAGAACCCCATCGTTCAGGCTGATGAAGCGAAGCAGCCGGAGAAAGTGGAGTTCATGTGGGACGATTATCACCGTCAGCAGCTCGCTGAAGTCGAAGATGAAGCGGAAGATGACTGGGATGACGACTGGGACGAAGACGACGAAGAAGGCGTCGAGTTCATCTACAAGCGTTAATATGGTTCAAATGCCCGGTGGTGCTTACGCTTACCGGGCTTACGGATAGTAGGCCGGATAAGGCGCAAAGCGCCGCCATCCGGCACTATCCTCACCTAGTTGTTCTGATAAAGATCTTTGTACAACCGGCTTTCAAAACGTACTAACGGAATTCGACGATTGCGCTGGTCAGCTGGCGTAACGGCATACCCGGAAAGATACTGAACAAACGCCATCCGTTGCCCACTTGCCGTTGTAATAAATCCCGCCAGATTATAGACCCCTTGCAGCGAGCCTGTTTTCGCCGAAACTTTACCATCGACCCCAGCCTGATGCAGACCCGCACGGTATTGCAGAGAGCCGTCATATCCCGCCAGCGGCAGCATGGAGATAAAGTTCAGCTCGTTGTCGTGTTGGGCGATGTATTGCAGCACCTGCATCATGGTGGCCGGGGCAATCAGGTTGTGGCGAGAGAGGCCCGAACCGTCAGCGATGATGGTATTGCCAATATCAACGCCAGCCTGCTGACGCAGGATCTGGCGTACGGCATCAGATCCCGCCCGCCATGTGCCGGGAACGTTGAAGCGTGCGTGGCCGATCATGCGAAAGACGGTATCGGCAATCATGTTGTCCGATTTTTTCAGCATAATCTTAAGCAAATCATGCAGCGGCGCAGACTGCTTGCTGGCAACCACCGTTCCGGGTTCGTTGACCTGCGTCTGGCGTAACAGCGTACCACTGTAGGTAATACCTGCTTGTTTTAACTCGTCTTTCAGGATCGCTCCGGCATAGCTGGCGCCGTCCTGAATGGCGAAGGCTAGCGGTAACGGTTCGGCGCGCTGCGGCAGGCAGCCTGTCAGCGTGAAGCGGTTTAAATCCCCCGGAACGACATCCAGCTCACAGTATTGCGCTTCCGCAGAGCCGCGTGGGAGAGTGCGAACCTGACTGAACATGGTCACCGGGTAATAGGACGCCACGCGAATATACGCTAAGTCATTCGGTTTTTGCGCGCTGTAGAGGGAGATGGAAAAGCAGTTGCGATCGACAATGGCGGCTGCGGGTGGTGCGCTAAAACATTGCGTCATGTCATTCCAGGGCCAGCCTGGCGCTTTATCATGGCTGGCGAAAATGGAGGTGTCGATGAGCACATTTCCCGCAATTTGCGTCACGCCGGATTTTTTCAGCGTCGCGACCATATTGCGAATATCCTGGCGTTTTAGCGTCGGATCGGCACCAAATCGCGCCACTAAGTCCCCTTTTAAGACGCCATTGTCCACGTTGCCTTTTGTCTCCAGCGTGGTGGTAAAACGAAAATCGGGGCCGAGCTGAATCAATGCCGCGAGGGCCGTGATCACTTTTTGCGTACTGGCGGGCAGCGCCATCTGCTGGCTATGGTAATCAATCGCGGGCGTGGACGCGCCGACCTTCTGAGCCATGAAAGCAAGGTTGGCCCCATCAGGGAGCTGATTGATGTATTCATCAACATTCGCGGCCTGGACGCTGAACGCTATACTGGTGGTCAATCCGATGATAAATCTGGAAAATCGCATAATCTCGCGCTAACAACCTGGAAACAAGCCGTCATACTACGGCGCAATGCCCTGGAAAGTAAACGATGACCCATAGGGAACTCCAGGGTAAAATACGTATCAAATTGAGAATTGTAGCTGACCTGGGGCTTTGTACCCGGGTCGGTATTTTTTTGCTTCTGGCTTTGGTAGAACGCATACCGGAGCAGGCTTAGCAGCCGAGGCGGGGTCAATCACCCCCTACAGGAATGTTCAAGAGGTATAACAAATGCAAGCTATTCCGATGACTTTACGTGGTGCCGAAAAACTGCGCGAAGAGCTGGATTTTCTGAAATCTGTGCGCCGTCCTGAAATCATCGCCGCTATCGCGGAAGCGCGTGAGCATGGCGACCTGAAAGAGAACGCCGAGTATCACGCTGCGCGTGAACAGCAGGGTTTCTGCGAAGGACGTATCAAGGATATCGAGGCGAAGCTGTCGAATGCGCAGGTGATCGACGTGACGAAGATGCCGAACAACGGACGTGTTGTTTTCGGCGCAACGGTAACTGTTCTGAATCTCGATAACGATGAAGAGCAGACCTGGCGTATTGTCGGCGATGACGAAGCGGATTTTAAACAGAACCTGATTTCCGTGAATTCACCTATCGCGCGCGGCCTGGTTGGCAAAGAGCAGGATGACGTCGTGACCATCAAAACGCCTGGCGGCGAAGTGGAATACGAAGTGATTAAGGTGGAATACCTGTAAGAATTACCCAATACTCAAGATGTTGATGTATTGTAAAGAAAGGAAAAAGGCCGCTATGCGGCCTTTTATCAACGAAGAGAGCGTGGCATTTTGCTCTCCTGCTTGCGGAAAACCCCTCGTTTTACACAGATTTTGTGTTCGACTTTAGGATATTCTTAGCGTGGCAGCGAGATTTTACGTTCTTTAGTTGGGCGATAAAGTACCAGCGTTTTACCGATGACCTGTACGTTACAGGCGCCGGTTTCGCGTACGATAGCTTCCACGATCAAGGTTTTGGTTTCGCGATCTTCCGAGGCGATCTTCACCTTGATAAGTTCATGGTGCTCTAACGCTTGTTCAATCTCGGCCAGTACCCCTTCGGTCAAACCATTGTTGCCAAGCATAACTACCGGCTTGAGCGGATGTGCCAGACCTTTCAGGTGCTGTTTTTGTTTAGTACTCAGATTCATCGTATATTTTTGCTTACGTTGGGATTGAAAACGGGTCATTCTACCGCCATCTCCCATATATCACCAAATGAGCGCGTAAAAATTTACGCTACGGGTAACGATGAATTGCCCCGATGGGAAAGTTAAATGACAGGTAAAAAGCGTTCTGCCAGCTCGAGTCGCTGGCTTCAGGAACACTTTAGCGATAAATATGTTCAACAGGCGCAGAAAAAGGGGTTACGTTCCCGTGCCTGGTTTAAACTTGATGAAATACAGCAAAGTGACAAACTTTTTAAGCCGGGGATGACGGTTGTCGACCTCGGTGCTGCGCCGGGAGGCTGGTCACAGTATGTGGTCACGCAGATTGGCGGCAAAGGCCGTATCATCGCTTGCGATCTTTTACCTATGGATCCTATCGTTGGTGTGGACTTTCTTCAGGGCGATTTTCGTGATGAACTTGTTATGAAAGCGCTGCTGGAACGCGTGGGTGACAGTAAAGTACAAGTTGTCATGTCAGATATGGCACCAAACATGAGCGGAACACCGGCGGTGGATATCCCCCGCGCCATGTATCTGGTGGAACTGGCGTTAGAAATGTGTCGTGATGTGCTGGCGCCAGGTGGAAGTTTTGTAGTGAAGGTGTTCCAGGGCGAAGGTTTCGATGAGTACCTAAGGGAAATTCGCTCCCTGTTTACGAAGGTTAAAGTTCGTAAGCCGGACTCTTCGCGTGCGCGTTCACGCGAAGTGTATATTGTAGCGACCGGGCGAAAACCATAACCGGGGGATTTCAGACGAAAGTTTGAAAGAAGCTGGATATAGAGTATCCTGACGCTGTTTTTAACACAGTTGTAATAAGAGGTTAATCCCTTGAGTGACATGGCGAAAAACCTAATACTCTGGCTGGTCATTGCCGTTGTGCTGATGTCAGTATTCCAGAGCTTTGGGCCCAGCGAGTCTAATGGCCGTAAGGTGGATTACTCTACCTTCCTGCAAGAGGTCAACCAGGACCAGGTTCGTGAAGCGCGTATCAACGGACGTGAGATCAACGTTACCAAGAAAGATAGTAACCGTTACACGACCTACATTCCGGTTAACGATCCGAAGCTGCTTGATAACCTGCTGACCAAAAACGTCAAGGTTGTTGGCGAACCACCTGAAGAGCCGAGCCTGCTGGCTTCAATCTTTATTTCCTGGTTCCCGATGCTGTTGCTGATCGGCGTCTGGATCTTCTTCATGCGTCAGATGCAGGGCGGCGGTGGCAAAGGCGCCATGTCGTTCGGTAAGAGTAAAGCGCGCATGCTGACGGAAGATCAGATCAAAACCACTTTTGCCGATGTCGCAGGTTGTGACGAAGCGAAAGAAGAAGTGGCTGAGCTGGTCGAGTATCTGCGTGAACCAAGCCGCTTCCAGAAGCTGGGCGGTAAAATCCCGAAAGGCGTCCTGATGGTCGGTCCTCCGGGTACGGGTAAAACCCTGCTGGCGAAAGCTATCGCAGGCGAAGCGAAAGTCCCGTTCTTTACGATTTCCGGTTCTGACTTTGTCGAAATGTTCGTCGGTGTTGGCGCATCTCGTGTGCGTGACATGTTCGAACAGGCTAAGAAAGCGGCGCCGTGCATTATCTTCATCGATGAAATCGACGCCGTAGGCCGCCAGCGTGGCGCGGGTCTGGGCGGCGGTCATGATGAACGTGAACAGACATTGAACCAGATGCTGGTTGAGATGGACGGCTTTGAAGGTAACGAAGGTATCATCGTTATCGCGGCGACTAACCGTCCAGACGTACTTGACCCTGCGCTGCTGCGTCCTGGCCGTTTCGACCGTCAGGTCGTGGTAGGTCTGCCAGACGTGCGTGGTCGTGAGCAGATCCTGAAAGTGCATATGCGTCGCGTACCGCTGGCGCCGGATATCGATGCGGCAATCATCGCACGCGGCACGCCAGGCTTCTCTGGCGCCGATCTGGCGAACCTTGTGAACGAAGCGGCACTGTTTGCTGCCCGTGGCAACAAGCGTGTGGTATCCATGGTTGAGTTCGAGAAAGCGAAAGACAAAATCATGATGGGTGCGGAACGCCGCTCCATGGTGATGACGGAAGCGCAGAAAGAATCTACCGCTTACCACGAAGCAGGCCATGCGATTATTGGTCGCCTTGTTCCAGAGCACGATCCGGTGCATAAAGTGACGATTATTCCGCGCGGTCGTGCGCTGGGTGTGACCTTCTTCCTGCCTGAAGGCGACGCGATTAGCGCCAGCCGTCAGAAACTGGAAAGCCAGATCTCCACGTTGTACGGCGGTCGTCTGGCGGAAGAGATCATCTATGGCGTAGAGCATGTTTCTACCGGTGCGTCGAACGACATTAAAGTCGCGACTAACCTGGCGCGTAACATGGTCACCCAGTGGGGCTTCTCCGATAAGCTCGGTCCGCTGCTGTATGCAGAGGAAGAGGGTGAAGTGTTCCTGGGGCGTAGCGTTGCGAAAGCCAAACACATGTCTGATGAAACCGCGCGTATCATCGACCAGGAAGTGAAAGCGCTGATTGAACGTAACTACAATCGTGCTCGTCAGATCCTGAATGACAATATGGACATCCTGCATGCAATGAAAGATGCGCTCATGAAGTATGAGACCATCGATGCGCCGCAGATTGATGACCTGATGGCGCGCCGCGAAGTTCGCCCGCCGGCTGGCTGGGAAGATCCGAACGGCACCAACAACTCTGACAACAATGGCACGCCTCGTGCGCCGCGCCCGGTTGATGAACCGCGTACGCCGAACCCAGGCAACACCATGTCAGAGCAGTTAGGCGACAAATAAGTTATCTGTTATTGATGACTCTGCTTCACCGAAACCCTGGGGCTTGCTCCGGGGTTTTTTATATTTGAAATAACATCAGAAGGATTAGCTATGAAACTCTTCGCCCAGGGCTCCACGCTGGATCTCTCTCACCCACACGTAATGGGCATCCTGAACGTCACGCCGGATTCTTTCTCCGATGGCGGGACGCACAATACGCTGGTGGAGGCGGTGAAGCACGCTAATCTGATGATTAACGCCGGAGCGACGATTATTGATGTCGGCGGCGAATCAACGCGACCTGGCGCGGCGGATGTCAGCGTTGAAGAAGAACTGGAACGCGTGATCCCGGTAGTTGAGTCCATCGCCCAGCGTTTTGAGGTATGGATTTCAGTGGATACCTCAAAACCGGAGGTGATTCGGGAATCGGCAAGAGTGGGCGCTCACATCATCAACGACATTCGCTCCCTCTCTGAACCGGGCGCGCTTGAGGCGGCGGCTGAGACTGGTTTACCGGTCTGCCTGATGCATATGCAAGGGCAGCCTAAAACAATGCAGGAAGCGCCAAAGTACGAAGACGTTTTTGCGGAGGTCAATCGCTACTTTATTGACCAAATAGCACGCTGTGAAAGGGCTGGCATCGCAAAAGAGAAATTGTTGCTCGACCCGGGATTCGGTTTCGGTAAAAATCTCTCCCATAACTATACGTTACTGGCACGTCTGGCGGAGTTTCATCATTTTAACCTGCCGCTGCTGGTGGGAATGTCACGTAAATCGATGATTGGTCAGTTGCTCAACGTCGGGCCCTCCGATCGTTTGAGCGGGAGCCTGGCGTGTGCGGTTATCGCCGCAATGCAGGGGGCGCATATCATTCGTGTCCATGACGTTAAAGAAACCGTAGAAGCGATGCGTGTGGTAGAAGCCACCCTGTCTGCAAAGGAAAATAAACGCTATGAGTAATCGTAAATATTTTGGCACCGATGGGATCCGTGGTCGTGTAGGCGATGCGCCCATTACTCCTGACTTTGTGCTTAAGCTGGGCTGGGCCGCAGGGAAAGTGCTGGCGCGTCATGGTTCACGTAAAATCATTATCGGTAAAGACACGCGTATTTCTGGCTATATGCTGGAGTCTGCGCTGGAAGCCGGTCTGGCGGCGGCGGGATTGTCTGCCTCTTTTACCGGCCCGATGCCGACGCCTGCGGTGGCTTACCTGACCCGAACCTTCCGTGCAGAGGCCGGGATCGTTATCTCCGCTTCGCATAACCCGTTTTATGACAACGGGATTAAATTCTTCTCCATTGACGGCACCAAACTGCCTGATGAAGTTGAAGAGGCTATTGAAGCAGAGATGGAAAAAGAGATCACCTGCGTGGATTCCTCAGAGCTGGGTAAAGCCAGCCGTATTGTGGATGCTGCGGGGCGCTACATTGAGTTCTGCAAAGGTACGTTCCCGAACGAACTGAGCCTGAATGAGCTGAAGATTGTTGTGGATTGCGCCAACGGCGCGACCTATCACATTGCACCGAACGTCCTGCGTGAACTGGGTGCGAATGTCATTGCGATTGGCTGTGAGCCGAACGGCGTCAATATTAATGAAGAAGTCGGCGCTACGGATGTGCGTGCGCTACAGGCGCGCGTGATCGCGGAGAAAGCCGATTTAGGGATCGCGCTGGACGGCGACGGCGATCGCGTGATCATGGTTGACCATGAAGGGAATAAAGTCGATGGCGATCAGATCATGTATATCATCGCCCGCGAAGGTTTGCGTCAGGGTCAACTGCGCGGTGGCGCAGTCGGTACGCTGATGAGCAACATGGGCCTGGAGCTGGCGTTGAAACAGCTGGGCATTCCGTTCGCGCGTGCTAAAGTCGGCGACCGCTACGTGCTGGAAAAACTGCAAGAAAAAGGCTGGCGTATTGGGGCGGAAAACTCCGGCCACGTTATTCTGCTGGATAAAACCACCACCGGTGACGGTATTGTCGCGGGGCTACAGGTTCTGGCGGCGATGGTGCGTAACCACATGAGTCTGCACGATTTGTGCAGCGGCATGAAAATGTTCCCGCAGATTCTGGTTAACGTACGTTATGCAGCCGGTAGCGGCGATCCGCTGGAGAATGACAACGTTAAGGCTGTGACGGCGGAAGTCGAAGCGGCGCTGGGAAATCGTGGTCGCGTGCTGCTGCGTAAGTCCGGTACTGAACCGTTAATTCGCGTAATGGTAGAAGGCGAGGATGAAGCGCAGGTTACTGAGTTTGCTCATCGTATTGCGGATGCCGTAAAAGCGGTTTAATCCTGGTGATAAGTGACTAAAAAGGCGGCGTTTGCCGCCTTTTTGTTGCAGGAAAAAGACCTTTTTGCTGTTTTTTTCCGCAGTTGATACAATGCACTAAAATTGCCCTTGCGAAGGTCATTCGCTTTGGTTAGTATTCACACCCGCTTCAGTGGGAAACAGTAAATTATCCCGCTTTATTGGTTGAAGCATTGGTATGCGGCAACTCCGCAAGGAACAGGTTGATTATGTACGAAGCTCTTTTGGTAGTTTTCCTTATTGTGGCAATTGGCCTGGTAGGCTTGATCATGCTACAGCAAGGTAAAGGCGCTGATATGGGAGCCTCCTTTGGAGCAGGCGCTTCCGCTACGCTGTTTGGTTCAAGTGGTTCTGGTAACTTCATGACCCGTATGACGGCTGTGCTGGCAACGCTGTTCTTCATCATCAGTCTGGCGCTGGGCAATATCAACAGCAACAAGACCAATAAAGGAAGTGAGTGGGAAAATCTGAGCGCTCCGGCAAAAAACGAGCAGACTCAGCCAGTTGCACCGGCACAGCCGAGCAGCGATATCCCACACTAAGATTTCCGTGCCGAGGTGGTGGAATTGGTAGACACGCTACCTTGAGGTGGTAGTGCCCAATAGGGCTTACGGGTTCAAGTCCCGTCCTCGGTACCAATATTCCGAAAGAAAGACGCTGAAAAGCGTCTTTTTTTTCGTCTGCATTCCGCGGGGGTTATAGACTTTGTTTTTGTCGGTTGGATAAGGCGTTTACGCCGCCATCCGACATGTTACGTAATGTGCCTGATGGCACTTTGTTTATCAGGCCTACACCGCCCAAAAAAGGCCGCTTACGCGGCCTTTAATCGTTGTCCGTTAACTTACTTGCCTTTGTTTTCCAGATTCTCAACCTGCGGCAAACCTGTCGCGGAAGAGGCGGAAAGCAGGCCTGACTGCGCATAACCAAACAGTTTTTCACGCGTATCGGTGATATCCAGGTTGCGCATCGTCAACTGACCGATACGGTCATCCGGCGAGAACACGGAGTCTCCTTTTTCCATCGTCAGACGCTCTGGTTTGTAGGTCAGATTGTCAGAGACGGTATTCAGGATCGAGTAGTCGTTACCACGACGCAGCTCCAGCGTGACTTCACCGGTAATCTGGCTGGCCACCCAACGTTGCAGACCGTCACGCAGCATCAGCGCCTGGGAGTCAAACCAGCGGCCCTGATACAGCAGTCGGCCTAACTGACGGCCATGCGCATGATACTGCTCGATCGTGTCTTCGTTGTGGATGCCGGTCAGCAGACGCTCGTAGGCAATATGCAGCAGCGCCATCCCCGGCGCTTCATAGATACCCCGGCTCTTCGCTTCGATGATACGGTTCTCAATCTGATCGCTCATACCCAGACCGTGACGGCCGCCGATACGGTTGGCTTCCAGCATCAGTTCAACATCATCGCTGAAGGTCTTACCGTTCAACGCGACAGGATGCCCCTGTTCAAAGCGCACGGTAACTTCTTCCGCCGGGATTTTCACGTTTTCATCCCAGAACTTGACGCCCATGATTGGATTGACGATCTTGACGCTGGAGTTCAGGAATTCCAGATCTTTGGCTTCATGGGTCGCGCCGAGCATGTTGGAGTCAGTGGAATAGGCCTTTTCGACGGACATCTTGTAGTCGAAACCGCAGGCAATCATAAACTCGGACATCTCATGACGACCGCCCAGCTCATCAATAAAGTCGGTATCCAGCCACGGTTTGTAAATCTGTAGCTCCGCGTTGGTCAACAGGCCGTAACGGTAGAAACGCTCGATGTCGTTTCCTTTATAGGTACTGCCGTCGCCCCAGATGTTAACACCATCTTCCTTCATCGCGGCGACCAGCATCGTGCCGGTAACGGCGCGGCCCAGCGGCGTGGTGTTGAAATAGGTCAGTCCGCCGGTGGTGTTATGGAAAGCGCCGCACTGGATCGCGGCGATCCCTTCGGCAACCAGCTGTTTACGGCAATCAATCAGGCGAGCGTTCTCTGCGCCGTATTCCATTGCGCGACGAGGAATGGCGTCATAGTCATCCTCATCCGGCTGACCCAGATTCGCAGTATATGCATAAGGGACAGCGCCTTTTTGTCGCATCCACAGCAGTGCAGCACTGGTGTCCAGGCCGCCGGAAAAAGCGATACCAATACGTTGACCTACCGGAAGATGCTTGAGAATCGTCGTCATAAATAAAACCCTGCTTGATAGACTGATGAAGAGATCGGCTTTCTGCTCTCAGTGCATTTTTATGCAAAATAAGTGAGTTTTCATTTAATCATCTTTTACGGATGACAGGAAGAGTTTAGTGATAATTTCGTTAAAAAACGGTATGGGGTGGCTTCTTTCCTGACTGGTACGGTTTCTTAACGGAGGCCGGGTTAGTATTCATTCATGTGCATATTATTAACGCGGTTGACATATCGCATATTGAATCAATATAATACGCGCAGATTTTACGTCCCGTCCTCGGTACCAAATCCCAGCAGTATTTGCATCTTTTACCCAAAGCGAGTAAAATTTGCCACGTTTCAGGCGCGGGGTGGAGCAGCCTGGTAGCTCGTCGGGCTCATAACCCGAAGGTCGTCGGTTCAAATCCGGCCCCCGCAACCACTTTCCCTTAGAGTTCTTTTTCAAATATACTGTGAAGACTTAGGCCTTCGTAGCTGGATTTGAAAAAAATTCTTTCGGAAGGTTCTCCAGACCGCAGTTGCGGTTATAGGGTTCAGTTATCTAAAGCCCCGATTTATCGGGGTTTTTTGTTATCTGACTACAGAATAACTGGGCTTTAGGCCCTTTTTTTATGTCTTGGGGGTGGGCTTGTCCACATTAGAGCAAAAATTAACAGAGATGATTACAGCGCCAGTTGAAGCCTTAGGTTACGAACTGGTCGGCATCGAATTTATTCGCGGTCGCACATCCACACTGCGCATCTATATTGATAGTGAAGATGGCATCAATGTTGATGATTGTGCTGATGTGAGTCACCAGGTGAGCGCGGTGCTGGATGTCGAAGATCCCATCACTGTGGCATACAACCTGGAAGTCTCCTCGCCAGGTCTCGACCGTCCTATGTTCACGGCTGAGCACTACGCGCGTTTCCTGGGTGAAGAAGTGACGCTGGTACTTCGTATGGCGGTACAAAACCGTCGTAAATGGCAGGGCGTTATCAAAGCGGTTGACGGTGAAATGATCACTGTCACAGTCGAAGGTAAAGATGAAGTGTTCGCGCTGAGTAATATCCAGAAGGCGAACCTGGTTCCCCACTTTTAATAGTCTGGATTGAGGTGAAAAGCCCGCGATGAACAAAGAAATTTTGGCCGTTGTTGAAGCCGTTTCCAATGAGAAAGCGCTGCCACGCGAGAAGATTTTTGAAGCGCTGGAAAGTGCGCTGGCTACAGCAACGAAGAAAAAATACGAACAAGAGATCGATGTTCGCGTACAAATCGATCGTAAAAGCGGTGATTTCGATACCTTCCGTCGTTGGTTAATCGTAGAAGAAGTCACGCTGCCGACAAAAGAAATTACGCTGGAAGCGGCGCGTTTTGAAGACGAAAGCCTGAACCTGGGCGACTACGTTGAAGATCAGATTGAATCTGTCACCTTTGACCGTATCACCACCCAGACGGCAAAACAGGTTATCGTACAGAAAGTTCGTGAAGCCGAGCGTGCGATGGTGGTCGATCAGTTCCGCGAGCACGAAGGCGAAATCATCACCGGCGTGGTGAAGAAAGTAAACCGCGACAACATCTCTTTGGATCTGGGCAGCAATGCTGAAGCCGTGATCCTGCGTGAAGATATGCTGCCGCGCGAAAACTTCCGTCCTGGCGACCGTATTCGTGGCGTTCTGTACTCCGTTCGCCCGGAAGCGCGCGGTGCGCAACTGTTTGTGACGCGTTCCAAACCGGAAATGCTGATCGAGCTGTTCCGTATCGAAGTACCGGAAATCGGCGAAGAAGTCATCGAAATTAAAGCGGCGGCCCGCGATCCGGGTTCCCGTGCGAAAATCGCGGTGAAAACCAACGACAAGCGTATCGATCCGGTCGGCGCCTGTGTGGGTATGCGTGGTGCGCGCGTTCAGGCCGTTTCTACTGAACTGGGCGGCGAGCGTATCGATATCGTCCTGTGGGATGATAACCCGGCGCAGTTCGTGATTAACGCGATGGCGCCAGCAGACGTCGCTTCTATCGTGGTGGATGAAGATAAACACACCATGGATATCGCTGTTGAAGCCGGTAACCTGGCTCAGGCGATCGGACGTAATGGTCAGAACGTCCGTCTGGCTGCGCAACTGAGCGGCTGGGAACTTAACGTGATGACGGTTGATGACTTGCAGGCTAAGCATCAGGCTGAAGCACATGCAGCTATCGATACCTTCACCAAATATCTCGATATTGATGAAGAGTTCGCAACCGTACTGGTTGAAGAAGGTTTCGCGACGCTGGAAGAACTGGCCTACGTGCCAATGAAAGAACTGCTGGAAATCGACGGGCTGGATGAACCGACCGTTGAAGCGCTGCGCGAGCGTGCCAAAAACGCACTGACCACTCTGGCACTGGCCCAGGAAGAAAGCCTTGGTGATAACAAACCGTCTGACGATCTGCTGAATCTGGAAGGATTGGGTCGCGACCTGGCATTCAAACTGGCTGCCCGTGGTGTTTGTACGCTGGAAGATCTCGCTGAGCAGGGCATTGATGATCTGGCTGATATCGAAGGGTTGACCGACGAAAAAGCCGGTGAGCTGATTATGGCTGCCCGTAATATTTGCTGGTTCGGCGACGAAGCGTAATAAACTGTAGCAGGAAGGAACAGCATGACAGATGTAACCGTAAAAGCGCTGGCCGCAGAGATACAGACCTCCGTGGATCGCCTGGTACAGCAATTCGCTGATGCCGGTATCCCGAAGTCTGCTGATGACTCTGTGTCCGCACAAGAAAAACAGACTTTACTGGCGCACCTGAATCGTGAAAATGGTTCAGGGCCGGATAAGTTGACGCTGCAACGTAAAACGCGCAGCACGTTGAATATTCCAGGTACCGGTGGAAAAAGTAAATCGGTACAAATCGAAGTCCGCAAGAAACGCACCTTTGTGAAACGCGATCCGCAAGAGACAGAACGTCTCGCCGCGGAAGAGCAGGCGCAGCGTGAAGCGGAAGAGCAAGCCCGTCGTGAGGCAGAAGAAACAGCCAAACGCGAGGCGCAACAAAAAGCTGACCGTGAGGCCGCAGAACAAGCTAAACGTGACGCCGCTGAAAAAGCGAAACGTGAAGCTGCGGAAAAAGACAAAGTGAGCAATCAACAGACTGACGATATGACCAAAACCGCCCAGGCCGAAAAAGCCCGCCGTGAAAATGAAGCAGCAGAGCTGAAGCGTAAAGCGGAAGAAGAAGCGCGTCGCAAACTTGAAGAAGAAGCGCGTCGCGTAGCAGAAGAAGCTCGCCGCATGGCGGAAGAGAACAAATGGACTGATAACGCGGAGCCGACTGAAGACACCAGCGATTATCACGTTACCACGTCTCAACACGCCCGCCAGGCCGAAGACGAAAACGACCGTGAAGTTGAAGGCGGCCGTGGTCGTAGTCGCAATGCGAAAGCAGCGCGTCCGGCGAAAAAAGGCAACAAACACTCTGAATCGAAAGCCGATCGTGAAGAAGCCCGTGCGGCCGTTCGCGGCGGTAAAGGCGGTAAAAACCGTAAAGGTTCTGCTCTGCAACAGAGCTTCCAGAAACCGGTTCAGGCTGTTAACCGTGACGTTGTGATTGGTGAAACCATCACCGTTGGCGAGCTGGCGAACAAGATGGCGGTAAAAGGCTCTCAGGTCATCAAAGCGATGATGAAGCTGGGCGCGATGGCAACCATCAACCAGGTCATCGACCAGGAAACCGCACAGCTGGTTGCTGAAGAGATGGGCCATAAAGTTATCCTGCGTCGTGAAAACGAGCTGGAAGAAGCGGTAATGAGCGACCGTGATACAGGTGCGGCGGCAGAACCGCGTGCTCCGGTTGTGACCATCATGGGCCACGTTGACCACGGTAAAACCTCTCTGCTGGACTACATTCGTTCAACGAAAGTTGCCTCTGGCGAAGCGGGCGGCATTACCCAGCACATCGGTGCTTACCACGTTGAAACCGACAACGGTATGATCACCTTCCTGGATACCCCGGGTCACGCCGCGTTTACCTCTATGCGTGCTCGTGGTGCGCAGGCAACGGATATCGTTGTTCTGGTTGTGGCGGCAGACGACGGCGTGATGCCGCAGACCATCGAAGCTATCCAGCACGCGAAAGCGGCGGGTGTGCCGGTTGTGGTTGCGGTGAACAAGATCGATAAGCCAGAAGCCGATCCGGATCGTGTTAAAAACGAACTGTCCCAGTACGGCATCCTGCCGGAAGAGTGGGGCGGCGAAAGCCAGTTCGTCCACGTATCTGCAAAAGCGGGTACCGGCATCGACGAACTGCTGGATGCAATCCTGTTGCAGGCTGAAGTCCTCGAACTGAAAGCAGTTCGTAAAGGCATGGCGAGCGGCGCGGTAATCGAATCCTTCCTGGATAAAGGTCGTGGTCCGGTTGCAACCGTCCTGGTTCGTGAAGGTACGCTGAACAAAGGCGACATCGTCCTGTGTGGCTTCGAATATGGCCGCGTTCGTGCAATGCGTAACGAACTGGGTCAGGAAGTGCTGGAAGCGGGTCCGTCCATTCCGGTTGAGATCCTGGGTCTGTCCGGTGTTCCGGCTGCCGGTGATGAAGTGACCGTGGTTCGTGACGAGAAGAAAGCCCGTGAAGTTGCGCTGTATCGTCAGGGTAAATTCCGCGAAGTTAAACTGGCGCGTCAGCAGAAATCTAAACTTGAGAACATGTTCGCTAACATGACCGAAGGCGAAGTTCATGAAGTGAACATCGTGCTGAAAGCGGACGTTCAGGGCTCTGTGGAAGCAATCTCCGACTCTTTACTGAAACTGTCTACCGACGAAGTTAAAGTGAAGATCATCGGTTCCGGCGTAGGTGGTATCACCGAAACCGACGCAACCCTGGCTGCTGCATCCAATGCGATCCTGGTTGGCTTCAACGTGCGTGCTGATGCCTCTGCGCGTAAAGTGATTGAAGCGGAAAGCCTGGATCTGCGCTACTACTCCGTCATCTATAACCTGATCGACGAAGTGAAAGCGGCAATGAGCGGCATGCTGTCTCCAGAACTGAAACAGCAGATCATTGGTCTGGCTGAAGTCCGTGACGTGTTCAAATCACCGAAATTTGGCGCTGTCGCAGGCTGTATGGTTACTGAAGGTACGATTAAACGCCACAACCCGATCCGCGTACTGCGCGACAACGTGGTTATCTACGAAGGCGAGCTGGAATCCCTGCGCCGCTTCAAAGATGACGTTAACGAAGTCCGTAACGGCATGGAATGTGGTATCGGCGTTAAGAACTACAACGACGTTCGCGTTGGCGATATGATCGAAGTGTTCGAGATCATCGAGATCCAACGTACGATTGCGTAAGGTCGGCCGGGTTGTAGGCCGGATAAGGCGTTTACGCCGCCATCCGGCAATGTAATGCCTGATGGCGCCATGCTTATCAGGCCTACAGTTTATAGCCCACGCCACCCGGCATGAAATTTAAAAAGGGGCTTTTGGCCCCTTTTTTGTCTTTATTCTGGAGAATTTATTATGGCGAAAGAATTTGGTCGCCCGCAGCGCGTAGCCCAGGAAATGCAAAAAGAGATCGCTATCATCCTGCAACGCGAAATTAAAGATCCGCGTCTTGGCATGATGACCACCGTTTCCGGTGTGGAGATGTCCCGCGATCTGGCCTATGCCAAAGTGTATGTCACCTTTCTGAACGACAAAGATGAAGACGCGGTAAAAGCGGGCATCAAAGCGTTGCAGGAAGCGTCTGGCTTTATCCGTACCCTGCTGGGGAAAGCGATGCGTCTGCGTATCGTGCCGGAACTGACCTTCTTCTACGACAACTCGCTGGTTGAAGGGATGCGTATGTCTAACCTGGTGACTAACGTGGTGAAACATGACGAAGAACGTCGTGTGAACCCGGACGACAGCAAGGAGGACTAATGAGTCGTCCTCGTCGTCGTGGTCGCGACATTCACGGCGTCCTGCTGCTGGATAAGCCGCAGGGCATGTCCAGCAATGACGTCTTGCAGAAAGTAAAACGCATCTATAACGCCAACCGTGCCGGACATACCGGCGCGCTGGACCCGCTGGCGACGGGCATGTTGCCCATCTGCCTTGGGGAAGCGACAAAGTTTTCGCAGTATCTGCTGGATTCTGACAAACGTTACCGCGTGATTGCCCGCCTGGGGCAGCGTACCGACACCTCCGATGCCGATGGTCAAATCGTGCAGGAACGTCCGGTGACCTTCAGCGCAGAGCAGTTAGCTGCCGCGCTGGAGACGTTCCGTGGCGATATCGAGCAGATTCCATCGATGTATTCGGCGCTGAAGTATCAGGGCAAGAAGCTCTACGAATATGCGCGTCAGGGGATTGAAGTTCCCCGTGAAGCCCGCCCGATTACCGTTTACGAACTGCTGTTTATTCGCCATGAAGGGGATGAACTGGAGCTGGAGGTTCACTGCTCGAAGGGCACCTACATTCGCACCATTATCGATGATTTGGGTGAGAAACTTGGGTGTGGCGCGCATGTGATCTTCCTGCGACGTCTGGCGGTCAGTAAATATCCGGTTGACCGTATGGTCACGCTGGAACAGCTACGTGAGCTTGTTGAACAGGCGGAACGGCAGGATATTCCGGCTGCGCAACTGTTAGATCCGCTGCTGATGCCGATGGACAGTCCGGCTTCGGACTATCCAGTTGTCAATCTTCCTTTAACGTCATCGGTTTACTTTAAAAACGGTAACCCGGTACGGACGACAGGCGTGCCGCTTGAAGGGCTGGTTCGCGTGACGGAAGGTGATGACGAAAAATTTATTGGCATGGGCGAAATCGACGATGAAGGCCGCGTGGCGCCTCGTCGGTTAGTGGTTGAGTACCCGGCGTAATGCTGCTCCGTCTTGCGATAACAGGACGCTACGAGTAGAATACCGCCGCTTAACGTCACGTAAATTTTTTAACAAGTTCGCGCGGCGTTTACATGGGGTCGCTGAATTAGAGATTGGCACCCTTTCATTCTTTATTATTTTTGGAGTTCATCATGTCTCTAAGCGTTGAAGCTAAAGCTAAAATCGTTTCTGAGTTTGGTCGTGGTACTAACGACAGCGGTTCTACCGAAGTTCAGGTTGCTCTGCTGACTGCACAGATTAACCACCTGCAGGGCCACTTTGCAGAGCACAAAAAAGATCACCACAGCCGTCGTGGTCTGCTGCGCATGGTTTCTCAGCGTCGTAAACTGCTCGACTACCTGAAACGTAAAGATGTTGCACGTTACACCGCGCTGATCGAGCGTCTGGGTCTGCGTCGCTAATTCTTGCGAGTTTCAGAAAGAGGGGGCCTTCATGGCCCCTTTTTTCAACCAGACGGCAGCAATTCACTGGAAACTAATGTATTGTTGCTATGGATGATCTTCCGTTGCAGAGGTTCGCGCGGCTAATGAGAGGCTTCACCCAAAGAGCATGGGTTAGGGTTGTCATTAGTCGCGAGGATGCGCAGAAGATCGGGTATTAACGATGGCGCCTGAGTGTGCCGTCAAAAATTAAGAAAGGGTATTATTTTGCTTAATCCGATCGTTCGTAAATTCCAGTACGGTCAGCATACCGTTACGCTGGAAACTGGCATGATGGCGCGTCAGGCAACTGCCGCCGTTATGGTAAGCATGGATGACACTGCGGTATTCGTTACCGTTGTTGGTCAGAAAAAAGCGAAGCCGGGCCAGGATTTCTTCCCGCTGACCGTTAACTATCAGGAGCGTACTTACGCTGCTGGCCGTATCCCGGGCAGCTTCTTCCGTCGTGAAGGCCGTCCGAGCGAAGGCGAAACCCTGATCGCGCGTCTGATTGACCGCCCGGTTCGTCCGCTGTTCCCGGAAGGCTTCGTTAACGAAGTTCAGGTTATCGCAACCGTCGTTTCCGTTAACCCGCAGGTTAACCCGGATATCGTCGCGATGATCGGTGCTTCCGCCGCGCTGTCTCTGTCCGGCATTCCGTTCAACGGCCCGATTGGCGCCGCGCGTGTTGGTTATATCAATGACCAGTATGTACTGAACCCGACTCAGGACGAACTGAAAGAAAGTAAGCTGGACCTGGTGGTTGCCGGTACTGAAGCGGCTGTTCTGATGGTTGAATCCGAAGCAGAACTGCTGAGCGAAGACACCATGCTGGGCGCCGTGGTATTCGGCCACGAGCAGCAGCAGATTGTGATTCAGAACATCAACGATCTGGTGAAAGAAGCGGGCAAACCGCGTTGGGACTGGCAGCCGGAAGCGGTAAACGAAGCGCTGAACGCGCGCGTTGCTGCACTGGCCGAAGCTCGCCTGAGCGACGCTTACCGTATCACCGACAAACAGGAGCGTTATGCTCAGGTTGACGTGATCAAATCTGAAACCATCGCTGCGCTGGTTGCAGAAGACGAAACCCTGGACGAAAACGAACTGGGCGAAATCCTGCACGCTATCGAGAAAAACGTTGTTCGTAGCCGCGTACTGGCCGGCGAGCCGCGTATTGATGGCCGTGAAAAAGACATGATCCGTGGCCTGGACGTGCGTACTGGCGTGCTGCCGCGTACTCACGGTTCCGCGCTGTTCACTCGTGGCGAAACGCAGGCGCTGGTCACGGCGACGCTGGGTACCGCTCGTGACGCGCAGGTTCTTGATGAACTGATGGGCGAACGCACTGACAGCTTCCTGTTCCACTACAACTTCCCTCCGTACTCCGTTGGCGAAACCGGCATGGTCGGTTCTCCGAAGCGTCGTGAAATTGGTCACGGTCGTCTGGCGAAGCGCGGCGTTCTGGCAGTTATGCCGGAAATGGACAAATTCCCGTACACCGTTCGCGTGGTGTCTGAAATCACCGAATCCAACGGGTCTTCCTCTATGGCTTCCGTGTGTGGCGCTTCCCTGGCGCTGATGGACGCAGGCGTGCCGATTAAAGCGGCCGTTGCGGGTATCGCGATGGGTCTGGTGAAAGAAGGCGACAACTTTGTTGTTCTGTCTGACATCCTGGGCGACGAAGACCACCTGGGCGATATGGACTTCAAAGTGGCGGGTTCCCGCGACGGTATCTCTGCGTTGCAGATGGATATCAAAATTGAAGGTATCACCAAAGAGATCATGCAGGTTGCGCTGAACCAGGCAAAAGGTGCGCGTCTGCACATCCTGGGCGTGATGGAACAGGCGATCAACGCGCCGCGTGGCGACATTTCTCAGTTCGCTCCGCGTATCCACACCATCAAGATCAACCCGGACAAGATCAAAGACGTTATCGGTAAGGGCGGTTCTGTTATCCGTGCTCTGACCGAAGAAACCGGCACCACCATCGAAATCGAAGATGACGGTACGGTGAAGATCGCGGCGACCGACGGCGAAAAAGCGAAACATGCTATCCGTCGTATCGAAGAGATCACTGCGGAAATCGAAGTGGGCCGTATCTACAATGGTAAAGTGACCCGCATCGTTGACTTTGGCGCGTTTGTTGCCATTGGCGGCGGTAAAGAAGGTCTGGTACACATCTCTCAGATCGCTGACAAGCGCGTAGAGAAAGTGACCGATTACCTGCAAATGGGTCAGGAAGTACCGGTTAAAGTTCTGGAAGTTGATCGCCAGGGCCGCGTACGTCTGAGCATTAAAGAAGCAACTGAGCAGTCTCAACCAGCTGCTGCGCCGGAAGCTCCGGCAGCAGAACAGGGCGAGTAAGGTTGCCATTTGCCCTCCGCTTTGGCGGAGGGCCTTTGACCCGGCAGGACGCCTTGTCAGCAACCGGGGAACAGGACGTTCATTCAATCGTTGTCTTCGGGAGTGGGAAATGAAGCCTTTTTTGCGCTGGTGTTTCGTTGCGACAGCACTCACGCTGGCAGGATGCAGCAACTCTGCCTGGCGTAAGAGTGAAGTCCTCGCGGTGCCATTGCAACCGACTTTGCAGCAGGAAGTGATTCTGGCACGCATGGAACAAATTCTTGCCAGTCGGGCTTTAACCGATGACGAACGCGCACAGCTTTTATATGAGCGCGGAGTGTTGTATGATAGTCTGGGTCTGAGGGCATTAGCGCGAAATGATTTTTCACAAGCGCTGGCAATCCGACCGGATATGCCTGAAGTATTCAATTACTTAGGCATTTATTTAACGCAGGCAGGCAATTTTGATGCTGCCTATGAAGCGTTTGATTCTGTACTTGAGCTTGATCCAACTTACAACTACGCGTACTTAAATCGCGGTATCGCATTGTATTACGGCGGTCGCGACAAGTTAGCGCAAGATGATCTGCTGGCGTTTTATCAAGACGATCCCAATGATCCTTTCCGCAGCCTGTGGCTTTATCTCGCTGAGCAGAAGCTCGATGAGAAGCAGGCGAAAGAAGCGTTAAAGCAACGCTTCGAGAAATCGGATAAAGAACAATGGGGATGGAACATTGTCGAGTTCTACCTGGGCAACATTAGCGAAGCAACGCTGATGGAACGCCTGAAGGCGGACGCAACGGATAACACCTCGCTCGCTGAGCATCTCAGTGAAACCAACTTCTATTTAGGTAAGTATTACCTAAGTCTGGGGGATTTGGACAACGCTACGGCATTGTTCAAACTGGCGGTGGCTAACAACGTTCATAACTTTGTTGAGCACCGATACGCATTGTTGGAATTATCGCTCCTGGGCCAGGACCAAGATGACCTGGCAGAATCGGACCAGCAATAGCTGACGTACACATCAGCCCGTAATCTTTTTGATTGCCATCACCTTCACGGGTGAGGGCGTTGTTGTTCGTTAATACACCTACTTTGAGCCGGTTCACACTTTTCAATGAAAATTGCAGATCAATTTCATGATGAGTTATGTAGACTGGCCGCCATTAATTTTGAGGCACACGTACTACATGGCTGAATTCGAAACCACTTTTGCAGATCTGGGCCTGAAGGCTCCTATCCTTGACGCCCTTAACGATCTGGGTTACGAAAAACCATCTCCAATCCAGGCAGAGTGCATCCCGCATCTGCTGGGCGGTCGCGATGTTCTGGGTATGGCCCAGACCGGTAGCGGCAAAACCGCAGCGTTCTCCTTACCGCTGCTTAACAATCTTGATCCTGAGCTGAAGGCACCTCAGATTCTGGTGCTGGCACCGACCCGCGAACTGGCGGTTCAGGTTGCTGAAGCCATGACGGATTTCTCTAAACATATGCGCGGCGTGAACGTGGTTGCCCTGTACGGCGGCCAGCGTTATGACGTGCAGTTACGCGCCCTGCGTCAAGGGCCGCAGATCGTTGTCGGTACGCCGGGACGTCTGCTTGATCACTTAAAACGCGGCACGCTGGATCTCTCTAAACTGAGCGGTCTGGTGCTGGACGAAGCCGACGAAATGCTGCGTATGGGCTTCATCGAAGACGTTGAAACCATCATGGCGCAGATTCCTGAAGGTCATCAGACCGCACTGTTCTCTGCCACCATGCCGGAAGCGATTCGTCGCATTACCCGCCGCTTTATGAAAGAGCCGCAGGAAGTGCGCATTCAGTCCAGCGTGACCACGCGTCCTGACATCAGCCAGAGCTACTGGACTGTCTGGGGCATGCGTAAAAACGAAGCGCTGGTGCGTTTCCTGGAAGCTGAAGATTTTGATGCGGCGATTATCTTCGTTCGTACTAAAAATGCGACCCTGGAAGTGGCTGAAGCGCTGGAGCGTAGCGGTTACAACAGCGCCGCGCTGAATGGCGACATGAACCAGGCGCTGCGTGAGCAGACTCTGGAGCGTCTGAAAGACGGTCGTCTGGATATCCTGATTGCAACTGACGTTGCGGCCCGTGGCCTGGACGTTGAGCGCATCAGCCTGGTTGTAAACTACGATATCCCGATGGACTCCGAGTCTTACGTTCACCGTATCGGCCGTACCGGTCGTGCGGGTCGTGCTGGCCGCGCGCTGCTGTTCGTTGAGAACCGCGAGCGTCGTCTGCTGCGCAACATTGAACGCACCATGAAGCTGACCATCCCGGAAGTGGAACTGCCGAACGCAGAACTGCTGGGCAAACGCCGTCTGGAAAAATTTGCAGCGAAAGTTCAGCAGCAGCTGGAAAGCAGCGATCTGGATCAGTACCGCGCGCTGCTGGCGAAAATCCAGCCGACCGAAGAAGGCGAAGAGCTGGATCTCGAAACGCTGGCTGCCGCACTGCTGAAAATGGCGCAGGGCGAACGCACGCTGATCGTACCGCCGGATGCGCCGATGCGTCCTAAACGTGAATTCCGTGACCGTGATGACCGTGGTCCGCGCGATCGTAACGATCGTGGCCCGCGTGCTGATCGTGGTGACCGTGAAGATCGTCCGCGTCGTGAACGTCGTGACGTTGGCGATATGCAGCTGTACCGCATTGAAGTGGGCCGTGATGACGGTGTTGAAGTGCGTCATATCGTTGGCGCGATTGCTAACGAAGGCGACATCAGCAGCCGTTACATTGGTAACATCAAGCTGTTTGCTTCCCACTCCACCATTGAGCTGCCGAAAGGTATGCCGGGTGAGGTGTTGCAGCACTTTACGCGCACCCGCATCCTGAACAAGCCGATGAACATGCAGCTGCTGGGCGATGCGCAACCGCATTCCGGTAACGAGCGTCGTGGCGGTGGTCGTAGCTTCGGTGGCGAGCGTCGTGAAGGCGGTCGTGGTTTTGGCGGCGAACGTCGTGAAGGTGGCCGTGGTGATGGTCGTCGTTTCAGCGGTGAGCGTCGTGAAGGCCGTGCGCCGCGTCGTGACGACTCCACCGGTCGTCGTCGTTTCGGCGGTGATGCGTAATTCACGCTAAATCGCGGTCTCGCACCGTAAAGTAAAATATACAGCCCCGATGATTGCGATCGGGGCTTTTTTTATTTCTTTTGTACTCGTGTACTGGTACAGTGCGACACAATAAAATGCAGTCGCAATATTATTCACTGGAGAGAGGGCTGAATGGCAACACTAACCACCACCCAAACGTCACCTTCGCTGCTTGGCGGCGTGGTGATCATCGGCGGCACCATTATTGGCGCGGGAATGTTCTCCCTGCCGGTGGTCATGTCCGGTGCGTGGTTCTTCTGGTCGATGGCGGCGTTGGTGTTTACCTGGTTCTGTATGCTGCATTCCGGGCTGATGATCCTCGAAGCCAACCTCAACTACCGGATTGGCTCCAGCTTTGACACCATCACCAAAGACCTGCTGGGTAAAGGCTGGAACGTGGTGAATGGGATCTCTATTGCCTTTGTGCTCTATATCCTGACCTACGCCTATATCTCGGCGAGCGGCTCGATTCTGCATCATACCTTTGCTGAAATGTCGCTGAACGTTCCGGCGCGGGCAGCAGGTTTTGCGTTTGCGTTGCTGGTGGCCTTTGTCGTCTGGTTGAGTACGAAAGCGGTTAGCCGGATGACGGCGATTGTACTGGGCGCGAAAGTCATCACCTTCTTTCTGACCTTCGGCAGTCTGCTGGGGCACGTCACGCCGGCGACGCTGTTTAACGTAGCCGAAAGCAACGCGTCTTACACGCCGTACCTGCTGATGACATTGCCGTTTTGTCTGGCGTCGTTTGGTTATCACGGCAACGTGCCAAGCCTGATGAAATATTACGGTAAAGATCCGCGTACCATCGTGAAATGCCTGGTGTACGGTACGCTGATGGCGCTGGTGCTGTATACCATCTGGCTGTTGGGTACGATGGGTAATATTCCGCGCCCGGCGTTTATCGGTATTGCGCAGCAGGGCGGTAATATTGATGTGCTGGTACAGGCGCTGAGCGGCGTACTGAACAGCCGCAGTCTGGATCTGCTGCTGGTGGTGTTCTCTAACTTTGCGGTGGCGAGTTCGTTCCTCGGCGTGACGCTCGGTCTGTTTGACTATCTGGCGGATCTGTTTGGTTTTGATGATTCGGCGCTGGGGCGCTTCAAAACTGCGCTGCTGACTTTCCTGCCGCCGGTGATTGGCGGTCTGCTGTGGCCGAACGGGTTCCTGTATGCTATTGGCTATGCGGGGCTGGCGGCAACCATCTGGGCAGCCATTGTTCCGGCTCTGCTGGCGCGAGCTTCACGCCAACGCTTCGGCAGCCCGAAATTCCGCGTCTGGGGCGGCAAGCCGATGATTGCGCTGATTCTGGTATTCGGTATCGGCAATGCGCTGGTGCATATTCTGTCGAGCGTGAACCTGTTACCAGTGTACCAGTAAGTTTGTTGTGCCGGATGGCGGCTATGCCTTATCCGGCCTGAACAATCTCGTAGGCCCGGTAAGCGAAGCGCCACCGGGCAAAACAACGCACTACCCCACCAACTCTTCTTTCACCTGCATCGCCAGGTCAAACGAATGCAGCCGCGCCTGATGATCGAAAATCTGCCCGTTGACCATAATCTCATCCGCCTGCGTTTCGCGCAGAATAGATTCCAGCCCGTGACGCACTTTGGCTTTATCGCCCACCAGCGACATACTCAGCGCCTGCTGCACGCCATATTGCTCGGACGGCGACCAGAACTGATCCATATTTTGAATTGGCGCGGGTAGCTGCCCGGTCTCGCCGCGACGCAGTTTCACAAACGCCTGCTGCATAGAGGTAAACAGAAATTCCGCATCGCGATTGCTGTCAGCGGCGATGATATTGATGCACACCATTGCATACGGTTTTTCCAGCCGCGCGGACGGCTTGAACTGGGTGCGATAGAGATGCAGCGCCTGGAACAGCATATCGGGCGCGAAGTGGGAGGCGAAGGCGAACGGCAGACCACGCTGCGCCGCCAGCTGTGCACCGTACAGGCTGGAACCCAGCAGCCACACCGGTATCTTCTCGCCATAGCCCGGAACCGGGCGTACATGCGGATTGGGATCGCGCGCGTCGAACCAGTCCACCAGTTCAGCGACGTCGCGCGAGAAATTATCAATATCGCCGCTCATATGACGGCGCAGCGCCATCATGGTGCGCTGATCGCTTCCCGGCGCGCGCCCCAGGCCCAGATCAATCCGTCCAGGATAGAGCGTATTCAGCGTACCGAACTGCTCGGCGATAACCAGCGGCGAGTGGTTGGGGAGCATCACCCCGCCAGAACCCAGATGCAATGTGGTGGTATTGGCGGCCAGATAGCCAATCAGCACCGATGTCGCCGCGCTGGCGATACCGGTCATGTTGTGATGTTCCGCCAGCCAGTAGCGGTGATAGCCGCGCCGCTCTGCCAGACGGGCGAGATCCAGTGAGTGTGAGAAGGCCTCTTTCGCAGAGGAGCCTTCGGGGATCGGTGCCAGATCCAGCAGCGAAAATGGAATGGTTTTGTCAGTCATAACGGCTCACTTTGTCGTCGGTGAATCATTTAATACTGCATTAAAATTTGATTACCGTTGTTAACAAAGTGAGCGGTATAAGGCGGGGAGCAAACATCAACTGCCTGATGGCGCTTCGCTTATCAGGCCTACAAGCGCATTGTAGGCCGGATAAGGCATTTATGCCGCCATCCGGCAAGGTTCAGTCACACCTGTAGTTCCAGACCGGCCAGGCGTTTCCAGTAACCGTTGCAGTCGCTGTGCGCGGCCAGCGGCAACGGCGCGCTGCCGTTTTCATTGGCGCGGAAGGCGTCGAGCATGGCGAATATCTCCGTACCCAGCGGGGAAAGGCGCACAATGTCGACCAGCCCCTGCATGGAGGTCAGTTCGTTGCCGAGGTTATAAACGTAGCCGCTCATGGTCTGAATACCGTTAAGCACGAACACCTGCTGATTCTCCTGCGACAACACGTTACGCCCGTTCGGGTACTTGATGCAGCAGGTTTCACACTCGTCTTTCGGGCGGTCTTCCGAACGCGCGGTAAAACAGCGGGCGGAGTACGCCAGCGGCAGATGACCGTAGCTCAGCACTTCCACTTCAAACTGATTGCGGATGCCGAGCTCATCGCACTGGTTCAGCAGATTCACCAGCCAGTCGCGGGAAAGCTCGACCGGCATGCACCAGCGCACCATGCCCTGTTTAAGCAGCAGACGCAGCGTTACCGCGTTATAGCAGTTAAGCGCATGACCGGCGACAAACGGCAGCTTGCGCTCGGCGCACATATTCACGACGCCGAGGTCGCTGGCCTCCAGCAGGAAGTCGCCGTTTTCCACATAGCGTTTTAGTTCGCCTAATTCAGAGGCGGCCTGTACCAGCGCCAGCGTGGAGAGCACGACCTGCTTGCCGCTTCCGGCAAGGGATTTCGCCATATCAAGCCAGTCGCCCACTTTGGTGGCGCGGCGTTTGCTGCACACCGCTTCGCCAAGGTAAATCACGTCGGCGCTGCTGGTGGCGGCCTGCTGATAAAATGCTTCCAGCGTCTCTTTCGGCCAATAGTAAAGCACCGGCCCTAAGGAATATTTCATTGCTTCTCTCACTGCCATTTACGGTGATACGCGCCAAGCGTGGTCTGAGTGCCTTCGGACATGGAGCCAAGCGTCTCCATCCAGGCGCTTTGCGGGACGAAGTTTTGCGGGTCGGCCATGCAGCGGTCGATCGCCTGACGCCACACTTTCGCCACCTGGCTGACATACGCCGGGCTGCGCTGACGCCCTTCAATTTTCACCGAGGCGATATTCGCCGCCAGCAGGTCAGGCAGCAGTTCCAGCGTGTTGAGGCTGGTAGGTTCTTCCAGCGCGTGGTAGCGCTCGCCATCAACCAGATAGCGACCTTTACACAGCGTTGGATAACCGGCGTTCTCACCGTCCTGATAGCGGTCGATGAGCACCTCGTTCAGGCGCGATTCCAGCCCCTGAGGGGTCTGTTGCCAGCGCACGAAGCGGGCCGGAGAGCAGGCGCCGACGGTATTGGGGGATTCACCCGTCAGATAAGAGGAGAGGTAGCAACGGCCTTCCGCCATAATGCACAGGCTGCCGAAGGCGAAGACCTCCAGCGGCACGGGCGTGACGCGGGCGAGCTGTTTCACCTGATGAATGGAAAGCACGCGCGGCAGGACGACGCGCGCAACGTCAAAGTTGCGATGGTAGAAGTTAATTGCTTCTTCATTCGTTGCCGATGCCTGAACAGAGACATGGCGCTCAATATGCGGATAGCGTTCTGCTGCATACTCAAGCATAGCAAGGTCGGCCAGGATCAGCGCATCCGCGCCCAGTTGCGCCGCCATATCCACGGCACGCTGCCAGCGAACATATCCATCCGGGTGTGCAAACGTGTTAATCGCGATGTGCAGTTTACGGCGATGTTGATGGACGTAATTCACCGCTTCCTGCAATTTTTTCTCAGTAAAATTAAGACCGGCGAAGTGACGGGCGTTAGTATCATCTTTTAGCCCGATATAAACGGCATCAGCACCGTTCTCAATGGCCGCCTTAAGCGCCGGGAGATTTCCGGCAGGGCAGAGCAGCTCCATAATTATTCCTGAATGTTGCGCCGTCCAGGCCGCAAAATTGTTAACGAAGAGAGATTTTAGTTAACCTTGCTGCGACAATTTTTGATTTAAGGCAGTTAAAGGCGTATTGGTTACACCTATAACTGGGTAACAATTTCGTATCGAATTGTTGATTTACGCCGCTATGTCGTTTATCTGATATGGCAAAATAACGGGATTATTGAAACAGGGAGTAAAGCTCGTGTTGGATAAACTGCGTTCACGCTTAGTACATTTTGGCCCGTCTCTGATGAGTGTTCCGGTTAAACTGACGCCCTTTGCGCTGAAGCGCCAGGTTCTGGAACAGGTTCTGAGCTGGCAATTTCGTCAGGCGCTGGCAGATGGGGAGCTTGAGTTCCTCGAAGGCCGTTGGTTAAGTATTACGGTGCGTGATATTAACCTCAGATGGTACACCTCTGTTGAGAACGGCAAACTGATTGTCAGTCAGAACGCTGAGGCCGACGTGAGCTTTAGCGCCGATGCCAGCGACTTGTTGATGATTGCGGCGCGTAAGCAGGACCCTGATACGCTCTTCTTCCAGCGTCGTCTGGTCATTGAAGGCGATACAGAGTTAGGGCTGTATGTGAAAAACCTGATGGACGCCATCGAACTGGAGCAGATGCCGAAAGCGTTACGCATTATGCTGCTGCAACTGGCGGATTTTGTTGAGGCGGGTATGAAAACCTCGCCAGAAACCAAACAGACCTCGGTAGGTGAACCATGCTGATTCGAGTTGAAATTCCCATTGACGCGCCCGGTATCGACGCTTTGCTGCGCCGCACGTTCGAAAGCGATGCGGAAGCGAAGCTGGTGCATGACCTGCGCGAAGATGGCTTCCTGACGCTGGGTCTGGTCGCCACTGACGACGAAGGTCAGGTGGTTGGCTATGTGGCGTTTAGTCCGGTCGATGTACAGGGTGAAGACCTGCAATGGGTGGGAATGGCGCCGTTGGCGGTAGATGAAAACTACCGTGGACAAGGGCTTGCGCGCCAACTGGTCTACGAAGGACTGGATTCACTCAACGAGTTTGGCTATGCGGCGGTCGTCACGCTGGGCGAGCCGGCATTGTACAGCCGTTTCGGTTTTGAACTGGCGGCGCATTACGATCTTCATTGCCGCTGGCCGGGCACCGAAAGCGCTTTCCAGGTACACCGCCTGGCGGAAGACGCGCTGGACGGCGTGACGGGCCTGGTGGAATACCACGACCATTTCAATCGCTTTTAAGCGTTGGGGTTTGCAGGCTGGCCAGTAACGCCTCAAACCCTTCACCTTCTGTCACGAGGCGCTCCTTCTGGCGCTTTGTGAATCTCTTGATGCGATACTCCATGCGCAGGGCAAGCGAGCGCTCGCCGACCTGCGCCGAAAACGCCAGGGTGAGTTCCCCTTTTCCGCGCAACGCTTTTGCGCCTTTACCACTTTGATGCTGCTTATAGCGGCGCGCCACATCGGTCGTAATCCCGGTGTAGAGGGCATTGTCTGCGGTGCGGATCAGATACAGATACCAGGGTGTCATCATGACCATCAGCGTGTTAATTTTCAGATGCCCAGTATAAGAGAGAATAACGATGGAAACACTCACCGCGATAAGCCGCTGGCTGGCAAAGCAGCATGTGGTCACCTGGTGCGTTCAGCATGAGGGCGAACTCTGGTGCGCAAACGCGTTTTATCTGTTTGATGCGCAAAAGGTTGCGTTTTATGTACTCACGGAAGAGAAAACGCGCCATGCGCAGATGTCCGGCCCGCGCGCGCCCGTTGCCGGAACGGTCAACGGCCAGCCGAAAACGGTGGCGCGGATTCGCGGAATACAGTTTAAAGGGGAGATCCGCAAGCTTGAGGGAGAGGAAAGCGATGCGGCGCGTCAGGCCTATCTCCGCCGCTTTCCTGTCGCCAGAATGCTGCCTGCGCCAGTATGGGAAATCCGCCTGGATGAAATCAAATTCACTGACAACACGTTGGGATTTGGCAAAAAAATGCACTGGCTACGCAGCCCGATCCGTAGCCTATAGTTAGATGAATGGTTGAGGTTATGGAGCGCGCGATGACTCAGGTGTTAATTACAGGGGCGACGGGGCTGGTGGGAGGACACCTCCTGCGGATGTTGCTTAATGAACCCCGGATTCATTCGATAGCCGCGCCCACACGCCGCCCTCTGGCGGATATGGTCGGCGTTTATAATCCTCACGATCCTCAACTGACCGATGCGCTGGCGCAGGTGACCGATCCGGTGGACATTGTTTTTTGCTGTCTGGGAACGACTCGCCGCGAGGCCGGAAGCAAAGAGGCGTTTATTCATGCGGATTATACGCTGGTGGTGGATACCGCGCTGACGGGGCGGCGGCTGGGCGCCCGGCATATGCTGGTCGTGAGTGCGATGGGCGCAAATGCGCGATCGCCGTTTTTCTATAACCGGGTCAAAGGTGAAATGGAAGAGGCGTTAATCGCCCAGCAATGGCCGCGCCTGACGATTGCGCGTCCCTCTATGTTGCTTGGCGACAGAGCTAAACACCGGATGAATGAAACGCTGTTTGCGCCGCTGTTCCGGCTGCTGCCGGGAAACTGGAAATCCATCGACGCCAGAGATGTGGCGCGTGCGATGCTGGAGGAGGCTCTGGCGCCGGAGCAAGAAGGCGTTACCATCCTGACCTCATCCCGGTTGCGGGAAAGGGCGTTATAGCATCTGTTCACTGCCGGATGGTGGCTAACGCCTTATCCGACATGGGATTTCGTGGCGTTCTCCAGGCCCGATAAGCGCGAGCGCCACCGGGCATTCTGTCCCCATCCAATAAAAAACGACGTTTCCAAACATTTCCCAAAGGCGTAGTATTCACGGGCTTAATTATCTCAATAACTTCCTGGGGAATGCTATGGCTGGTCAGTCTTCATCTCAGGCGGTGACGCCATTTCAATGGTGGAAACCCGCACTCTTCTTTCTCGTCGTTATCGTTGGCCTCTGGTATGTGAAATGGCAGCCTTATTACGGCAAAGCCTTCACGGCTGCGGAAACGCACAGTATCGGTAAATCTATTCTGGCGCAGGTGGATGCGAACCCGTGGCGAGCGGCCTGGGACTACGCGATGATCTATTTTATCGCGGTCTGGAAGGCGGCGGTGCTGGGGGTGATCCTCGGTTCGCTGATTCAGGTGTTGATCCCGCGCGACTGGCTGCTGCGTACTCTGGGGCAGTCACGTTTTCGCGGCACGCTGTTTGGCACCCTGTTCTCGCTGCCAGGCATGATGTGTACCTGCTGCGCCGCGCCGGTGGCGGCGGGAATGCGTCGCCAGCAGGTTTCTATGGGCGGCGCGCTGGCGTTCTGGATGGGTAATCCGTTACTGAATCCGGCAACGCTGGTGTTTATGGGCTTTGTGCTCGGCTGGCATTTTGCGGCTATTCGTCTGGTTGCCGGGCTGGCGATGGTGCTGGTGGTGGCGACGCTGGTGCAGAAATGGGTGAAAGAGTCGCCGCAGGTAGACATTCCTCAGGAGATCACCGTATCTGAACCGCAGGGCGGATTCTTTGCTCGCTGGGGAAAGGCATTGTGGTCGCTATTCTGGAGTACGATCCCGGTTTATATCCTGGCGGTACTGGTATTAGGCGCGGCGCGTGTCTGGCTGTTCCCACATGCCGATGGCGCAGTTGATAATACGCTGATGTGGGTTATTGCGATGGCCGTCGCGGGATGCCTGTTTGTGATCCCTACCGCCGCAGAGATTCCGATTGTACAAACGATGATGCTGGCAGGAATGGGAACCGCACCTGCTCTGGCGCTGCTGATGACCTTGCCGGCGGTGAGTCTGCCGTCGCTGATTATGCTGCGTAAAGCCTTCCCGGTAAAAGCGTTGTGGCTTACAGGTGTACTGGTGGCGATTTCTGGGGTGATAGTGGGAAGTATTGCGCTGGTGTGAAGTGGCAATGCCGGGGGCGCTTCGCTTGCCCGGCCTACGTAAGTGCTTCTCTGTAGGCCGGATAAGGCGCAGCCGCCATCCGGCGCAATGCCCGGTGGCGCTGGCGCTTACCGGGCCTACAAATGGCACTTCCTGTAGGCCGGATAAGGCAAAGCCGCCATCCGGCTCAATGCCCGATGGCGCTGGCGCTTACCGGGCCTACAAATGGTACTTCCCGTAGGCCGGATAAGGCGTTAGCCGCCATCCGGCTAAAACGGCGGGTTATTTGATAAACGTAAAGGCGGTGGTGACGCGTTTCACACCGCTGACCCGGCTGGCGATGTCCGCAGCGGCTTTTGATTCACGCTCGGTGACCAGACCCAACAGGAAAACCTCGCCATTTTCGGTCGTCACTTTTACGTTGGACGATTTCACCTGATCGCTGGTCAACAGCTGCGAACGCACTTTGGTGGTGATCCAGGTATCGTTCGAAGCCGTCCCAAGACCAATCGGCTGGCCCTGGCGGATTTCGTTATACACTTCTGTCGCCCCATCGACACCCATCGCAATCTGTTTTGCCCGCGAGGAGAGTTCGCTATTCGGCGACTGACCCACCAGTAATACCTTGCCCTGATACGCCGTTACGTTGATGCGCGCTTCTTTCTTGATTTGTTCGTCTTTCGACAGCGCGCTGTTTACGCGCAGTTCCAGGGTTCCGTCATCCACCTGGGTGCCAACGCTACGTGGATCGGTTGCGGCTTTCGTACCCACAGCGGCGGTTCCAACCACCGCGGCAGCGACGCAACCTTGCAACAGCAACGCAGAAATAAGGACTGCGAGTGGCGAAAATGCCTTCATATGTACTCCTTAATCATCCTGGTGAGGGAAAAGCGTGTTGTCGATCAAATCGCACAAGCAGTTTACCGTCAGCATATGCATTTCCTGAATGCGCGCGCTGTGGTGCGAGGGAATACGGATTTCAACATCCTGCGGCCCTAATAACCCGGCCAGCTCGCCCCCGTCATAGCCTGTCAACGCCACAATGGTCATATCCCGAGTGACGGCGGCCTCAACGGCCTTAACGATATCGCGACTGTTGCCACGCGTAGAAATCGCCAATAAAACATCACCGGCATGGCCCAGCGCACGGACCTGTTTTGCATAGATTTCATCATGCAGGCGATCGTTGGCAATCGCTGTTAAGACCACATTATCGGTATTAAGTGCAATAGCGGGTAAACTGGGACGTTCTGTTTCAAAACGGTTGATCATGCTGGCAGCAAAATGCTGTGCGTTGGCGGCGGAAGTACCATTA
Organism: Citrobacter sp. CK206; assembly: GCF_030333125.1. Lineage (NCBI taxonomy): Bacteria > Pseudomonadati > Pseudomonadota > Gammaproteobacteria > Enterobacterales > Enterobacteriaceae > Citrobacter > Citrobacter sp. CK206. The sequence continues at coordinate 120,357 of NZ_JAOWGM010000023.1, forward strand.
CCACAACAGAGAATTTTGTTGCCGTTGAGCAGGGAGTGAACCAGCGTCATGGCGGCACGGGAAATTGCATCCGGGAGAGCTTCTGCCGCAGCAATTTGCGTTTGAATGCTTTCTGTAAAGCAGACTTTAATTCTATCGAGCACGCTAATCCTTAAATCTTCAATTATGAGCGGTCGTTAAAGGCATCCTTAAACCACTCAACATCATTTCCGGTGAAGGCTAACACATCGAACCGGCAATCCACAGTATCAAAACTCCCATTGTGGCGAGCAAGCCACAAGCGGGCGGTCTGTAATAATTTGTGTTGTTTGCTCCAGGTCACACTGGCGGCCGCGCCGCCAAACTGTGCCGAGCGGCGATAACGAACCTCAACAAAGACCGTGGTTTTTCCGTCACGCATTATCAGATCGATTTCGCCGCCGCGCTCACGCACGTTGGCGGCAACAAAACGCAGTCCCTTGCTCTCCAGCCAGCGGCGTGCGGCGGCTTCCCACACGTCGCCGGTCTGTTTACTCGTTAACTGGCGGGGACGATTTGCCCTTGCTGGTATTTGAGCCATGATAACTTCCTGTTAATCACGCAATCCTGTGTGGCGGTTAACGCCCCGGTATTACCGTTAATTTCAAAACCCGGCACCTGGCGCATCTGCGAGAAGTGGTTCGCCAGCGACCACGCGTCTACGCCCATCGCGTACATACGGGCAAGGGAGTAGTCGTTGCGTACGGCGCCGAGCGCCTGCTGCATTAACGGCATGTTGCTACCGGCCAGCATTGGGATCTCGCTGTACTGCAAGCCTTCCATCTCCAGACGGAAGTCGGGGCCGGAAGTGCCCTGCGCGCTGCGCGAGCTGGCGTACAGCGTTGCGCCGCTTTGGCTGCCGTTACGCATGGCGATCATCGGTTTAATGAACCCGATCTCTTCCGGCGTCGCCAGAATGTAGACCGCGTCAACGCGACCGCCGCCGCCAGTGATCTGCGCGTCTGTCGGCGGTGCCGGAATCGTCAGGCCGCTAATGGTGACGCCCGGCTGTGAGGGCTGGCTGGCGGCGACAGGGCTGCCCGTCAGGGCAATGCCGGAGCCGCCGTTGACGCCCATTCTCAGCTCAGCGGTAGAACCGAATTTCTGCTGCAACACCGTGCCGCCGCCCAGCTTCTGCCACTCCTGAGCGAAAGCGTTCGCCACGCGATCGCCCAGCCCGCTGCGTGGAATCAACAACAGCGGATTTTGTTTGCTCTGGTCGTGAATATGATGCGCCGCGTCGCGGGCTTCGTCTTCAGGTGAGAGGGCAAAGTAGCAAATATTGGCGTGGTTCTGCACCTTCTCAGGCTGATTAAGCGCCAGGACATTCAGCGGCGTATTGCTTTTGATCAGCTCTTCAACGTTATTTTTCAGCAGCGGCCCGACAACAATGCTGGCGCCATCCTGCTGAACCTGCGTGAGGATCTGATCCAGCGGTTGAGAGGTGGTGTCGTAGATTTTCAGTTCAGCGGAAGGGTTGGCCGGCGCGCTCGCCGTAGCGGTCTGCGCCGGGGCGCTTACCGGTTGTTCGACAGGCTGCGTTTGTTCGTCGCCGGTTAAATCGTTCACCGCCGCCTGGGAAGGGCTGGCGACGCCGTCAGCGGCTTGCGGCTGGGCAGGTTCTGCCGACGCTGTCGGTTCCGCGACAGGCGCAGTGGCAGGCTGCGCGTCCACCGGTTGCGTCCCCAGATTTTTCGCCGCTTCAAAACCTTGCTGAATGGTGCGGCCAAAAATGGCGGCCTGGCCGTTCAACGGCAGCAGCAGGGCGATTTTGCTGGTGGAAGCCGGTTTAAAGCTTTGCACATTGACCAGTTGCGTGGGCAGCAGTTTTGCCCCTGGATTTTGCGGGTAGCGTTTTTGCCAGTCAGCAATCCCGGCTTTCATCATGTCCGGGTCGTTACGGTTATCGAACCAGACACGCTGTAAATCCAGCCAGCCTTGCAGGACGTTTTCATCGGCGTTAATGACCAGCGCCTGAGCCTGTTCCTGGGTCATAGAGGAGAGCGCTTGCCAGGTGGCGTCCATGTTCTTCTGCTTGTCTTTTGCAGACAGCAGCGGCTCCTGGGCGATTAACGCGCGCAGCAGTGAAAGAGAAGGGCGGCCCTGGCTGGCATCAATTTTCGCCTGCCAGTAACGCGCCTGTTGGTTCTGATCCAAATCAGCCGGAGTGAGTTTTTCCAGCAGCGCCTGCGCGCCAGCGATATCTTTCTGCGCCAGTTTGATCTCAACCGCCAGCAGCGACTGTTCGCGACGCTGCGCATCGTTCAGATTTTGCGGCAACTGGTTGAATAATTCGATGGCATGCTGGCTTTTGCCTTCTTTCAGCAGTGCACGAATGGCGAGTAATTGCCAGTTGGTCTTGCTATCATCTGAACTTTGCTGCATTTGTTGCAGATAAAAGCCGGAATCAGCTTGTGCCGTGCCCTGCATATGGGCAGCACTTTGATCCGGCGCCTGGGTGCCACAGCCCGCGAAAATCAATGCTGCCAGAATGACAGGCAGCGCGCGCGCGGCTTTCAAACGAGAAAATGTTGAGGGTACCATACTGTATCCAGTGATATTTTTTACGCAATGCTCAATATTAAATCGGCAATACGGACGACACAATGAAACAAAACGAATCGGCGGATAATTCTCAGGGCCAACTCTATATTGTACCTACTCCTATCGGGAATTTGGCTGATATTACCCAACGAGCGCTCGAAGTTTTGCAAGCCGTTGATTTAATTGCTGCTGAAGACACTCGTCATACCGGGCTATTGTTACAACACTTCGCGATTAACGCCCGTTTGTTCGCTTTACATGACCACAATGAGCAGCAAAAAGCCGAGACGCTGGTGGCGAAGCTAAAAGAGGGGCAGAACATTGCGCTGGTTTCTGATGCCGGAACGCCATTGATCAATGATCCGGGTTACCATCTGGTGCGCACCTGTCGTGAAGCCGGCATCCGTGTGGTTCCGTTGCCGGGGCCGTGCGCCGCGATTGCCGCGCTGAGCGCCGCCGGGTTGCCGTCCGATCGTTTTTGCTATGAAGGTTTTCTGCCCGCGAAATCGAAAGGCCGCCGTGATGCGCTGAAAGCGATTGAAGCAGAACCACGGACGCTGATTTTTTATGAATCCACACACCGTTTGCTGGACAGCCTGGAAGATATGGTCGCCGTGTGGGGAGAATCTCGCTACGTGGTGCTGGCGCGTGAGCTGACCAAAACCTGGGAGACCATTTACGGCGCGCCGGTCGGCGAACTGCTGGAATGGGTGAAAGAGGACGAAAACCGCCGCAAGGGGGAAATGGTACTGATTGTCGAGGGGCACAAAGCCCAGGACGATGCGCTTCCCGCCGACGCGCTGCGAACGCTGGCGTTGTTACAGGCGGAACTGCCGCTGAAAAAGGCCGCCGCCCTTGCCGCCGAAATCCACGGCGTGAAAAAGAACGCGCTGTATAAGTATGCGCTGGAGCAGCAGGGGGAGTAACAGTGAGCACCTACCAACCACCTTTCGTCATCACTCCATTGATCCTCAATCAAGTCATTGAGGTTGGTGAGTTGATGGGGCATTGGGCTGCGATGGCTGGTAGGACATCTCCTCTTTTGCGCAAAGAGAATCGTATTCGCACTATTCAGGCCTCTTTAGCGATTGAGCATAATTCGTTGACTACGGAACAAGTCACCGCTCTGATGGAGGGGAAACGTATTCTGGCTCCTGCTAAAGATATACAGGAAGTTAGAAATGCGATTCTGGCCTATGAAAAGATGTCGGAATGGAAAAGTGAAAAGTTATCTGACCTTTTACAAGCACATCGGGTTCTTATGCTCGGTCTGGTCGATAATCCGGGCCAGTTACGTACCGGAAATGTTGGCGTTTACAGGGAAAAACAGCTTATTCACATGGCTCCTCCGGCCTCACAAGTTTTTCGTTTGATGAATGATTTACTTGGCTGGTTAAAAACGACAGAGCTCCACCCACTGATTGCTGGTGCTGTTTTCCATTATGAGTTTGAATTTATTCATCCTTTTGCCGACGGAAATGGACGTATGGGGCGGTTGTGGCAGACATTAATCCTACGTGAGTGGCGATCGGAATTGGCGTGGCTACCTGTAGAGACGCTGATCCACTACCAACAGGACCGCTATTACCAGGTGTTAGGGCAGTGCGATCGGCAAAGTAGCTGCACGCCATTTATAGAATTTATCCTGGAAAACATCATCTCTGCTTTGCAGGAGGGATTGGGAAAATCATCAGCCCTGTCGGAAGAAATGTCGGAAGAAATGTCGGAAGAAATGTCGCCTGATTTACTGGATATAGAAAAACGTATTCTACAAATCTTGTCGAATCATCCGGGCAGATCTGCCAAAAGTATCGCTGATGAGTGTGAGCTCTCAGCCCGAACCGTAGAACGCTATCTGAAAGCGTTGCAGCTAAAAGGCAAACTGCAACGTGTTGGCGCGACAAAAGGGGGGATGTGGCGGTTGCTGTAAATTTTATTTATCAGGATATTGTGAGCCGTCAATCAGGCAACTCACATTACGGTGCAGCCATAAAAATGAAGCAGGGATTGTAGTAGTAACGGTGGCGGTCAGGTATTTTTCTACCGCATCGTGCTTCCCTTCACCTGCTATCAGCAGCAAGATCTCTTTTGCATTCAGGATGTCCTTCAACCCCAGCGTAATGCCGCGAGTTACACGATTAGCAGCCGTTTTTAACATGTCATGATGGCGCGTTTTCTCATCAAGTACGCTGATATGGCAAAACGGCTCCAGGCTCTCTGCGGGTTCATTCAACCCCAAATGACCATTTTTTCCGATTCCGAGCAGACATAAATCGAGGCCGCCCCGGCTGGCAATAATCTCTGTGATACGCTCGCATTCCTGCTCGTTAATATTTTCAGATTGAAAACCGACCAGCTGTTCTGCTCGTAAACCCAGCGGTTGAACGATGTGTTGTTGCAGGAAAGATTCACACGTTGCAGGTGAATTCAGCGGAATACCAACCCACTCATCCAGTTTAACGAAAACCACCCGCTCGATATCGATCTTACGTTGGTTAATTTTCTCGACAAAGTAACGATAGGTGAGTAATGGCGTCGCGCCTGTTGCCAGGCAGATTGTGGCGTCAGGTTTGTTCTGTATGAGCGTAATCATCTGCTCGCTGGCGCGATTGCTCAATGCGTCATAACTGTGACAGTACTGTATACATTGCATTTATTGGTGATCCTTTTAAAAAGGGGGAATAACGCGCAGTTATCCCCCTGTTCCATTTACAGAATGCCCAGTGCCGAAGAGACAATAGAGAGAATGAAGGTCACACCGATTAACAGTACCGGATGCGCTTTTTTCACCCGTAACAGGTAGTACATCAGCAGCGTGTAGCCCATCGGTAAAATATTCGGGAAGACCTTGTCAAAGAAATCCTTTTGCAGCGCTACACTGTGCGTGCTGTCGATGGCGAAAGAGGTCACGACATCAATATGCACGTAGGAGGCGATAAGACCGCCGATAACCGTGATCCCGAGGATTGTTGCCGAGCGGGCGATCATCTGCGAGTTTTCCCTTACTTTATCGATCGCTTTGACGCCTACCGAATAGCCGATGTGAGTCCAGCCGACACGTAGGAAAAAGATCATCAAATAGACGGCGAAAAACAGAATGGGCCCCAGTAAGTTTCCCTGGCTGGCGAAAGAGGAGCAAATCCCCGCCATAATGGGCAGTAAGGTGAACCAGAATATGGCATCACCGATCCCGGCAATAGGGCCAAAAAGAGCGACTTTCAGGCCTTTAATGGTGTCGCGGTTTTCTCCTTTCTCTTCCATTGAGATCAGCAATCCCATCAGAAAGCCGACCAGGTTTGGGTGGGTATTAATGAACTCCAGATGATCTTTCATCGCCGCGCTCAGGCCGGCTTTATCATCTTTATAGATTTTTTTCAGTACCGGGAGCATCGCCCAGGTAAAGCCACCTGCCTGCATCCTTTCATAGTTAAAACTGGCCTGAAGAAAAGATGAGCGGAAACCCAGGTGGGTAATATCTTTTTTACTGATTTCAGATCCCATTGCTGTAATCCTCTTCATCATCATTTTTACTGGCGACAGGTTGGGGTTGCGACTGTTGTTTTGCTTTCGCATTGAAAAATTCATACACGGCAAAGCCTGCACCGAGGACGGCAACCGGGAGAAGGTTGTTGACCTGGATGTAGCAAACAAAGAGGAAACCGGCGATCAGGTAAGGGATATATTGCGCCTTGAACATCACGCGCAACAGCAAACCAAAACCGACGGCAGGCAGAATGCCGCCAGCGACTTCGAAGCCATGCGTTAGCCAGGCGGGCATGGCTTTAACCAGCGCCTGCATCGCACCTTGCGCCAGGTATGTACACAAGAAGGCGATAATGGCGTAAGAGCAGGCGACAATTAGCGTCGTCAGCCAATTCAGGCGGGCGAAAGCATGAGTGTCTGCCTCTTTTGCATATTTATCGGCTTTCGCCATAAACAGTGAAAAGGCGGAATAGAAGAACAGAATGACATATTGCATCAGCAGGCTGAACGGTAGGCCGAGACCAATAGCGGTTTTGGCATCCACACCGGTGGACCAGGCGATAACCGTGGTCATTAAACCCGCCATGATTGGGTTTGGGGGTTGCACGCCTCCCGCCGGAGTCAGACCGGCAAACGCTAGTTCGGTCAGACCACCGGTAATCAAACCGATATGAATATCACCGAGGATGGCGCCAGTAAGCGTACAGACAATAATCGGTCGGAATAAAAACAGGGCTTCCAGCCAAAAATCGATTCCCAGAAAGAAGACTAATGCAGCCAGGGATATTCCCTGAAGTAACGTTATTTCATGCATTTTAGCACCTCAAATCAATAAGTCCCTTTAATACGAAAATGTTGACCTGTTTTTTACGCAGGGATCTGCTCTTTTTGATCGCCAGGGACATCCTGAATAAACAGGTTCACACCGTGCTGTTTAATGAAGCGCAGATCCTGAAGATCCTGTTCATCAACATAAACTTTGCTACTGATCTGTTTTTTACCTTCAGAGAAATGCATGTTGCCGACGTTAACGTCGTTGAGGGTGATGCCGCCTTCGAGCAATTTTCTGACTGTTTGCGGAGTGCGGCAAATCAGGAATATCTTCTGATGTGGGGCGGCCTTGCCGATCACTTTAATGGTTTTTTCTATGGAAAAGAAGCGGATACCAAAACCATAAGCTTCAGCGGTAATCCCCATTAATTTCTGTTGGATCTCATCTTGTGCAACGTCATCATCGACAACGACCAGCAGATTAGCGCCGATAGTGGATGTCCAGGTAACGCCAACTTGACCATGAACTAATCGGTTATCAATACGGGTTAACAGGATATTTGGACTGCTCATGTTTAAATCCTCACCATAAAATATTTGAATGACAGAACTTATTGAAATATATTATTTCTACAGCAGCACTTTCTGAATTTATTCAGGTGATTGAGTACGTTATGTCTCCCTGGTTATTTTGTCAGAGAGCGCCATTTGATATTTATCAGATGGCGCTCCTGAGTAAAATGGCTGAATTAAGACCTTTTTACGCTAAATGGTGATCCGCTAAAATTTTATTTGCCGAACCGCAAACCTGAATTTTGCTACGTACCACTTCTTTCATCGCATCCATGCCTACGCGCATGTAATAACGCGGATCGTTGCCATCAGGGTTTTCACTGAACCATTTTTTAACCGCTGCGGCGAAAGCGATTTTCAACTCCGTTGCAACGTTCACTTTGCATATGCCGAGTTCAATGGCCCGTCTCACCAACTCATCAGGTACATCGCTTGCGCCGTGCAGCACCAGTGGGATATCAACCACTTCGCGAATCTCAGCCAGACGCTGGAAATCGATTTTAGGACGTTTGGTGTAAAGGCCGTGTGCAGTACCGATTGCCACAGCGAGGCTGTCGACACCGGTGAGTTCGACAAAGCGTTTCGCTTCCTGCGGATCGGTCAGGAAGGCGCTTTCCGCATCGACGCTCATGTCGTCTTCCACGCCGCCCAGACGTCCCAGTTCAGCTTCCACGCTGCAATCGCGCGCGTGACAGAAATCCACCACCGATTTCACCAGCTTCACGTTTTCTTCAAACGGGAAGTGGCTACCGTCGATCATGGCGCTGCGTACGCCGGCATTGACCTTGCGGCGGATATCTTCCAGCGACTCATGGTGATCGAGATGCAGCGCCAGCGGTATGTCATAGCTGTTGGAGTAAGCGCTGCATAGCGCGTAGATCTCTTCCAGCGCAATGTGCTTAAAGGTGCCAGGCGTACCGGCGAGGATCACGGGGGATTGCATTTCACTGCAAACTTCGAGGATCGCCTGGATCGTTTCGGCGTTATGGATGTTGAATGCAGGGACAGCGTAACCTTTCGTCTGGGCATCTTGCAGGAGGTACTTGGTGGAAATAATGCTCATGATGCGATCCTCTTAGGCATTCCAGGGATGGATAACAACACCTTGCACCACACGGTTAACCGTGCCGCTGGCGGATGGGGTGTCCGGGGTGTTTCCGACGCTGATGGATTGCGTGAGTGCGAACACCTGCGCGTAGATCAGGAAGCAGAAAGCCAGTTCTGTATCAATAAAAGCGCGCGATGGCGGCAGCAGGATATGTGGGCCTGCGTCGATGACAGGATCGCTTTCAGCGGCGATTGCGACGACGCGCAGTGCCTGTTGATCGCGACGCAGTTCCGCTAACAGATCGAGATCGTACTGACGGGTGTAGGGATGGCTGGAGATAAACACCACGACCAGCGTTTCGTTATCAACCAGCGATTTCGGGCCGTGACGGAAACCCGTCGGCGAGTCGTAAAATGCAGCCAGCTTACCGGCTGTCAGCTCCAGAACTTTGAGCGCAGATTCACGCGCAGCGCCCTGTAACCCGCCGCTACCGAGGTAAACGATCCGTTTCCAGGGCTCATTGCCAAAAACGCCTTTGCTGAAATCACCGAGCGAGGTGAGGATCGTCTGGCAGCGATCCGCAACATCGCGGAAGGTCTGGTTGTTGATCATATCGGGTGCGAACACCGCCAGACAGCTTGCCATCATGGTGGTGATGCTGCTGGTCATCGCAAAGCCGCGATCGTGCGTTTCAGCAGGCATCAACAATGCGAAGGCGTTATCGCTGTCGACGGCATTTTGATACAGATTTCCGGCTTCATTGCAGGTGATCGAAAGGTGATAGCACTCAGGCACAAACTGATTTGCCAGCTCAACGGCGGCAACGCTTTCCGGGCTGTTGCCGGAGCGGGCGAAGGAGACCAGCAGTAACGGATGTGCGGGCGTCAGGTAATCCATTGGATTTGTGACGAGGTCAGTGGTGGGTACGGCCGTGATGTTTTTCCCGGTGTGGCGTGAAAGCCAGGGGGCGATGATATCGCCGATAAACGCGGAAGTGCCTGCGCCGGTCAGTATGATCCGCAGATCGTTTTTGCACAGCAATGGCGTCAGGAAACGATCAATGGCCGATCGAATACTGCTGATGTTATTGAGTGAGCGGATCCAACTGGCCGGTTGTTGACGGATCTCTTCTTCCGTCCAGGTGCCGGTAACGGAGGTGCGAGTTTCTGGCATAACATAGTCCTTAGTCTTGTGAACTCCACTCAGCCGTTGGTATTGTTCCTTTGACTTTCGTTTCGTTTCACTTGTTCTTCTGTTCAGTTAAATAAAATCTATAGAAAAGAAATCGAAAGTTCAATGATGCAAAGTGAAATAAAACGAAAAATGTGATCGGTGAAACGAAGGGTGTAGTTATCTCATTGATATATAACGTGTTGGCTTTAACTTACGTTATCTAAGGATTTCCTTAGCGAAAGAAAAAGAAAGGCCTCATGACGTTACGTCTAAGGCCAATATGACAGAGAATGAAAGGTCTACAAGGCGAAGGGCTGCCCCTGAATCCAGACACGCTGGAGATGCAGGCCATTGTCCAGCGCGATGAGGCTGGCGCATTTGCCTGGCTCGATCGATCCCAACTGGCGATCGATGCCAAGCAGGCGGGCAGGATGCAGTGAGGCCATATGGATAGCCTCTTCTGGCGTCGCGCCAGCGTGTTTGACCATATTTCGCACGGCGGTATCAATCGAGAGCGTACTGCCCGCCAGCCCACCGGACGCGGTGCGTACAATGCCGCCACGCATTTCGACGTCGTAGCCGCAAATATCATATTGCCCGTCAGGCATACCTGCTGCGCGCATCGCATCGGTGATTAATACAACCCGCGTTTTCGCGTAGCCACAGCACAGATGCAGTGCCGCAGGATGGACATGGTGCCCGTCGGCGATAAGCTCCAGCCACGCACGCGTATCGGTTAACCCGGCGCCCACCATTCCAGGTTCCCGATGGTGTAATCCGCTCATACCGTTAAAACAATGCACCAGCCCGTCTGCACCGGCATCAAATGCGGCGCAGGTCTGTTCGTACGTTGCCGCGCTATGGCCTAACATGACGCGTACGCCGCGTTGTTTGAGATGTTGAATCGCTTGCAGTGCGCCAGGTTTTTCCGGCGCCAGCGCGACGATGCGCAAGGTGTTCTGTGAGACGGCTATCAGGTCGTCCAGCTCGGCAAGATCCAATTCACGAAACAGTTCAGGCGGATGAGCCCCTTTGTTCTGCGGCGTGAACCAGGGGCCTTCCAGATAACTACCCAGCACCTGCGCGCCGGGGCCGCCGGACTGACAGCGTCGGGCAATACGTTCCAGCGCATTGCGGATAGCATCCAACGGTGCAGTGACCGTCGTGGGAAGCCAACCGCCCACGCCTTCGCGCGCTTTATGCAACGCCAGTTTATCGAGCGTCTCCGGCGCGTCGTCCATGACATCCAGACCTACGCCACCGTGAACATGCGTATCAATATATGCCGGGCACAGTAGCTCTGCATCACGCGCTGTGATTCCTGGGGGAACGGGCTCTATTGCCGCAATAACGCCTTTCTCAATACGGAGTTGGTGATCATCAAGCCAGCCCTGCTCGGTCAACACGCGTCGGGCGCGCAGCAACTGGCTCATATCCCTTCCTCTATGGCGTTTTCTTCGCGACAGCGCCCCAGCTCATCCACCAGACTGGTCAGGCCGCGATGCCCGCACTCCAGCGCCTGCTGGCGAAAGGCTTCGCTGGTTAATCCTTCGCGTTCCAGCACCATCTCCAGAAGGAGCTGTAAATTCGTGCCGGTGATCACTTCCCGTCCCGGTTTCTGTAACGCCAGTGTTGATGCCACCCGAAAAGGCGTACCGCCCAACAGGTCAGTCAGAAACACGATATCCTCCCGGTCGTCCAGTTCATCAACGGCCTGCTCAAGCTGTGAGGTGAGCAGCGCGGTCGTTGATGCTTCCGGGAAGTCGATGGCGATAAATTGCGACTGCTCGCCAAGGATCTGCTTCATCGCTTTTTCCATCCCGCTGGCAAATCCGCCGTGCCCCGTCAAAATAATGCCTAACATCTCAAACCTCTTTGTCTTTACAGGAAGTGACAGAATTTACCGACTACACCCAGAACGACGGTGATACCAATAAGGCGTAGCGGGCTCCAGCCGCGGCGTACCAGCCAGAACATGGTCAGGGTATAGACCAGCGGTAAAAACGCGGGCATGAGCTTATCGATAACGTCGGCCTGTAATTTAACAACCGCATCACCGGCCTTGATTTCAAGCGTGGTGTTCAGACGAACATAGGTTGCCACCAGCGCGCCAATCACCGTCATCCCAACGATAGACGCCGCATGACCCACTTTCCGGGTGTTCGCTTTGATAAGCGGAATGGCCGCGACCCCCATCCGATAAGCATAGTGCGCCAGGCCAAAACGCAGGCCGAGGTGAACCACATTGAACAGAACAATAAAGACGACGGCGCCGAGGATAGAACCTTGCAGTGCGAGACTGGCTCCAATACCGCCGCAAATGGGCAGCAATGTCAGCCAGAACATCGCATCGCCAATTCCGCCGAGCGGGGCGCCAACGGCAATTTTGGTACTCTGAATGCTGTTCACATCCTGCTTGGAGCGCTCCATAGCGAGGATAATGCCGATCACAAACGTCACCAGAAATGGATGGGTGTTGAAGAAACCCATATGGCCCTTCATTGCACGCGCCAGATCGCGTTTGTTGGTATGGATCTTTTTCAGGGCGGGCAGTAAACCGTACAGCCAGCCAGATGCCTGCATACGCTCGTAGTTAAAGGAAGCCTGCAACAACATGGAACGCCAGGCCACGCGGTTGATATCCTTTTTCGTCAGTTCAGCGCCGATACTCTGGTCTTCATAGACGTTTTCGTTTACGCCGGACAGCAGCGTCTCGTCAGTGTCGGAGACGTTTGGTAGCGTGGTTTGATTAGATGCCATCTTCGAATTCCTCTTTCTGTGCCGCAGGTTGAGTCGGTTCAGGAGATTTACGCAGCAGGTCAATCAATGCCATTGCGAGGGCCGCTGCGGCAATGGCCAGCACCGGAAGTTTGAGCCAGGCTGCGGCAACGAAACCGATGATGAAATAGGGGATATAGACATTTTTCATCATGATTTTCAGCAGTACGGCGAAACCGATAGCAGGCATAATGCCGCCTGCGACGCCAAGCCCGTCAATCAGACGTTCCGGCAGCACATCAATGGCGGTTTTCGCATGTTCCGCCCCAAAGTAAATCGGCAGGAAGGCGCAGAGGAAGTAGAAGATGCCTAACGCCAGCAGCGCCAGATAGTTGACTCGTTCAATGCCGCGGGTGTCAGCGTTAGCCGCCATACGGTCGCAGCGGGACATTACGCCAGACATCACTGAGAACAGGAAGGTAATCCCCATTTGTACGGCGACGGCAAACGGTACGGCGACACCCACGGCGACATCGGGTTTCACGCCGGTCGTAATCGCAAACGTCGTTCCCACGATCGTGCCGATAATCACGTTTGGCGGCTGTGCGCCAGCTAAAGGTGCCAGGCCCATCCACACCAGTTCCAGCGTACCACCCGTCAAAATACCGGTATGTAGATCGCCCAGAATCAGGCCGACCAGCGGCCCAAGCACCACCGGACGGTGCATATGCGTTAACCCGTTGAACATATCCAGGCCTGCGATAAAGGCGAGAATACCCAACGCAAAAGCCTGCAACAGACTGATTTCCATTATGAATCCCTCAGAGTAGTTTAAAGAGATCCAAAGCGGGTTCTGTCGGAACGCCCTGTACGAAGCATTCGACACCGGCGGTTTTCAGGCCATTAAATGCCGTAATATCGTTAGCATCGACAGAAACCGTTTTGGCAATTTGTTGTTTGCCATTGGCATAGTGCATATTGCCTACATTGATACGTGTTACGGGAACGCCGCCCTCCACCAGCTTGAGGAAATCCGCTGGCGACTTGCAGACCAGCAGAATTTTCTGTCGATCGGCAGCGCGATGGATATTGTCGATCACTTTTTGCAGCGGCCAGAAACGTACGGCGATCCCCTCCGCCAGCACCATCTCCATCAGGTTTTGCTGTACCGGGTCTTCAGCCACTTCGTCATTGGCGACCAGTACCAGATTTGCCCCCGCAAACCCAACCCACTGCACGCCGACCTGGCCGTGGATTAAACGTTCGTCAATTCGACTCAATACAATGTTTGGCATAGCGTTTCCTCTTCGTTGTTATGCGTTTTGGGATGTAACGCCCTGGCAGGCGGCGTGGTACTGCTGTAGTACGTCCTGAATGTGGCTGATAATGAGCTCTCGCGGCGTTGCGTTGAGATCCCCTTCGCGCACTCTGGCGTACTGTAGCGGCAAATACTGGCTGATGAGCGGCAGTGGAATAGGGTCATCCGCCAGGTTGCGAACCAGCCGTGCAAACGCCTCATCAATCTGCTGATCCGGCCAGTAATAGCGAACGCGATCGGAATAACTATAACCACGCGCCAGGCGGCGTGCGTTGCCGTCGCCGTGGTAGTGACTCTGCCAGTATTCCGGGCGATCGAGCATCACGCTTTCCAGCACATGGCGCAGACCAGAGCTGGTTTTGGCGGGTAACAGCTCTTCTTCAATTGCGGCCAGCGAGAATAACGCTTCGCGCAGGGCAAAGGTGAGGGCCGGGCCGACTTTCAGAATCGCAAAGTGATCTTTCACCAACTGGCGCAGCGACTGTGGCGTCTGGTAATCCGTGGAGTGCGCTTCAAACACCAGCGTGTCATACGCTTCTACCATTGCACTCAACGCGATGGCTTTTTGCGGTTGGTAATCAATGATATGCGTATGGTCGAACTCAACGCCCGGTTGTACAACCAGCCCGATGATGCGAGGCCAAATGGCGCTCAGTCCCTGTTTCTCAAATGCATGACGATGCGCTTCCAGCGTGGCTCGCGCCGCGTCAGGTGTTGTTACTTCCAGTTCAGTCAATGTCTCATGCGCGCCGCCGGGAACCGGAACTTCAGTACCGATCACGTAAACCAGATCGGATTCGCCAAAATGCTCACGGCAGGTTTCTTCTGCGATCTTCGCCAGTCGCGCGGCGCGCTCAGCAACGATCTCATCGGTTAACGGTATCGGATCGTTGGCGCAGGACATGCTGCAATCGAGATGGATCTTTTTAAACCCGGCTGCCACGTAGCTCTTTATTAAATCATCCGCATTTGCCATCGCCTGGGCGGCAGGCAGATTTTGCCAACGGTTGGGGCCGAGGTGATCGCCGCCCAGAATCAACTGTGATTGTGGAAAATTAAGTGAGTCGGCCAGCTGGTAAACAAAGCCGCGAAAATCGGCGGGCGTCATGCCGGTATAACCCCCGAACTGGTCAACCTGGTTAGATGTGGCTTCAATCAGCAGTGGGGTATGGTTTGCATGGGCATAACGTATAGCGGCTTCCAGCACCAGTGGATGCGCAGAACAAACGGCATAAATCCCATTTGTGTTCCCTCGTTTATGCTGCTCCACCATTTCTGTTAGATGTTTCACTTTCCTCTCCAGGTTGAATGCTTAAGACAATTGCCTTTCATTTTGTTTCATCTGATACTGATGCAAGACGCTATAAAAATAAAACGAAAGATATCGGTTTTCGGATCTGTTTCACAAAAGAAACATAATGAAAGGTTTCAGCGATGCGTCGTCTTATGGCTTGCAGGTATGGGGGCTTGCATTCCAGTAAAAGAAAGGCGTTAATAGAAAAATCGAAATGAAACGAAAGATTTGATTAAAGGATTTTTTATGAGCAGTACTGATTCTTCTGCGGATAAGCGCATTACCGCTACCAGTGAAAGGCGGGAGCAAATTATCCAGCGGTTGCGACAGCAGGGAAGCGTACAGGTTAACGATCTTTCCGTCTTATTCGGCGTCTCCACCGTGACCATCCGTAACGATCTGGCTTTTCTCGAAAAACAGGGGATTGCCGTGCGTGCGTATGGCGGCGCGTTAATTTGCGACAGCAATACTCCGGGTATTGAGCCTTCGGTGGAAGATAAAAGTTCACTCAATACCGCTGTAAAGCGCAGTATCGCCCAGGCGGCGGTTTCGCTGATTAAACCCGGACACCGGGTGATCCTTGACTCAGGCACCACGACATATGAAATCGCGCGCATGATGCGCCAGCATACGGATATCATCGCCATGACCAATGGCATGAATGTCGCCAATGCATTGCTGGAAGCTGAGGGAGTGGAACTGCTGATGACTGGTGGGCATCTGCGCCGCCAGTCGCAGTCATTTTATGGTGACCAGGCAGAGCAGTCGCTACAGAATTACCATTTCGATATGTTGTTTCTGGGGGTCGATGCCATTGATTTAGAGCGTGGCGTCAGCACGCACAATGAAGATGAAGCCAGACTTAACCGCCGGATGTGTGAAGTGGCCGAGCGCATCATTGTCGTCACGGACTCCACGAAGTTTAACCGCTCCAGTCTGCATAAGATCATTGATACGCAGCGTATTCATACCATCATTGTGGATGAAGGTATTCCTGTCGACAGTCTGGAAGGTTTACGCAAGAGCGGTATTGAAGTGATTCTGGTGAACGCGTAATTCAGTTATCTGTAAAAGGCCGGATGGTGATGCGATCCCCATCCGGCCTTTTTCGTCATCAGGTCACTGGCGCGGGGTTAAACACGGCCAGCTGGTTATGCAGCCCCCATTGGTCTGAGAAGGTTTTTTTACGACCGCTCGCGACGTCCAGAATAAAGTGGAACAGCTTCCAGCCCACGTCCTCAATACTCTCTTCCCCTGTGGCAATGGTGCCCGCGTTGATGTCCATCAAATCAAACCAGCGATTCGCCAGCTCTGTGCGGGTCGCCATTTTGATTACCGGAACCGCCATCAGGCCATATGGCGTTCCGCGACCGGTTGTGAACACCTGCACGGTGATCCCGGAAGCGACCTGCTGCGTGCCGCAGACAAAATCACTGGCGGGCGTGGCGGCGTAAATTAAACCGCGTTTTGTCGGTCGCTGACCGGGGGACAGCACTTCCACAATCGCGCTCTGCCCGGATTTTGCGATAGAGCCCAACGCTTTTTCCACCACGTTCGCGAGACCGCCTTTTTTGTTGCCCGGCGACGGGTTGGCGCTGCGGTCGGTTTTCCCCATATCAAGATAATTATCGTACCAGGCCATCTCTTCCAGCAGGCGTTTGCCGACCTCTTCGTTAATTGCGCGTGGCGTGAGAAGGTGGATCGCATCACGGACTTCGGTGACTTCCGAGAACATCACCGTCGCGCCGCAACGCACTAACAGATCCGAGGCGTAGCCCACCGCCGGGTTGGCCGTCACGCCGGAAAACGCATCGCTGCCGCCGCACTGCATTCCGACCACCAGTTCGGAAGCCGGGCAGGTTTCACGCTGGCGCTGGTTGAGCTTCGTCAGGTGGCGTTCGGCCACCTGCAAAATATCCTCGACCATCGACTTAAAGCCGACGTGCTGCTCATCCTGCAAACGCACAATACTGGCGCTGTCCACCGGAATCCCTTTCACATCTTCCGTGCCTTCCAGCAGACGTTCCGGCTGAAGTTTTTCACAGCCAAGGCCGATGACCATAACTTCGCCGCCGAAGTTCGGGTTCAACGAGATGTTATGAATGGTGCGGATAGGCACCACGGCCGCAGGCGCGTTGATCGCCACGCCGCAGCCGTACAAGTGGTTCAGACCGACAACGCCGTCTACATTCGGGTATCCGGGCAGCAGGTCACGCTCAATGATCTTCACGACATAATCCACGACGCCCGCCACGCAGTGTACGCTGGTGGTGATGCCGAGCAGATTCTTGGTGCCGACGCTGCCATCCGCGTTGCGGTAGCCTTCAAACGTGTAGCCTTCCAGCGGCGGCAGCGGTTCCGGCACTTTCGTCGCCAGCGGCAGGGTGTGTAACGGCGGCGCTTTCGGTAGCTCAACCAGCGACTCATCTATCCAGCTGCCGCGTGCGATGTCGCGAACGGCATAGCCGATCACCTCGCCATAACGCACGATTTCGCCGTGGGCAGGAATCGCCTCCAGCGCCACTTTATGCCCCTGAGGAATATGTTCAACCAACGCCAGACCGTCCGGGAAACGCGTTCCGGCTTGCAGACCATTGTCATTAACAATAATTGCCACGTTATCGGTGTCATGCACTTTAATATAAAACGCGGTTGGCGATTCTTGTCTAATTTCGATATCGGCCATTGTCCAGTATTCTCCAGCCAGGTGGTGATAATAAATGTGTTAAAGAGAACAACTGCTTTTTATTGTCAGAATTAAAAATACGTTGCTGCTAAATAAAGAATGCCAGGAGTTTTTGTTTAAAAATGTGATCGCGATCGGCCATTATTCCCGATGGTACGGGCGCTGGGCGAGTAATGTACAAATCTGTGCATCACCGCCCATGACGTTGTGCAAATGCTCAAAATATTATTCATTGTGAATATTAAAATTGAGCAATACAACAATGTTTAGCGGCGTAAGTATGATTATACTGATTCACGACTTTCATTATCCGCTATCGATAAAATATCAGCGTAATTCCTTAGATGAGCAAATCGAAATATCTCCCGGAATTGCGGAAATAAATAATGATTCATCCAGGGTATAAATGATGAGTAACGATATCTTCCCGAACAAATTTAAAGCTGCGCTGGCAGCGCAACGCATTCAGATCGGCTGTTGGTCCGCGCTGGCAAACCCCATCAGTACGGAAGTGTTAGGGCTGGCAGGTTTTGACTGGCTGGTGCTGGATGGCGAACATGCACCGAACGATATCTCAACTTTTATTCCACAACTGATGGCGTTGAAAGGCAGCGCCAGCGCGCCGGTGGTACGGGTGCCGACGAACGAGCCGGTCATTATTAAGCGTCTGCTGGATATCGGTTTCTATAACTTCCTGATCCCGTTTGTCGAGACGGAAGAAGAAGCCGTTCGCGCCGTGGCCTCGACGCGTTATCCGCCGGAAGGCATCCGTGGGGTCTCCGTTTCCCATCGCGCCAATATGTTTGGCACCGTGCCGGATTACTTTGCCCAGTCAAATAAGAACATCACCATTCTGGTGCAGATCGAAAGCCAGCAGGGGGTGGATAACGTTGATGCTATCGCGGCCACTGAAGGCGTTGACGGTATTTTTGTCGGCCCAAGCGATCTGGCTGCGGCGTTAGGTCATCTTGGCAACGCCTCTCACCCGGAAGTACAGAAAACCATTCAGCATATCTTTGCCCGCGCCAAAGCCCACGGTAAACCGTGCGGCATTCTGGCGCCGGTCGAAGCCGACGCGCGCCGCTATCTGGAATGGGGCGCGACGTTCGTTGCCGTGGGGAGCGATTTGGGCGTGTTCCGCTCCGCCACGCAAAAGCTGGCTGACGCCTTTAAGAAATAACCACCACTGAAACAAGAGAGAGAAGATTATGACGATGAAAGTAGGTTTCATTGGCCTGGGCATCATGGGTAAACCAATGAGCAAAAACCTCCTCAAAGCCGGTTACTCGCTGGTGGTTTCTGACCGTAACCCTGACGCGATTGCCGAAGTTATTGCCGCAGGCGCAGAAACCGCAACCACGGCAAAAGCCGTTGCCGAACAGTGCGATGTGATTATCACCATGCTGCCGAACTCGCCGCATGTGAAAGAAGTGGCGCTGGGCGAAGGAGGCATTGTTGAAGGCGCGAAGCCAGGCACCGTTTTGATCGATATGAGCTCTATCGCTCCGCTGGCAAGCCGTGAAATCAGCGACGCGCTGAAAGCAAAAGGTATTGATATGCTGGATGCGCCGGTAAGCGGCGGCGAGCCGAAAGCGATCGACGGCACGCTGTCGGTGATGGTTGGCGGCGATAAAGCGATTTTCGATAAATATTACGATCTGCTAAAAGCAATGGCCGGTTCCGTGGTGCATACCGGTGATATTGGCGCGGGCAACGTGACCAAACTGGCTAACCAGGTGATTGTCGCGCTGAACATCGCAGCCATGTCTGAAGCGCTGACGCTGGCGACCAAAGCGGGGGTGAACCCGGATCTGGTGTATCAGGCGATTCGCGGCGGTCTGGCGGGTAGCACCGTGCTGGATGCGAAAGCGCCGATGGTGATGGAACGGAATTTCAAACCGGGCTTTCGCATCGATCTGCATATTAAAGATCTGGCGAATGCGCTGGACACCTCTCATGGCGTAGGCGCGCAGCTGCCGCTGACCGCCGCCGTGATGGAAATGATGCAGGCGCTACGTGCCGATGGTCTGGGCACGGCCGACCATAGCGCCCTGGCCTGCTACTACGAAAAACTGGCGAAAGTGGAAATCGCTCGCTAATGACGTCATGCCCGGTCGCGCGCGGCGGTCCGGGCCTATGACCCTGGCCGGATAAGTGAAACGCCATCCGGCGTTGTGCAGTAACAGGCTACAACTATGAAAATCGTAATCGCCCCAGACTCTTATAAAGAAAGCCTTTCTGCCGCTGAAGTTGCGCAGGCGATAGAAAAAGGATTCCGGGAAATTTTTCCCGATGCGCAGTATGTTTCTATCCCGGTCGCTGACGGCGGAGAGGGAACGGTCGAAGCCATGATTGCCGCCACGCATGGAACGCAGTATACCGCTTTTGTGACGGGGCCGCTGGGGGAGACCGTCATGGCCAACTGGGGCATGTCCGGGGACGGCTGTACCGCGTTTATTGAAATGGCGGCGGCCAGCGGGCTGGCGCTGGTTCCGCCAGAAAAACGTAATCCGTTAATTACCACGTCGCGCGGCACCGGAGAGCTGATCCTGCATGCGCTGGAGCACGGCGCCAGAAGTATTATCATCGGCATTGGCGGCAGCGCGACCAATGACGGCGGCGCGGGCATGGTGCAGGCGCTGGGCGCCCGATTAACGGATGCGAACGGTACTGAAATTGGGAACGGCGGCGGCAGCCTGAACAGCCTGAATGCGATTGATATCACCGGTCTCGATCCACGTTTAAAAACGTGTGCTATTCGGGTGGCCTGCGATGTGACCAATCCACTGACGGGCGAAAATGGCGCGTCGCGAATCTTTGGGCCGCAGAAAGGAGCGACCGAAAAGCTCATTCATGAACTGGACGGCAATCTTGCTCATTATGCCGACATGATTAAAAAGTCGCTGCGCGTGGATGTGGAAAATGTCCCCGGCGCGGGCGCTGCTGGCGGGATGGGGGCGGCCTTAATGGCTTTCCTCGGCGCAGAGTTGCGCAGCGGCATTGAGATAGTCACCACGGCGCTCAATCTGGAAGAACATATCCACGACTGCGCGTTAGTCGTCACCGGCGAAGGGCGTATCGACAGCCAGAGTATTCACGGCAAAGTACCGATAGGCGTCGCCAGTGTGGCGAAAAAGTATCATAAGCCAGTGATTGGGATCGCGGGGAGTCTGACGCATGATGTGGGAGTGGTGCATCAGCATGGTATTGATGCCGTGTTCAGCGTGCTTACCCGCATTGGCACGCTGGATGAAGCCTTTCGCGGCGCGTTTGATAATATCTACCGCGCCTCGCGAAACATCGCCGCAACGCTGGCGATAGGAATGCGTAGTGCAGGGTGACAATGGCGTGCAAACCCTCTATACTGCGCGCCGAAGCTGACCAGACAGTCGCCGCTTCGTCGTCGTCCCTTTCGGGGAGACGGGCGGAGGGGAGGAAAGTCCGGGCTCCATAGGGCAGGGTGCCAGGTAACGCCTGGGGGGCGCAAGCCCACGACCAGTGCAACAGAGAGCAAACCGCCGATGGCCCGCGCAAGCGGGATCAGGTAAGGGTGAAAGGGTGCGGTAAGAGCGCACCGCGCGGCTGGTAACAGTTCGCGGCACGGTAAACTCCACCCGGAGCAAGGCCAAATAGGGGTTCATAAGGTACGGCCCGTACTGAACCCGGGTAGGCTGCTTGAGCCAGTGAGCGATTGCTGGCCTAGATGAATGACTGTCCACGACAGAACCCGGCTTATCGGTCAGTTTCACCTCTTCATGTAAAAACCCGCTTCGGCGGGTTTTTACTTTCATAGCGTTTGGGTTCCCGGTACTGCCTGATGGCGCTGCGCTTATCAGGAGCGCTTTGGTAGGCCGGATAAGACGCGTGAGCGTCGCCATCCGGCAGATTCTCCGCGTACGTTGCCTGATGGCGCTGCGCTTATCAGGCCTACGGCAGAGCGCTTTGGTAGGCCGGATAAGACGCGTGAGCGTCGCCATCCGGCGGATTCCCCGCAGAGATTGCCTGATGGCGCTGCGCTTATCAGTCCTGTGGCTGAGCGCTTTTTGTAGGCCGGATAAGACGCGTGAGCGTCGCCATCCGGCGGATTCCCCGCAGAAGGTGCCCGATCTCGCTGCGTAACATAATCTCCCCGCCAAAAGATATTTCTTGTTCTGTGACCACTAACACAAAACGCTGTGTGGTGATTTTTTAACCGGATAAAAGATTGGCTGTTGATCGCTATCACAAAATTACGCGCTACAAAAATTGACAATCACAGTGTTAATATATTGTTGGTAATGATAATGACGTGTATTAAATGAATTAAATATTCGTGTGTGTAATGTTTTTTTACAAACAAATAAGAAGAAAAAATGTGATATGCCACAATCTTTAATCCCAATAAGGGCGTAATTGTACTTATTTTTGATTAATTGTCCGTTAAATTTAAACGTAAATCTGCGTGTTAATTATGCGATAATTGATTGAATTATCGTCTTTCCCGAATTTGTAAAATAGCGAATGAAACGCATATGTTATCGCCATAAAATATTGTTATCCCCTCATGATTTTTTGACAAAAATCATGATAAAGTGCAGTCTGGTTCTTTCAACTTGTTGATAGTAAATGGTTTATTTTTTAAAAAATAAGCTTACAAAATGTAAGGTCAGTTAATTTGTGAGTAGTCGCACATAACCATGTAACCTTTATTTGGTACACTTCATGCCGTCAACAAAGTAATTAGTGCAGGTCGATATGAATACTATTCTTCTCCCTAAAACACAGCACTTGGTGGTCTTTCAGGAAGTCATTAGAAGTGGTTCTATCGGTTCTGCCGCAAAAGAGTTAGGGTTAACTCAGCCTGCTGTAAGTAAAATTATCAATGATGTTGAGGCCTATTTTGGCGTTGAGTTAATCGTTCGCAAAAATACCGGTGTCACGTTAACCAGCGCAGGTCAGGTGCTGCTTACCTGGTCTGAATCCATCACCCGTGAAATGAAAAACATGGTGAACGAGATGAACAGCATGACCTGCAACACGGTGGTCGACGTTTCGTTTGGTTTTCCTTCGTTGATTGGCTTTACCTTTATGTCTGACATGATTCATAAATTTAAAGAGGTGTTCCCAAAAGCGCAGGTGTCGATGTATGAAGCGCAGCTCTCCTCGTTCCTGCCCGCGATTCGCGACGGACGCCTGGATTTCGCTATCGGCACGCTCAGTGATGAGATGAAACTACAGGATCTACACGTGGAGCCGCTTTTTGAGTCAGAGTTTGTCCTGGTGGCCAGTAAGTCCCGAACATGCACCGGCATCACCACACTGGAATCGTTGCAGAACGAACAGTGGGTGTTGCCACAAACGAATATGGGCTACTACAGCGAACTCCTCACCACGTTACAAAGAAATGGCATCAGCAGTGAAAACATCGTTAAAACAGATTCCGTTGTCACTATTTATAATCTTGTTCTCAATGCTGATTTTCTGACCGTCATTCCCTGCGATATGACATCTCCATTCGGTTCAAACCAGTTTATTACGATTCCAGTAGAGGAAGATTTACCGGTCGCGCGTTATGCCGCGATCTGGTCTAAAAATTATCGGATTAAAAAAGCAGCATCGGTTTTGGTGGAATTAGCCAAAGAATATTCATCTTATAATGGTTGCAGACGAAAGCAATTAATAGAAATTAAGTAACGGATTAAATTTAATTTAATCAAAAACTGATGCCATCTGTCTGAATATCGGACGTTGGTACTGACTATTTATTTTACCTTAATACCCAGGTTAAGAGGTTATAATGCATATTACATACGATCTCCCGGTTGCGATTGAAGATATCCTCGAAGCGAAAAAAAGACTTGCGGGGAAAATTTATAAAACAGGTATGCCGCGCTCTAACTATTTCAGCGAGCGCTGCAAAGGCGAAATATTCCTTAAGTTCGAAAATATGCAACGCACGGGCTCTTTTAAAATCCGCGGTGCGTTTAACAAACTCAGTTCATTAACGGAAGAAGAAAAACGTAAAGGCGTGGTGGCTTGCTCTGCCGGTAACCATGCGCAAGGGGTGTCTCTCTCCTGCGCGATGCTCGGTATCGACGGCAAAGTCGTGATGCCGAAAGGCGCGCCGAAGTCCAAAGTGGCGGCCACCTGCGACTACTCCGCTGAAGTGGTGCTGCACGGTGACAACTTCAACGATACCATCGCCAAAGTGAGCGAAATTGTTGAGACTGAAGGCCGCATTTTTATTCCACCTTATGACGATCCGAAAGTGATTGCCGGGCAGGGAACGATTGGCCTGGAAATTATGGAAGATCTGTATGATGTCGATAACGTCATTGTACCAATTGGCGGCGGCGGTCTGATTGCCGGTGTTGCGATTGCTATTAAATCCATTAACCCGACAATTAAAGTTATTGGCGTACAGTCCGAAAACGTACACGGCATGGCGGCATCTTATCATGCAGGAGAAATAACCACTCACCGAACGACCGGCACCCTGGCGGATGGTTGTGATGTTTCTCGCCCGGGTAATTTAACGTATGAGATTGTTCGTGAATTAGTGGATGACATTGTCCTGGTCAGCGAAGATGAAATTCGTAACAGCATGATTGCATTAATTCAGCGCAATAAAGTCGTCACTGAAGGCGCTGGCGCACTGGCATGTGCCGCATTATTAAGCGGGAAATTAGATAGCTATATCCAGAACAGAAAAACGGTCAGCATTATTTCTGGCGGCAATATCGATCTTTCTCGTGTATCGCAAATTACGGGCTTAGTTGACGCTTAAACCCGGCTATTAATCTTTTCGTTGAGGATAGGATATGAGTACTACTGATAGCATTGTATCCAGCCAGACAAAACAGTCGTCCTGGCGTAAATCGGACACCACATGGACACTGGGACTATTTGGTACTGCCATCGGCGCCGGGGTGTTGTTCTTCCCTATTCGCGCAGGGTTTGGCGGGCTGATCCCGATTCTTTTGATGCTGGTGTTGGCCTACCCCATCGCGTTTTACTGCCACCGTGCGCTGGCGCGCCTGTGTCTTTCCGGTTCTAACCCTTCCGGCAACATCACAGAAACGGTAGAAGAGCACTTTGGTAAAACAGGCGGCGTGGTCATCACGTTCCTGTACTTCTTCGCTATCTGTCCGCTGCTGTGGATTTATGGCGTAACCATTACCAACACCTTTATGACCTTCTGGGAAAACCAGTTGCAGATGCCGGCGCTTAACCGTGGCTTTGTGGCGCTGTTCCTGCTGCTGCTGATGGCTTTCGT
Source organism: Citrobacter sp. CK206 (assembly GCF_030333125.1). Classification (NCBI taxonomy): domain Bacteria; kingdom Pseudomonadati; phylum Pseudomonadota; class Gammaproteobacteria; order Enterobacterales; family Enterobacteriaceae; genus Citrobacter; species Citrobacter sp. CK206. Next base: position 145,238 of record NZ_JAOWGM010000023.1, read on the forward strand.
TATCTGGTTTGGTAAAGACCTGATGGTTAAAGTGATGAGCTACCTGGTATGGCCGTTCATTGCCAGCCTGGTGCTGATCTCTCTGTCGCTGATCCCTTACTGGAACTCTGCGGTTATCGATCAGGTGGATCTCAGCAATATCGCGTTAACCGGGCATGACGGCATTCTGGTTACCGTGTGGCTGGGTATCTCCATCATGGTGTTCTCCTTTAACTTCTCGCCTATCGTCTCTTCTTTCGTGGTTTCCAAACGTGAAGAGTATGAGAAAGACTTTGGTCGTGAATTTACCGAGCGTAAATGTTCACAGATCATCTCCCGCGCCAGCATGCTGATGGTGGCCGTGGTGATGTTCTTCGCCTTCAGCTGCCTGTTCACGCTCTCTCCGGCCAACATGGCGGATGCGAAAGCGCAGAACATTCCGGTGCTCTCATATCTGGCGAACCACTTTGCATCGCTGTCTGGCACTAAATCAACGTTTGCTACGGTTCTGGAGTACGGGGCTTCCATCATCGCACTGGTCGCTATCTTCAAATCGTTCTTCGGTCACTACCTGGGCACGCTGGAAGGCCTGAACGGTCTGGTGCTGAAGTTTGGTTACAAAGGCGATAAAACCAAAGTTTCACTGGGCAAACTCAACACCATCAGCATGATCTTCATCATGGGTTCCACCTGGGTTGTGGCATACGCCAACCCGAACATCCTGGACCTGATTGAAGCAATGGGTGCGCCGATCATTGCCTCGCTGCTCTGCCTGTTGCCGATGTACGCCATCCGTAAAGCGCCGTCACTGGCGAAATACCGTGGTCGTCTGGATAACGTGTTTGTGACCGTGATTGGTCTGCTGACCATCCTGAATATCGTGTACAAACTGTTCTAATCCTTTAGCTCAGGATGAGCGGAGTAGTGAAATGAATGAATTTCCGGTAGTTCTGGTGATTAACTGTGGATCGTCTTCCATTAAGTTTTCAGTACTGGATGCAACCCATTGCGATGTGTTAATGGCAGGAATTGCGGACGGTATTAATTCTGAAGATGCGTTTTTATCCGTAAATGGAGGAGAGCCAGCTAAGCTGGCTCACCACAGCTACGAAGGCGCATTAAAGGCGATTGCGTTTGAACTGGAAAAACGTAATTTAATCGACAGCGTGGCCTTAATTGGCCACCGTATTGCCCACGGCGGAAATATCTTTACGGCATCAGCCATTATTACGGATGAAGTTATCGAGAATATCCGCCGGGTTTCTCCTTTAGCGCCGTTACATAATTACGCCAATTTAAGCGGAATTGAATCGGCGCAGCATCTTTTCCCGGGCGTACAGCAGGTGGCGGTATTTGATACCAGCTTCCATCAAACGATGGCGCCTGAAGCGTATTTGTACGGCTTGCCGTGGAAATATTTTGAGGAGTTGGGCGTCCGGCGCTATGGCTTTCATGGCACCTCGCACCGCTATGTCTCGCAGCGTGCGCATGACCTTCTTGCGCTACCGGAAGAGGACTCGGGTCTGGTTGTCGCGCATCTGGGCAATGGCGCTTCTATCTGTGCCGTTCGTAACGGTCAAAGCGTCGATACCTCTATGGGGATGACCCCGCTGGAAGGGCTGATGATGGGCACCCGCAGCGGCGATGTGGACTTCGGCGCGATGGCTTGGATTGCCAGCGAAACCAACCAGACGCTGGGCGATATGGAACGCGTGGTGAATAAAGAGTCTGGTTTGCTGGGGATTTCCGGTCTGTCATCTGACTTACGTGTATTGGAAAAAGCCTGGCATGAAGGGCATGAACGTGCGCAACTGGCGATTAAAACCTTTGTGCACCGTATTGCCCGCCACATTGCCGGGCATGCCGCATCGTTACACCGTCTGGACGGTATTATTTTTACCGGGGGGATTGGCGAAAACTCCGTGTTAATTCGCCGTCTGGTCATTGAACATTTGGCTGTTCTGGGCGTGAAATTAGATCACGAGATGAATAGCCTGCCTAATTCTCACGGTGAAAGAATTATCTCCAGCAAAGACACCAACGTTATTTGTGCCGTCATTCCAACGAATGAAGAAAAGATGATTGCCCTCGACGCTATTCATTTAGGCAAAGTTAACGCACCTGTGGAATTTGCATAATTTATTGTTGTTCTGTAGAGAGACTATTTTTCATGAAGGTAAATATCGATACCAGCGATATGCTGTATGCCGAAGCCTGGCTTGGCTTTAAAGGTACGGACTGGAAAGAAGAAATTAATGTCCGTGATTTTATTCAGCACAACTATACGCCCTATGAGGGAGATGAATCCTTCCTCGCGGAAGCCACGCCTGCGACTACCGCATTGTGGGAAAAAGTTATGGCGGGTATTCGTATTGAAAACTCGACGCATGCGCCAGTCGATTTCGATACCAACATTGCGACCACCATTACTGCCCATGACGCGGGTTATATTGAGCAGGAGCTGGAAAAAATCGTCGGTTTGCAAACCGATAAGCCACTCAAGCGCGCGCTGCATCCGTTTGGCGGCATCAACATGATCAAAAGCTCATTCCAGGCGTATGGTCGTGAAATGGATGCTGATTTTGAATATCAGTTTACCGAACTGCGTAAAACCCATAACCAGGGTGTATTCGACGCGTATTCGCCGGATATGCTGCGCTGCCGTAAATCCGGGGTGCTGACCGGCTTACCGGATGGCTACGGCCGTGGGCGCATTATCGGCGACTATCGCCGCGTTGCGCTGTACGGTATCCGTTATCTGGTGCGCGAGCGTGAATTGCAGTTTGCCGATCTCCAGTCAAATCTGGAGTGGGGGCAGAACCTTGAAGCGACGATTCGCCTGCGTGAAGAACTGGCCGAACACCGCCGTGCGCTGCTGCAAATGCAGGAAATGGCCGCCAAATACGGTTGCGATATCTCCCGTCCGGCGCGTAACGCGCAGGAAGCCGTCCAGTGGCTTTACTTCGCCTATCTGGCAGCGGTGAAATCGCAGAACGGCGGCGCAATGTCGCTGGGCCGTACCGCGTCGTTCCTCGACATCTACATTGAGCGAGACTTCAAAGCCGGGATCTTAACGGAAGAACAGGCGCAGGAACTGATCGACCACTTCATCATGAAGATCCGAATGGTGCGCTTCCTGCGCACGCCGGAATTTGACACGCTGTTCTCCGGCGACCCGATTTGGGCAACCGAAGTGATCGGCGGTATGGGGCTGGATGGCCGCACGCTGGTGACCAAAAACTCCTTCCGCTATCTGCATACCCTGCACACGATGGGGCCTGCGCCAGAGCCGAACCTGACCGTGCTGTGGTCAGAAGCGCTGCCGGTCGCTTTTAAAAAGTATGCGGCACAGGTGTCGATCGTCACTTCATCTTTGCAGTATGAAAATGACGATCTGATGCGCGCTGACTTTGACAGCGATGATTACGCCATTGCCTGCTGCGTCAGCCCAATGGTCATCGGTAAGCAGATGCAGTTCTTCGGCGCCCGCGCCAACCTCGCTAAAACGCTGCTGTATGCAATCAACGGCGGTGTGGATGAGAAGCTGAAAATCCAGGTCGGGCCGAAAACGGCGCCATTAATGGATGACGTGCTGGATTACGACACGGTGATGGAGAGCCTTGACCACTTCATGGACTGGCTGGCGGTGCAGTACATCAGCGCGCTGAATATCATCCACTACATGCACGACAAGTACAGCTACGAAGCGTCGCTGATGGCGCTACACGATCGTGACGTTTATCGCACGATGGCATGCGGCATCGCGGGGCTGTCCGTGGCGACGGATTCGCTGTCCGCCATCAAGTACGCGAAGGTGAAACCGGTGCGCGACCATAACGGGCTGGCAGTCGATTTTGTCATCGAAGGCGAATATCCGCAGTACGGCAACAACGACGAGCGCGTGGACAGCATTGCCTGCGATCTGGTTGAACGCTTTATGAAGAAAATTAAAGTGTTGCCAACCTACCGCAACGCGGTGCCGACGCAGTCCATTCTGACCATCACCTCGAACGTGGTGTACGGCCAGAAAACCGGGAACACGCCGGATGGACGTCGTGGCGGTACGCCGTTCGCGCCGGGTGCGAACCCGATGCACGGCCGTGACCGTAAAGGCGCTGTCGCTTCGCTGACTTCCGTCGCGAAACTGCCGTTCACCTATGCCAAAGACGGGATTTCCTACACCTTCTCCATTGTGCCTGCGGCGTTGGGCAAAGATGACGGCGTGCGGAAAACCAATCTGGTCGGCCTGCTGGACGGATACTTCCATCATGAAGCGCATGTGGAAGGCGGTCAGCACCTGAACGTCAACGTGATGAACCGTGAAATGCTGCTGGACGCCATCGAGCACCCGGAAAGCTATCCGAACCTGACGATCCGCGTGTCCGGCTACGCCGTGCGCTTTAATGCGCTCACCCGCGAGCAACAGCAGGATGTGATTTCACGTACCTTTACCCAGGCGATATAACGCCGGAGGCGCTATGAGAAAGATTATTGCCACCCAACATGCACCGGGAGCCATCGGCCCCTACGTACAGGGTGTGGATTTGGGCAGTATGGTGCTGACCTCAGGTCAGATCCCGGTATGCCCGCAAACGGGCGAGGTCGCGGAAAATGTCGTCGATCAGGCGCGTCAGAGCCTGGAAAACGTCAAAGCGATTGTGGAAGCTGCGGGCCTGAAAGTGGGCGATATCGTGAAGACCACTGTGTTCATTACCGATCTGAACGATTTCACCACCATCAACGAGGTGTATCAGCAGTTCTTTGATGAGCATCAGGCGACTTACCCTACGCGCAGCTGTGTGCAGGTCGCCCGTTTGCCGAAGGATGTGAAGCTGGAGATTGAAGCTATCGCGGTGCGTGGCGATACGCTGTAACCCCCTGCGGGGCGATCGTCAGGATCGCCCCGATCCCAAAAACGAGTGTGAAACTATTTGATGTCTGGTCTCCACTGAACGGCAATCCGAGGTTCTGGATATGATTAGCGCATTCGATATTTTTAAGATTGGCATTGGACCTTCCAGCTCCCATACCGTAGGGCCGATGAATGCAGGAAAATGTTTTATCGATCAACTGACCAGCAAGGGTGATTTACTTCGCACGACGCGTATTACGGTTGATCTGTATGGATCGTTATCGCTGACCGGGAAAGGTCATGCGACGGATACCGCCATCATGATGGGGCTGGCAGGTAACAGCCCGCAAAACGTGAATATCGACGCGATTCCCACCTTTATTGAAGACGTAACGCGCAGCGGACGCCTGCCGGTGGCCGAGGGAGCGCACGTTGTTGATTTCCCGGTAGCAGACAGCATTCTCTTTCACGCCGAAACGCTACCGCGCCATGAAAACGGGATGCGTATTACGGCATGGAACGGGCAAGAGACGCTGTTGAGCAAAACCTATTACTCCATCGGCGGCGGGTTTATCGTCGAAGAGGAGCGTTTCGGGCAGGCGCATGATGTCGAAACGCCTGTGCCTTATGATTTTCACTCGGCCAGCGAACTGCTGAAACTGTGTGAGCGAAACGGGCTTTCGGTCTCTGGCCTGATGATGCAAAACGAGCTGGCGCTGCGCAGCAAAGAGGAGATTGACGCCGGATTCGCGCGCATCTGGGATGTGATGCACGCCGGGATTGAACGCGGTATGAACACCGAGGGCGTACTGCCGGGGCCGCTGAATGTGCCGCGTCGCGCCGTTGCGTTAAGGCGTCTGCTGGTCTCCAGCGACAGCCTCTCCAGCGACCCGATGAACGTTATCGACTGGATCAACATGTTTGCGTTGGCCGTCAGCGAAGAGAACGCGGCAGGAGGACGGGTCGTAACGGCGCCAACTAACGGCGCATGCGGCATTATTCCAGCTGTACTGGCCTATTACGATAAGTTCCGCCGTCCGGTGAATGCCAACTCGATTGCCCGCTATCTGCTGGCCGCGGGCGCGATTGGCGCGCTGTATAAGATGAATGCGTCTATCTCCGGTGCGGAAGTGGGCTGTCAGGGGGAAGTTGGCGTCGCCTGCTCGATGGCGGCGGCAGGGCTGACGGAACTGCTGGGCGGTAGTCCATCGCAGGTTTGCATTGCGGCGGAAATCGCGATGGAGCACAACCTGGGATTGACCTGCGATCCGGTGGCCGGGCAGGTGCAAATTCCTTGCATTGAACGTAACGCGATTAATGCGGTAAAAGCGGTGAATGCGGCGCGAATGGCACTGCGGCGGACGTCTGAGCCACGAGTGTCGCTCGATAAAGTGATCGAGACGATGTATGAAACCGGCAAGGATATGAACGATAAGTATCGCGAGACTTCGCGCGGTGGGCTGGCGATTAAGGTCGTTTGTACCTGAGGTGAATAGCCGTGCCTGATGGCGCTGCGCTTATCAGGCCTACGGTTTACGTACGTTTGCAGGCCGGAGAAGGCGCAAGCGCCGCCATCCGGCAATGAACTAATCAACATGGCATGATAAAAAAGGTGCACTTTAGTGCACCTTTTTTGTTGTGATCTGCTTCAAAAATAGAAATTCAATTCTTTATTTTGCTGAAAAAGAGAAAATATTTCTTAACTTTTAGAAATTACAGGGGTTTGTTTGTGAAGTTTTTCTCTGATCCTGCGCGTATGATTCCCTCACTACTCCAATAACTCGCCTGCGCACGACGTACCGCGTATCGCCTTGATGCGGCACGGAAAAATAATAAAAAACTCTACCTACATATTAAGCGAGAACGTAATGGAAACGGCAACGAATAACAGCGTAATACTCGACGCATCAGCTCCGGCGCGCCGGGCAGGGATGACCGAAAGCGAATGGCGCGAAGCCATTAAATTCGACAGCACCGACACGGGCTGGGTCATCATGAGTATTGGTATGGCGATCGGCGCGGGGATTGTTTTTCTCCCGGTGCAGGTCGGTTTAATGGGGCTGTGGGTCTTTTTACTCTCCTCCATTATCGGCTATCCCGCGATGTATCTGTTCCAGCGCCTGTTCATCAACACGCTGGCGGAGTCCCCGGAATGTAAAGACTACCCGAGCGTCATCAGCGGCTATCTGGGGAAAAACTGGGGCATCCTGTTAGGCGCACTCTACTTTGTGATGCTGGTGATCTGGATGTTTGTCTACTCCACCGCCATCACTAACGACAGCGCCTCTTATCTGCACACCTTTGGCGTCACGGAAGGTTTGCTCTCCGACAGCCCGTTTTATGGACTGGTGCTGATTTGCATTCTGGTGGCGATCTCGTCACGCGGCGAGCAGCTTCTGTTCAAGATTTCGACCGGCATGGTGCTGACTAAACTGCTGGTGGTCGCGGCACTCGGCGTCTCAATGATCGGGATGTGGCATTTGTACAACATTGGCGCGCTGCCGCCGATGGCGCTGTTGATTAAAAACGCCATCATCACCTTGCCGTTTACGCTGACCTCTATCCTGTTTATCCAGACCTTGAGTCCGATGGTGATCTCTTATCGTTCACGCGAAAAATCCATTGAGGTCGCACGGCATAAAGCGCTGCGCGCCATGAACATCGCGTTCGGCATTCTGTTTGTTACCGTCTTTTTCTACGCGGTCTCTTTCACCCTGGCGATGGGGCATGACGAAGCGGTCAAAGCCTACGAGCAGAACATCTCTGCACTGGCGATCGCCGCGCAGTTTATTAGCGGCGCGGGTGCGGGCTGGGTGAAAGTGGTCAGTGTGATCCTGAATATCTTTGCCGTTATGACCGCGTTCTTCGGCGTTTACTTAGGCTTTCACGAAGCGACTCAGGGAATTGTGATGAACCTGCTGCGCCGCAGAATGCCTGTCGAGAAGATTAACGAACGCTTCGTGCAGCGCGGCATTATGGTTTTCGCCATCTTACTGGCCTGGAGCGCCATTGTGCTGAATGCGCCGGTGCTGAGTTTCACCTCTATCTGTAGCCCGATCTTCGGCATGGTGGGATGTTTGATCCCGGCCTGGCTGGTCTACAAAGTTCCTGCACTGCACAAATACAAGGGCGCGTCTCTGTATCTGATTATCGTCACGGGTTTGCTGCTGTGCGTTTCTCCGTTCCTGGCATTTGCTTGATCTTCCTGAAAGTAAGGTTGTTGTTATGTTTGAGTCTACAGAAAATCCGTTATGGCAGCGTTTTATCCTCGCAGTACAAGAAGAGGTAAAACCGGCACTGGGATGTACGGAACCTGTCTCTCTGGCGCTGGCGGCGGCGGTTGCCGCGGCTGAACTTGACGGCGAAGTTGAACGCGTTGACGCGTGGGTCTCGCCGAACCTGATGAAGAATGGCCTGGGCGTCACCGTACCGGGCACCGGGATGGTTGGGCTTCCCATTGCGGCAGCGCTGGGGGCGCTTGGCGGCGATGCCAGCGCGGGGCTGGAAGTGTTGAAAAACGCCTCTTCGGGGGCGATTGCGGATGCGAAAGCGATGCTGGCTGCCGGGAAGGTGTCGGTGATGTTGCAGGAGCCATGCGACGACATCCTCTTCTCACGCGCTAAAGTGTACAGCGGCGATGCGTGGGCCTGCGTAACGATCGTCGGCGGGCACACCAATATCGTGCGCATTGAAACTCACACTGGGGTGATCTTTACGCAGACCGAAAGCGTGCAGGGGGAGGCGCAAGAATCGCCGCTGTCGGTCTTATCAAAGACCTCGCTGGAAGAGATTCTGGCGTTTGTGAATGCGGTGCCGTTTGCGTCAATCCGCTTTATTCTGGAGGCCGCCAGACTGAACGGCGCGCTGTCGCAGGAAGGATTGCGCGGCACCTGGGGGCTGCATATCGGGGCGACGTTGCAAAAGCAGTGCGCACGCGGTCTGCTGGCGGACGATCTGTCAACGGCGATCCTGATTCGCACCAGCGCAGCTTCGGATGCGCGGATGGGCGGCGCGACGCTGCCAGCCATGAGTAACTCCGGCTCCGGCAATCAGGGGATCACCGCGACAGTTCCCGTAATGGTGGTGGCGGAGCATGTGGGGGCGGATGACGAACGTCTGGCGCGCGCCCTGATGCTCTCGCACCTGAGCGCGATCTACATTCACCATCAGCTTCCACGCCTGTCAGCGCTCTGTGCGGCGACCACGGCGGCAATGGGGGCGGCGGCAGGAATGGCGTGGCTGATGGATGGCCGCTATAACACGATTGCGATGGCGATCAGCAGTATGATCGGCGACGTGAGCGGGATGATATGCGACGGCGCATCGAATAGCTGTGCGATGAAGGTATCGACCAGCGCGTCTGCGGCCTGGAAAGCGGTGTTAATGGCGCTGGATGATACGGCGGTAACCGGCAACGAAGGGATTGTGGCGCATAACGTCGAGCAATCTATTTCGAATTTGTGCGCGTTGGCCTGTCATGCAATGCAGCAAACCGACCGTCAGGTTATCGAAATTATGGCCAGTAAGGCGCATTAACCCTGTGGCGCGGGTTTGCCTGATGGCGCTGCGCTTATCAGGCCTACGGTAACTTGCGTTCGTAGGCCGGATAAGGCGTTTACGCCGCCATCCGGCATTGCGTTTGTCGATAATCAGAAGCCGCCTTTTCAGTTTGCCTGATGGCGCTACGCTTATCAGGCCTACGGTAACTTGTGTTTGTAGGCCGGATAAGGCGTTTACGCCGCCATCCGGCATTGCGTTTGTCGATAATCAGAAGCCGCCTTTTCAGGCGGCTTCATCTTCTTCCGCTAACCGGATCTCTGCATCCGCGACGATCGCTTCCAGTTCGGTTAGCATCTCCTCGTAGCCAAATTTCCCGGGCGCGTTTGCCGCATCCTGTGCTGCGGGTTGGGTTACGGATTGATGCTTTTTAGCCGATTTTTTGCTCACAGTCATAACTCCCTTATTTTTTCTGACTACACAGGCAAATCTATCAGTAAAGCGCGCAATGGCGTGTCGGCAACTAACGTTATGTTAGCTTCATCACGAATAAATGCGCCGTCGCCGCAGGTAAGCGCTTCTCGCTCCTCGTTATGCGTTACCGCATGAAACGTACCGTGAATCGACTGCAAATAGGCGCGTGGGCCATGCAGTTGAAAGCTCAGCGACTCGCCTTTTTTCAGCTCAATATGGTGCACCCAGACCTGCTGGCGTAATTGCAGGCTGTCCTGTTCTCCATCCGGGGAGGCGAGGAGTTGCTGTTTGCTCGCGGTTAGCGTGGTTTTCTGTACCAACGGGTTTTCCCGCTCAGGACAGGCGTCCAGCCATAGCTGCATCCTGGTAAGCGACTTATCTTTACTGAGATTATGCTCGCTATAGCTAATGCCCGGCTGCGTGGCGAGCAGCAGGGCTTCGCCCGCTTTCGCCTGGACATGATTGCCTTCGCTGTCGCGATATTCCGCTTCGCCTTCCAGAATCAGGTTTAAAATATCCACCTTCGGGTAGGTGCGCGGCTGGAAGGAGGCGCCCGGCGCCAGCACTTCCTGGTTGAGTACGCGCAGGGAGGCATAGCCCAGCAGTTTAGGGTCGAAGTAGTGTCCAAAGGAGAAGGTATAACGGGCCTGCAACCATCCGTAGTCTGCCTGTCCGCACTGTTTGGCTGTTCGGGTAGTAATCATAATTCTTGACCTCTCTTTACTTCCTTTTATGTTAAGGGGCTGGACGCTGCATTGTTAGCCAGATATTCTGCCCGGTATGTTCAAATTTCCTGAATGAGAACGATATGGCCAAAGAAAGGGCGTTAACACTGGAAGCGTTACGCGTCATGGACGCAATAGATCGACGCGGGAGCTTCGCGGCGGCGGCAGATGAGTTAGGTCGCGTACCATCCGCGCTCAGCTACACCATGCAAAAACTGGAAGAAGAGCTGGATGTGGTGCTGTTTGACCGTTCCGGCCATCGGACAAAATTCACCAACGTGGGGCGTATGCTGCTGGAACGCGGGCGCGTATTGCTGGAAGCGGCAGACAAGCTGACCACCGATGCCGAAGCGCTGGCGCGCGGTTGGGAAACGCACCTGACGCTGGTGACAGAAGCGCTGGTGCCGACCTCAGCCTTCTTCCCGCTGATTGACCGACTGGCCGCGAAAGCCAACACCCAGCTTTCGGTGATCACGGAAGTGCTGGCGGGCGCCTGGGAACGTCTGGAGCAGGGGCGGGCCGATATTGTGATTGCACCGGATATGCATTTCCGCTCGTCGTCAGAAATTAACTCCCGCAAGCTGTATACGCTGATGAACGTCTACGTGGCGGCACCGGACCATCCGATTCATCAGGAGCCGGAGCCGCTGTCTGAAGTGACCCGCGTGAAATATCGTGGTGTGGCGGTGGCGGATACCGCCCGCGAGCGACCGGTATTGACCGTGCAACTGCTGGACAAACAGCCGCGCCTGACGGTGAGTACCATTGAAGACAAACGTCAGGCTTTGCTGGCCGGGCTGGGCGTCGCGACCATGCCGTATCCGCTGGTCGAACAGGATATCGCGCAAGGAAGACTGCGGGTCGTCAGCCCGGAATCGACCAGCGAAATTGATATTATTATGGCCTGGCGACGCGACAGCATGGGCGAGGCGAAAGCCTGGTGCCTGCGGGAAATCCCGAAACTGTTTGCCAGCAGATAAGAGCGCAAGCCCGGTTTAGCCGGATGGTGGTGCAGGCGCTCGCGTAGGCCTGATAAGCGCAGCGCCATCAGGCATCTACCGGCTTCACTTCAGGGCAGAATTTTAGGGTCCTGCCCGAAACGGTTTTCGCCTGGCGTACCGTTCTGGCAGTTAAAGAGGATGATGACCAGCCAGCCAATAACAGGGATGAGGAGCAGTAACAGCCACCATGCGGAACGATCGGTATCATGCAACCGACGGAACTGTACTGCCCACCACGGTAAGAAAATCAGAATGCCATAAATGGTTGTCAGCACGCCTTCGCCCCCGGCGCGTTGCCAGCCGAACATCTTGTCCAGCACGCCCAGCACGAACGTAAAAATGACGTTGACCAGAATAAACATCCAGTACTCTTTACGACGCGCGCGGCCGCCAAAGCCGATATAGTTCTTCAATACTTTTAAATACCAGTCCATTTTCGCCTCAACATACGGTCAATCACTTGTTTTTAAATAAGAATAGCCGTGAATGGAATGGTGGTAAATATTCGAATGATTAATGTGTTTAATGCACCGGGCGGGTAAGGTGAGTCAGCGCCGCCATCAGGCTGTTTTCTGGTGGCGGCGTAAAGGGATTATCCCGCTTTTGCAAAGCGGACGTCGCGTCCGTGAGGCTCATTGAGATCCTGCAACGGGCCGATTGAGATAATCCCCGTCGGGTTGATGGTTTTGTGGCTACGGAAGTAGTGGTTACGGATATGGTCGAAGTTGACGGTTTCCGCAATGCCGGGCATCTGCCAGATATCGCGCAGGAAACCATAAAGATTCAGGTAATCGCTGATGCGGTATTTGTCGCACTTGAAGTGCGTAACGTAAACCTGGTCAAAACGCACCAGCGTGGTCCACAGGCGAATGTCCGCCTCGGTTAACTGGTCGCCGGTCAGGTAACGGTGCTGCCCCAGGATTTGCTCCAGACGCGCCAGTGACTCGAACACTTTCTCTACGGCTTCATCATAGGCCTGCTGGCTGGTGGCGAACCCGGCTTTGTACACGCCGTTGTTGACGTTGTCATAAATCCAGCTATTGAGTTCGTCAATTTTTCCGCGCAGGGCCGTCGGGTAGTAATCCCCGGCTTTGGCACCCAGCGCATCGAATGCGGTATTGAACATGCGAATGATTTCCGCCGATTCATTACTGACGATGGTGTGATTTTTTTTATCCCACAATACCGGTACGGTGACGCGACCGCTGTAGTGCGGATCGGCATGCAGATAGAGTTGATACAGAAACTCGTGTTGATACAGCGTATCACCGGTTGCCGCCGGGAAATTATCATCAAACGTCCAGCCATTCTCCAGCATCAGCGGATTCACAACAGAAACGGAGATAAACGGTTCCAGCCCCTTGAGCTTACGCAGGATCAGCGTGCGATGCGCCCACGGGCAGGCAAGTGAAACATACAGGTGATAGCGATCTTTTTCGGCGGCAAAGCCCCCTTCGCCAGTCGGGCCCGGCGCGCCATCAGCGGTGAGCCAGTTACGGAAAGCCGATACAGAACGTTGAAATTTCCCCCCCGTAGACTTGGTGTCATACCAGGTGTCATGCCATACGCCGTCAATCAGTTGTCCCATTTTCTCTCTCCTCCAGATAGCAAAAACGAGGAGAATATCCCCTCGTTTTTTGATTCAGTATAGCGTGCTTACCACTTTTTATTCAGGACGCGGTCGATGCTGAATGCGCCCGGACCTGTGATGGCCAGCAGCAGGAAACCGCCTGCGATGGTCAGGTTTTTCATGAACATCAGTGAGTTCACGCCTTCCGCAAAGTTGCTGTGGAAGATGAACGCGGTCAGCAGGGTAAAGCCTGCGGTAAACAGCGCCGTTGTACGGGTCAGGAAACCGAACAGAATCGCCAGACCGCCGCCAAACTCAAGCAGGATAGTCAGCGGTAACAGGAACCCCGGAACACCCATCGCTTCCATGTATTGTTGGGTACCCGCATAACCGGTGATTTTTCCCCAACCTGCGGTGATAAACAGAATGGGCATCAGAATGCGCGCTACCAGTACACCAACATCTTCTAATTTTTTCATTTTACTCTCCAGGGAACCACTCAGGCTGCTGATTTCATTTTTTGTGCAATCACGCGGAATGTCGCGTCGTTGCGGTTGATGGAGAGAATCATAAACGTGACATGTAACAATTGTTAGCAAGGAAAACTGTCAATAATTTTCAAAAATTTTGAGTGACAGGGCACAGATTGCCGAATGGCGGTGTAAACACCTTATTGGATCAACAGCAATGCGTAGGCCCGATAAGCGTAGCGCCATCGGGCGTTATGCCGGATGGCGAGGAGGAAGGGTGCAGGAATCAGCCGCGCAGCTGCTGTTTTCGGATCGTGCTTTTGACCAGCCGCCAGGCGCTCCAGATGCCAAAACCGCGTTTTGCCCAGCGCACCAGCAGATTTGGGTGGCGAATTGTCCAGATAGCCATAACGCTGCTGCCGACCAGCGCCCAGGAACGCAGGCTGATCAGCGTGTTCCAGCCGCGATCCCAGCTGTCCGTCGCTTCCAGCCAGTCGCGACGACCGGCTGAAAGGTCCAGCCTTTGCTGCTGGATTTGGCTGAGCAGCAACGCCTTACGCTTTTGACGTTCGACTTTACTGCTCACGGCTTATCATCCTCCAGAATTTGCCGGTCGTTAGCCAGTTCATGACGCGTATGGCGTAACAGCGTTGACTGGCGGGCTTTGTGTAACGTCCAGAGTCCGCCGATCAGCGCCAGAACCAGCAACACAACGGTGGTGGCGATCATCGCATTGAGGCGATACTGAGGGTCAACCGCCCAGATGATAAGCACCATCAGGCTCATCAGACCGAACGCCGCGAAAAGCATGGTCAGCCCCAGCATCAGCAGAAGCTGAAAGAGATTCGCTTTTTCCTCTTCCAGTTCCACAACCGCCAGTCGCAGTCGGGTTTCTACCATCTCAACAAGGATAGTGACAATCCGCTGCCCGATGCCCAGAACGCTTTTGCCTGGCCCCTGCGCGTGATGAGAATCCGCCATAATTAACGACGCGTCAGCAGTACGCCCAGCACCACACCAACGGCTGCGCCAATGCCGACGCCCGTCCACGGGTTCTCGCGTACATAGTCGTCAGCGCGCGCTGCGGCTTCGCGGGTTTGTTTGGCAATCGCATCGCCGGTTTCGCCCAGACGGTTGCGGCTTTCTTTCAGCGCGCGCTCGGCTTTGCTACGAATCTTACTCAACTCTTCTTTCGACTTATCGCCAGAGGAGCTAAGCACCTCTTCGAGCGTATCAGCCAGGGATTTCAACTCAGCGCGCAGATGTTCCGTAGTGTTATCTTTCGACATAGTTTTCTCCAGGTGAGTGAGTCGTTAACGTTTGATTTGACTTAGTAGTCGCGTGCCTCAAGCTTTTTCAGGTCATCCTGAGCTTCAGCCAGCTTGCGTTCACGTTTCGCAATTTTATCCGCATCGCCTTTTTGTTTTGCTTCGACCAGATCACGCTGACGTTCAGCAATCTCATCTTTTTGTTTTGCGATCTTTTTCTGATGGTCAGCACGCAGTTTACTGTCGGTGCAGTTTGCTCTGAGTTCGCTGAGCGCTTTATTCAAACCATTAATGCGGTTCTGGTTGTTGTGCTTTTCGGCGTAGCTAATTTCCTTCTGTATATCCTGCTCTTTTTCCTGACAGAGGGTATTGGCATAGCTGCCTGCACTGAGCGTGAAAAGGGTAATAGCGAAAGCGATGCGGTATTTCATTCTTGAACCTTCCATTGTGATTCGAACCCGTTACCGGGGGACGATGATCCAGGTCATAACACGGCGGACAATAAGTCCGCCTTATTAATCATAGTCAGTAAACGGCGAAATCACCAAAGTGGGTGATATGATTCGGATTCCTGGAAATTAACCGAAGCGATGTGGGTTATCCCGTAAGCGGGTCAACCACTGTACGGCCTGGCTGTCGCCGTTCTGTTGGGCGATGATATAGCCATGCGGCAACGTTCTGTCCAGCACGGCCTTAGCCGCCGCGCTTTGCGCGCTGGAGTCAAACGTAATGAGCAGCGCGTCATTTTGTGGCGTGATGCTTTTGAAGCGAATGCCGTTAGCGTCCAGATGATGCCAGATGGAAAAGCCGTCCGGCATACTGACGCCCTGATGGATGGCGCGAATGGCCAGCGTGGATTCCTGCTGGCGAATGGTCGACCAGACGAGAAAAAGCACGCTCATCAGCACGAGAAAAGAGGTTGTCCAGGCCAGTTGTCGAAGCGTTATGCGTGGTTTCACCATACTCTATCCCCGATTTCCGTATTTCTTTTTCCAGAGCACCACCAGCGAACCCGCCAGCCCAAAGACCAGCAGCACCACCGGCAGCAGCATCAGACATGACATCAGTTGGTCTTCGTACTTCAGGAATACAGGCGTTTTGCCCAGCAAGTAACCCAGCGAGGTCAGGATCAGGACCCACAACAACCCGCTCATCCAGTTAAAGAATTGAAAGCGCGCGTTATTAAGGCCGGACAGACCCGCGATAGTGGGTAACAAGGTACGAACGAAAGCGATAAAACGGCCAATTAACAGCGCGGACAGACCATGTTTATGGAACAAATGGTGAGCGCGCTGATGATAATGCGCGGGCAGATGCGACAGCCAGTTTTGTACAATACGCGTGTTGCCCAGCCATCGCCCCTGAATATAACTGACCCAGCAGCCCAGGCTGGCGGCCACGGTTAACAGCAGGAGCGTTTGCGGAAACCCCATTGCGCCTTTGGCGATAAGTACGCCGACCAGCACCAGCAAACTGTCACCAGGTAAAAAGGCGGCAGGAAGCAACCCATTTTCTAGGAACAAAATCATAAATAGTACGAAATAAAGCATGCCAATCATGGAAGGGTTGGCGAGTGTTTCAAAATCCTGAGCCCACAGGGCATTCAGTAATTGAGTCAATAGTTCCATTCAGTATTCCTGGAGAATCGGTTAACGTCACGCCGGTTTTTTGAGTTTGCAATACCGCAACATTATTCATTTTTTACTTGGGTTGCGGACGGGCGCAAAATCGCGGCCTGAACCATTCCTTGTTAAGTTGTGAAGTAAGCAAGCACTAACACACAAAAATTCAAAATGCATCTAATTGTAACAAAGGTCGACGTAGTCCGTTATAGAAATCGCACGTCGTTAAAATATGATTTTGCTTATCACAAAGGTGGGTGGCGAGAGGATTTACACAGGCTGACACTTTATATCTTACGCTTACTGAGCGGCGTCGCAGACAGGCGCCCTGATGCGCCTGCCAGCGTAAGATTGTCTATTTTGCCCCGTTAGCGGCGGTGTCCAGATGAACAACGGGATTTTCAGCAAAAAGATAGCGGTCGGCGTTAAATTCGAAATCGTCGCTGGTTTCGTTAAACAGCATCTGTTTGGTGTTCTCCAGATGCTGCCACATTGCCAGTTTCGCGGCATGAGGATCTTTGCGAATCAGCGCCTTGAGAATATGGTCATGATCGTCGCACCAGTTATCGACGGTGCGTGAATCAATATGATCGTGCAGTTTTTTCCAGTACGGGTTATGTACGCGCTGAGTCCACATTTTTTCGACAATGGCAGCCAGCGCGGTATTTTGCGTCGCCAGCGCGACCTGCACATGGAACTGGAGATCCCATTCGGAGTCGCGGAAACATTTTTCGTTACGCGCTTTCTCCTGGATTTCCATTAGCTTCATGATGTCCTGTTTCGTCACCTGCGTGGCGGCAAACTCGGCAATATTGCTTTCTATCAACTGGCGCGCCTGGAGAAGTTCGAACGGGCCATAATTGGCGAACTCAAGGTTTTCATCCGGGGCGACATAATATTTCGGTTGATTTGAAATGACGTGGATGCCGGAACCTTTGCGGACTTCTACGTAGCCTTCGACCTCCAGCATGATAATCGCTTCACGAACCACCGTACGGCTGACGTTTTTCTCATCGGCAATAAAGCGTTCGGCAGGGAGTTTATCGCCCACAAGGTAGACGCCCTGTTCGATGCGCTCTTTCAGGTCAGCAGCAAGTTGTTGATACAAACGTCGTGGTTCGGTGATTTCCATATGCGCTCCAGGCATAAGACGGCAGACTATATTTGTTATACCACTTTTGCGAGGCTGGCTCCACTTGTACCGTTGAAAAAGCCGCCTGTTTAACAGGCGGCTTTGGATGAGTAAACCTTGTTGGATGATGGCGCAGGTCAGGTCAACTTTGCGTTGCGGGGCGATTGACCTGTGACCCTGGCCCCGCCTCGCTGGCCGGTTTGTTTTGCAGCACCGTCCAGATAACCAGCGCGCCGAGCAGGTCGAACACCGCCAGTACCGCGAACAGTGGGCTGAAGCCGATGGTGTCAGCCAGCGCGCCGACCACCAGAGCAAACAATGTGCTCGCCAGCCAGGCGGACATCCCGGTCAGGCCATTCGCGGTTGCCACTTCATTACGGCCAAAGACGTCAGAAGAGAGCGTAATCAGCGCGCCGGACAGCGCCTGGTGAGCGAAACCGCCGATGCAAAGCAGCATGATGGCGATATACGGGCTGGTGAACAGGCCGATCATGCCTGGGCCAATCATCAGCAGCGCGCCCAGGGTAACGACCATTTTACGGGAGACGATCAGGTTTACGCCGAACCAGCGCTGGAACAGCGGCGGCAGATAACCGCCGATGATGCAGCCTAAGTCGGCAAACAGCATGGGCATCCAGGCGAACATGGCGATCTCTTTCAGGTTAAAGCCGTACACTTTAAACATGAACAACGGGATCCAGGCGTTGAAGGTTCCCCATGCCGGTTCCGCGAGGAAACGTGGCAGGGCGATACCCCAGAACTGGCGGTTACGCAGGATCTGCGCGAGAGACATTTTCTTCGCAGTATTGTCTTTGTGCTGCGCTTCCTGACCGCCAATGATGTAGTCGCGTTCTGCATCCGTCAGCTTTTTCTGGTCGCGCGGGTGTTTATAGAACACCAGCCAGGCCATTGCCCAGATGAAGCTCAGCACGCCGGAAATAATAAACGCCATCTGCCAGCTATGCATCACGATAGCCCAGACGACCAGCGGAGGCGCAATCATCGCGCCGATGGAAGAGCCGACGTTAAAGTAGCCGACCGCAATAGAGCGTTCTTTTGCCGGGAACCATTCAGAGCTGGCTTTCAGGCCAGCCGGGATCATCGCGGCTTCAGCAGCGCCGACCGCGCCGCGCGCCAGCGCCAGGCCGCCCCAGCTTCCAGCTAGTGCGGTTGCGCCGCAGAATACGGCCCACAGAACGGCGAACATGGCGTAACCCACCTTCGTACCGAGAACATCCAGTACGTAACCGGCTACGGGTTGCATGACAGTGTAAGCAGCAGAATAGGCTGCGATGATATAGGAATACTGTTGTGTGGAGATGTGTAACTCTTCCATCAGCGTTGGCGCAGCCGCCGCCACAGTGTTACGCGTCAGATAGCCCAGCACGGTGCCTAATGTCACCAGTGCAATCATATACCAACGTAACCCTTTAATTTTACGCATGTAAAACCTCATCGTTTTGTTATTTCCGCAACAATCGCGGTTATCTTCCTGCGCTGAGCGGGGAAGTTATTGACGACGGGATAACCGAAAAAAAGCCGGTACGCCCCGAACGTTGCCATGAGTCATCGTGCTAATTCGGTTTCCGTACCGGTCAATTCGATGTCTTAACCATCGATAACTTTGCATTCCGTCGGCTTATGTATCGCGACGGCCAGAAAGATAACTTGTCATACAACTTCAAAAGGTGAGTGACATCACAAATGCAGGATTCTTAGTGTGGTCATTATTTCGATTTAGAAATACCAGCAATGGCGCGGCCTGGAGCGCTGTTTACTCTTTTAGGGGTAATTTATTTGTTGGTTTTTATTGATCCAACTCACGAAAATATCTTCAGGGTCTGGAAATTGGTGTGATAACTTTGACAGCATCAAAACATAAGCAATCTGACGCACTCGTTGAGAGGAAGACGATAATGACCCCGTTTATGACTGAAGATTTTCTGCTGGATACCGAGTTTGCCCGCCGTCTGTACCATGATTACGCAAAAGATCAGCCCATCTTCGACTATCATTGCCACCTGCCGCCGCAGCAGATCGCGGAAAACTACCGTTTTAACAACCTGTATGATATCTGGCTGAAAGGCGACCACTATAAATGGCGGGCGATGCGCACCAACGGCGTTGCTGAGCGTCTGTGTACGGGCGATGCGTCCGATCGTGAGAAGTTCGACGCCTGGGCCGCCACGGTGCCGCACACGATCGGCAACCCGTTATATCACTGGACGCACCTTGAACTGCGTCGCCCATTTGGTATTACAGGTAAGCTGCTGTCGCCTGCGACGGCAGATGAGATCTGGGATCGTTGCAATGAATTGCTGGCGCAGGATGCATTCTCCGCGCGGGGAATCATGCAGCAGATGAATGTAAAAATGGTCGGCACTACCGACGATCCTGTCGATTCGCTGGAGCACCACGCCACGGTCGCGAAAGACAGCGCGTTCACCGTTAAAGTGCTGCCGAGCTGGCGCCCTGATAAAGCGTTCAACATTGAG
Organism: Citrobacter sp. CK206; assembly: GCF_030333125.1. Classification (NCBI taxonomy): domain Bacteria; kingdom Pseudomonadati; phylum Pseudomonadota; class Gammaproteobacteria; order Enterobacterales; family Enterobacteriaceae; genus Citrobacter; species Citrobacter sp. CK206. Next base: position 165,323 of record NZ_JAOWGM010000023.1, read on the forward strand.
CAGGCAACCTTTGGCGATTACATGACGAAGCTGGGCGAAGCATCGGATACCGATATTCGCCGCTTCACCGATCTGCAAGCCGCGCTGACTCAGCGTCTGGATCATTTTGCCGCCCACGGCTGTAAGGTTTCTGACCACGCGCTTGACGTCGTTATGTTTGCTGAAGCCAGCGACGCTGAACTGGACAGCATTCTGGCACGCCGTCTGGCGGGCGAGACCCTGAGCGAGCATGAGGTCGCGCAGTTCAAAACGGCCGTACTGGTGTGGCTGGGCGCGGAATATGCGCGTCGCGGTTGGGTACAGCAGTACCACATCGGCGCGCTGCGTAATAACAACCAGCGCCAGTTCAAACTGCTGGGGCCGGATGTCGGCTTCGATTCCATCAACGATCGTCCGCTGGCGGAAGAGCTGTCAAAATTGCTGAGCAAGCAGAATGAAGAAAATCTGCTGCCGAAAACTATCCTGTACTGTCTGAACCCGCGCGATAACGAGGTGCTGGGCACTATGATCGGCAACTTCCAGGGCGAAGGGATGCCGGGCAAGATGCAGTTTGGTTCCGGCTGGTGGTTCAACGATCAGAAAGACGGGATGGAGCGTCAGATGACGCAACTGGCGCAGCTTGGCCTGCTGAGCCGCTTCGTCGGTATGCTGACCGACAGCCGCAGCTTCCTGTCTTATACCCGTCACGAATATTTCCGTCGCATCCTGTGCCAGATGATAGGCCGCTGGGTTAACGCGGGCGAAGCGCCGGCGGATATCCAGTTGCTGGGTGAAATGGTACGAAACATCTGCTTCAACAATGCGCGCGACTATTTCGCCATTGAACTGAACTAAGGTCTGGGGTTGATATGCAATACATCAGGATCCATACGCTGGATAACGTTGCGGTAGCGTTGGCCGATTTAACGCAGGGCGCTGAGGTCAGCGTCGATAACCATACCGTGACGCTACGCCAGGATGTCGTACGCGGTCATAAGTTTGCCTTACGCGATATTGCGCAGGGGGAGAACGTCATCAAATATGGCCTGCCTATCGGCCATACGTTGGTGGACGTCGCGGCGGGTGAGCATATTCATGCCCACAATACCCGGACTAACCTCAGCGATTTGGATGAGTACAGCTATCAACCCGATTTTCAGGCCCCTGAAGTACAACCGGCGGATCGCGATGTGCAGATTTACCGCCGTGCCAACGGAGATGTCGGCGTGCGCAATGAGCTGTGGATTCTGCCGACCGTCGGCTGTGTCAACGGCATTGCGCGGCAGATCCAGAACCGTTTCCTGAAAGAGACTTTTGATGCCGAAGGAACTGACGGCGTTTTCCTCTTCAGCCACACCTACGGCTGTTCTCAGCTTGGCGACGATCACATCAACACCCGCACCATGCTGCAAAACATGGTGCGTCACCCGAATGCGGGGGCAGTGCTGGTGATTGGACTGGGTTGCGAAAACAATCAGGTGGATGCCTTTCGCGAGACGCTGGGCGAGTTCGACCCTGAACGCGTTCATTTTATGACCTGCCAACAGCAGGACGATGAAGTGGAGGCGGGCGTTGAGCATCTTCATCAGCTGTATAACGTGATGCGCCATGACAAACGCGTGCCGGGCAAACTGAGCGAACTTAAGTTTGGTCTGGAATGCGGCGGTTCAGATGGGTTGTCCGGTATTACCGCGAACCCGATGCTGGGGCGCTTCTCCGACTATGTTATCGCTAACGGCGGGACGACGGTGCTGACGGAAGTGCCAGAAATGTTCGGTGCAGAACAGCTGTTGATGAGCCATTGCCGTGATGAAGAGACGTTTGAAAAACTGGTGACAATGGTCAATGACTTCAAGCAATACTTTATCGCTCATGACCAGCCGATTTATGAGAATCCGTCGCCGGGTAACAAGGCGGGCGGGATTACGACGCTGGAAGACAAGTCTCTGGGGTGCACGCAGAAGGCGGGTTCCAGCCAGGTTGTGGATGTGCTGCGCTACGGTGAACGCCTGAAAACGCGCGGTCTGAATCTGTTAAGCGCGCCGGGCAACGATGCGGTCGCCACCAGCGCGCTGGCGGGCGCGGGTTGCCACATGGTGTTGTTCAGTACCGGCCGCGGTACGCCATATGGCGGGTTTGTCCCGACGGTGAAGATCGCCACCAACAGCGAACTGGCGGCGAAGAAGAAGCACTGGATCGATTTTGACGCCGGGCAGTTGATTCACGGTAAGGCGATGCCGCAGTTGTTGAATGAATTTGTGGATACGATTGTGGCGTTTGCCAACGGCAAGCAGACCTGCAATGAGCGCAATGATTTCCGCGAGCTGGCGATTTTCAAAAGCGGCGTAACGCTGTAAAAAAATGCCGGATGGCGACGTAAACGTCTTATCCGGCCTACGTGTGGGGCGTTGTAGGCCTGATAAGCGCAGCGCCATCAGGAAACGAAAAATGCCGGATGGCGACGTAAACGTCTTATCCGACCTATGTGTGGGGCTGTTGTAGGCCTGATAAGCGTAGCGCCATCAGGCAATGAAAAATGCCGGATGGCGACGTGAACGTCTTACCCGGCCTACGAGTGGGAGTCGTTGTAGGCCTGATAAGCGTAGCGCCATCAGGCTTGTGGTTATTTAGCTACGCAGCGCGCTTTTCGCTAAACGCGCGTCTTCCGCCTGACATACCGCGGCGGTAAACATAACGTCGGTAGAGGAGTTGATTGCGGTCTCGCAGGAGTCCTGCAACACGCCGATAATGAAGCCAACCGCAACCACCTGCATGGCGATTTCGTTCGGAATACCGAACATGTTGCACGCCAGCGGAATCAGCAACAGTGAACCGCCCGCCACGCCGGAAGCGCCGCATGCGCACAGCGATGCCACCACGCTTAGCAGCAGCGCCGTCGGCAGATCAACCGGAATACCCAGCGTATACACCGCCGCCAGCGTCAGCACGGTAATCGTGATTGCCGCACCGGCCATATTGACGGTTGCTCCCAGCGGGATGGAAACAGAATAGGTATCTCTGTCCAGATTCAGTTTTTCGCACAGCGACATATTCACCGGAATATTTGCAGCGGAGCTACGGGTAAAGAAGGCGGTCACGCCGCTTTCACGCAGGCAGGTGAGAACCAGCGGATACGGGTTGCGGCGGATCTGTAAAAAGACCAGCAGCGGGTTGATGACCAGCGCCACAATCGCCATACAGCCAATCAGCACCAGTAACAGTTGCGCATAGCCCCACAGCGCTGAGAAGCCCGTAGTGGCGAGCGTTGAGGCGACCAGGCCAAAGATACCGATCGGCGCGAAACGAATCACCAGTTTCACAATAAAGGTGACGGCGTCGGACAGATCGTTCACCAGATTTTTGGTGGTTTGATTACTGTGGCGCAGCGCAAAGCCCAGGCCGATAGCCCACACCAGAATACCGATGTAGTTGGCGTTGATCAGCGCATGGATCGGGTTCGCAACGATGCTCATCAGCAGCCCGTGTATAACCTGGACAATGCCGCTCGGCGGCGTGATATCCGTGGCGCCAGTCGTCAGTTGCAGCGTGGACGGAAAGAGGAAGCTCACCACAACCGCCGTCAGCGCGGCTGAAAATGTGCCGAGCAGATACATCCACAAAATCGGGCGAATATTGGTTTTCTGACCGTGTTGATGGTTGGCGATAGACGCCATCACCAGCGTCAGTACCAGAACCGGCGCGACAGCTTTCAGCGCACCAACGAACAGGGTGCCCAGCAGACCCGTTGCCTCTGCGGCAGGTTTTGAAACTAAAGCCAGTAAAATTCCCAGTATAAGCCCAATTAAAATTTGTTTAACCAGGCTCCCTTGAACCAAACGCTGGAGTAGCCCCGATGAACGTTGCGTAGTCATTTCATGATCCTTTCAGTGTGATGTTGTTCATCCTTTGCACGCTCTGTTGGCGCATCTTTCAGGATGTAACAAAGTGTTTGCCTGAGTGAGTATAAGGAAAGATGGGGATTGGGAAAGCGTAAAATGCTGGAATTTACGTACTGCGTCATATTTTTTAACTAAACATTTACATGTTATCGGGTAGTGCTGCGTGTACTCAACCCACGACCGTGGTTTTTGTAAGCCCGGCAGACATGGCGCTGCCGGGCAGGGTCTTACTGTAGCTGCTGCTTTTTATCGTTCTGGCGATTTACCCACGCGTTAACAATCAGCGTGATCACCAGAATACTGAACACCACGCCCAGCGAGATGGCGATCGGAATGTGGTAGAAATCGACGATCAGCATCTTAATACCGATAAAGACCAGAATGACGGCCAGACCATATTTGAGCATCGAGAAGCGCTCTGCTACCCCTGCCAGCAGGAAGTACATGGCGCGCAGACCCAGGATCGCAAACAGGTTGGAGGTCAGGACGATGAACGGGTCGGTAGTCACGGCAAAGATGGCCGGAATGCTATCGACGGCGAAAATCACATCGCTCAGTTCCACCAGAATCAGAACCAGCATCAGCGGCGTCACGAACAGCAAGCCATTCTTACGCACAAAGAAATGCTCGTTTTCGATGGTATCGGTCATGCGAAGGTGGCTACGCAGCCAGCGAACCAGCGGTTTGTCGCCGATGCCGGATTCGTCCTCTTTCACCAGCGCCATCTTCACACCCGTAAACAGCAGGAAAGCGCCGAACAGGTACAGTATCCAGTCGAACTGGGCGATCAGCCAGCTACCGGCGAAAATCATAATCGTACGCAGAACAATGGCGCCAAGTACGCCATACACCAGAACCCGGCGTTGCAGGGCAGGCGGAACAGAGAAGTAGCTGAACAGCATCAGCCAGACAAAGACGTTATCAACGGCCAGCGATTTTTCGATCAGATAACCGGTGAGAAACGCCAGCGCCTGCGGATCGGCCACCGCCCGGCCCTGGGTCTCCGCCAGATACCACCAGAAGGCGGCGTTGAACAGCAATGAAAGCGTCACCCAGACCAGAGACCAGGCCGCCGCCTGCTTCATGGACATCGTATGTACGCCACGACGCCCCTGCAACAGAAGGTCGATAGCCAGCATAATCACCACAACGACAGCGAATCCGCCCCATAACAACGGTGTGCCGACAGTATTCATAGAATTTCCTTACACATAAAAAAAACGGCCAACGTCGAAAGACGTCAGCCGCTGCTTTTTATATGCATAGACCTCGCCTTCCGGCAAGGTCTCACTTACAACAAGAAAGTGATATGTACTCACTCCACGGGTGATGGCGAATCGGCTTCGTCATCAATCAAAGACATGAAGGCACATCACTTTCTTATTGCCCGGCGACCGGATGTGGTTTTTCACACATCGTAATGACGATCGACCGACAATGAAGTTACTCCCCTTTGCACGTAACAAAATATGACAGGCCATACGATCAGTCAATGGCCTGTTACATCTGTTTTACATTGTTTTACGCTGTGGCGTCATCAGCGGGGAAGACGACGCCCGCCTGCCGACGGATCTCCGTGAGCAGTTTGGCCGTGATACGGCTGACGGTCAGCTCGGGATGGTTCACCTCGTTGGTTTCGACCAGGTGTGCAAAGCGTTCCGCCTCATACAGCATCGTATTGATATGCTGAGGAACGGATAAATCCTGCGTTTTTCCGCCGCGTGGAATGAAGCACACTTTCTGACATTCCGAAATTTTCTCAATGACCAGAGAACCGGCTTCGCCCTGGATTTCGCTGGGCAGTACGGAATCACTCACTTTGGAATGCTGTAGGGTGACGCTGAAGTCGCCGTAATCCAGCACCGCCACGCCATGCGCATCGACACCGCTTTCCAGCAGACTGGCGGATGCCTGAACGTTTTGCGGTTCTCCCCAGAGCGCAACCGCTGACGCCAGACAGTAAAAACCGATATCCATAATGGAGCCATTCGAGAAGGCCGGATTAAAGGTATTGGGGTTTTCGCCGTCCAGATAGCGCTGGTAGCGCGAAGAATACTGGCAGTAGTTGATAAGGGCTTTGCGCATTCTTCCTGCTTTCGGCAGCGACTGCTGTAGCAACTGAAAATTAGGCAGGCTGGCGGTTTTAAAGGCTTCGAACAGGACGACCTGATTTTCACGCGCGCACGCGATGGCGGCGTCGACTTCGGCCAGATTCGAGGCCAGCGGCTTCTCGCAGATCACATGCTTTTTGTGGCTTAAAAAGAGCTGAGTCTGGGGGAAATGCAGCGAGTTCGGGCTGGCGATATACACCGCATCAATGGCGTCGCTTTGCGCCATTGCTTCAAGCGAAGTGAATAAATGCTCGACGGGATAATCATTGGCGAAGGTTTGCGCCTGTTCGAGGCGACGGGAATAGACTGCGGTTAACTTATATTTGCCGGTTTCATGGGCGGCATCGACAAACTGGCGGGTGATCCAGTTTGTGCCAATAACAGCGAAACGTATCATAAACGCCTTCAGGCTCCATAAAGGGATTCTTTCGTCAATTTAGCATGCCTTTATGACAAAGCCAGTGCGCTACTGCTCAGATTGCTTTAACGAAAGATGCGTTAACCACAGGCGGGTATCAAACTCAAGCTGGTGATACTGCGGCTCCATATGACAGCACAGTTGATAAAACGCTTTGTTGTGCTCTTTCTCTTTCAGATGCGCCAGTTCGTGAACCACGATCATTCGCAGAAAAGGTTCCGGCGCATTGCGAAACACGGTAGCGACGCGGATCTCGGCTTTCGCCTTCAGCTTGCCGCCCTGTACGCGCGAAACGGCGGTATGCAGCCCCAGCGCATTTTTCAGCACATGGATCTTGTTGTCATACATCACTTTGTTGATCGGCGGGGCGTTACGCAGAAACTGGCTTTTCAGATCCTGGGTATACTGCCAGAGCGCTTTATCGGTCGCAAAATCATGCGTTCCCGGGTAGCGTTTTTCCAGCACTGCGCCCAGACGCTGTTCAGCAATGAGCGTGCGTACCTGAGACAGTAAATTCTCCGGGTAGCCGTGGAGATAAGTAAGTTGACCCATCAAAGCCCCAAATTAAATCTAAAAAAAGAGTATACTCACGCACCCTTTCAGGGATAACAGCGAAATTTTACCATTCAGGAGGGCCGATGAGCCACGTAGACAACGGTTTCCGTTCACTGACACTGAAACGTTTCCCGGAAACGGATGACGTTAACCCGCTTCAGGCGTGGGAAGCGGCGGATGAATATCTGCTGCAACAGTTAGACGACACGGAAATCAGCGGCCCGCTGCTGATCCTGAATGATGCCTTTGGCGCATTAAGCTGCGCGCTGGCTGAACATACACCATACAGCATCGGCGACTCGTATTTAAGCGAGCTGGCGACGCGCGAAAATTTACGCCACAACGATATCGCCGAATCCAGCGTGAAGTTTCTCGACAGCACTGCCGCGTACCCGCCGGCGCCGGGCGTCGTGTTGATTAAGGTGCCGAAAACGCTGGCGCTACTGGAGCAACAATTGCGCGCGTTGCGCCAGGTCGTGACTCCGCAGACCCGTATTATTGCGGGAGCAAAGGCGCGTGACATTCATACCTCCACGCTGGAACTGTTCGAAAAAGTGCTCGGCCCCACGACCACGACGCTGGCCTGGAAAAAGGCGCGCCTGATCAACTGTACCTTTAGTAAGCCTGAACTGGCGGATGCGCCGCAGACGCTGAGCTGGAAACTGGACGGCACCGACTGGACTATCCACAATCATGCGAACGTTTTCTCGCGTACCGGCCTGGATATCGGCGCGCGCTTCTTTATGCAGCATTTACCGGAAAATCTGGAAGGGGAGATCGTCGATCTCGGCTGCGGCAATGGCGTGATTGGCCTGACGCTGCTGGCGAAGAACCCTCAGGCGAGCGTCGTGTTTGTCGATGAATCGCCGATGGCGGTCGCGTCCAGCCGTTTGAATGTGGAAACCAACATGCCGGAAGCGTTGGATCGCTGCGAGTTTATGATTAACAACGCTTTGTCCGGCGTGGAGCCTTTCTGCTTTAACGCCGTGCTGTGCAACCCGCCGTTCCATCAGAAACATGCGCTGACGGATAACGTTGCCTGGGAGATGTTCCACCATGCGCGCCGTTGCCTGAAGATCAACGGCGAGCTGTACATTGTGGCGAACCGTCACCTGGATTATTTCCACAAGCTGAAGAAGATTTTCGGTAACTGCACCACCATCGCCACCAATAACAAATTTGTGGTGTTGAAAGCGGTCAAAATCGGTCGCCGCCGCTAATAGCGTGTGCCGGATGACGGCTAACGCCTTATCCGGCCTACAACGTGCTACCCCGTAGGCCGGATAAGCGTAGCGCCATCAGGCAATGCCCCTTAAATCGCCAGCGCTAATTTTGTTCCCTGCGCAATTGCCCGCCGCGCATCCAGCTCCATCGCCACGTCGCATCCGCCAATCAGGTGTACCGTTTTCCCTGACGCGCGCAGCGGCTCCGCCAGTTCGCGCCGTGGCTCCTGCCCCGCGCAGATCACGACATGATCGACGTTCAGAAGCTGCGGTTCGCCGTTGATCAATACGTGCAATCCGTCATCGTCGATCTTCTGATAACTGACTGCCGGGATCATTTTTACGCCGCGGGACAACAGCGTTGCGCGATGGACCCAGCCGGTGGTTTTCCCCAGCCCCTGACCGGGTTTACTGGCTTTACGCTGTAGCATCACAATCTGACGTGGGCTGCGAGACAGATGCGGCCCTTCCGGGCGTAACCCGCCGGGCTGTTGCAGACTGGTGTCGATCCCCCATTCCACGCAGAACTCGGCAATGCTCTGGCTGCTGGGATCGCCTGGCTGGCTGAGGTACATCGCGGTATCAAAACCAATCCCGCCGCAGCCGATAATCGCGACACGTTTCCCGACGGGAGTTTTATCGCGCAGCACCTCAAGATAGGTCAGCACTTTCGGGTGATCAATGCCCTCGATCGACGGTTTACGCGGCTCGATCCCGCAAGCGAGGATCGCTTCATCAAACGGTTGCAGATCGTCTGCGGTGACAAACCGGTTGAGCTTCAGCGTCACGCCGGTCACTTCGATCATCCGACGGTAATAGCGCAGCGTTTCATAAAATTCTTCTTTGCCGGGGATCTGTTTAGCGATGTTGAACTGCCCGCCGATCTCGGCCAGGGCATCAAACAGCGTAACGTCGTGCCCGCGCGCCGCCGCGTTAATGGCAAATGCGAGACCCGCCGGGCCTGCGCCGACGACGGCCAGGCTTTTCTTATGTTCAGCCGGAACTATCGGCATTTTGGTTTCGTGACAGGCTCGTGGATTCACCAGGCAAGAGGTGACTTTACCCACGAAGATCTGATCCAGACAGGCCTGGTTGCAGCCGATACAGGTGTTGATCTCATCCGCCCGCCCTGATTGCGCTTTCGACAGCAGCTCGGCATCTGCCAGGAACGGGCGCGCCATCGATACCATATCCGCATCGCCGCGCGCCAGAATATCGTCCGCTACTTGCGGATCGTTGATCCGGTTGGTCGTGACTAGCGGAACGGTGACGTGGCCTTTCAGTTTGCGCGTCACCCAGCTAAAGGCGCCGCGCGGAACCGGCGTGGCGATCGTCGGGATACGCGCTTCGTGCCAGCCAATACCGGTGTTGATGAGCGTCGCGCCAGCCGCTTCAATGGCCTGCGCCAGCTGTACGGTTTCGTCGAACGTCCCGCCGTTTTCCACCAGGTCGAGCATCGACAGACGGTAGATAATGATAAAATCGCTGCCCACGCGCTGGCGTACCGCCCGTACCACTTCCACCGCGAAACGTATACGCCTGGCGTAATCGCCGCCCCATTCATCGTCGCGCTGGTTCGTGCGCACGGTAAGAAATTCGTTGATCAGATAGCCTTCCGAACCCATCACCTCGACGCCGTCGTAACCCGCTTCCCGCGCCAGCTGGGCGCAGTGGGCGAAATCGTCAATCAGTTGCAGGATTTCATCGTGCGTGAGTTCGTGCGGCGTAAAACGGTTGATGGGCGCCTGGATCGCCGAAGGGGCGACCAGATGCGGCTGATAGCTATAGCGTCCGGTATGCAGGATCTGCAACGCAATTTTCCCGCCTTCCTCATGAACGGCGTCCGTGATCACGCGGTGGTGCGGCAGCTGACTGGCATCATTTAATGTAGCGCCGCCTTCCATTCCCACCCCGGACAGTGCGGGGGCAATCCCCCCGGTGACGATCAGCGCGACGCCATGCCGCGCACGTTCGGCGTAGAAAGCCGCCAGCCGTTCGGCGCCATCGGGGTATTCCTCCAGCCCGGTATGCATCGAACCCATTAGCACACGGTTTTTAAGCCGGGTAAAGCCCAGATCGAGCGGGGCGAAAAGCGACGGATAGCTCATAAGTGTGTCCAGTATGTAAAATTATTGTTATGTGGTCGGATGAGTTAATAATTTAGCCGTCGCGGCGTAAAAGGGAAAAGGGGAATGCGATGATTGTGATGGGATTCAAAAAAGGAGCGGGGCCAGAGAACGAATTTGCCGGATGGCGATGCTGGCGCATCTTATCCGGCCTACGGATCGGATTCCTGTAGGCCGGATAAGCGTAGCGCCATCCGGCATCGCATTTCAGATTACAGTTTCCTGAAGAAGTCGTTATACAGCATATACAGGTGCGCGGCGCTCCAGGAGAAGTTCGGCGCGCCCTGCTGTGCGCCGGTCAACGGGTTGTAGTTTTCCTGAATCGGCCCGTCGGCGGTCAGCCCTTTCGCATGCCTGAAGAAAGTATCCGCCAGCTTCAGCGCATCATCACGATAGCCGTAACGCGCCATGCCTTTTAATCCGAACCAGAACTGATCCACCCATACGCGTCCGCGCCAGTAAATATCCGCGCCGAACGCCGGATTAGTCAGCGCGGCGGTGCCGAGCGGTACGAAAGTGTTGAACTCTTTCGGGTCAAGCATCACCTTCACAACCGCATCGGCGTGAGCCTGCGTCGCAGCGCCGTTAAACAATGGCGACCAGCCTTCCGGCCCCTTGCCACGCTCAACGATCGGTTTCCCCGCACAGCCGTTTGCCAGCGGCTTTTCTTCAATCCGCAGATCATAGAAGAAGTGTGTTGTCGGATCGAACATGCAGGTGTTGATGTAATCCGCGAGCTTCTGCGCCAACTGGCGATAGTGCTGCGCCTCGTTCGGCTTATTGAGGAGGGTCGCCATTTCCGCCAGATAGTGGTTGTCGCTGTACATGTAGCTCGCCTGATCGACTGACTCCTGTCGCAGCGAATAGCCCAGCAGCATGCCGTCCTGGCGACGGTTTTCCGCAAATTTCACCGTCCAGTCGCTGCGTTTGCCGCCGTTTGCGACATATTTATCCAACTGCGCTTTATCAATAAAACCGAACACTGCGGCGTCATCACGCCCGGACTCCCAGGAGGCGGCGACCTGCGCCGGAATTTCCAGGCTGTCGTACTGGCCTTCGCTGATGATGCGGGCATAGTTTCTCAGCCCGGATAACGTCTCTTCCTTGTCGCCCTGTTTTACCGTAAACAGCATTTCGCCGGTGTCGGTATTGTGGGCTTTGTCGCGGGTTGCGCCATATTCCGGGACGCCATTGCCGTTGTGATCGCGGTTACGCAGCCACCAGTCATGGTATGCCACCAGTTTCGGGTACATCTCTTCAAGCCAGGCTTTGTCTTTGGTGACGTTGTAGACTTCCATCACTGACCATGCCGCGAGGCTTGGTTTGGTGTTGCGCTCGTTCCAGTTGCCGCCATCGCCGCCGCGTTCCGGGCTGAGATTCCAGGCGATCAGGTCGGGAACGAAGCCCGCATCCTGTGGGCGAAGCGGATCGTCGGGTTGAATCTGCCAGGAGAAGACGGCGCGAATATTCTCTTTGGCGATTTCCGGGTTGAAATGCGCCATCGCAAAGGCCTGCTTCCAGGTGTCCCACGGCCAGGTCTGATTACCGGAAAACCAGCGGCCAGTGACCGATGGCGTCACGGTATGGTGTTTGATCGCGCCGCCTGGCGAGCGCCAGTTGCCGTTCAGCGTTTCAATGGCTTTAACCGCAACCCGCGTCTGTTCTGGCGTGGCGTCCGGGTTGGTTAAGCCTTTTTGCAGATAGCCCTCCCAGCGTTTTTGTGATGCGTTGAGATAGTCAGTCGGGCGAGCCAGAATGTCGCGGATCTGTGCCTGCTCGTTATCCACTTCCTGCGCGGTGAGCAGATGCGACCAGGTGGTATAAAACGTGGTGGAACCGTTGATGTGCGCCTTGCTGGTAAAGCGGTGGCCGTTGACCTTCGTGTCTGTTGGCAGGGATTTATGTATCTGATATTCAGATTCGCCGGAAGTGAGCAGATCCCAGGTGGAACGCACTTTGCCGAAGGTGACTTTCAGACCATCACGGGTGGCGATGATTTTTCGCTGATAGTCCGGGTATTCTCCATCAATGGTTTTATCGGAGAGCGCTTTTCCCTCTTTCGCTTCCAGTTTTTCCAGTAACTCGCCGTCCCACACCAGATCCAGCGGCGTCTTGCTGGTGATTTTCGTTTCCAGCAGGGCCGTGCGCGAACTGGCGAAGCGCAGCGTCATCTCAACCTGCACGTCCTTTGAGGATAATTTTTGGATCAGCGCGCCGGGAATGCTGTAAGCCTCAAGCGCAAAGTCAACCTGTTGGCCGTTTTGATACACCGACAGACGGTCAAAATGGGTGGCCATAAAGTTGATGTACTCTTCCGTCAGCAGTGCGACGCCGGGAAAGCCGCCCATCGTGGCCTTGCTGTCTGGCAGCAGGTATCCATGCCACGCGCCAAGATCGAAAAACGGATTAAAACGCTGGTGATCATCGTAATCGTAATCATGCATATAGCCCGGCGCGCCGGTGCGGTTAATGACATTTTTATAATCGTCCGCAGTGGCGGCATGTGCGGAGAGGCTTATCAGCAAAGCGCAGGTCAGCGGCGTCAGGGTCGTCGTGATTTTCATGGTGTTCATGTCCTTATTACCAGTAGAAATATTGCATCAGGAAAATCTGGTCGCTGGGATCGCCAGATGCGTTTTGCATATAGAACCGGCTGTCGAAGGCGGTGGCGAAACGCCCGCCGCCGTATTCGTACCAGACGCCAAACTGCATAAAAGAGGTGGTTTCGTCTGCGGCATGGTCTGGCCGGTGTCTGGCATAGCTGTAGGCCGTAGAGAGATAAACGCCTTTTAGCGCTTCGTACATGGCGCTGACCATAAAGCCGGTTTCGCTGCCCGGCACGTCCAGACCGTCGGCGCGACCAGTGTGGTGCCAGGCGCGGGCGGCCAGGTTGGGAGAGAGAACGCCGGTCAGAAACAGTTGCCCGGTGCCGTCGGTAACTTCCAGACCGTTCATCCAGGTGACGCCTTCGACAAGATCGTACTGGATATAACCGTTGATCATCGCCGGATAGGTGTATTTATCGTCATAGCGATCGTATTTGCCGAAATGGAGCCAGGCTTTCCCCTCATCGTGATGCCCGGCTGGCGTGGCGGTGACGCTATAACGGAAGGCGCCGCTCAGATTCTGCACCTTAATCGCGGTCATGATGTCACGGGTATTGGGGATGACGTAGCCCAGATCCGGCGTAAAATCGCCCCACCATTGCAGGTCATCCAGCGAGGAATCCTGACGCAGGCTCAGCATCAGTTCCGTGCCGTCATCAGTACGATAACCGCCATAAAAACGGTTGATACCGCCTTCGAACCCGCCCCAGCTATGATCGGGAACCCAGGCGTTCCCCTGATGGTCGGCCTGCACCGTCCAGCCTTCGCCATAAATCAGGCCAAACCATGAGCCGTATTTCATCTCCAGGCCGCCTTCAATATAGGTGCCGTCACTGTATTTATGTTTATCCTGTCCTTCTAAATCCATATATCCCCCCAGCCCCATCTCGCCGTAAAAACGAAAGGAGGGAGAGGTGACGGCTGGCATTTTTGTGTCGTCGTGTTCTGCCGGATGAACGTCTTCCGCAGCCAGGGGAAAAACACAGAGGAAGGGCAGGGCAATCATTGCCCTGCGAATATTTTTCATCATTTTCATGCTTCTGTCCTAAGCCAAAATAAATATTTTTTATTGTTATAGCCAATGTGAAAATGGTTCTTATAGTTATGAAATCAATCTGTTAATTAATGTTTGATGCGGGTGCGGCTTCAATATCCTGTTCTTCTTTTGTGAGTCCTTTAATGTATCGGCTGTATTTCCACCAGGCGAATCCGAGGAAAATAACAATACCGCCCACGTTATAGAAAACAATGGTCATAATATTGCCGCCGGTTGGGAAAGTGGAGGCAATAAATCCGATGGTAAATATAACAATTAACATCGACACGACGATAATACCGGTTCTTTGCGATCCCATACGGAAGTCTCGCGGTAAGTGCTCCATTTTTGCCCGCAGATTCAGGTAGGCCAGCATAATAAACAGTGGAGGCAGCATGGAGGCCGCTGCGGTCATATTAATGATGGTGTTCATTAATTCCTGAACGGTATTCGAGCCGAGCATCGGGATAATCATCAACGGAATGACAATCAGGAACTGAATCCAGGCGGCGCGGGCGGGGACGCCGTTTTCATTCAGTTCGACGGTTTTTTTGCCAAAAATCCCTGCGGGAATTTCGGAGAAGAAAATTTTAACCGGCGTTGCAGTCCACATCAGCAGGGAGCCGAACATCGCAGTAAAAGAAACCAGACCGACAAAGCGGTTTATCAACAGTTCGGGCAGACCAAACCAGGCTGCCAGACCGTGGAAGACCTGTACTGAACCGCCGGTAAATTTCAGCTCTTTACTGCTCACGAATACGTTGATCAGTACCGACGAAATGGAATAAAGCACACCGATGAAAATCCCGGCCAGGATGATCACTTTTACAAATGATTTTGATCCGCCTTTTACGTCGTTAACATACACCGCAACGGATTCCGCGCCGCCTGCGGCCATAAAGATCCAGGTCGTAATACCGAGGAACGCCCAGTTAACGTTTGGGATCATCGCCTCCACGGTGATCGGATCGGCAGGCTGAACGCCGCCCACCAGCGCCGTACCGGCCAGTAAAATATAGGAAAGCGTCAACAGGAGCATCAGCGTGGAGGTGACGGAGGTGATTGGCCCCAGCATTTTTGCCCCGTTGGTGGAAACCCAGGTTGAGAAGGCGAACAGCACCATACTCAATACGGTTGTTGCGACCGGCGTCAGAATATATTCGTAGCCCAGGAACGCATAAGAGGCATAGGCAATTACGCGCGGGAGCAGCGAGGTGAAAAAGAACAAGTTAACGAACCAATAGGTGTAGGCGGTAATAAATGCCCAGCGTCCGCCGAGGGAGCTTTTTACCCAAGCATAAACGCCTGCTTCAGAGTTTTTATTTAATGAAACGAATTCTGCAATAATTAAACAGAAGGGGATAAAGTAGAAAATCGTTGCCAGGAAAAACATCGGCGCCGATGCCAGCCCCAGCTCAATATTATTATTGATAACGTTATTAAAACTGTAAACGGCGGCAAAGGTAAGCGAGAGTAAGCCGAACTTGCCGATTGTATTACGTTTGGTATCAGACATAACACATCTCCGATTCCTGATTTTTGTAGGGTAGTCAGCGGCACATCACAGGTGCCGCCCGTTATTTTTATTTGTTATGAAAATAACCATCTTCAATGGTCACTTTGAGTACGACTTTTTTTACAGCGTGATTACAGATAAAACGGTAGGCTTCATGGTTGTCGCAAATCACCATCTGTCCTTCGTGAACCTCTACGGTGTTTCCGCAACCTTTCAGATATTCGCGATCGGTTTCATCGCGATAATATTCAACGACCTGCAACGTATCTTTGGCAGCATATTCAATTTTTTGTCGCCCTTGCAGGTAGTAATGCACTTCAACGTAACGGCGATGCCCGGTAAACAGCGCATCAGCGGCAGAGTCGGTTTCCACGCGATACGTCAGAGAATCCCCGATGGAGTGAGCGACGCCGGGCTGAATGTTGTCGATATTTTCAATCGCTTCAATGCAGCGCTGCCATTTTCGACCAGAGGCGTAGACCTGCCGGAACTGTTCTAAGTTATCGAGGAGCCTCATTTTTCATTCTCGCTATGCAAATTTGTGGAAAAGAAGTCCGTGCCGAAGGCATGACTGGCGATAGCCTGGGCGGTCGCTTCGCCGCCGGACACCGGTAGCAACGTAAAGCCATAACGGAATGACCGGAACCAGACGCGCCAGGAATCGAGCACTTCGCTTCCCCAGGAGTTGGAACCCAGCCCAAGCAACTGATGATCCAGATTCAGAGTGATGTCGTCGCAGTGCTGCAACTCATTGCAGTGCTGCGCGACAAAGAGGTTTTCTGGTGTGTAATGCCAGGCGCTGAAGTTGATGGGGCGTTGCGGCACCACCAGCAGGCCGTTGCCGTGGCGGTTGGTTAGCGTCGCCCAGCGTACATGCTGGCGATTACCGTTGTTCTGCGGGAACGGGTAATTCTCAAACATGTCATCCACGGTGGAGCGCCAGATGTCGATGATGTTGGCCTGCTGACTGTCGGCATAGTTTTCTCCCGGGCCGCGACCATACCAGGCAACCTGATCGAAGGCGCCATTGATTCCCATCGTGAAGCCAATACACGGAATAATGTGCGGATATTCGCCGTAGGGTTCGCCGGAAAGCGCGACGTTTACCTGACCATCCATCGCAATGCGCCAGCGATACGTACAGCGCATGCCGAAATCAAATACCGGCGGAGCAATAAGGGTGTGGCTGGTAATCAGCACCGCATCTTCCGTTTGCTCGACGGTAAACGCCCGCAGATGCTCCTGCATGATGTGCAGATGGTTTGGTTGCCAGAGCCCGTCGAACTCCTGCTTGTGGTTATCAATCGTCGGCTTAAAGAAATTGATTTTTGGCGCGCGGGTCAGCAGCGCTTCACCATTAGCGTTCCAGGCGGTTGGCTTCCCGTTCAGTTTTGAGAACGTCAGATGGAAGTTGTAGCCGCGCACGGTGCAGCTCAGACGATCGTCTTCCAGCGTCAACGCGCGCGCGTTTGGCTGGCTAAACGGTACAGGAGGCGCCGTTCTGGCCTTCAGCGGGAACTGACAGGCGGCGATATGATGCCCTGCGTCGCTGTAGAGTGTGGGGGAGTCTTTGGTCACGGTGACGTTAAGAAACGTTTCTCGCCCATCCAGCGCTGGCAACGTGCAGTGCAGTAACGCCTCGCTATTCGGCGCGACGTCGCGCAGTTTGATCTGCTGCGTGGAGAGCGTCTCCCCTTCGGCACGAACGTCAATATGCAGGGTATAGTCGTCAAGGGAGGTGAACCACAGTTTGTTTTCTACTTTCAGTTCGCCACGTTCCAGATCCTGCGCGTGGATTTTTACAGGTGCAATGACCTGCTTGTACTCCTTCAGACCCGGGCCCGGCGTCTGGTCAGGGTAAATCAGACCATCAAGGCAGAAGTTGTAGTTATTCGGGTAGTCGCCGTAATCGCCGCCAAATTTGTACCACACGTTGCCATCGTCGTCTTTCGCCTGGATACCGTGATCGCACCATTCCCAGACATAGTGCCCCTGAATGCAGTCGTGCTGGTAAAAGACATTCTGATATTCGGTTAGTCCGCCGGGGCCGTTGCCCATCGCGTGGGCGTATTCGCAGATGATGCGCGGCTTCGGATGCGGGTACTCACCAAACTCGTTCATCAGCGGCACGCGGGTATACATGGTGGAGATGATATCCACCACTTCGGCGTCGCGGTCTTCTTCGTAGTGAATCAGGCGCGTGTCATCCAGCGCTTTGGCGGCGTGGTACATCGCGCGAATATTACAGCCGTACCCGGATTCGTTGCCCAGCGACCAGATGATGATAGAAGGGTGGTTTTTCTGCGCATGGATATGGCGCACGATGCGCTCGACGTAGACCGTTTCCCACGCCGGGTCGTCGGTGATGCGGCTGATATCGCCGATGTTAGCGAATCCGTGTGACTCGACGTCAGTTTCCGCCATCACAAACAGGCCGTAGATATCGCAGAGCTCGTAGAAACGTGGATCGTTAGGGTAGTGCGCGGTTCGTACCGAGTTGATGTTGTGTTGTTTCATTAACCGCAGATCTTTTTCAACGCGATCCATGCCGACAGCCCGACCTTTAAGATGATCGTTATCGTGGCGGTTGACGCCGTGCAGCATCACGTAGCGGTTGTTGATGTAAAACAGCCCGTCGCGAACCTGAATATCGCGAAAGCCCACGCGTTGCGGCACCACTTCAAGAGTATTGCCATCGGCGTCTTTCAGGGTCATCACCAGGTGGTAGAGATACGGCGACTCAGAGGACCACTGGTGCGGAGCGTGGACACTAACGGCAAAGTCGGTGCTGATGCGCTGGTCAATGGTCAGTGCGTTGATGGCGCCTGCATGTACAACATCCTCACCGTCAAACAGCGCATACTCCAGAGAAGCGATTGCCGGGTCGGCGGTCAGGTTTTCCAGAACCAGCTGACAGGAGAGGGTGGCATTGCGATAATCGTCGTCAAAATCGGTGCGAACGGTGAAGTCCTGAATGTGGACGGTGTGTTTACCAACCAGATAAACGTCGCGGAAGATGCCCGCCGACCACCACATATCCTGATCTTCAACATAGGTGGAATCTGCCCACTGCATCACGCGGACGCATAACAGGTTGTCGCCCGTCTTCGCGACTGCGCTGATGTCGAACTCTGCCGTCAGGCGGCTGCCTTTGCTGAATCCCACATAATGGCCGTTCACATAAACTTCGAAATACGTTTCGACGCCGTCGAATTTAATCAGCGTTTGCTTTCCTTGCCAGCCTTCGCTCAGCGTGAAAATGCGTTGATAAGCGCCGGTGGGGTTATCGCTGGGGACGTACGGCACATCGATCGGAAACGGGAAACCTTCGTCGGTATATTGCAGCTTGCCGTGGCCTTCCATTTGCCACATCCCCGGAACGGTAATTGTTCCCCAGTCACGCATATACTCTGAGGTAAAGGCTTCCGGCACCTGAAGCGGGTGGTCGAAGAACTGAAAGTTCCACTGACCGCTTAGTGGCAAAAAATAGCTGCTGGTTTCGCGGGCGAATGTGCGAGCCTGGACTATTGAGTCATAAGAAAAAAAGTAGGCGCGTGGCGCCAGTCTGTTTTCGTGGGTCAGCTGAATGTTTTCCCAGCGATTCATAATGCCTCCCTGTGGAGCGAAGTCGGAACCCTTCAAGGCGATGGTAAGTGTGCGTTATGGGAAATGATTTTAGTAAAATTTTTACTAAAATGTAGTGGGTAAAATGATTTACTTTAACTGGATCACGAAAATAAGCTGTGAGAAGAAAAGCGGCGAAAAGCGGAATACGCCCGGCTATCAGGAAAACCGGGCGGCGGAAAAAGGGGGTTAGCGGCTGGTGCCGCGCAGTTTAAGTTTACTGGGAACGAAGACCAGCAGCGGCAGTGCGCGCCCGTCACGGGCTTTTTCGTACACCAGATTTACGCCCTGGCTGCCCATCATTTCGGAATGAATGCGCACCGTGGAAAGCGGTGGGAAGGTGAATCGCGCCGTCGGAATGTCATTCACGCTTATCAGGGAGATGTCGCGTGGGATCTCAAGGCCATGCTCATGGATTGCGCGTAACACGCCAATGGCTATCGAGTCGGAGGCGACAAACAGCGCGCGCGGATAATCCGCTTTAGCCAGCATTTGTTTCGCCAGTTCGTAACCTGATGAACTGGAAAAACCACCGCGCCAGATATCGTCTTCACGCACGACCTGCTTCAGGCGGCCATATTCGACAAACGCGGCTTCGCGGATATCGGCTTTGCCGGGCTCATCCTCCCCGCCAATAAAACCGATACGGGTTGCGCCCTGAGCAATGAAAAAGTCGATGATCTCTTTGCTGATGCGGGACAAATCGATATCGACGGCATCGTATTCACTGCCTGATTCGTGAAAGTCGATAAAGCAGATATTGTCAGTCAGCGCGGCGGCGGCGGCGCGTAAGGCGGCTGAGGGCTTGCCGACAATGAGAATGCCGGTGATGTTTTTAAGATCCGGCAACCCGCTGTGTTCGTAGCAGTTGGTCAGTTCAATCCCCAGTTTTTCACACTGTGTCTCAATCCCGTGGCGGATTGCCAGATAGTAGGGATCGTTAATTTCCAGCTCTTGCTGATAACTGTAGATGGCAAGGATGTGTTGCAGGCTGACCGTACTATTCTGGCTCTTACGGGCGCTGCTGGTTTTGTACTCCAGCTTTTCCGCGATTTCCAGAATGCGGTGTTTGGTCTCTTCTTTGACATTCAGCGTGGGGTCGTCGTTTAAGACCCGCGACACTGTCGCCAGGGATACGCCAGCTTCAATTGCGATATCTTTAAGTGTTGCCATGATTACCTTTTTCGACTTTCCCCTGAGTAGCCTTTTCATTGTAAAGGAAGTGCTTATCTATGCATCTGTTTTCAGTAAATAAAGCGCGTTTATTTGACGTGCCAGGGGTAAATTTCAGCTTAAAGAGTGTGATAAACGCAGCATTTCCCCTTTTTTAAGAACAGCGCCTGGAAAAATTATTGCTATGATTTAGTAAATTTTTACCAAAGGGAGAAAAAGATGGAGACGGTGGCCTTTGCGGATTTTGCCCGACTGGAGCTGCGTGTTGGAAAGATTGTACAGGTAAAGCGTCATGATAATGCCGATAAGCTTTACATTGTGCAGGTGGATGTGGGCGAGCGTACGCTGCAAACGGTAACCAGCCTCGTACCTTATTACCGTGAGGATGCGCTGATGGGGAAAACGGTGGTGGTACTGTGCAATCTGCAAAAAGCCAAAATGCGTGGTGAAACGTCAGAGTGCATGTTGCTGTGCGCCGAAACCGATGACGGCAGTGAAAGCGTATTGCTGACGCCGGAACGCGTAATGCCTGCGGGCGTGCGGGTTGTGTGAACATTGCCGGATGGCGATGCTGGCGCATCTTATCCGGCCTACAGGCGGGCGTGCGGGTTGTGTGAACATTGCCGGATGGCGATGCTGGCGCATCTTATCCGGCCTACAGGCGGGTGTGCGGGTTGTGTGAACATTGCCGGATGGCGACGCTGGCGCATCTTATCCGGCCTACAGGCGGGTGTGCGGGCTGTGTGAACATTGCCGGATGGCGACGCTGGCGCGTCTTATCCGGCCTACAGGCGGGCGTGCGGGTTGTGTGAACGTTGCCGGATGGCGGGTGTGCGGGCTGTGTGAACGTTGCCGGATGGCGATGCTGGCGCATCTTATCCGGCCTACGGATCGGATTCCTGTAGGCCGGATAAGCGTAGCGCCATCCGGCGGTGTGTTATGTTTCCTCAACGCTCACCCGTAACGCCGCCAGAGCCTTGCGGGTCGCTTTTAACACCTGTTCACACTGCTCAATTGTTAATGTCAGCGGTGGTTCGATGCGAATCGTTTTCGAGTTGTTGAGCGTCCCGGCAACCAGTACCCGCTGGCGGAACATCTCGCTGGCGAAGTTGTAGCCGATTTCGTTGTCAACAAACTCAATCGCCATCAACATCCCTTTTCCGCGAGCGTCCTGCACCAGGTCAGGATATTCCCTGGCAAGCTGGAGGAAGCCGTCCAGCAACATATCGCCTTTCTGCTCTGCCTGTGCCGGTAGATTCTGCTCCAGCAACACGTTAATGGTCGCTAATGCTGCCGCACAGGCCAGCGGGTTGCCGCCAAAGGTTGTGGTGTGCAGGAACGGATTATCGAACAGAACGGAGAATACCTCTTCGGTAGCGATGGTTGCCCCAACCGGCATCACGCCGCCGCCTAACGCTTTTGCCAGACATAAAATGTCAGGCTGCACGTTTTCATGTTCACAGGCGAACATCTTACCGGTGCGCCCCATGCCGGTCTGGACTTCATCCAGAATCATCAGGGCGCCAAACTCATCGCAGAGTTTACGCACGGCGGTCAGATAGCCCTGCGGCGGCAGGATCACGCCGCCCTCGCCCTGAATTGGTTCCAGAATGACGGCTGCCACATCGTCGCCGGTTTTTTTACACTCGCTAAGCGCAGTACGCATGGCCTCAATGTTGCCAAACGGTACATGGCGAAAGCCCGGCAGCAGCGGCATAAACGGCTTGCGGAACGTGGATTTCGCCGTGGCGGAAAGCGACCCCAGCGATTTACCGTGAAACGCGCCGCTGGTAGCGATAAAGGTAAACTTACCGCGCGGCGACTGATACGCTTTCGCCAGTTTCAGCGCCGCTTCCACCGATTCGGTGCCGCTGTTGCTGAAAAAACTGTACTTCAGTTTTCCAGGCGTGAGCGCTGCGAGCGTTTTAGCCAGCATGGCCCGGAGCGGGTCCAGTAACTCCTGGCTGTGCAGAGGTTGTTTTGCGAGTTGATTCTGTACGGCGGATACGACAACTGGATTACGGTGCCCCACGTTGAAAATGCCAAAACCACCCAGGCAATCAATAAACTCCTGTCCCTGGGTGTCGACAAGCGTATTCAGACTTCCCGCTTGCCACTCTACGGCTCCGTAATCCCCGCCAGCGGTCACAGATTTTCGATACTCTAAAAACCCCGGATTAACATGCTCTTTGAAGTAATCAATCACCTCTCGGTTCAGTGCTTTCATTTCCTCATGATCAAGCGTTCGCTTTTCAATGAGATTCAGTGCGTGTGCGCTACAGGCCAGGGCCGATGCGCTGGAAGGTAACCTGTTCAAAATATGCTCCCGGAACTCGCGTATCACATGATACTGAGTTAAGTATTGCAGGGATTGCGCCATATCGGCGTGGATCATGAAAATCGGGATAAACACCAGGGAAAATATCAAGTGTGCAATATTTAATCTCATTCATTAACAATTGGTGATGTTTTGCGCAGTGCGTGTGTGGGGACGCGGGGGCTGACGAGCGGGCAGTCGCACCAGAACAGTGCGGGCGGTGTGCGTATATGGGGCGGAAGTTATAGCAGAACTGAATAGTTACTTAACGAAAGTATTTTAAATCAATGAATTAGAAAACATACAAATATTACGGTTTAAACGCAAATTGCGATCTAAATCAAATTTAACAACTAAAGATAAACCAATTATCGCCGAAATAACATCTGACAGAAAAGTTAACATTCAAGTAACCTGCACAGGACGCAACCATGTCTTCTCATCCCTACGTCAGCCAGCATAATTATCCGCTGGATGATGATACAACTCTGATGTCCACAACTGACCTGCAAAGCTATATCACCCATGCAAATGATACCTTCGTTCAGGTAAGCGGCTTTACGCTGAATGAACTGCTTACGCAACCGCATAATCTGGTACGCCACCCGGACATGCCGAAAGCCGCGTTTGCGGATATGTGGTACACCCTCAGGCAGGGTGAGCCGTGGAGCGGCATCGTGAAAAACCGACGGAAGAATGGCGATCACTACTGGGTGCGGGCGAATGCGGTGCCGATGGTGCGGGAAGGGCGCGTGACCGGCTATATGTCGATTCGTACCCGCGCGACAGACGAAGAGATTGCTGCCGTTGAGCCTTTGTATAAGGCGCTGAATGAAGGCCGCAGCAACAAACGTATCCACAAAGGACTGGTGGTGCGTAAAGGCTGGCTGGGGAAACTGCCGGCAATCCCCATTCGCTGGCGTGTACGCAGCGTTATGGCGCTGACGGGCGTGGTGCTGATGGCGGCGATGGCGCAAATGGGCGTTGCGTGGCCAGCGCTATTCGTGAACGCCCTGCTGATGCTGGCGGGAACGGCGGTGTTTGAATGGCAGATTGTGCGTCCGATCGAAAATGTCGCCCGGCAGGCGTTGAAAGTCGCAACGGGCGAGCGTAACAGCGTATCGCATCTTAACCGTAGTGACGAACTGGGGCTGATGTTGCGCGCGGTAGGCCAGCTTGGGCTTATGTGCCGCTGGCTGATTAATGACGTCTCAAGCCAGGTTTCCAGCGTCAGAAACGGCAGCGAGACGTTAGCGAAAGGCAATGACGATCTGAATAAACACACCCGCCAGACGGTGGAGAATGTGCAGCAGACGGTGACGACTATGAACCAGATGGCGGAGTCCGTGAAGAAAAATTCCACCACCGCGTCCGCCGCCGATAAATTATCCAGCGCGGCCAGCAGTGCGGCGACGCAGGGCGGAGAGGCGATGGAAACCGTCATTAAAACGATGGATGACATCGCTGACAGCACGCAGCAGATTGGCACAATCACTACGCTGATTAACGATATTGCTTTTCAGACGAATATCCTGGCGCTGAACGCGGCGGTTGAAGCGGCGCGAGCGGGCGAGCAGGGTAAAGGATTTGCCGTTGTCGCCGGGGAAGTTCGCCATCTTGCCAGCCGAAGCGCCAGCGCGGCGAATGATATTCGTAAGCTCATTGACGCCAGCGCAAGCCGGGTACAGTCCGGTTCCGAACAGGTGCATGCGGCAGGACGCACGATGGATGATATTGTGGCTCAGGTGCAAAACGTCACTCAGCTTATTGCGCAAATCAGCCACTCGACGCTGGAACAGGCGGACGGACTCTCCAGCCTGACCCGTGCCGTGGATGAGTTAAACCATATCACGCAGAAAAATGCCGAGCTGGTGGAGGAGAGCGCTCAGGTTTCAGCGATGGTTAAACATCGCGCCAGCCGTCTGGAAGACGCGGTAACGGTTCTGCATTAAATCAAATTCCCTTTATTTCTGCCGACAAACGCTTATCGAAGCCGATAAGCGTTTTGTCATAATATTGGGCTAACAATGTTAAGCACATATTAAATATTTACCATTTCGAGCTATTTCCTTATTTAAACCCGCTGCGTTATTTTGTGTGATTCTTCATTTTCCCGAACCTGAAAAATGAATTGTACAACGATCGGTCTGCCGATATTCATCGTTGAAAACTATTTACTGTAATAACTTGAAATAAAAAACGATCAATATCATAAAGTTAGCACAACCGTAACCGATAACGAACCCTGTATAGAGGAAAAACAATCTCCAGGGGGAAATATGCTTTTGCATAACATGAAGATCCGCTCGAAATTATTTATTGCGTTTGGTTTGTTTATTGTACTGATGATCGTGAGTTCTGGCCTTTCGTTGTTCAGCCTGGATCGAACGAATACCAGTATGCAGAACATCATTACTCACGATTATCCCACGACGGTGAAAGCCAACCTGCTGATCGATAATTTTCAGGATTTCGTTAGCACGCAGCAGCTGATGCTGCTGGATGAAGAAGGACGCTGGAGCCAGGAGTCGCAAAAGCAGCTGGATGCGATTAGCCAGCGCATTACGGTATTGCTCGATGAACTGTCCGCCAGCAGTCAGGACGAGGCCTCAAAGGCCATTATCGCCGGAATTCGCGATGTGCGTCAGCAGTATCTGGCCTCCCGGTTCCGTATTTTGCAGGAAATTCAGAACCATAATCGTCCGGCGGCGATACAGGAAATGATGACGACCACCGTCAACATACAGCAGGCGTATAAAGCCAAAGTACAGGAGCTGATCGCTATTGAAGATACGCTGATGCGCAACGCGGGCGCGTCGGTTGACCAGGATTTTCGCACCAACCGGGCACAGCTGATTCTCCTGGCGCTTATCAGCATTGCCGCCGGAGTGATAATGGGATGGTACATCGTACGTTCCATTACCCGACCGCTTAATGACGCCGTGCAGTTTGCCGGGGCGATTGCGGAGGGGGATTTGACCCGCACGATTCATATCGCGCAAAAGGATGAAACCGGCGTGCTGTTGCAGGCGCTGATGGAGATGAAAAACCGTCTGTTGGTGATCGTGCAGGAAGTTCAGAACGGCTCTGAAAATATCTCCAGCGCGGCGGCGCAAATTGTCGCGGGCAACCAGGATCTGGCGGCGCGTACTGAAGAACAGGCCAGTTCTGTTGAGCAAACGGCGGCCTCTATGGAGCAGATTACCGCCACTGTCAAAAATACGGCGGACCACACCAGCGAAGCGACCCATCTTTCTGCCGATGCGGCCAGCGTGGTGAAAAATAACGGTGAGATGATGCGTCAGGTCACGCAAAAAATGCGCGTGATAAATGAGACCTCTAACCGCATGTCCGACATTATCAACCTGATTGATTCTATTGCCTTCCAGACCAACATTCTGGCGCTTAACGCCGCCGTGGAAGCCGCTCGCGCCGGGGAACACGGGCGTGGCTTCGCGGTCGTGGCGGGGGAAGTTCGTCAACTGGCGCAAAAAAGCGCGTCGTCGGCCAGTGAGATCCGCCACCTGATCGAAGACTCTACCAGCCAGACGCAGGAGGGGATGCAACTGGTGGAAAAAGCCAGTGCGTTGATTAATGGTATGGTGGATAACGTTGAAGAGATGGATGTGATTCTGCGTGAAATCGGTCAGGCCAGTCGCGAACAAACCGATGGGATTTCGCAAATCAACAGCGCGATTGGGCTGATTGACGCCACCACGCAACAGAACTCGTGTCTGGTTGAGGAGTCCGTTGCGGCAGCGGCGTCGCTGAATGAGCAGGCCCAGCACTTAAAAGAGATCGTGAAAGTGTTCCGCATCCGTGCGGAGGACGTACCGCCTGCTTAATCCAGTTGGCTGATTTCCAGCGCCGCGCGATCGATAACGCCGATGATCTGCTTAAGCTGCGCGTCGCTGATCCCGCCCTGATTCACCCGCAGATCCAACACGGCTTTGAAGTTGTCCAGCGCCCGTTTCATCTGCGGGTTCTTACGCAGTTCAAAGCCGACGCAGCGCGCTTTCACGCGTTCGTGGATGTGCTCCAGGTGTTCACGGTTCTCTTCCAGCCACCGTTGCCCCAGCTCTGTAATGGTGATCTGCTTACGCCCGCCGTCCTCTTCTTTGATAGTGATAAATTCCTGATCCTGAAGAAAATCCAGCGTTGGGTAAATCACGCCTGGGCTTGGGGTGTAGTTGCCCAGCGTCAGGTTCTCGATGGCTTTAATCAATTCGTAACCGTGGCTGGCCTCGCGGGTCAAAATTTCCAGAATCACCAGGCGTAGTTCGCCGTGGCCAAAAAAGCGCTGGCGACGTCCGCCGCCGCCCCGGCCATGACGGTGCTCGCAGCCATGTTCATGGCCGTGGTGATGCTCTCTCTCGCAACCTTCATGATGATGTCGCATGATGTACTCCTGCTTTATTTAGATATATCTAATTTATATCTAAAACTTGTGATCTTGCAAGTGGATCGATTTTTATTTTATTTAATTTATTGATTTTAAAGTGATTAAAATTGTTTTATATCGTGAGATATATCAAAGGTTACTGTATCAAAAAAGTGCTTGCAATCTTCATAACTAACAATCATTATCATTTAAAATTTAATTTAGATATATCGTATTATCTGCATGAAGGCGAAAAAATGATAAATACATCCTCACGCTACCCACAGCGCGTTCGTAACGAACTGCGTTTTCGTGAACTTACCGTTCTGCGCGTCGAGCGTATTAGCGCCGGTTTTCAGCGCATTGTTCTTGGCGGTGAAGCGCTGGAAGGCTTTAGCTCGCGCGGCTTTGACGATCACACCAAAGTGTTTTTCCCTGAACCGGGCAGCCTGTTCGTTCCTCCGACGGTGACGGACGAAGGGATTGTCTGGGGAGAGGGCGTACGTCCTGCTTCCCGCGATTACACGCCCTTATATGATGAAGAGCGGCACGAGCTGGCGCTGGATTTCTTTATTCACGACGGCGGCGTGGCGAGCACATGGGCAGTAAACGCTCGCGAAGGCGACACGCTCACCATCGGTGGGCCGCGTGGATCGCTGGTGGTGCCGGAAGACTATGCATATCAGGTTTATGTTTGCGATGAATCAGGGATGCCAGCGCTGCGCCGCCGCCTGGAAGCGCTCGATCGCTTGTCCGTTCGCCCGCATGTTACGGCGCTGGTCAGCGTACAGGATGCCGCGTATCAGGATTATCTGGCGCATCTTGATGGCTTTGCCATTGAATGGGTGGTCGGACACGATGAGCAGGCGATTGATGAGCGGCTGGCGCAATTAACGGTGCCGGAGGCGGATTATTTCATCTGGATCACGGGTGAAGGGAAAGTGGTTAAGCATCTCAGCCGTCGCTTTGAGACGGAACAGTTTGATCCGCAACGGGTGCGCGCCGCAGCATACTGGCATCGTAAGCCGGCTTAATCATTCCTTATAGGTGGAAACTTAACCGGGCCACAGCGGGCCCGGTTTTCTGCTGACTATCAGACGTTGTGACTTTCCGCCAGCGCTTTAAACACCATTGCCACGGCGTGTGCGCCAGGGTCCATATTGCCAAGCAGGCTTTCGCTGCTGAGGTAGGATGCGCGTCCGGCGTTGGCTTTGCTGGACTGACAGGTACGTTCTGCGCCATTTTGCGCGGCGGAAAAGGCCGCGTGCAGATCCTGTGGCTGCGCAAGCAACGATGTCAGGGCCGGCTGTAAAGCGTCGATCATGGTACGATCGCCTTCATCCGCGCCACCGTAATACTTCATCTGCGCCAGACCGGTATTCAGCGCTTCCGCCACACTGGCGCCTTGCTCCAGTTTCTGCCCTGCGGCGGTAAAGAAAATGGACATCAGCACACCGCTGGAGCCGCCCATGACGACGGTCAGGCGTTCGCCAATGAGTGCGAACAGCGTGGCGAGATGGTCGAGCGGCAACTGCTGGCGGTGTAGCAGGCCCGCGATTTCACGCGCGCCTGCCGCAAAAGTTGAGCCGGTATCGCCGTCGCCGACTTTGGCATCCAGCGCGTTAAGATCCATTTCCAGATCGGACAGCGTGCGGGTGATTTGCTCAACAATCCCGGCAACTAACGCGTTCTCTGAAGGCTGAAACTCTACCCGCGCGCTTTGCAGTGAGGATGGCATAATGGTTATCTCACGCGGCGGCACCGGCGTTTGCCAACTGCTGGTTTCCACCCCGGAGAGCAACGCTTTTTCGATACTTTCTTCCAGCACCATTGCCGTCAGTGAAAAACCTTTCATATCCAGCGCAGTCACCAGCGAAGCCGGGCCGATAAGCCAGTCGATGCGTTTATGCAGCGGGCTGCGCGCCAGTTCACGCGTGATGATGGCCATTTCCGCGACGGAGACGCCGCCAAGGTTATTGACCATCACCGCCAGACGACCGGTCTCAGGCAGAGCGGAGAGGAGTTTGTCGGCCATCAGGCTCACAATCTGCGCGCTGTTTTGGGTATCAATGACTGATGCGCCGGGTTCACCGTGGATCCCCATTCCCAGCTCAGACTGATTAGGATGATGGCGTGGTGCGTTCTCCGTCTCCTGCGGCAGATGGCAACTGGAAATCGCAACGCCAAGACTCACGGTATTGTTGGCGGCGTACTGCGCTTCACGCAAGACGGTCGCCAGGTTGTAGCCGCGTTCGGCAAAATAGCCGGCGACTTTATGAACCAGAATGGTGCCCGCGATACCACGCGGGTGCTTATTGTCTGGCAGCGAAATGTCATCCCCGACAATCAGCATTTCAACGTTGTAGCCCAGACGGCGCGCTTTCTCTGCCGCAAGGCCGAAGTTCAGACGATCGCCGGTATAGTTTTTTACGATTAACAGGCAGCCGGCGTCGCCAGTGACTGCCTGGATAGCGGTCAGCACTGCATCGACGCTGGGGGAGGCAAACAGATCGCCGCAGACGGCAGCGGTTAACATGCCTTTCCCGATGAAGCCAACGTGGGCAGGTTCGTGCCCGGAGCCGCCGCCGGAAATCACCGCGACGTTGCTACGGTTCAGATCGCGGCGAACCACGACACGAATCGCCGGATCGCTCTCCAGGCGCACCAGATTGTTCCACGGGCTGGAGATAATCGTTCCTTCAATGACATCGTTGACGAGATGGGGTCGCTGGTTAAAAAAGAATTGAGTCATAACGGTTCCTGGAGAGTGGGGAAAAACAGACCCCCGGCTGCACATTATGGTTGCGGAGGCGCTCATCATCGGGACGCTGCGGGGCAGGTCGGCGATGAGGAGATTCTGGCTGAGTTCATGAAGAAAAAAATTTGAGGAAAATGAGTTTCATTACGAAACGAAATTATTCTTTTATGTTCCGTAATGAAACGTTTTATGATGGGAAAAAGCCAAAATGCGAGCCGGAGCGCGCCTTTTTCCCGCTCATTCACGCAGAAAAGTTGGCCGGACAGAAAAATATTTTCCTGTTTTGTCGGCAATCGGTGGCGAAAACCACGCGTGATTCCCTTTTTTTCAGAGGCATTATGAGAAGGCTGAACGGATCGGGATCGCAATCCTGCCGTTTTTTAGGGGTTATTGTTCCACTATGAAACGTGATGAATTTTTCTGTGTTCCATTTCAGAACAAAAAGAGGAAAGATTTTTTTGGCGATGCCTCGTCCTACAGTGATTGCATCGCTCCGGTATCGCTCCGTTTTCGCCATTAACACAGGGCCAAACAGGATAACGCCAGGGCTCACCATGTAAATACATGCACTTATTTGAGGATGACAGGAATGCTAAAAGTTATTCAATCTCCAGCCAAATATCTCCAGGGACCTGATGCTTCTGTCTTATTCGGTCAATATGCCAAAGACCTGGCGGACAGCTTTTTCGTGATTGCAGATGACTTCGTCATGAAGCTGGCGGGAGAGAAGGTGCTGAATGGCCTGAATAGCCACGAAATCCGTTGCCACGCAGAACGTTTCAATGGCGAATGCAGCCATGTTGAAATCAACCGTCTGATGGCCATTTTGAAACAAAAAGGCTGCCGTGGCGTGGTGGGGATCGGCGGCGGGAAAACGCTTGATACGGCAAAAGCCATTGGCTACTACCAGAAACTGCCGGTCGTTATTATTCCGACTATTGCGTCCACCGATGCCCCGACCAGCGCATTGTCGGTTATCTATACCGAAGCGGGCGAGTTTGAAGAGTATCTGATCTACCCGAAAAACCCGGATATGGTGGTGATGGACACGGCAATCATCGCCAAAGCGCCGGTGCGTTTACTGGTGTCCGGGATGGGGGATGCGCTTTCCACCTGGTTTGAAGCGAAAGCCTGCTATGACGCCAGAGCGACCAGCATGGCGGGCGGGCAGTCTACGGCGGCGGCCTTGAGCCTGGCGCGCCTGTGTTATGATACATTGCTCGCAGAAGGTGAAAAAGCGCGTCTGGCGGCTCAGGCTGGCGTTGTGACTGATGCGCTGGAACGTATCGTTGAAGCCAACACCTATCTCAGCGGCATTGGCTTTGAGAGCAGCGGTCTGGCCGGGGCGCATGCGATTCACAACGGTTTCACTATTCTGGAAGAGTGCCACCATTTGTATCACGGCGAAAAGGTCGCGTTTGGCACGCTGGCGCAACTGGTATTACAGAACAGCCCGATGGAAGAGATCGAAACCGTTCTGGGGTTCTGCGAGAAAGTGGGACTGCCGATTACCCTCGCGCAGATGGGCGTGAAAGACGGCATTGAAGGGAAAATTCAGGCGGTGGCGAAAGCGACCTGCGCGGAAGGCGAAACCATCCACAATATGCCGTTTGAGGTGACGCCGGACAGCGTTTATGCCGCGATTCTGACGGCGGATCTGTTAGGCCAGCAGTGGCTGGCGCGTTAATCCGCCTTTAGTTACGTTCTCTTCCCGAGATGAAAAGGCAGTTTCTCTTCCCCTCTGACCGTTCCGGTCGGAGGGGGTGTCTATGGTAAAACAGCGGAAAAGGATATGACGGCTCAGACGCAGGACATTGGGAAGGAAGTATCTTCCGTCATCGCTCAGTCATGGCATCGTTGCAGCAAGTTTATGCAGCGAGAAACCTGGCAGACGCCGCACCAGGCGCAAGGGCTGACCTTTGAATCGATTTGCCGACGCAAAACGGCGTTGCTGACGATAGGTCAGGCTGCGCTGGAAGATGCCTGGGAGTTCATGGATGGACGACCTTGCGCGCTGTTTATCCTGGATGAATCCGCCTGTATCTTAAACCGCTGCGGCGATCCCGGGACGCTGGAGAAACTGGCGGAACTGGGCTTTCTCGACGGCAGCTACTGTGCGGAAAGCATCATCGGCAGCTGTGCGCTGTCGCTGGCGACCATGCCGGGGCAACCAACCAAAACGGCCGGAGAGCAGCATTTTAAACAGGCGCTGCACCCGTGGTCATTCTGCTCAACCCCGGTATTTGATAATCACGGCCGCCTGTTTGGCTCCATTTCGCTCTGCTGTCTGGTGGAGCACCAGTCAGTTTCTGATTTATCGCTGACGCTGGCGATCGCCCGTGAAGTGGGAAATTCACTGTTAACCGATAGCCTGTTGGCCGAGTCTAATCGTCATCTGAATCAGATGTACGGGCTGCTGGAAAGCATGGACGATGGCGTTATGGCGTGGAACGAGCAGGGTGTGTTGCAGTTTCTCAACGCGCGGGCGGCCACGATGCTGCATCTGGATACGCAGGCCAGCCAGGGGAAAAACATCCATGATCTGGTCAATTTGCCTGCCTTGCTGCGTCGCGCCATTAAACACGCCCGCGGGTTGAGCCATGTCGAAGTGACTTTTGAAAGTCAGCATCAGTTTGTTGATGCCGTCATTACCCTGAAACCGATTGTTGAGGAGCAGGGCAACAGCTTTATTCTGCTGCTGCACCCGGTGGAGCAAATGCGCCAGTTGATGACCAGTCAACTGGGGAAAGTGAGCCATACCTTTGAGCAGATGTCGACGGACGATCCAGAAACGCGTCGGTTGATCCACTTTGGCCGCCAGGCGGCGAGGGGGAGCTTCCCGGTTCTGCTGTGTGGTGAAGAAGGGGTGGGCAAAGAGCTTCTCAGCCAGGCTATCCACAACGAAAGCGAGCGCGCGAGCGGGCCTTATATCGCCGTAAACTGCCAGCTCTATGCCAATAGCGTGCTGGGGCAGGATTTTATGGGCAGTGCGCCAACCGATGATGAAAATGGTCGTCTGAGTCGCCTTGAACTGGCGAGCGGTGGCACGCTGTTTCTGGAAAAAATTGAATATCTGGCGCCGGAGTTACAGTCTGCGCTGCTGCAAGTGATCAAGCAGGGCGTGTTAACCCGCCTTGACGCGCGACGTCTGATCCCGGTGGATGTGAAAGTGATCGCGACGACCACGGTTGATCTGGCGAATCTGGTCGAGCAGAACCGCTTTAGCCGTCAGCTTTACTATGCCCTGCATTCGTTTGAAATTATTATTCCTCCGCTACGCGCGCGGCGTAACAGCATCCCTTCGCTGGTCTATAACCGGCTGAACGGCCTGAAAAAACGCTTTTCAACCAGCCTGAAGGTGGATGATGATGCGCTGGCGCAGCTGGTGGCCTATTCCTGGCCGGGCAATGACTTCGAGCTGAACAGCGTCATCGAAAACATCGCTATCAGCAGCGATAACGGCCACATCCGCCTGAGTAATCTGCCGGAATATCTGTTTTCTGAACGCCCCGGCATGGATACGACATCATCGCTGCTACCCGCCAGCCTGACGTTTACGGCTATCGAGAAAGAGGCGATTATCCATGCCGCCCGCGTCACCAGCGGACGGGTGCAGGAAATGTCTCATTTGCTGAACATTGGCCGCACTACGCTGTGGCGTAAGATGAAGCAGTACGACATCGACGCCAGCCAGTTCAAGCGCAAGCATCACGACTAGACCGGCTTTCGCCGGGGGCTCCCGGCGATATCCGCAAATTTTTCCGGGTTACAGCCCGCCCAACAGTTTGCAGCGTTCGCCCACAACCGAAATGGCATTGGGGCCGAAAAAGTTCACATTTGGCACCAGATCATCAAACACACGATAGCTCATAATAAGACCTTCCCGGGTTCGAATGAGCATTCAGAGAAACAGCGCAACGCAGTTTCTGCCAATAACATATCCTGCTACGACGTACAGGGCTGAGGCCGTGATGAATTATCGCGCGGCGGTAAATGTTTTATTTCATGTTCTTTATTTTGTCGCTCTCAGGTATTAAGTCAACAGGATAAAAATTGCTCAATTGATAACGCAATTATCTTCCAGACGTATTTTTTGATTAATGTCATTCGACATGATCACACTTTTCTCTACAGACCATTATTTGTGTTTCATACTGAAACTCATATTTTTAGAGGCGTATCAAACTGGAGCGTAATTAATTTTGTTTTTTCTCTCGGTGAACCCGGCACTGACCGCCTCCTCACCAGACGTCTAATCCCCCACACTTGCTGCGCTTGTTGTTTCCAGCCTTGCGGGCTATCTGGTTGATCTGTGGAGAGGAAGACGGATGGTGTTGTGACTCACCTCGAAACCTGGTTGAAAGAAAAGGATAAATTTAATGATTTCTTTGATATTAAGTTCAATCCAGGGGC
Source organism: Citrobacter sp. CK206 (assembly GCF_030333125.1). Classification (NCBI taxonomy): domain Bacteria; kingdom Pseudomonadati; phylum Pseudomonadota; class Gammaproteobacteria; order Enterobacterales; family Enterobacteriaceae; genus Citrobacter; species Citrobacter sp. CK206. Next base: position 199,458 of record NZ_JAOWGM010000023.1, read on the forward strand.
ATATTAGAGAGGTGTTTTTCAGATGGTTAATTTTAAGGATAAAAGTATGCCAGCAGTCATTGATAAAGCCTTAGATTTCATTAACGGTATGAATACATCCGCTTCAGTCCCACACCCAATGGATGAAAGTACAGCCAAGGGGATTTTTAAATATTTGAACGAGTTGGGGGTTCCGGCGAGAGCAGAAGATGTGGCAGCCCGAGGCGATCGGGAAGGGTGGAATGCCGGGTTTACGGAAAAATTGGTCGGGTGGGCTGAAAAAATTGCGTCAGGAGAGCGGGTGCTTATTAAAAACCCTGAATATTTTTCTTTATATATGCGTGAGCAGCTTCGGGCACTGGTATAAGCTGAGCACGCGCAAAAAGATCTATCTGCCCCGATGCTCTCGCCTTCAATTCGGGAGCATCTATTCCGGCCACCCAGAAAAAAGGACCTGCGATTTCTCGCAAGTCCTTGATATTTGGTGGCCCCTGCTGGACTTGAACCAGCGACCAAGCGATTATGAGTCGCCTGCTCTAACCACTGAGCTAAGGGGCCGTGGCGGTGGATTATAAAGTAACTCCGTGTTGCAATCCAGCCATAACCGTACGGATGCTGTTTTTATAAACAACGTATTTTCAATCCGTTATACTTTCAGCCTGATGTATCGTTCAGGAGTTAACATGGTTAAGGACATACTGGCGCGGGAGCTGAGAGTGGTATTTTGCGGCATCAATCCCGGCCTCTCTTCTGCGGGGACAGGGTTCCCGTTCGCGCATCCTGCCAACCGTTTCTGGAAGGTAATCCACCTTGCCGGATTTACCGGGCGTCAACTGAAACCGGAAGAGGCGCAGCATCTGCTGGATTTCCGCTGTGGCGTTACCAAATTTGTCGACAGACCTACCGTGCAGGCGAACGAAGTTAAGCTTCAGGAGATGCGTAGCGGCGGTCATAAGCTCATTGAGAAGATTGAGCACTATCAACCTGCGGCGTTGGCGATTCTGGGCAAGCAGGCGTTTGAGCAGGGATTTAGCCAGCGCGGCGCGCAGTGGGGAAAACAGACGATGACCATTGGCGATACGCAGATCTGGGTGTTGCCGAATCCCAGCGGCTTAAATCGCATCAGGACGGAAAAACTGGTGGAGGCGTATCGGGAACTTGATGAATCGCTGGTGGTTGATGGACTGTAAGCGGTAAAAAAACGCCACCTTGCGGTGGCGTTGATGCTTATGCGGCGAGATTAATCGTCCAGGAAGCTACGCAGCACTTCAGAACGGCTCGGGTGACGCAGTTTACGCAGCGCCTTCGCTTCGATCTGACGGATACGTTCGCGGGTAACGTCAAACTGTTTACCCACTTCTTCCAGCGTATGGTCGGTGTTCATATCAATACCGAAACGCATCCGCAGCACTTTTGCTTCACGCGCCGTCAGGCCAGCCAGCACGTCATGCGTTGCGGCACGCAGGCTCTCGGTGGTGGCAGAGTCCAGCGGCAGCTCGAGGGTGGTATCCTCGATGAAATCTCCCAGATGCGAATCTTCATCGTCGCCGATCGGCGTTTCCATGGAGATAGGCTCTTTGGCGATCTTCAGCACTTTACGGATCTTGTCTTCCGGCATCAGCATGCGCTCGGCCAGCTCTTCTGGCGTCGGCTCGCGACCCATTTCTTGCAGCATCTGGCGGGAGATACGGTTGAGTTTGTTGATGGTCTCAATCATATGCACCGGAATACGGATGGTGCGCGCCTGATCCGCGATAGAGCGGGTGATCGCCTGACGAATCCACCAGGTGGCATAGGTGGAGAATTTGTAACCACGACGGTATTCGAACTTGTCTACCGCTTTCATCAGACCGATGTTGCCTTCCTGAATCAGATCCAGGAATTGCAGACCACGGTTGGTGTATTTTTTGGCGATAGAGATAACCAGACGCAAGTTCGCTTCAACCATCTCTTTCTTCGCACGGCGGGCTTTCGCTTCGCCGATGGACATGCGACGGTTGATGTCTTTTACCTGCTCGATGGTCAGGCCGGTTTCTTCTTCAATCTGTTGCAGTTTTTGCAGGCTGCGCTGAACGTCTTCAGTGACATCGTGCAGCTTTTCGGACCACGGCTTGTTCATCGCAATGGCGGCATTGAACCAGGTTTCGCTGGTTTCGTTGCCGGTGAACAGGGTGATGAAGTTTTTCTTCGGCATTTTGCACTGCTCAACGCAGAGCTTCATGATCAGGCGTTCTTGCGTGCGAACGCGATCCATCATGACGCGCATGCTGTTCACCAGGTAGTCGAACTGCTTCGGCACCAGGCGGAACTGCTTAAACACTTCAGACAGCTTCAGAATTTCGGTCTGCGCATCGGCGTGGCTGCGACCTTTCGCTTTGATGGTGTCACGGGTGACTTCGTACTGCGTACGCAGCTCTGCGAATTTTTCGCGCGCCAGTTCCGGGTCGATGCTGTTGTCGTCATCGCTGCTGTCGTCGTCTTCTTCTTCGTCTTCATCATCGTCGTCGTCCATCTCTTCCTGAGAGAGTTCAGAACCGACGTGCGTGGCGGTAGGCGCCATATCTTCTTCAGCGTTCGGGTCAACAAAGCCGGTGATCAGATCTGACAGGCGAGCTTCTTCGGCTTCAACGCGATCGTACTGTTCAAGCAGATAAGTAATCGCTTCCGGGTATTCGGCAACGGAGCATTGAACCTGGTTGATCCCGTCTTCGATACGTTTAGCGATGTCGATTTCGCCTTCACGGGTTAACAGTTCAACCGTACCCATCTCACGCATGTACATGCGTACCGGGTCAGTGGTACGACCGATTTCAGATTCAACACTGGATAAAACTTGAGCAGCAGCTTCTTCCGCGTCTTCGTCGGTGTTGTTGGTGTTTTCAGCAAGCAGCAGATCATCGGCATCCGGTGCTTCTTCCATCACCTGAATACCCATGTCGTTGATCATTTGGATGATGTCTTCGATTTGATCTGAATCGACGATATCTTCCGGCAGATGGTCATTGACCTCGGCATAGGTCAGATAGCCTTGCTCCTTACCACGGGTGACAAGAAGCTTCAGCTGTGACTGCGGGTTTTGCTCCATAAGACGGTATCCACACTTATTTCGTTTGATTGGTGTCGGCGGTGTATCTGCCAACCTTTAAAGCGAGGGCGTACTTATATTTTTGCCGCTGCCTCTCAGTGCGGCTGTCGGGGGCTTCCCGATCGCTATTCGGCACTTAAGCCGTTAAATACGTCATTCTTCAAGTTGTCTCTGCGTTAGCTGCGTTCTCTTGCTGCCTTAATACAACTTGAACGATTTTGTCTATCAATTCATTTTTTGGCCAGTTCCTGGTTCAGCGTCCAGAGTTCCCGGCGTTCTTCGTTGCTTAAACCGTGTGTGCGATCGCGAGCAATCAACTCTTCCTGGCGCAGCTTAAGCATCGAATCAAACATATGGTTGAGTGAGTCGGTGAAGGTTTTTTCAGCAATGTCCTTATCAGCTATATCGTCCCACATCGACAATTTTTCAAGGGTCGCAGCACTATTTGTGCCGCGATAATGTTCTAAAAGTTGGCCGGTGGTCAGACCTGGTTGAGACAAACAAGTGTTGACCAGTTCTTCAAATAAGCCAAGCCCGGGCAGCTTTTTTTGATCCAGACCGCCTAGCGGTGGTACTAACGGCGCTAAATCCGGGTTTTGTACCAGTAACCCTATAAGTATACGCATGGTCGTGCGTTTTAGCTGCGGAGCTGGGCGTACCGTGCCACTTTCTGCCTGTTTTGGCATTAAGCGGTCAAGCTGGCTATCGTCAAAGATGCCTAATTTCAGCCCCAGCATCTGTCGTAGCTGGATCCTGTGCGTATCTCCGGGAACCTGGTTAATCAGCGGCAGCGCCAGCGCGGCAAGCTGCGTACTTCCATCCGGCGTACTCAAATCAACCTGCGGCAAGAGGCTATTGAAGAGAAACAAAGAGAGCGGCAGAGCCTGCTCCATCCGTGCTTCGAATGCTTCTTTGCCCTCTTTACGCACCAGCGTATCCGGGTCTTCGCCATCAGGCAGGAACATAAAGCGCAACTGCCGTCCGTCGGTGATATAGGGCATTGCCGTTTCAAGCGCTCGCCATGCCGCATCGCGTCCGGCCCGATCGCCGTCATAACAGCAAATCACATTGTTAGTCGCCCGGAATAACATGTGGATATGGTCAGCTGTTGTCGATGTCCCCAACGATGCCACGGCGTAGTTAATGTCGTACTGCGCCAGCGCGACAACGTCCATATAGCCTTCAACAACAAGCAGTCGCTGCGGTTCAGCGTTATGTTGCTGAGCTTCATAAAGGCCATACAGCTGTCGACCTTTATGGAAAATATCGGTTTCCGGGGAGTTCAGGTATTTCGGCGTATCGTTACCGAGTACGCGACCACCAAAACCAATCACCCGTCCTCGTTTATCGCGAATCGGGAACATCACCCGATTACGGAAACGATCGTAGGTTCTGCCCTGGTCATTGTTGACCAGCATTCCGGCATCCAGTAACAGCGCTCTGTTGTCGCTATTATTACCGAAACGTTTTAATGCGTTATCCCAGCCTGGCGGAGCGAAACCAATCGCGAAGCGTTGAACGATTTCAGCGCTAAGGCCGCGTTTTTGCAGATATTGGCGCGCAGGCTCTGCTGTGGGGTGGGCGAGCGACTGTTGATAAAACGCATTCAGCCCGTCCATTAACTGATAGAGGTTTTGCCGTTGGTGGCGCTCTATCTGGCTAAGACCTGTCCCTGCTTCGTAGGGAATTTCCAGGTTGTGCATTGCAGCCAGTTCTTCGACGGTTTCCACGAAATCGAGCTTGTCGTAGTTCATGAGGAAATCGATCGCGTTGCCGTGTGCGCCGCAGCCAAAGCAGTGGTAAAACTGTTTTTCACCGTTCACGGTGAAAGAGGGGGTTTTTTCGTTATGGAACGGACAGCACGCGTGAAAATTCTTGCCCTGCTTTTTCAGCTTCACCCGCGCATCGATCAGATCGATGATGTCGGTGCGTGCCAGCAGGTCATTGATAAATACGCGTGGGATTCGTCCAGCCATATGCCCCTTTTATACACTTCATCCTTCAGGCGCCGCTTTGCCGCATCCTGAATGATTTTGTATATATGCCAATGCATAAACGAAAATAAGCCGCGCATTCCTTTCGGAAGCACGGCCTTACAACTACAACTCGGTCTGAATCGAGAGCTTACGCCCTCAACGCATTAGTACAGACGAGTGCGGCGTGCGTTTTCGCGAGCCAGTTTCTTCGCGTGACGTTTCACTGCTGAAGCTTTAGCGCGCTTACGTTCGGTAGTCGGTTTTTCATAGAACTCACGACGACGAACTTCCGCCAGAACACCTGCTTTCTCACAGGAACGCTTGAAGCGACGCAGAGCTACGTCGAACGGCTCGTTTTCACGTACTTTAATTACCGGCATGTGCCTCTCACCTTTGATTAAATCGGTTTGCCGCTGGCATCAGCGCCAGCTTATTTCAAAATGGTGCGGAATTTTACTGCAATTGCTGCTGCTTTGTAAAGCACCGACGCCTTTTTTGAAAGGGACTTTTATAAGGGTGAGGAGTATACACGAGGCTGTCGCCAGGGGCGAACAAAGTTTTACATCAACCCGCATTGGCCCTACACTGCGCGGTATCAGAGTGAGGTAAAACAAGTCATGCGTGTACTGGGTATTGAGACATCCTGCGATGAAACCGGCATCGCTATTTACGACGACGAAAAAGGTCTGTTAGCCAACCAATTGTATAGTCAGGTGAAATTACACGCTGACTACGGCGGCGTAGTGCCTGAACTGGCCTCGCGCGACCACGTACGCAAGACCGTACCGCTGATCCAGGCGGCGTTGAAAGAGTCGGGTCTGACGGCGAAAGAGATTGATGCCGTGGCCTATACCGCAGGGCCGGGTCTGGTGGGGGCGCTGCTGGTCGGCGCGACCGTTGGCCGTTCGCTGGCGTTTGCCTGGAATGTTCCAGCGATTCCGGTACACCATATGGAAGGGCACCTGCTGGCGCCGATGCTGGAAGACAATCCGCCGGAATTTCCGTTCGTGGCGCTGCTGGTCTCCGGCGGTCATACCCAACTTATCAGCGTGACCGGGATTGGTCAGTATGCGCTGTTAGGCGAATCCATTGACGATGCGGCCGGTGAAGCGTTTGATAAAACCGCCAAACTGCTGGGGCTGGATTACCCTGGCGGCCCGATGCTGTCGAAAATGGCGGCGCAGGGCACCGCAGGGCGTTTTGTCTTTCCGCGTCCGATGACCGACCGTCCTGGGCTGGATTTCAGCTTCTCCGGGCTGAAAACGTTCGCCGCAAACACGATCCGCAGCAACGGTGATGATGAACAGACCCGCGCCGATATTGCCCGTGCGTTTGAAGATGCGGTGGTGGATACGCTGATGATCAAGTGTAAGCGAGCGCTGGATAAGACCGGCTTTAAGCGTCTGGTGATGGCGGGCGGGGTGAGCGCCAACCGCACGCTGCGTGCGAAGCTGGCGGAAATGATGCAAAAACGGCGTGGCGAAGTGTTCTACGCGCGGCCAGAGTTTTGCACCGATAACGGCGCGATGATCGCCTACGCCGGTATGGTGCGCTTCAAAGCCGGCGCAACGGCGGATTTAGGCGTGAGCGTGCGTCCTCGCTGGCCGCTGGCGGAGCTGCCTGCGGCGTGATGTTTTGCCCGGTGGCGGCTTCGCTTACCGGGCTTACAATACCGTAGACCGGGTCAGGCGAAGCCGCCTCCCGGCGATAAAAAACGCTACACCCGCAACATCCCTTTATCTTCCAGAAACGCAATAATCGTCGCCAGGCCGTCACCGGTTTTCAGGTTGGTAAACGCCCACGGCCGATCCCCGCGCATGCGCATTGTATCGCGCGCCATTACCTCCAGCGACGCGCCCACATACGGCGCCAGATCCGTTTTGTTGATCACCAGAAAATCGGATTTGGTGATCCCCGGCCCGCCTTTACGCGGGATCTTCTCGCCTTCGGCCACGTCGATCACATAGATTGTCAGATCGGCCAGTTCCGGGCTGAAGGTGGCGCTCAGGTTATCGCCGCCGCTCTCGACAAAGATCAGATCCAGGTTGCCGAATGTCTCGCTTAATGCTTCCACCGCCGCCAGGTTCATTGAGGCGTCTTCGCGAATGGCGGTATGCGGACAACCGCCGGTTTCCACGCCGACAATCCTTTCCGGCGCCAGCGCGCCCGCTTCGGTAAGAATACGCTGATCCTCTTTGGTATAAATATCGTTAGTCACCACCGCCAGTTGATACGTATCGCGCATCGCTTTGCATAACGCTTCCAGCAGGGCGGTTTTACCGGAACCCACCGGACCGCCCACGCCGACGCGCAGGGGATGTTTATAGTCGTTCATCGTGTCTCCTCAGGAGCGAAATAATCGGCAATATTGTGTTTCGTGGCGGGCAGAAGCGATGGCGGCCAGCGGCGTGGATGAGCCCAGATCCGCATCCGGGCGAGCCAGCGCCTGCGCCATACCCTGCGCGTAATGGTCGCAAAGCGAAAGAATGAGCTGCTGTGCCGCCTGTTGTCCGAAGGGCACCAGCTTCACCCCCGCCATCACCGCGCTTTCTAACCAGCTGTAGCCGAGGCTTAACGCCAGATCCGTCAGCGGGATGCGCCAGCGCACGCCCAGCCACGCCATACCGCAGAGCTGGCTGTCGGCAAAAAGCGGACGCCACGTCTGCGGGCAGTCCGGCACCCAGTCCACCACCAGGCGTGTAAACGCCGCCCCCCGGCTGCGCTCTTCTTCACGCAGTTCCCGGGTTTCCCGGCAGGCCAGCAGATATGCGCTCCAGCGGCGAGCGGCGGTAACGTCATTCCGTTCACAGGCGTGGTACAACCGGGCGAAAATCGGCAGGTCGACGGTAAAAAAGTTCTGCTCCAGCTGTTGCGTTTGCCAGTGCGCAAAGTCTTCCGCGTTTTTCACCCAGCCGATCTCCACCGCCCACTCCAGCCCCTGAGACCAGGTAAACGATCCCACCGGTAAACTGCTGCTGGCGAGCTGCATCAGGCGCAGCCGTTGTCTGGCGTCAGTCATCAGTGGGTGTGGCCGTGGTGATGGCCGTGAGATTCGCTGGCATATGCCCCCGCCTCCGGTTCAAAGGGCAGATGCGCGAAAGTCACCTCTAAGCTGAACTGGCGCAGCATGTCGTCGAGTACGTGATCGTGGTGATAGCGCAGCTCGTCAGGCAGAATTTGCAGCGGAACGTGGCGGTTGCCCAGGTGGTAGCAGGCTTTGGCGAGCAGGAACGGATCGGCGCAGCGCACGACCGAAACGGCTTCGTTTGCGGCGATGATCTCCACCACCTCTGCGCCATCTTCCGTACTCAGGCGATCGCCGCCGCGTAACAGCAAACCGCGCGGCAGCAGTAAACCGGCTTCGCGTCCGTCGCCTAGCACTACCTTCGCCCGGCTTTTGACGCGGACATCAATGGGGAGCGTCAGCGTTGCCGTGACGGCGGCGGGCGTTTCAATACGTTGCGTCAGATACAGCATATCGTCTCCTCAAAATAAAAAATAACGCTGGGCCATCGGCAACACGTCTGCCGGTTCGCTGGTGATCGGCTCACCGTCAATGCGCACCTCGTAAGTCTGGGCGTCAACGGTGATGTTGGGTTGCAGGCTGTTGTGGATCATGTCGGCTTTTTTTACCGCCCGGCAGCCTTTCACGACGGCGGTGGCGCTGCGTAAGTTGAGCTGCTGCGCAATGCCGTTTTCAACCGCAGCCTGAGAAAGAAAGGTCAGGCGACAGTGATGACGCGCTGCGCCAAGCGCGCCAAACATCGGCCGGTAATGCACCGGTTGCGGTGTGGGAATCGAGGCGTTGATATCACCCATCGGCGCGCAGACGATCATCCCGCCTTTAATGAGTGTTGCGGGTTTTACGCCAAAAAAGGCCGGAGACCAGAGCACCAGATCCGCCAGCTTTCCGGCCTCAACAGAACCGACCTCATGGGCGATGCCGTGGGTTAGCGCCGGGTTTATCGTGTACTTGGCGATGTAGCGTTTTACACGCTGGTTGTCGTTATCGCCCGTCTCCTCCGCTAACGGGCCGCGTTGTACTTTCATCCGGTGCGCCACCTGCCAGGTTCGCAGAATGACTTCGCCCACCCGTCCCATTGCCTGGGAATCCGACGAGGTCAGGGAAAAGGCGCCGAGATCGTGCAGCACATCTTCGGCGGCGATGGTTTCCCGACGAATACGCGACTCGGCAAACGCCACATCTTCGGCGATATCCGGGTCGAGATGGTGGCAGACCATCAGCATATCGAGGTGTTCGTCAATGGTGTTGACGGTATAAGGCAGCGTCGGGTTGGTGGAGGAGGGGAGAATATGGGGATGCGCGCAGGCGGTGATAATATCCGGGGCGTGACCGCCGCCCGCCCCTTCGGTATGAAAGGTATGGATCGTGCGATCGCCAATTGCCGCCAGCGTGTCCTCGACGAAACCAGACTCGTTTAACGTGTCGCTGTGCAGCGCGACCTGAATATCCATCTCTTCAGCCACGGTCAGCGCACAGTCGATCGCCGCAGGCGTCGCGCCCCAGTCCTCGTGGATCTTCAGGCCGATCGCGCCGGCGGCAATCTGCTCACGCAGCGCGTCCGGGTTCGATCCATTCCCTTTGCCGAGAAAACCGATATTCACCGGCAGGCTGTCCGCCGCCTGCAACATGCGGGCGATGTACCACGGGCCAGGCGTGCAGGTGGTGGCATTGGTGCCCGCCGCCGGGCCGGTGCCGCCGCCAATCATGGTCGTCACGCCAGAGACCAGCGCCTCTTCCGCCTGCTGCGGGCAGATCCAGTGAATATGCGTGTCCACGCCGCCTGCGGTAACGATCTTTCCTTCACCGGCGATCGCCTCCGTGCCGACGCCAATTGGGATCGTCACATTGGGCTGAATATCCGGGTTACCGGCTTTGCCGATGGCGAAGATCCTGCCGTCTTTGATGCCGATGTCCGCCTTGACGATCCCCCAGTGATCGACGATCAGCGCGTTGGTGATCACCAGATCCACACACGCGCGAGCACGCATCTGCCCCTGGCCCATACCGTCGCGGATCACTTTGCCGCCGCCGAATTTCACCTCTTCGCCGTAGGTCGTGAGATCGTTTTCGACTTCGATCCACAGTTCGGTATCCGCCAGACGCACCCGGTCGCCGGTCGTCGGGCCAAACATGTCGGCATAAGCCTGCCGGGAAATCTCAGTCATTGTCTGCCTCCAGAGAGCCCATTACCTCGCCGCGAAAACCAAAAATACGCTGTGCCCCGGCGACGCGCACCAGTTCGACCTCGCGTTTTTGCCCCGGCTCAAAACGCACCGCCGTGCCTGCGGGGATGTTCAGGCGAAAACCGCGTGCGGCTCGCCTGTCAAAGCGTAATGCGGGATTGACCTCGTAAAAGTGATAGTGCGATCCGACCTGAACCGGGCGATCGCCATGATTCTCAACCACGATCGTGCAGGTTTCTCTGCCTGTATTGATCGCGATGTTTCCCGTGGAGATCCTGTATTCGCCTGGAATCATGGTTCCTCCTTTATACGATCGGGTTATGAACGGTGACCAGTTTCGAGCCGTCTGGAAAGGTGGCTTCAACCTGAATATCCGGGATCATTTCCGGCACGCCCTCCATCACCCGATCGCGGGTCAACACATGGCGACCGTCTTCCATCAGTGACGCCACGCTTTTGCCGTCGCGGGCGCCTTCCATAATGAAAGCGCTGATCAGCGCCACCGATTCCGGGTAGTTCAGCTTCAGTCCACGCGCCAGACGACGCTCCGCCACCAGCGCGGCGGTAAAGAGCAACAGCTTGTCTTTTTCTCTGGGAGTCAGTTCCATAGTGATTCTCTTATGTCTGCCAGATACGGGGCAGGAGTGGCGGTTTTTGGGTCAGTTGTGGTCGTAAGGATTGCCAGACGGCGCGCATAACGCGCTGGATAAGCAGGTTGTCGTGCCCGAGGAAGCGCAGGGCCAGCAGTGAATCAATCAGCGTCGCGCCAGCGTAGTCGCCGAGGGGGGCAATTTGCTCGCGTATGCCGTCCAGCATCTTTTCCGTGGCGGGATAACAGAGCAGCGTACCGCTCCAGGGATGTCTGGCGACGGTGTGCAGGTTTCCTCCCTCAAGATGCAGCCTTTCTATTAATAGCGGCGTACCGTCCCGCCATACTTCCAGGCGGTTGCGCAGCGTGCCGTGGCTGAAGGTCTCCTGCATCACCGGTCGCCCCAGACAGAGCAGATCCCAGGCCAGCAGCCGGCTCTCTTGCGCCAGATGAAAGACCGACTGGATGTTAGCGTTCGCGCCGGGAAAAAGGATCGTATCCTGCGGCAGCCACTCCAGCGTGGCCTGCGGGGCGAGATAAAAATCCTGCCGCAACTGCGCCTGAGGGCCGCGACTGCGGTAAAACTTCCCTGCGCCAGGCTGGGTGATTAATGCGTGGCTGTCTGTTGCAAGCGTGGCGGAAATCGTGAGTTCATCGCCCCCGACAATGCCGCCCGGCGGATGAAGCAAATAGAGGTGGCAAACGTCGTCTTCCGGGTAAAACGGACGCTGTACCGTCAGCGGGCCGACGTGTCGCGCCGAAGTGAGCACTGTTTTATGCGCGGCGCGGGTAAACCGCAGATCCAGTTCGGCCTGCCAGCCCCGTGTGAGAGTCTTGTGCGCAACGGTGTCCAGAGCGTTTCCCTTATCAGCGTGAGGGGAGTGCATACAAAAAAGTATGCCTCAGCGCATCGGGAAAACGGTCATACGAGAAGCTTATGGAAAAAAGAGGCGACGTCATGCCGCCCCAACGAGGTTTACAGCAAAACGAGAGGCATCCAGATAAGACCGGTTATTACCAGCAGAACCAGGAAGATCAGGCCAAAAATAGCGCCCAGCCGCCAGTAATCCACCGTCGGCAGATAACCGCTACCGTAATAGATGGGGCTTGGGCCGGTCGCATAGGGGGTGAGAATGCTGCCCAGACCAATGGCGGCGCCGACCATCAGGCAAAACACCGGTAAGGGGATGTCCGGCATCGCCAGCGCGGCGGCAATCATCATCGGCGCCAGCGCGGAAGTATAAGCGGTGGCGCTGGCAAAAAAGTAGCGTAACAGATAAAACACCACGATGAGCGCGACCATCACCATCATCGGCGAATAGCCGCTTAGCCCGTTTGCCAGCAGTTTGCCAAACCAGGTGATAAAGCCGGTATTGTTCAGTCCGGTGGCGAGCGTAATCAGCGAAGCCAGCCAGAAGAAAACGTTCCATGCCGCTTTATTGCTGACGATGTCATCCCAGGAGATGATGCGTAATACCAGCATCAATGCCACTACGCTATAACCGACCATCGCGGCATCAATGTAATCACCGCCGAAGATCCACAGCACCAGCGCGCCGACCATCAGCACCAGCATCTTTTTCTCGCGCGAGCAGAGCGGGCCCATCTCCTTTAGCTCAGCTTCCGCCCAGCGCGGCACCTGGTCGCCCGACTTCAGTACCGGCGGATACAGCACGTAGGCCAGCCACGGAACCAGCAAGACCAGCAGAATGCTTAGCGGCAGCATTCCTGAGAACCAGTCGCCCCAGCTTAGCGCCGTATGGGATGCGCTTTTCATCAGGCCAATCAGCAACAGGTTAGGCGCCATCGCCGTCAGGAAAATGGCGCTGGTAACGCAGTCGGCGGTGATGCCCATCCACATAATATACGAGCCAATGGAGCGGGAACTGGCGTCGTTAGGCTGCGAGTTATAGAGCGGCGGCAGGTTGCGGATAATCGGGTAGATGATCCCGGCGCCGCGCGCGGAGTTAGACGGCGTGACCGGGGCGAGGATCAGCTCGGAAAACATCACCGCATAGCCAAGAAACAGCGTGCGATGGCCCATCTTTTTTACCAGCATCAGCGCAATTCGCCGACCGAGACCGGTTTTTTCATAGCCGGTGCCAAACATAAAGGCGGCGAAAATCAGCCAGATAACCGAGTTAGAAAAACCAGACACCGCCCACGAGAGGGCTTTGGCGGTAAATTTGAAGCCTTCCTGCGCGAGCTGATCGGGGCTGAACAGCAGCCACGGCGACAGAACGGCAATGATCGAAATCCCGATCATCGCCACGACCGCGCCCGGCACAGGTTCCAGAATGAGTCCCACAATGACGCCGGTAAAGACCGCAAAATAGAGCCAGGTGTGGCTCTCAAGACCGGTGGGGACGGGCAAAACAGCAATAATGGCGATGACCACCAGTGGAGCCAGGTATCGCCACCAACCAGATAAAGGTGCCATTGTCGTATCCCTGAGAAAAGGGAGAGGCGTAGCGCCTCTCCTGAAGGGTTATTTGATGTAGTGCACGTACTCGCAGATCTCGTCAACGATGGGACCGCGACGCTCGGCGAACTGTTTTTTGTTGTCGGCGATCAGGTTGTTGCCGTGGGTATCGATAGAAACAATCAGCGGCCCGAACTCTTTCACCCGGCAAACCCACAGCGATTCCGGCATGCCGAGTTCCGTCCAGTGCACCTCTTCTATCTCTTCGACCTGGGTCGCCGCCAGCACCGCGCAGCCAGCCGGGAAGATGACGTGCAGCGCTTTGAATTTCTGGCAGCCTTCTTCGGTCAGCGGCCCCATCCCGCCTTTTCCGACCACCAGCTTCACGCCGGTCTGCTCAATGAACTCTTTTTCAAAGGCTTCCATACGCATGCTGGTGGTCGGGCCGACGGAGACCATCTCCCATTTATCACCGTTTTTACGCACAATCGGCCCGGCGTGGAAAATCGCTTTGCCGTTGAGATCGTAAGGAATGGGGCGCTTGAGTTCGATCAGGCGGCGGTGACAAACGTCGCGACAGGTCACCAGCGTTCCGGTCAGGTAGATCACATCGCCAATGCGGATATCTTCCAGGTCTTCGGCTTTGATCGGGGTAGTGAGGATCTTTTTCATAACGCGCTCCGGGTGTGGGACAGGTTTTCGAAGGAGAGGTCAGAATGAACCAGCAGCGTACCGCGACGGTGCGCCCAGCAGCCGGTGGAGACGGCCACGCCAATGGTTGACGGATGACGGGCGGCGGATTCGATGTGTACGCCCATCACCGAGCTGTTGCCGGTCAGCCCTTGTGGACCGATTCCCAGGCGGTTTAGTCCTTCTTCCAGCCGCAGCTCAAGCTCTGCCGCCTTTGGATTCGGATGACGGGTGCCTATCGGGCGCAGAATCGCTTTGCGGGAAAGCACGGCGGCGGTTTCGACGGAGGTTGCGATGCCCACGCCGACCAGTACCGGTGGACAGGCATTGACCGCCAGCGTGGAGATGTTTTCAAAGACGAATTTCACCACGCCTTCGTAGCCTTCGGAAGGCATCAGCACTTTGGAACGCCCCGGCAGCGTGCAGCCGCCGCCCGCCATATAAACTTCAATTTCCGCATCGTCGCCATCAGGAATAATCTCCCAGGTGACCCACGGCACGCCGCTGCCGGTGTTTTTGCCGGTATTCACTTCGTCGAAGATTTCAACCGCGTTATGGCGTAGCGGCGCTTTTACGGTGGCGTCCTCCACGGCCTGCTTAAGAATACTTTGCAGCTCGCCCAGCAGCGGGAAGCGGGAACCGACCTTTACGAAGAACATAATTTCACCCGTGTCCTGGCAGGCCGGGCGGTTCAGGTCGATTGCTTTCTGCATGTTATCGAACATCGTGTGGTAGATAATGTTTCCCATCGATGAGGTTTCGGCATCACGCAGCTGTTTTAATTTATCGACGACGTCGTCGGGCATTCGGGTGGAGATCATGGCGGTAAAATTAGCGACAATATCCGTCAACGTGGTAACCGCATTTTGGTTATTTTGATTGCTCATCATATCAACTCCAGTTCTTTTATTAATCTGGAAATAAATTCTCTGAAGTAAACTACCACTAAAGGTGTGGTTTTATATTTTTTGTCACTGTGTATATGCAATTAACAGTTCGTGAATCACACCACAGAAAGGTGATGAAAATTGAGCAAAGGCAGGGTTTAACGACGTTAAGAGATTTACACTGCGCGTATTAAAATCACGGATAACCGACAGATGCTGAACAACTATCCCTTAGCCAAAGACCTACAGGTTTTGGTTGAAATTGTCCATACGGGAAGCTTTAGCGCGGCAGCGGCGGCGCTGGGGCAAACGCCCGCGTTCGTGACGAAACGGATTCAGATTCTTGAGACAACCCTTGCCACCACGCTGCTGAACCGCTCGGCAAGAGGTGTTGCGCTGACGGAAAGCGGGCAACGCTGCTATGAACATGCGCTGAAGCTCCTCACGCACTATCAGCGGCTGGTGGATGAGGTGACGCAAATTAAAACGCGCCCGGAGGGAATGATTCGCATTGGCTGTAGTTTTGGTTTTGGCCGCAGTTATATTGCACCTGCCATTACCGACCTGATGCGCAATTATCCTGAATTACAGGTTCACTTTGAACTCTTCGATCGGCAAATTGATTTGGTACAGGATAATATCGATCTGGATATTCGAATTAACGATGAAATTCCTGATTATTATATTGCGCATTTGTTAACAAAGAATAAAAGAATATTATGCGCGTCTCCCGCATATCTCCAGAAATATCCTGAGCCAAAAACTTTACAAGAATTAAGCGGTCATGATTGTCTGGTGACAAAAGAACGTGATATGACCCACGGCATATGGGAACTGGGGAACGGGCAAGAGAAAAAATCAGTGAAAGTAACCGGACACCTCTCTTCCAATAGCGGTGAAATTGTTTTGCAGTGGGCGCTGGAGGGCAAAGGGATCATGCTGCGTTCAGAGTGGGATGTGCAACCGTTTCTGGCGAGCGGTAAACTGGTGAGGGTATTGCCGGAGTATGCGCAGAGCGCCAATATCTGGGCGGTCTATCAGGAACCGCTGTACCGCAGCGTAAAGTTACGGGTATGTGTGGAGTTTCTGGCGGCATGGTGCCAGAAGCGACTCGGCAAGCCAGACGAGGGATATCAGGTGGCGTGGTGAACCAATCTGTAGGCCGGATAAGACGCTTTGCGTCGCCATCCGGCGATGCGTATGTGCCTGATGGCGGCTTCGCCTTACCTGGCCTACGGCGTGGTGCAAAAAACTACTGCGGATCTTTCTCGCGCTTCTTCTTGAGTTTCGTCCAGATCTTCGTCTCCTGACGACGCCATAGGCGCTGGATGTTGTCATGGTGGCGCAGCAAAATCAGGCAAGACAGCATAGAGACCGGGAAGGTGAACTGAGGTTTAAACCACCACACGTAGAATGGCGCAATCAGCGCGCTGACGATCGCGCCCAATGACGAGTAACCGCTCAGTAAGACGGTCAGCAGCCAGGTGCCCGCCATCACGCCAGTTAAGTCCCAGCCGATGGGCGCGATCGCGCCGAATGCGGTCGCGACGCCTTTTCCGCCTTTGAAGCCAAAAAAGACCGGCCAGATGTGCCCCAGACAGGCGGCGATGGCAATCAGGCCCAGCCAGAAAGGGGTTACGCCTAATGCATAAGCGCCCCAGACGGGCAGCATGCCTTTGAGGACGTCGAAAATCAGTACCGCTACGGCTGCTCCCTTGCCCCCTATGCGTAACACATTGGTCGCGCCAGGGTTACCGGAGCCACTCTGACGCGGGTCGGGTAAACCTGCAATGCGGCAGACCAGAATAGCACTGGAAATTGAGCCGCAGAGGTACGCGAAGAGGATCATTCCAGGCGCGATTGCACTCATAAGCTGTTCCGTTTTGAAAATGTCGTGTTAAACGCTACTTCTGTGGATAATACGCATATTTCGCCGGAAGTGGTATCCGGGTTAGCCAAAAAGCAGGCAGGTCGTGATGGATATTGTATTTATAGAGCAACTTTCGGTAATCACCACTATCGGTGTTTACGACTGGGAGCAAACTATCGAACAGAAACTGGTGTTCGATATCGAAATGGCGTGGGACAACCGTAAGTCAGCCAGAAGCGACGACGTTGCGGATTGTCTGAGCTACGCCGACATTGCCGATACGGTAGTCAGCCATGTGGAGGGCGGCCGTTTTGCGTTAGTCGAACGCGTAGCGGAAGAGGTGGCGGATCTGCTGCTCAGCCGCTTTAACTCTCCGTGGGTGCGCATCAAACTCAGTAAGCCCGGCGCCGTAGCGCGTGCGGCGAATGTTGGCGTTATCATTGAGCGTGGCAATAATCTGAAAGAAAATAATTAACTTCATAGTTTTTAAACCAAACGGCGATATATGGGTCTTAAAGCTGGAGTCATAACTGCTGTTCGTTTTTTTTGATTTAGGGGTTTATTGATGAGCGATATACACTCGCTGCTGGTGGCGGCAATTTTGGGTGTGGTCGAAGGATTGACGGAGTTTTTGCCCGTCTCCAGCACGGGCCATATGATCATTGTCGGTCACCTGTTGGGTTTTGAAGGCGATACGGCAGAGACGTTTGAGGTGGTAATTCAGCTGGGATCGATCCTGGCGGTGGTGGTGATGTTCTGGCGGCGTTTGTTCGGCCTGATCGGCATTCACTTTGGCAAACAACCGCATGAGGGCACCGGAAAAGGGCGCCTGACGTTAGGGCATATTGTGCTGGGGATGATCCCGGCCGTGGTGCTGGGCCTGGTGTTCCATGACACCATTAAGTCTTTGTTTAATCCCGTCAACGTGATGTATGCGTTGGTCGTGGGCGGTCTGCTGCTGATTGCCGCGGAATGCCTGAAGCCGAAAGAGCCGCGCGCGCCGGGCCTGGACGATATGACGTATCGTCAGGCGTTTATGATTGGCTGCTTCCAGTGTCTGGCGCTGTGGCCGGGCTTTTCCCGTTCCGGCGCGACCATTTCCGGTGGGATGTTGATGGGGGTGAGTCGCTATGCCGCATCGGAATTCTCATTCCTGCTGGCCGTTCCGATGATGATGGGCGCGACGGCGTTGGATCTCTACAAGAGCTGGTCGTTCCTGACGGTGGGAGATATCCCCATGTTCGCCGTGGGATTTGTGACTGCGTTCATTGTGGCGCTGATCGCCATCAAAACCTTCCTGCAATTGATTAAGCGTATCTCGTTCATTCCGTTTGCGATTTACCGCTTTATCGTGGCTGCTGCGGTCTACGTTGTTTTCTTCTGATAACGCTTGATGCCGGATGGCGGCGTTTACGCCTTATCCGGCCTACGGTTCGATTTTGTTGCCGGATGGCGGCGTAAATGCCTTATCCGGCCTGCGGTTCGATTTTGTTGCCGGATGGCGGCGCAAATGCCTTATCCGGCCTACGGTTCGATTTTGTTGCCGGATGGTGGCGTAAATGCCTTATCCGGCTTGCGGTTCGATTTTGTAGGCCGGATAAGCGGAGCGCCATCCGGCAACAAAACGGTGAGCTTACGCCTCGGGTTTCGGGCAACGCCGTTCCTTCCAGTTAGCCACCGCTGCAATTCGCCGTCTGGTGAGTTCTTCGCGGATCTCCGCGCCTTTAAAGCCTGCCTCCACCACCTCTTTTGTCGGCACCGCCTGCGCGACCAGCCACGCTTCGCGCAGCCAGCGGCCTTGCGGATAGTCAGACGCCTCAAAACCGGTACGACCGCGCACGTCGGCCTCGCTGGTCAGGGCGATTTGCTCTACGCGCTGCGGCTTACGCCAGGCGTCAATCGAATCGAACAGCTTCACGATCGTTTTCGGCTGCAAAATCGGGAAGGTATGGATGAGATCGTGGAATTCCGCCACCAGTTTGGCTAAATCCCGAATCTCATTCGGCACACGCAGACGCTGGCATAACTGCTCGACCAGCTTTACGCCTGCCGGGCCGTGACCATGATGGCGCGGCCAGAGCGCTTTGGGCGTCAAGCCTTTGCCAAGGTCGTGACAGAGCGTGGCGAAACGCACATCAACGTTCGGGCTGAGCATGGCGGCCATTGATAACGTCATTAATGTGTGGATGCCGGTATCGATTTCCGGGTGCCACTTTGCCGGAGCCGGAACGCCAAACAGCGCGTCCACTTCCGGGAACAGAACGCGTAGCGCGCCGCAGTCGCGCAGCACCTGAAAGAAAACCTGCGGATTGCGCGTGGTTAAGGCGTTCTCGGTCTCCTTCCATACGCGCTCCGGCGTGAGGTGTTCCAGTTCGCCTGCGGCGGTCATGTCGCGCATCAAGGCCAGGGTTTCATCAGCGATGCGGAAACTGAGGTGCGCGTAGCGGGCGGCAAAACGCGCCACGCGCAACACGCGCAGCGGATCTTCGCTAAAGGCGGGGGAAACATGGCGCAGCAGGCGATTGTCCAGATCGCGACGCCCCTGGTAGGGATCGACGATATGGCCGTCGTCATCCTGCGCGAGGGCATTAATGGTGAGGTCGCGACGTTGCAGGTCTTCTTCCAGCGTCACGTCCGGCGCGGCATAGCAGGTAAAGCCGGTATAGCCTGAACCGGATTTACGCTCGGTGCGCGCCAGCGCATACTCTTCACGCGTTTGCGGATGAAGAAACACGGGAAAATCGCGGCCTACCTGCTGGTAGCCCGCGTCAAGCATCTCCTGCGGCGTGGCGCCAACCACCACCCAATCTTTATCTTTGACCGGTAGCCCTAACAACGCATCCCGAACAGCACCACCGACCAGATAAATCTTCACGCCACTTTCCCTTCCTGAAAAAAATCATCCCTTAATCATATGTCAGTGCGGCAGAGAAGGCGATTTAGTTCATCCAGCGGTCTTTGCGTTTACGGCTTGGGATCATGTGCGGGAGAACCAGGCCGAGCAGCAGGCCGAGCCCCAGCACGCCGCCGCCATACATGAACCACTGCATAATGATGGTGCGCTGCTTGTCATCAAGTTGCAGATTGGCAGCGCTGACTTTCTTCTGCGCCACGATCAGCTCGTTTTTCAGCTTCTGGTTTTCTTCTTTCAACCCGTTAATCACGCTGTCGCTCTGCGACACTTTTTGCTGCATGTCGGCCGTGCGCTGATTCCAGGTGGTATCAATATTGTTTAGCTTGTCGGTCAGCGTCTTAACCTGATTTTCCAGATCCGGTACGCGGATACGCAGGCTGGGCGAGCTGTTCAGCTCTTTCATCGGGATCCAGGCAGTACGACCTGTACTGTCTTTCACCTGAGCGTAATTCGTGTTGGCGTCAGTCTGTAATAATGTCACTTCCTCGCCGGCATTCACCGTACCCACGAGGCGATAATTATCTCCCGGACCGCTGCGGACCCAGGTATTCAGTTCGTCAGAGACATAGCGCTTCTCTTCTGCGTGGGAGACGGCAGTGGCGCTAAGTGCAAGTAAAGTTAATCCAATCAGGCGTAATTTTGGCATCAGGCTGTCGTTTTTGTCATAAAAAGTGGAACGATAGTAGTGGCATCAGTGTCTCTACGCAAAGCATTCGACATCAATCGGAATCATCTGTGTCATCTTTGCCACTGTTTTAAACTTTTACGCCCGTCAAATTGCTCGTTGCATGGCAATTTGGCGCAAAATACTATCTACTGACAAAAAAGAACGCGTTAAGTTCGCCGTCATTCTTCCCATATGTGACATAACCCATAAGTACAAGGCAATGGCTCAGGAAATCGAATTAAAGTTTATCGTTAATCACGACGCTGTAGACGCGTTGCGTGACCATCTGCAAACACTCGGCGGCGAGCACCATGCGCCCAGCCAGTTACAGAATATTTACTACGAAACGCCGGACAAGTGGTTGCGTGGACATGATATGGGTCTGCGCATCCGTGGCGAGAATGGTCGTTATGAAATGACCATGAAAATCGCCGGTCGGGTTACGGGGGGCCTGCATCAACGGCCGGAATACAATGTTGCGCTGAGCGAGCCGACGTTGGATCTCGCACTGCTCCCGCAGGAGGTCTGGCCGAACGGCGAGCTGCCCGCGGATCTCGCTTCACGCGTGCAGCCGCTGTTCAGCACCGATTTTTACCGTGAGAAATGGCTGGTGGACGTTGACGGCAGCCGTATTGAAATCGCGCTCGATCTTGGCGAAGTGAAGGCCGGAGAATGTGCCGAGCCAATTTGCGAGCTGGAGCTGGAACTGTTAAGCGGCGAGACCCGTGCGGTGCTGAAACTGGCAAACCAACTGGTATCGCAAGCGGGTCTGCGTCAGGGCAGCCTGAGCAAGGCCGCACGGGGATATCATCTGGCGCAGGGGAATGCTCCGCGTGGGATCAGACCTACTGCGGTGCTGAAAGCGCCAGCCAAAGCCAGCATTGAGCAGGGGCTGGAAGCGGCGCTGGAGCTGGCATTGTCGCAATGGCAGTACCATGAAGAGCTGTGGGTGCGTGGAAATGACGCCGCCAAAGCGGATGTACTGGCGGCGATGGGGCTGGTTCGCCATGCGCTGATGCTGTTTGGCGGCATTGTACCGCGTAAAGCAAGCGCTCACTTACGCGATTTGCTGACGCAGTCGGAAGCGACCCTTGTCTCTGAGGTTTCAGCCATCACGGCTATCTATAGCACGCAAACGGCGATGGCTAAACTGGCGCTGACCGAATGGCTGGTCACCAAAGCCTGGCAACCGTTCCTCGATGCCAAAGCGCAGGCGAAAATGGCCGATTCTTTCAAACGCTTTGCCGATATTCACCTGTCGCGCCATGCGGCGGAGCTGAAAGCGACTTTCGGGCAGCCGTTGGGCGATCGGTATCGCGATCAGCTTCCGCGCCTGACCCGCGATATCGACAGCATTTTGCTGCTGGCAGGTTATTACGACGCGAATGCGGTACAGGCCTGGCTGGAGAACTGGCAGGGTCTGCGCCACGCGATTGTGACAGGGCAGCGCATTGAAATTGAACACTTCCGCAATGAGGCGATCTTTCAGGAACCGTTCTGGCTGCATAGCGGAAAACGATAACCAGTAACGCCTGATGGCGATGCTGCGCATCTTATCAGGCCTACGGCGCACAGGTTTTGTAGGCCGGATAAGGCGTTACGCCGCCATCCGGCAACACTCATCGGGATTAGTTAGCCATCTGAGGACACACCTTAAATGAAGCCGCTTTCTTCACCGTTACAGCAGCACTGGCAGACCGTGGTTGAGCGGTTACCAGAAATCCTGGCTGAAGCCACGCTTAGCGTTCAGGCGAAGTCAGTACTTACATTTAGTGACTTTGTGCAGGACAGCGTGATTGCGCATCCCGAGTGGCTGACTGAGCTGGAAAGCGCGCCGCCGCAGGCCGATGAGTGGCGGCATTATGCCGCGTGGTTACAGGACGCATTGGCGCAGGTGACTGATGAAGCGGCGCTGATGCGTGAGCTTCGCGTATTCCGTCGCCGCATCATGGTACGTATCGCCTGGGCGCAGGCGCTGTCGCTGGTGGAAGAAGAAAACATTCTGCAACAGCTAAGCCATCTGGCGGAAACGTTGATCGTCGCCGCGCGCGACTGGTTGTATGACGCCTGCTGTCGCGAATGGGGGACGCCCTGCAACCATGATGGCGTACCTCAACCGTTGCTGATTCTGGGGATGGGAAAACTGGGCGGCGGCGAGCTGAATTTCTCCTCGGATATCGATCTGATCTTCGCCTGGCCGGAGCACGGTTCCACCCGGGGCGGTCGGCGCGAGCTGGATAACGCGCAGTTCTTTACCCGCATGGGGCAGCGTTTGATCAAAGTGCTGGACCAGCCGACGATGGACGGCTTTGTGTACCGGGTGGATATGCGCTTGCGCCCGTTTGGCGACAGTGGCCCGCTGGTGCTGAGTTTTGCCGCGCTGGAAGATTATTACCAGGAACAAGGGCGCGACTGGGAGCGTTATGCGATGGTCAAAGCGCGCATTATGGGCGCTGCCGACAGTGCGTATGTCGATGAACTGCGCACCATGTTGCGACCTTTCGTGTTCCGCCGCTATATCGATTTCAGCGTGATCCAGTCCCTGCGTAATATGAAAGGGATGATTGCCCGTGAAGTGCGCCGTCGCGGTCTGAAAGACAATATTAAGCTTGGCGCCGGCGGTATTCGTGAAATTGAGTTTATCGTGCAGGTGTTCCAGTTGATTCGCGGCGGACGGGAACCCTCGCTGCAATCGCGCTCGTTGCTGCCGACGCTGAGCGCGATTGATGCGCTGCACCTGTTGCCAGAAAATGACGCCGGACAGTTACGCGCGGCCTATCTCTTCCTGCGCCGTCTGGAAAACCTGCTGCAAAGCATCAATGATGAGCAGACCCAGACGCTGCCGGGCGATGAACTGAACCGGGCGCGCCTGGCCTGGGGAATGCGCACGGATGACTGGTCGCAGCTCACCGACATTCTGGCGGCGCACATGGCTAACGTGCGTCGGGTATTTAACGAACTGATTGGCGATGACGAAACCGATACTCAGGAAGATACGCTGTCGGAACACTGGCGCGAACTGTGGCAGGATGCGCTACAGGAAGATGATACCACGCCAGTGCTGGCGCATCTGTCCGACGACGATCGCGGACGCGTGCTGGCGTTAATCGCCGACTTTCGTAAAGAGCTGGATAAGCGCACCATTGGCCCGCGTGGGCGGCAGGTGCTCGACCATCTGATGCCGCATCTGCTTAGCGACGTGTGCTCGCGCGAAGATGCTTCTGTGCCGCTGTCGCGTATTACGCCGCTGCTGGTGGGGATCGTTACGCGTACCACCTACCTTGAATTACTGAGCGAATTTCCCGGCGCGCTGAAGCACCTGATTTCGCTGTGTGCCGCTTCGCCGATGGTGGCGAGCCAGCTGGCGCGTTATCCACTGTTGCTCGATGAACTACTGGACCCGAATACGCTGTATCAGCCAACGGCGACCGACGCTTATCGCGATGAGTTACGCCAGTATTTGCTGCGTGTGCCGGAAGATGACGAAGAGCAGCAGCTGGAAGCGCTGCGCCAGTTTAAACAAACGCAACTGTTGCGCATTGCGGCGGCGGATATCGCCGGTACGCTACCGGTGATGAAGGTCAGCGATCACCTGACCTGGCTGGCGGAGGCCATTATCGACGCCGTTGTCCAGCAGGCGTGGGGGCAAATGGTGGCGCGCTATGGGCAGCCGACGCACCTTGCTGAGCGCACCGGACGCGGGTTTGCGGTGGTGGGTTATGGCAAGCTGGGCGGCTGGGAGCTGGGCTACAGTTCCGATCTTGATCTGATCTTTTTGCACGATTGCCCAATGGACGTGATGACCGACGGCGAGCGTGAAATCGACGGTCGCCAGTTCTACTTACGCCTGGCGCAGCGCATTATGCACCTGTTCAGCACCCGCACCTCTTCCGGTATCTTGTATGAAGTGGACGCGCGGCTGCGCCCGTCCGGCGCGGCGGGAATGCTGGTCACGTCGGCGGAAGCCTTTGCCGATTATCAGAAAAACGAAGCCTGGACATGGGAGCATCAGGCGCTGGTGCGCGCCCGTGTGGTTTATGGCGACCCGCAACTGACCTCGCAGTTTGACGCCGTGCGTCGCGATATCATGACCCTCGCTCGCGAAGGCAAAACATTGCAGACCGAGGTGCGCGAAATGCGCGAGAAAATGCGCGCGCATCTGGGCAACAAGCATCGCGATCGTTTTGATATCAAAGCCGACGAAGGCGGGATTACCGATATTGAGTTTATTACCCAATATCTGGTGCTGCGCTATGCGCATGAAAAGCCGAAGCTGACGCGCTGGTCCGATAACGTGCGCATTCTGGAACTGCTGGCGCAAAACGACATTATGGATGAACAGGAAGCGCAGGCGCTGACGCAGGCTTATACCACGCTGCGCGATGAGCTTCATCACCTTGCGCTACAGGAGCTTCCGGGGCATGTGGCGCAAGAGTGCTTCAGCAAGGAACGCGCACTGGTACGGGCAAGCTGGCAGAAGTGGCTGGTTGCCGGGTGAAGTGTGCTATTATCGCGCGCAAATTTTAAGACCCTCAGAGAATCTCTCAGGAGACAGGAATGAAAGTAACGCTGCCAGAGTTTGAACGTGCAGGAGTCATGGTTGTTGGTGATGTGATGCTGGATCGCTACTGGTACGGGCCGACCAGCCGTATTTCCCCCGAAGCGCCGGTGCCCGTTGTCAAAGTGGACACCATTGAAGAACGTCCGGGCGGCGCGGCGAACGTGGCGATGAACATCGCTTCTCTGGGCGCAAATTCGCGTCTGGTGGGTCTGACCGGTATTGACGATGCGGCGCGCGCGCTGAGCAAAACGCTGGCGGATGTGAACGTAAAATGCGACTTCGTTTCTGTGCCTACGCATCCGACGATTACCAAACTGCGTGTACTTTCCCGTAACCAGCAGCTGATTCGCCTGGATTTTGAAGAAGGCTTTGAAGGCGTCGATCCGCTGCCATTGCACGAGCGTATTAACCAGGCGCTGGGCTCAATTGGCGCGCTGGTGTTGTCTGATTACGCCAAAGGCGCGTTGGCCAGCGTTCAGCAGATGATTCAGCTTGCGCGTAAAGCGGGCGTCCCGGTGCTGATCGACCCGAAAGGCACCGATTTCGAACGTTATCGCGGCGCCACGCTGTTGACGCCGAACCTGTCTGAGTTCGAAGCGGTGGCGGGTAAATGTAAAAGTGAAGAAGAGATTGTCGAACGCGGCATGAAGCTGATTGCCGATTTCGAATTTTCTGCGCTGCTGGTGACCCGTTCCGAGCAGGGAATGACGCTGCTGCAACCGGGTAAAGCGCCGCTGCATATGCCGACCCAGGCGCAGGAAGTGTATGACGTTACCGGTGCCGGGGATACGGTGATCGGCGTACTGGCGGCCACATTAGCGGCGGGGAACTCCCTGGAAGAGGCCTGCTATTTCGCGAACGCGGCAGCAGGCGTTGTCGTCGGTAAACTGGGAACATCAACCGTTTCGCCAATCGAACTGGAAAATGCGGTGCGCGGTCGTGCGGATACCGGCTTCGGCGTGATGACGGAAGCCGAACTGAAACAGGCCGTGGCCAGCGCGCGTAAACGCGGCGAGAAAGTGGTCATGACCAACGGTGTTTTTGACATTCTGCATGCCGGACATGTGTCTTACCTGGCGAACGCCCGCAAGCTGGGCGATCGCCTGATCGTCGCGGTGAACAGCGACGCCTCCACCAAACGTCTGAAAGGCGAAACTCGCCCTGTGAATCCGCTGGAACAGCGAATGATCGTGCTGGGTGCGCTGGAGTCCGTTGACTGGGTGGTTTCTTTCGACGAGGACACCCCGCAGCGGCTGATTGCAGGCGTGCTGCCGGATCTGCTGGTGAAAGGCGGTGACTATAAGCCAGAAGAGATTGCCGGTAGCGAAGAAGTCTGGGCCAACGGCGGCGAAGTGCTGGTGCTTAACTTCG
Source organism: Citrobacter sp. CK206 (assembly GCF_030333125.1). Classification (NCBI taxonomy): domain Bacteria; kingdom Pseudomonadati; phylum Pseudomonadota; class Gammaproteobacteria; order Enterobacterales; family Enterobacteriaceae; genus Citrobacter; species Citrobacter sp. CK206. The sequence continues at coordinate 225,677 of NZ_JAOWGM010000023.1, forward strand.
AAGACGGTTGTTCGACCACCAATATCATCAAGAAAATCCAGAAAGACAGCGATAAATAACCGCTGAACAGACGGCCCGATACGCACAGCGCCATCGGGCATCTGGCTTGTTCCCAAAGTGTGATGTCAGGCAACTGATATGCGCACTTTTTGCACAACCGTTCAACACATATAAGAGAATACTGAAATTAGAAAAAGCATATGGCCTTAACAGATATTTGATAACTGGAGGGTATGCTGATGAACGACAAGAACGTATATTCGTTAAACAATTTTGATTTTCTGGCGCGCAGTTTCGCCAGGATGCAGGCTGAGGGCCATCCTGTTGATATCCAGGCCGTTACCGGAAATATGGATGAGGCGCACCGCAGCTGGTTTTGCAAACGCTATGCGCTTTACTGCCAACAGGCGACACAGGCTAAGAAGCTAGAACTCGAACACTGAAAATATCAACGGGCCTTACGGCCCGTTGTGGTTTTTACTCTTGCGGATCGACAGGCGGGATGGCGGGCGCAGGTTTAACATCTACAGGTTTCTCACGCGCTTCCAGCTCGCTGAGGCGTTGCTCCAGCAGCGCCAGCTTTTCGCGGGTGCGCAGTAAGACCTGAGTCTGCACGTCAAACTCTTCACGGCTCACCAGATCGAGACGCGTCAGCTGCGATTGCAGCGTCTGACGGATTTTCTTCTCGATATCTTCCCCGAACTCCCGAACCCCTTTCGGCATCGACTCGTGAACCTGACGAGCGAGTTGCTCAATTTTTTTCGGGTCAATCATTGTGGTTTCCCTGAACTGGTAAGTGTCAGAACACATTGTAGTGCGATATGCAGGCGTCATAAACCAGAATTGTGTGTCGCTTAGCGGAGTAAAGGCGTTGATGAAGGTAATCAATAGCGTTATAGTTAACTCGCTTATTCTCAGGGCGGGGCGAAATTCCCCACCGGCGGTAAATCAGCGTATGTCCAAAAGATTTCGCGTTGCGGCAACGCAGCAGCGGCGTGAAAGATGAAGGACAGGTTGAAAGCCCGCGAGCGCTTCAGGTGCAAATCTGAAGGTCAGCAGATCCGGTGTAATTCCGGGGCCGACGGTTAAAGTCCGGATGGGAGAGAGTAACGATCCAGTCGGGCATGGGCCCGCTCACGTTATTTTTTTGCCGCTTGTCGGTACTCCTAAGACTGCCCTGATTCTGGTAACCATAATTTTAATGAGGTTTTTTTACCATGAATCAGACGCTACTTTCCTCTTTTGGTACGCCTTTTGAACGTGTGGAACATGCGCTATCCGCGCTGCGTGAAGGACGCGGTGTGATGGTGCTTGACGATGAAGATCGCGAAAACGAAGGCGATATGATTTTCCCGGCCGAGACCATGACCGTTGAGCAGATGGCGCTGACCATTCGCCACGGCAGCGGCATTGTTTGTCTGTGCATCACTGAAGATCGTCGCAAGCAGCTCGATCTGCCGATGATGGTGGAGAACAATACCAGCGCCTACGGCACCGGTTTTACCGTGACCATTGAAGCCGCAAAAGGCGTGACTACCGGCGTTTCTGCCGCAGACCGCGTAACGACCGTTCGCGCAGCCATTGCCGATGGCGCGAAACCTGCCGATCTGCACCGTCCAGGCCACGTTTTCCCGCTGCGCGCGCAGCCGGGCGGCGTTCTGACCCGTGGCGGCCATACTGAAGCTACCATCGATCTGGTGATGCTGGCCGGGTTCAAACCTGCTGGCGTACTGTGCGAGCTGACGAATGACGATGGCACAATGGCGCGCGCGCCGGAATGCATCGCGTTTGCCGGTAAACACAACATGGCAGTAGTGACGATCGAAGATCTGGTGGCTTACCGCCAGGCGCACGAGCGTAAAGCCAGCTAATTCTGTAGGCCTGATAAGCGAAGCGCCATCAGGCGATGAGATGATAATAAAAACCGAAGCCGGTTCGCAGGCTTCGGTTTTTTGTGTTTACAGAGGTCATTAATCCCGCCGTTTATCCCTTATATTTTGCTTTTTTAAACATCCCATCTGTTAATAAAAGCCCAACCTTTTTCTCTATGATCAAAATCATATTCTCGATTTCATACTGTGCCAGTATATAGGGCTACCTCAATATAGGTAGAAAAGGTTTTAACGCTAATTGTTTGGTAATATTAGATTTTAAGGGTAAAAGGATGTTTATCGCCTGGTATTGGCTCGTCTTAATTTTTCTGGTGATCGTAGGGTATTTTTGCCATATGAAACGCTATTGTAAGGCGTTTCGGCAGGACAGAGATGCGCTGCTGGAAATCCGCAATAAATTACTTCGTCGCGATGATGAAGAACGCGTTATGACCAAAGAGCAGGAATAAGCGCTTCCTGCTGCCTCTGTTATCCGATTCCCATCGCCTGAAGCACGACAAGACTCAACCCCATCACCGACATTCCACACAGTACGCCGTAGCTGGGATTATTATTAGGGTCGATCTCTTTTGCCAGCGGCATCAGCTCATCAACGGATAGTGCCACCATAATTCCCGCGACGGCGGCCATGATGGACGCCATAACGACCGGTGAGATCAGGCTGCCCAGAATAAGCCACGCCATCACACCGCCAAGAATTTCCGCCATCCCGGAGATACCGGCCCAGAAAATTGCTGTCCGTTTTGAACCGGTTGCGGCATAGACTGGCCCGGCGACCGCTAATCCTTCAGGAATATTGTGCAAGGCGACCGCCAGGGCAATGCCAAAACCCAATTCGAGGTTGCTGCTGGCGGTGACGAAGGTGGCGATACCTTCCGGGAAGTTGTGCAGGCTGATGCCCAGCGTCAGCAGGATGGCGGTGCGTTTTATCGAGCCGGGGAGAGGACGCGCGGTTTTTTGCACTAAATCTTGTGGGTGGGCGTGGGGAAGCAGCCTGTCGAGACCGAAATAACCCAGCAAGCCGATAATAAACATACCGTAACCCAGCACCGGAGACATGCCATCCGCCGCCAGCGCGGCTGGCAGCATCTCCATCAGCGAGATCAGCAGCATAATGCCTGCGGCGAATCCCAGTGAAAACGCCAGTACGCGGTTGGACGGTTTTTGCCCCAGCACGCCAAGAAACGCGCCAATAAAGGTGGCGGCACCCGCCAGTAAGGTCAGAATTAAAGGTACTGACATCGACAACTCCTTATGATTCAACTGTCCGAACCTGACCTTCAAAATAACTGATGATCTTCATCATGGTTATCTGAGTTCTTCATCCATCGAAAAAGCGTATTGTGATGATATCAAAATGACTCCCTCAGTAAGGATATCATCATGTCTTCAACACGTATGCCAGCATTGTTTTTAGGTCACGGTAGCCCGATGAACGTTCTGGAAGATAATGTGTATACCCGCGCCTGGCGGCATCTGGGGGATACATTGCCGCGTCCAAAAGCGATTGTCGTTGTTTCGGCGCACTGGTTCACGCGAGGGACGGGCGTGACGGCGATGGAAGCGCCAAAGACGATCCATGATTTTGGCGGCTTTCCTCAGGCATTGTATGACACGCACTATCCTGCGCCCGGTTCGCCGGAACTGGCGCAACATCTGGTTGAGTTGCTGTCGCCGGCGCCGGTCGCGCTGGATAAAGAGGCGTGGGGCTTTGATCACGGCTCCTGGGGCGTGTTGATCAAGATGTACCCGAATGCGGATATCCCGATGGTGCAGTTGAGCATCGACAGCACCAAACCGGCGGCCTGGCATTTTGAAACAGGGCGCAAACTGGCGGCGTTGCGGGACGAAGGCATTATGCTGGTCGCCAGTGGCAACGTGGTGCATAACCTGCGCACGGCGCGCTGGCATGGCGAGAATACGCCCTACCCGTGGGCAACGTCATTCAATGAGTATGTGAAAGCGAATCTGACATGGCAGGGGCCGGTAGAGCAGCATCCGCTGGTTAACTACCTCGATCATGAAGGAGGATCGCTGTCGAACCCAACGCCGGATCACTATCTGCCGCTGCTGTATGTGTTAGGCGCATGGGATGGCAAAGAGCCGGTGACGATCCCGGTTGACGGCATCGAGATGGGCAGCCTGAGTATGCTGTCGGTACAGGTGGGATGATTAATGCCCGATGGCGCTACGCTTATCGGGCCTACCGTTCGTGCCGTAGGCCGGGTAAGGCGGAGCCGCCACCCGGCACAAGAAACTATTCGACAAAGATATGCGGGTAGAAGCGGGACAGATCCTGGGTGATCAACGCTCTGTCTTCGCGAATACCGATCCCGGCGGGTTGATCGTTGATCAACCAGCTGCCAATCAGCATATAGCTGTCGCCAAACTTCGGCAGCGGACAGAACTGCTGCACAATCATGCCTTCTTCGCCGTAAGGGCCTTCCACCGCTTCGATCGTTTTCCCGTTCTCAATGATGGAGACGTTAGCGCCTTCACGCGAGAAGATCGGTTTGACGACGAATTTTTCCATTTGCGGATAGTCATCTTCCGCAAAATAAGCCGGCAGCAGGTTAGGGTGATCCGGGAACATTTCCCATAACATTGGGAGCAGCGCTTTATTGGAGATAATGCTCTTCCAGGCCGGTTCCAGCCAGCGAACGCCAGCATCTTCCAGCTTGGTGGAGAACATTTCACGCAGCATAAATTCCCACGGATAGAGCTTAAACAGATTGGCAATCACCTGATCCTGCAAGTCCGAAAACTGACCTTTTTCACCCAGGCCGATATCTTCAATGTAGAGGAACTCGGTGGCGATTTCAGCTTCGGCGGCGCAGTCCTGTAGATACTGGATCGTCCCGCGATCTTCCACGGTGTCGCGACAGCAGGTGAGGTGCAGCAGTTGGAAGCCATACTGCTCACGCAGCTCGGCGAAGCGTTCGATCAGCTTTTCTTGCAGACTGTTAAACTGATCGCTGCCTTCCGGCAGGTTGCCCGCATTGAGCTGGTCTTCCAGCCAGATCCACTGGAAAAACGCGGCCTCATACAGTGAGGTCGGCGTATCGGCGTTATTTTCTAAAAGCTTAGGCTCCCCCGTGCCATCCCACGCCAGATCGAGGCGGGAATAGAGCGACGGCTGCTGCGTTTGCCAGGACTGACGTACAAAGCCCCAGGTATGCTTAGGAATGCGAAACTTCGTCATCAGCTCGTCGCTGGCGATCACTTTCTCCACGACCTTAAGGCACATCTGGTGCAGTTCAGCGGTGACGTCTTCCAGCTTCTCAACCTGGTCGAGCGTCAGCTTGTAGTACGCGTCTTCACACCAGTACGGTTCCCCGTACATCGTGTGAAAATTAAAACCGTATTCGGTGGCTTTCTCGCGCCAGTCCGGGCGCTCAGTAATACTGATTCTTTCCATGCGTCTTAGCCGCCCATCGAACGATTCGAGGTGCCGGTGGCGCTACGCTGCATCGTGCTTTGTTTTGCCACTGACTCGCCAAAACCACCACGGGTAACGGTTGTGGTTGTGGCGGGTTTCGGCGCCATCGCGGTTTTCGGTACAGTCATGGTACGGCCAGGCTGTGCGGCGCCGTAGTTCTTGCCGCTGGCGTCGGTGTATTTACCGTAGGCCGGGCTGGCCGGGTTTTTTGAACTGAACAGTGGTTGCTGAGCAAAGCCCGCGCCGCCGCCCATCATTCGACCCATCATATAGCCCGCCATCAGCGGCATCCAGAAGCTGCCGCTGGATTGCGCCTGCGCCTGATTTTCCGGCGCCATGCCTGCCTGAGCCGGCGCCTGCTGGCACTGGCCTTCGCCGAATTCAGCCACGCAGTCTTCACGCGTCGCGTATTTCGGCGCGGTACGTTCCGCTTCTTTCAGAGCATTGTTGAATGCGGTCGTACATTCAGCGTTTTTGCCCGGATTCGCCGCCGAGCAGTCGTCGGCGTTTTGATACAGCGAAACCGTTTCGTCGCTTTTTTCACAGCCGGCCAGCATAAAGACAGCGGTAACCGCCAGAGCAACCGGAGTAAGATGACGTGCGCTCCAGCTTTTGCGGAACGAGGCGTGATGTATAGATTTTGTCCGTTTCATTTTTGTCTTCCAGGACCCAGTGGTAAACACAATAAATAATGCTCAGGATAGTGGATGGCTGGTCGAAATTGAAGCGAGAAGAGGCGAGAATGCGGCAGAATGGCGGGATCTTTACGTTGCCTTACGTTCAGACAAGGTTTAGCGCTCGGTGGCGCGACGCTTACCCTGCCTGCAATCAGGTAGGCTCAATAAGCGAAGCGCCATCGGGCAATTCATCAGTTACGGAACGGGTTGTTACCGTTGCTGCTGGTGGAACGTGCTGAAGCTGGCTGAACCGTACTGGCATTATAGCCATCCGCCGCTGCATCCTGCTGCGGGGTTTCCGGCGCGACGTTGTCCGGGGATGTCGAGATCGGTTTACCCAGCGCATTGTTCAGCGCCACCAGATCCTGCTCGTTCAACGTACCGAGAGCATTCTTGATGTTCAGCTGGTTAATCAGATAGTTATAACGCGCATTCGCCAGTTGTTGCTTCGCTTCATACAGCGCGGTGGTGGCATCCAGCACGTCAACAATGGTACGCGTACCCACGGAATAACCGGCTTCGTTTGCATCCAAAGAGCTTTGCGCGGAAACAACGGCCTGTTTGTAAGCGTTAATGCTGCTGATAGAAGCATTAATGTTGTTGAAGGAAGAGCGCACGGTCTGCACGACGCTGCGGTGCGCGCTTTCCAGCTGTTCGCTTGCGCCAACAAAGTTGTACTGCGCCTGTTTCACCTGAGAGTTGACCATCCCACCCTGATACAGCGGCAGCGAGAAGCTCAGGCCGATTTTGTTCTGGCCCATATTGCTGTCGTCATACTGCGTGCTGTTATGGGTTTTAGAGCCGCTATAAGAAGTGTCGGACACGCCGGTAGAGGCGGTTAAATCCAGCGTTGGCAGATGGCCGTCCTGCGCCTGGCGGATTTGCTCGCGCGCCAGATCCTGGCTCAGACGCGCCTGCAACAGCGTCAGGTTACGGTTTTCGGCCTCTTTCAGCAGTGCGTTAACGGCCTGCGGTTTATCGGTTTTAAAGTTCGTGACATTCAGCGAAGCCAGTTCCGGGTAGTAGTTACCAGTGACCTGGCGCAATTCTTCTACGGCGTTATCCAGATTGTTGCGGGCGGTGACTTCGTTCGCCAGCACGGTATCGTATTGTGCACGGGCGTTTTGCACGTCAGTGATAGCGACCAGGCCGACGTTAAAACGCTGGGTGGTTTGATCTAACTGACGATAAACGGCTTCTTTCTGCGCCTGCGTATAAGAGAGAACGTCAATGGCGTTCAGGACTTTAAAGTAGGCGCTCGCCGTATTGAGGATCAGCGTTTGCTGATCGGTCTGGAACGTGACGTCCTGGATACCTGCGGATTTTTCCTGCAACGTCAGCGCGCGCCATTTTGACATATCAAAAAGGGTCTGGGTTAATTGCAGAGAGGCGCTGGTGGCGTTGGAGTTGATGCCATTCGCATCACGATAGCCGTTGCTGTAGGTGTAATCGGCACCTAAACCCAGTTGCGGCAGTAAAGGACTACGCGCTTCGTTAATTTTTTCGAATGCAGCATCGCGATCGGCGGCGGATTTACGCAATTCCGGGTTGCTCAGGCGTGCTTGCTGATAAACTTGCATCAGGTTCTCTGCCTGGCTCAGTGTGCTGAACCCCGTCAGGCTCAGGCCGATAAGGATGGGGAGCAATTTCTTCATTTGCATTCCTTGTTGTGAAGCAGTATTTAGCGCTGATCAAATTGTAAAAATAATTGCTGATTCTAGCAGAATCCGCCACTGCAAAAAGTTGGCGTTACGTGCCATCCGGCGTTAATTTGCACCAATTTATCACAAGGTCGCTGAAACGGCAGTCAAACGCCCTTGAAATTCACATTTTAATCACTATTGGTACCAGGACAGCACAATGCATAAACCAGACAACTCGCCAATGACTTTCTCCAAAAACGATGTAGAAATTATTGCACGAGAAACGCTATATCGCGGTTTTTTTTCACTGGATCTCTATCGTTTCCGCCACCGCCTGTTCAACGGTGAAATGAGCGGTGAAGTGAAACGCGAAATTTTTGAGCGCGGCCACGCCGCAGTGTTGCTACCCTTTGACCCTGAGCGCGACGAAATTGTACTGGTCGAACAGATTCGTATCGCGGCGTATGACACCAGCGAGACGCCGTGGTTGCTGGAAATGGTCGCCGGGATGATCGAAGAGGGCGAAACCGTTGAGGAGGTCGCTCGTCGCGAAGCAATGGAAGAGGCCGGACTTGAGGTCAAACGGACGAAACCGGTCATGAGTTACCTGGCAAGCCCCGGCGGCACCAGCGAGCGTCTTTCTATTTTAGTGGGCGAAGTGGATGCCACGACCGCGAACGGGATTCATGGTCTGGCCGATGAAAACGAAGATATTCGTGTTCATGTGGTAAGTCGGGAGCAGGCTTACCAGTGGGTAGAAGAGGGGAAAATCGACAACGCGGCTTCTGTCATCGCTTTGCAATGGCTGCAACTGCACTATCAAGAGTTAAAACACGAGTGGAAAAAATGAAGCGTTACACACCTGACTTCCCTGAAATGATGCGCCTGTGCGAAACTAATTTTTCGCAATTGCGCCGCCTGTTGCCGCGCAATGACGCACCCGGCGAAACAGTAAGCTATCAGGTGGCCAACGCGCAATATCGGTTAACGATCGTTGAATCGACCCGATACACTACGCTTGTTGCGATCGAGCAGACGGCGCCAGCCATTACATACTGGAGCCTGCCGTCACTTACGGTGCGCCTGTACCATGACGCGATGGTGGCCGAAGTGTGTTCAAGTCAGCAGATCTTTCGCTTCAAAGCGCGGTATGATTATCCAAATAAAAAGTTGCATCAACGCGACGAAAAGCATCAAATTAATCAGTTTCTGGCCGACTGGCTGCGTTACTGTTTAGCACATGGAGCGATGGCGATTCCGGTTTATTAGCGTCGTGAAACCTAAGGACACCATTTGGAAAGCCTGTTAACCCTTCCTCTGGCTGGTGAGGCCAGAGTCAGGATCTTACAAATTACCGATACTCACCTGTTTGCCGAAAAACATGAAACGCTGCTGGGCGTGAATACCTGGGAAAGTTACCAGGCGGTGCTGGATGCGATTCATGCCGGGCAGCACGAATACGATCTGATCGTGGCGACAGGTGATTTAGCGCAGGATCAAACGGCTGCGGCCTATCAGCACTTTGCTGAAGGTATCGCAAGCTTTCGCGCGCCTTGCGTTTGGTTGCCGGGTAACCATGACTTTCAGCCCGCGATGTACAGCGCGTTGCAGGAAGCGGGGATCTCCCCGGCCAAACGCGTGTTTATCGGCGATCAATGGCAAATCTTGCTGCTGGATAGCCAGGTTTTTGGCGTACCGCATGGTGAATTGAGCGACTTTCAGCTTGAATGGCTGGAGCGTAAACTTGCCGATGCGCCGGAGCGCCACACCTTGCTGCTTCTGCATCACCATCCATTGCCTTCGGGATGCAGCTGGCTGGATCAGCACAGCCTGCGTAACGCGGCCGAATTGGACAGCGTGCTGGCGAACTATCCTCGCGTCAAATACCTGCTGTGCGGTCATATTCATCAGGAGCTGGATCTTGACTGGAATGGCCGCCGCCTGCTGGCGACGCCGTCTACCTGCGTCCAGTTCAAGCCACACTGCGCGAACTTCACGCTGGACACGATAGGGCCAGGCTGGCGGACGCTGGAACTGTACGCCGAGGGTTCTCTGGAAACGCAAGTGCATCGTCTGCCGGGGACTCAATTCCGACCCGATACCGCTTCGGAAGGATACTGATGTCTACGCTTCTTTATCTGCATGGGTTTAATAGCTCTCCGCGTTCGGCAAAGGCATGTCAGCTTAAAAGCTGGCTGGCGGAGCGCCACCCTCATGTTGAGATGATCGTGCCGCAACTGCCGCCGTATCCTGCCGATGCGGCAGAGTTGCTGGAATCTATCGTGCTTGAACACGGTGGAGCGCCGCTCGGCGTCGTTGGATCGTCGCTGGGCGGCTATTACGCCACCTGGCTGTCACAGTGTTTTATGTTGCCTGCGGTGGTGGTGAACCCGGCGGTGCGGCCGTTTGAACTGTTGACCGACTACCTCGGTCAGAACGAGAACCCCTACACCGGGCAGCAATATGTGCTAGAGTCTCGCCATATTTACGATCTTAAAGTCATGCAGATTGACCCGCTGGAAGCGCCGGATTTGATCTGGTTGCTGCAACAGACGGGGGATGAAGTGTTGGACTACCGCCAGGCGGTGGCGTATTACGCCTCTTGCCGCCAGACCGTTATCGAGGGCGGAAACCATGCATTCACGGGCTTCGAAGATTATTTCAACCAGATTGTCGATTTCCTTGGACTGCACAGTTTCTGACAATCAATTCGAATTGCTAATTTAAATCATGACGCAAACTTATAACGCTGATGCCATTGAGGTACTCACTGGGCTAGAGCCGGTACGCCGCCGCCCGGGGATGTACACCGATACAACCCGCCCGAACCATCTTGGGCAGGAAGTGATTGATAACAGTGTGGATGAAGCACTGGCGGGTCACGCAAAACGCGTGGATGTGATTTTACATGCCGATCAGTCACTGGAAGTGATTGATGACGGCCGTGGTATGCCGGTGGATATCCACCCGGAAGAGGGCGTTCCGGCGGTTGAACTGATCCTCTGCCGACTGCATGCGGGCGGTAAGTTCTCCAACAAGAACTACCAGTTCTCCGGCGGTCTGCACGGGGTGGGGATTTCCGTCGTCAACGCCTTGTCAAAACGCGTGGAAGTCACCGTGCGTCGTGATGCCCAGGTCTATAGCATCGCCTTTGAAAACGGCGAGAAAGTGCAGGATCTTCAGGTTATCGGGACATGCGGTAAACGTAATACCGGCACCAGCGTTCACTTCTGGCCGGATGAAACCTTTTTCGACAGCCCGCGTTTTTCCGTCTCTCGCTTAACCCATATCCTGAAAGCGAAAGCGGTGCTGTGCCCTGGCGTTGAAATCACCTTTAAAGATGAGGTCAACAATAGCGAGCAGCGCTGGTGCTATCAGGATGGCCTGAACGACTATCTGGGCGAAGCGGTTAACGGCCTGCCGACCCTTCCTGAAAAACCGTTTATCGGTAATTTTGCCGGTGATACGGAAGCCGTAGACTGGGCGCTGCTGTGGCTGCCGGAAGGCGGCGAGCTGCTGACCGAAAGCTACGTTAACCTGATTCCGACGATGCAGGGCGGCACTCATGTGAACGGGCTGCGCCAGGGTCTGCTGGACGCGATGCGTGAATTCTGCGAATACCGCAATATTCTGCCGCGCGGCGTGAAGCTGTCTGCGGAAGATATCTGGGATCGCTGCGCTTACGTGCTCTCGGTGAAGATGCAGGACCCGCAGTTCGCCGGGCAGACCAAAGAACGTCTCTCTTCTCGCCAGTGTGCGGCGTTTGTGTCGGGCGTGGTGAAAGACGCCTTCAGCCTGTGGCTGAATCAGAACGTTCAGTCTGCGGAGCTGCTGGCGGAGATGGCCATTTCCAGCGCCCAGCGTCGACTGCGCGCGGCGAAGAAAGTGGTGCGCAAAAAGCTGACCAGCGGCCCGGCGCTGCCGGGTAAACTGGCGGACTGTACCGCGCAGGATCTCAATCGTACCGAACTGTTCCTCGTGGAAGGGGACTCGGCGGGCGGTTCCGCCAAGCAGGCGCGCGATCGTGAATATCAGGCGATCATGCCGCTGAAAGGTAAGATCCTCAACACCTGGGAAGTCTCTTCCGATGAAGTGCTGGCATCGCAGGAAGTACACGATATTTCTGTGGCGATCGGCATCGATCCAGACAGCGACGATCTGAGCCAGCTGCGTTACGGCAAGATCTGTATCCTGGCGGATGCGGACTCCGATGGTCTGCACATCGCCACGCTGCTCTGCGCCCTGTTTGTGAAGCACTTCCGCACGCTGGTGAAGCACGGGCACGTCTACGTCGCGCTGCCGCCGTTGTACCGTATCGATCTCGGCAAAGAGGTCTACTATGCGCTGACGGAAGAAGAGAAAGCGGGCGTGCTGGAACAGTTGAAGCGTAAGAAAGGCAAGCCGAACGTGCAGCGCTTTAAAGGTCTGGGTGAAATGAACCCGATGCAGCTGCGCGAAACCACGCTCGATCCGAACACCCGTCGCCTGGTGCAGCTCACTATCAGCGACGAAGACGATCAGCGTACCAACGCCATGATGGATATGCTGCTGGCGAAGAAACGCTCCGAAGACCGCCGCAACTGGTTGCAGGAAAAAGGCGATATGGCGGATCTCGACGCGTAATCGACCATTGAATGCCTTATCCGGCCTACGCTCGCATTGTGCCCGTAGGCCGGATAAGCGAAGCGTCATCCGGCGTTACTGTCTATGCCGCTTGCGATACTGTAACGGCGTTTCGCCAATCCCTTTGCCAAAGGCGCTAATAAAGTACGTCACGTCTGAAAACCCCACTTGTCGGGCAATCTCCCGCACACTCTCCTCGCTGTGTAACAACGCTTCACAGGCTTTGCGTAACCGAAGGGTATTGAGGTAATTGAGGATGCTTTCACCGGTTTCAAAATGAAAACGCCGGGAAATGTAGCTTTTTGATTTTCCTGACTCTTCTGCCAGCTCGCTGAGGCTGAATTTACGGGTGTAATTTTCATCCAGCCAGAACATCACCTGGCTTGCTATTCCGGTGCCAATCTCCGTCATATTGACGTTATCTTCGGGCAACAGGCTAAATAAACTCAATAACAGGCAGGAAATCTGTTCGGCGTTAAGCGGCTTGAGCGCTGCCATTTTCTCGTAACGGCTGAAGAGAAAATCAACGTGCGGGTGAATATCCGCCACATCGAATACTCTGGCCTCGCCGCCACGTACGGTCAGACTTTGCAGACGCTGTTGATTAAGCGGAAAATCGCGCAGCACTTTCAGTACCGCATGCTGATCGAGGTGAATAATGGTTCGGCGGTAGTGGTCTTGCGCCTGCTCATCCACCATGATTTTATGCAGGGTAAAGGGCGGGAAAAAGAACAATCGACCTGGTCGCATGGTGTATTGCTGGTGATCGACGATCACCACGCCAAATCCTTCCTCCACATACAGCACCTCCAGACACTGATGCCAGTGGTGATAGCGAACCGAGTTAGCAAATAATCGACTAAATGACGCAATGGCGTCATTGAGCGCGATCAGTTCCAGATGTTCCTGAGATGAGGGTGCATTCATAGTGCAACAGATTTAAATTTTTGCCGCTGAATTCTGATTTATAAACCTTGTTTTTAAATTTTTTCAATCACTGTTTTATTTTAATTCTATTGGTGTGATTGAGATAACATTTCCGCTTGTCGGCGATTCACTATCCTTTAGCCACTTAATTCAGAGGGGCAGAGTATGTGGTCGGCAACTGAAGAAAAATCAAATCCATTGTCATTCCGTGAAGACGTAATCAGCGCCGTCACAACGATGCTGAGCGCGCTGGATAAACAGTTTCCCGCAGGGGCGGCGCAGTTTTCACTGGGTGACACCTGCGCGCACTACAGTGTGGATATCGCCTGCATGGAAGGGCTCTCCAGAGCGTTATGGGGTCTGTTTCCTCTGATGGCTGGCGGCGCTGAGGTGCCGTTTGCTGATAAGTATATTCAGGCGATTAAACTCGGCACCAATCCACTCAGTCCGCACTACTGGGGCGATACCGACCCTTACGATCAGCGCCTGGTCGAGATGGCCGCCTACGGCCTCGGCCTGGCGTTGCTGCAAACGCGTTTAACCGACCAGTTCAGCGAAACGGAACTGGCGAATCTTCATCGCTGGCTAAACCAGATCACCGACGCGCAAATGCCGGACAGCAACTGGAACTACTTTGCGATTATCGTCCAGTTGGGTTTCAAACGTGCCGGGCTGCCGTTCGATCAGGCAGCGATCGACCGCCGTTTTACGATGATGGAAGCGTACTACCTGGGTGACGGCTGGTATGCCGATGGCCCCGGTCGCCCAAAAGATTACTACATCTCGATGGCTTTCCATTTTTACGGACTGCTGTACGCCACGCTGAACCCGGAAGATGCTGCCCGTGCCGCCACCCTGCGCGAACGCGCTCGCCTGTTTGCCGCTGATTTTATCTACATGTCGGCAGCAGATGGCGCATCCGTACCGTTTGGCCGCAGTCTGACCTATCGCTTTGCGATGGTCGCGTTCTGGAGCGCGGCGGCGTTTGCTGAGCTGGATGTCTTCTCGCCGGGCGTGATTAAAGGGGTGATCCTGCGGCATCTGCGCTGGTGGCAGCAGCAGCCGATCGTCGATCGTGACGGCATTCTGACGCTGGGGTTTGCTTATCCGAATCTGGCGATGTGTGAAGATTACAACTCGCCGGGCTCCCCTTACTGGGCGCTGAAGGTTTTTTTGATCCTCGCCTTGCCGGACGATCACGCCTTCTGGCAGGCCGAAGAACTCCCGTTGCCGCAATGCGCAGAAAAACACGTTATTCCCCATGCCGCACAAATTTTGCAGCACAGCGAAAATTCAGACCATGTCACGATGCTGACTTCGGGTCAGCTTGAACTGAATAACTACGTTAACACCGAAGCGAAATACACGAAGTTTGCCTACTCCAGCCGTTTTGGTTTCACCATTGAACGCGGACGCTATGGCCTTAAACATGCGGCGTGTGACTCCATGCTGCTGCTGGCGGATGGCGACAACTATTTCCGTGGCCGCCGTCGCTGCGACGAAGTGCGGGTCGATGAGAATTTTATTTTTTCCCGCTGGTCTCCGTGGCATGACGTCACTGTTGAGACCTGGCTGGCGCCCTTCGGCGAGTGGCATCTTCGCCTGCACCGCATCCACAGCGCGCGAACGTTGCAAACCGTGGAAGGCGGCTTTGCGGTGATGAAAACGGCGCATCAGCTCAGTGAGCGCGGATGCTACCTGGCGGCAGAGAATGGATGCAGCACGATCGTCGATCTGTCGCCCGCGCTGGCCCGCCAGCCGGACAGCATTATTACTCCGCCGAACAGCAGCATTATGTTTGCACAATGCGCCGCGATTCCACTGCTTACCGCAGAAATTGCACAGGGCGAAAGCTGGCTGTGTTGCGCGGTTTCTGCTTCCGGGCAACAGAAAAAATATACGGCAATTCCGCAACTGCAAATAAACGATAACCAGGTGGTTATTCGCGAACCAGAAAGCGCACGCCAGTTATCGTTCTTTTTATAAAACTCTGGCCCCTACACGTTGGCGAGGATGGTATGAAAAATTGTTCAACAAATAACAGAACTGAATATTATAAAATCAGTAGCTTTATATTCCTCTATTTCTTTACCTGGTCTGCCAGTATTGGTTTACTGGCCATCTGGCTGGGGCAGAAAGCACAGGTAAGCGGCACGGTTATTGGTACGGTGTTTGCAGTAAACGGTATTTTTGCGGTTATTCTGAAACCCATTTATGGCTACATTCTCGATAAAATCGGCATGAGCAAATACCTGCTCTATTTTGTTGTTATGATGTCGGCACTAATGGCGCCATTCTTTATTTATGTTTATCAACCATTATTGCTTTCAAACACCATGCTGGGCATTGTTATCGGCGCGATTTACCTGAGCTTTGCCTGGTATGCTGGCGTGGCGGCTTGTGAATCCTACTCTGACCGCTTCAGCCGTCTTAACGGCATGGAGTTTGGCCAAATCCGCATGTGGGGCTCGCTGGGGTGGGCGGTGGCGTCGTCGTTTTCCGGCCTGCTGTTTAACCTCTCTCCGGCGTATAACTTCATTATGGGCAGCGTGGCGTCGGTGGTGATGCTGGTGGTACTGCTGAGTCTGAAAGTGAATGTGAATGCGGCAAACGCAGCGGACGTGCTGACAAAAGAGAAAATCGTCCCGGCGGATGTCTACGCGCTGTTGCGCAGCCGTAAGTTCTGGGCGTTCTGCCTGTATGTCGCCGGCGTGGCGTGGATGATGTTTATCGCAGAGCAGCAGTTCTCCCGCTACTTTGTCACCTTCTTCTCTGACGTTCATGAAGGCAACGCGGTGTTTGGCTATCTGGGAACCGTGCAGTCGGGAATGGAATTTGTCATGTATATGGTGGTTCCATTATTTGTTAACGCGATCGGCGCTAAACGCGGTTTGTTGATTGTGGGGGCGCTGGTTGGCGCGCGTCTGATTATTTCCGGGCTGTGTGATTCACACCTGCTCATCTCTGTACTGAAGCCGCTGTATGGTCTGGAAATCTGTCTGCTGTTGGTTTCGGTCTTTAAATACATTGCTGAACACTTTGATAAACGCGTCAATGCGACCATGTATTTATTGGGCTATCAGGCGATGCTGTATGTCGGCAATGTGGTGATCTCTTCACCTGCCGGATTAATGTATGACCGAATTGGTTTTGAGAAAACGTATATCATCATGGGGATTATTGCACTGACCTTTACGCTTATTTCGGCATTTACCTTATCGGCATGTCAGAGTAAATCCCGCCATCGTACTGCTATTGAGATCGCCGAAAATAATACGGCGCATTAAATTTCATTGGGTTTAATTTAGAAGGAACCGAAATATGTTAAATCATATCGTTGAGGAAACGTTGCGCGCATTTCCTGGCAGCCCGGTTGACGCCGGAACTTTTCAGGATGAAATGATCGGCGCGCGTGAACACGTCCTCGAACTGATTAGCCGTCATTTAACGGAATTCGGTGAAAAATTTCCTGCCGAAACCTGCGTTAAAGGTTATTACCCGTTAACTGACAACGTTGAGTGGACCACCAGCTTCTGGACCGGGCAACTGTGGCTGGCGTGGGAGATGAGCGGCGAGGCGAAATATCGTGAACTGGCAGAAAAACATGTGCGTTCTTTTGGCCTGCGTATTGCCGGACGCCACGACACCAACACCCACGATCTGGGGTTCCTTTATACCCTGTCCTGCGTCGCAGCCTGGCGACTGACGGGCAACCGTGATGCGCGTGGTTTTTCGCTGATGGCGGCGGAAGCGCTACTGGAGCGTTTCCATGAAAAGGCGCAGATTATCCAGGCGTGGGGCGATCTTAACGATCCCGAACAGGCCGGGCGGATGATCATCGACTGCAACATGAACCTGCCGCTGCTGTACTGGGCGAGCGAGCAGACGGGCGATCCGCGTTTTGCCGAGGCGGCAAAAGCCCATGTGGTGCAGGCCGCGAAATACCTGATTCGTGAAGATGCGTCCACCTTCCATACTTACTACATGGATGTGAAAACCGGCGCGCCGCGCTACGGCAACACCCAGCAGGGTTATGCGGATGATTCATGCTGGTCGCGCGGTCAGGCGTGGGGGATTTATGGCTTCCTGCTGAGCTATATCTATACGGGCGACAAAGAGATGGTGGCGCTGTCGAAAAAGCTGGCGAACTATTTCCTTAATCGCCTGCCGGAAGACGCGGTCTGCCATTGGGATCTGGCGCTGGTGGGGACAGACGCGCTGCGTGACGCCTCGTCGGCGGCGATTGCCGTGTGCGGCCTGCTGGAGTTGATCAAACACCTGCCCGTGACCGATCCGGATCGTGAGCGTTATCAGCAGTGGGCGATGGGAATCATGTCATCGCTAACGAAGCGCTATCTGATGGCGAAAAATGAGAAGGGGAACGGGCTGTTGAAACATTCGGTGTACCACCTTTCGAGCAACAAAGGGGTCGATGAGTGTGCAAGCTGGGGGGATTATTTCTACGTGGAAGCGTTAACGCGTTTTACCCAGTGCTGGAAGCTGTACTGGTAACCATATTGCCCGGAATTGCCCGGTGGCACTGCGTTTACCGGGCCTACATTCGGGGAATGCGCTGTAGGCCGGATAAGCGAAGCGCCATCCGGCATTTAGCGCAAAACTTAAACGCCTGACTCCAGAATACGGATACTTGTTTCCAGCACGTCGCCTTTAACGGCTTCGGCGTAGGCTTTCATATGCGGGGTTTGCAAATGCGCTTCGAGATGCACAACGCTTTCCCACTGTTCAACCATCACGATTGAGTCAGGTGCGGTCGTCTGAAAGGCCACGCCCGCAGCGTGATCGACCATCGGCGCGTAGCCGTGGCAACCCTCTTCTTTCAGCACGGTCGGAATGATTTTGGCAAACTGATCCAGTACCGCCTGACGGTGATGTTGACCTGGACGGGTACGGATTTCAGCAATGACAGTAAGCATGGTTAACTCCTTCTAATTCCAGGCTACTAGTTAACCAAAAATCTCGCTCAGATGCTTGCGATATTCTGCGATATAACGCGGGACATCCGGCATTTTGATGACGTCATTGGTGATAAAGGTCGGCAGCGCTTCCATTCCGAGGAACTGATTGGCCTTGTGGAACGGCAGGTATACGCCATCCACGCCAACGCCGTGGAAGAACTGATCGTTGTCGGTGAAAGCCTCCATCGGTGCGTTCCAGGTCAGAGAAAGCATGTATTTTTTCCCCTGAATCAGACCGCCGGAACCGTATTTTTTTGACGCGTCCGAACGGGTGCGGCCATCGCTGGCGTACAGCGTACCGTGGCCTTCGGTAAAGACGTCATCCATGTATTTTTTCACGGTCCACGGCGCGCCCATCCACCAGCCAGGCATCTGCCAGATAACCACGTCAGCCCAGACGAAGTGCTGGACTTCGGCTTTGACATCGTAATCACTTTCAGCGCGGACGATTTTGACATCATGCCCGAGGTCGCGCAGAAGGCCATCCGCCACTTCGGTCAGGGTGTCGTTTAACTGACCATTGGAGTGCGCAAATTTTTTCGCCCCGTTGATAATCAGAATGTTGCTCATTATTTGTCCTCTCAGGAATGCGTTTGAAACAGATTTTACGCAGATGAGCGGCCCGGCGAAATGAGCAAAATGTGCAAAGTCTTTTGCTCATCGCGCAATAATCTCGCGATCACCAGGTTACTACGGCTTCAAAGCCTCCTTCCGGCGCATTGCCAAACGAGACGCTCATCCCATGCAGCGAGGCGATGCGGCGGACAATCGACAAACCCAGACCACTGCCGGTGACGCTCTGACCTGGCGGGCGATAGAATCGTTCGCCGATACGCGCCAGCACCGCCGGCGAAACGCCGGGGCCATTATCCCGGACGGTAAAATACCGGGCATTCAGCGTCACGTTCACCACGCTGCCCTGTGGGCTGTAACGAATGGCGTTATCCAGCAAATTGCGCACCAGCAGGCTGAGCAGCAGCGGTTGGCCCATGCGCGTGACGTTGTGGGCGTTAACGTGCAGACGCACGTCAATATGCGCCTGCTGGGCCGGTTGCCAGATATCCATCACGGCGGATTGCAGTAGCGCCTCCAGCGAGACTTCCGCGACATCTTGCAGGTTATCGAGCGAGTCGAGCCGTGAAAGGGTTAAGAGCTGGTCCACCAGGCGCGTGGCGCGCTCAATCCCCGTATGCAGTTGCATGAGCGCTTTTTGACGCGCCTGCGGGTCGTCGTCCGAGAGCTGCGCCACCTCAGTTTGTACTTTCAGCGCAGTGAGCGGGCTGCGTAACTCATGCGCCGCGTCCGACGTGAATTGCCGCTCGCGCACCATCATCGAATGCGTACGGGCAAATAACTGGTTGAGCGCGCCGACTAACGGACGAACCTCACTTGGCACACCCTTATCGTCAAGCGGCTCTTCCGATTCCGGGGAGCGCAAATGCAGCGCCTGGGCGAGCTTTTTCAGCGGCCTGAGCTCCCGGCTAAGCAGCACAATCAGGATGAGCAGCATCAGCGGAAGCGCGATCAGCCACGGCGTTAGCTGCGCGGTGACAATCGCCAGCGCCATATCCTCGCGGTACTCCAGCTCCTGAGCGACGACGATACGGTACTTGCCATCCGCAGAGGTCAGCCAGACAAAACGCCATTTATCATCATCGCCATTCAGGTATCCGTCATCAAAACCTTCCCGACGGTAGCTGTAGGGAATATCCCGGCCATTATCGCCATCGTTCAGCACCATTCTGCCGTCGGCGGTATACACCGCAAAGGCCAGCACATCGTCATCGACATGACCATGCTTCAATTTTTTCGGCGTCTGCGCCATCCGTTCAGGCGCCGAGATTTCGTTGACATCCAGAGTAATAAGGCGCTTCGCAAACAGCATGAGCTGGGTATCAAACAGCTCGTCGACGTTGTCGGTCGTCTGTTTCCAGGCCACGAAGCTGGAGGCCACCCAGGTGATGGCGGCCAGGATCAGAAAAATAAGCGTGAGCCTGACGCGCAGGCTGAGACGTTGTGTGAGTTTCATGGGTTGCCCAGGGTGTAGCCGATCCCGTGTACGGTGCGGATAAAATCACTGCCCAGCTTACGGCGTAAGTGATGAACATGTACCTCAATGGTATTGCTGGAGACATCTTCGTCCCAGGTATACAGCTTCTCTTCGATGAGCTTACGCGGCAACACGCGCCCGACGTTGCGCATCAGCAGCTCCAGCAGGGCAAACTCTTTCGGCTTCAGGGGCAGCGGATCGCCTGCCAGCGTCGCGACCAGATTACCGGGATTGAGCGTAACCTGGCCGTGGCGCAGTTCGTTGCTCACCTGGCCGTTAGCGCGGCGTAACAGCGCCTCCAGGCGGGCGGCGACTTCAATCAGCGCGAAAGGTTTGCACAGATAGTCGTCCGCTCCCAGACGCAGCCCCTCCACGCGCTCCGCCAGCGCATCGCGCGCCGTCAGAATCAGTACGGGTTCGCGTTTTCCCTGTTCACGCCATTCGCGCAGGATATCCCGTCCGTCCATCCCCGGTAGCGTAAGGTCGAGGATCACCGCATCAT
Source organism: Citrobacter sp. CK206 (assembly GCF_030333125.1). Classification (NCBI taxonomy): domain Bacteria; kingdom Pseudomonadati; phylum Pseudomonadota; class Gammaproteobacteria; order Enterobacterales; family Enterobacteriaceae; genus Citrobacter; species Citrobacter sp. CK206. The sequence goes on from NZ_JAOWGM010000023.1 coordinate 246,406, forward strand.
AAGGCGCGCTGTAGAGCGCTTCTTTACCCTGACGACCTTCGGTGAACCAGTCGACGCTGAATCCCATTTTGCTTAAACCCGCCTTGATGCCGTCGCCAATCAGCGCGTCATCTTCTACCAGTAAAATACGCATATGTTCATCCCTGCGGTGACTCTTTCTCTCGCCAGTAAACCCTGTCGTGGCGCGCGTTGTACAGAAAAAAAAGTATCTTTTTTTGCCTTAAGAAGTTGTTAAGGATTACCTTATTTAATTGAGACGAAACAGCGTAAAAAGGGAGAGAGAGTCATGAAAAAATTGGCTGCAATGGTTGCCGTAATGGCGTTGTGTTCCGCTCCGGTTCTGGCGGCTCAGCAAGGTGGATTTTCTGGCCCGACGGCGACGCAAAGTCAGGGCGGCGGGTTTGTTGGCCCGAACGGGAGTAATACGACCGTAGAAAGCGCGAAATCAATGCGTGATGACGCCTGGGTCACCCTGCGCGGTAACATCGTTGAGCGTATCTCCGACGATCTGTATCTGTTCAAGGACGCCACCGGGACGGTGAATGTCGATATCGACCACAAACGCTGGAACGGCGTTACCGTAACGCCGCAGGACCTGGTTGAAATCCAGGGCGAAGTGGATAAAGACTGGAATTCCGTTGAAATCGACGTGAAGCAAATCACCAAAGTCGCCAAATAAACCCCATCAGGGCCGCACTCGCGGCCCTTTTTCTTTGTGACTCAACGCGCCAGATAAGGTAGTATCTGCGGCAATATTGCCTGACGGATACTGGGTTATTGTTCAGGCTAACAGTTGAGGAACCACGATTAATGAGCGATATGGCAGAGCGCCTTGCGCTGCATGAATTCACGGAAAACGCCTATCTGAACTACTCCATGTACGTCATCATGGACAGGGCGTTGCCGTTTATTGGTGACGGACTGAAGCCGGTTCAGCGTCGCATCGTGTACGCGATGTCTGAACTGGGGCTGAACGCCAGCGCCAAATTTAAAAAATCCGCCCGTACCGTCGGCGACGTGCTGGGTAAATACCATCCGCACGGCGACAGCGCCTGTTATGAAGCGATGGTGCTGATGGCGCAGCCGTTCTCTTACCGTTACCCGCTGGTTGACGGGCAGGGGAACTGGGGCGCGCCGGACGATCCGAAATCCTTCGCGGCGATGCGTTATACCGAATCCCGTCTGTCGAAATACGCGGAAGTCCTGCTGAGCGAACTCGGTCAGGGGACGGCGGACTGGGTGCCGAACTTTGATGGCACCCTGCAAGAGCCGAAGATGCTGCCTGCGCGTTTGCCCAATATTCTGCTCAACGGCACCACCGGCATCGCCGTTGGGATGGCGACAGACATTCCGCCGCATAACCTGCGCGAAGTGGCGAAAGCCGCGATCACCCTGATTGAGCAGCCGAAAACAACGCTTGAGCAGGTGCTGGATATCGTGCAGGGGCCGGACTACCCGACCGAAGCGGAAATCATCACCTCCCGTGCGGAAATCCGTAAGATTTACGAAAATGGTCGCGGCTCCGTGCGTATGCGCGCGGTATGGAAAAAAGAAGATGGCGCGGTGGTGATTACCGCGCTGCCGCACCAGGTGTCCGGCGCTCGCGTACTGGAGCAGATCGCTGCCCAGATGCGGAACAAAAAGCTGCCGATGGTTGACGATCTGCGCGACGAGTCCGATCACGAAAATCCGACCCGTCTGGTGATCGTGCCGCGTTCCAACCGCGTGGATATGGAGCAGGTGATGAACCACCTGTTTGCGACCACGGACCTGGAAAAGAGCTACCGCATCAACCTGAACATGATCGGTCTGGACGGTCGCCCGGCGGTGAAAAACCTGCTGGAGATCCTGACCGAATGGCTGGCGTTCCGTCGCGATACCGTGCGCCGCCGCCTGAACTATCGTCTGGAGAAAGTCCTCAAGCGCCTGCATATTCTGGAAGGTTTGCTGGTGGCGTTTCTCAATATCGACGAAGTGATTGAGATAATCCGCCATGAGGATGAACCGAAACCGGCGCTGATGTCGCGTTTTGGCATCACGGAAACCCAGGCCGAAGCCATCCTCGAACTGAAACTGCGCCATCTCGCCAAACTGGAAGAGATGAAGATTCGCGGCGAACAGGATGAGCTGGCGAAAGAGCGCGATCAATTGCAGGGCATTCTGGCCTCCGAGCGCAAAATGAACACCCTGCTGAAGAAAGAGTTACAGGCGGATTCAGACGCGTATGGCGACGATCGCCGCTCCCCACTGCGCGAGCGTGAAGAAGCTAAAGCGATGAGCGAGCATGACATGCTGCCGTCTGAACCGGTGACGATCGTGCTGTCGCAGATGGGCTGGGTGCGTAGCGCCAAAGGCCATGATATTGACGCGCAGGGTCTGAACTATAAATCGGGCGACAGCTGGAAAGCCTCGGCGAAAGGCAAGAGCAACCAGCCGGTGGTGTTTATCGACACGACCGGGCGCAGCTACGCCATCGACCCGATTACGCTGCCGTCGGCGCGTGGTCAGGGCGAGCCGTTGACCGGTAAGCTGACGCTGCCGCCGGGCGCGACCGTAGAGCATATGCTGATGGAAGGGGATGAGCAGAAACTGCTGATGGCCTCGGACGCCGGCTATGGTTTCGTCTGTACCTTTAACGATCTGGTCGCCCGCAACCGCGCGGGTAAAGCGCTGATCACGTTGCCGGAAAACGCGCACGTTATGCCGCCGGTGGTGATTGAAGATGAAACCGATATGCTGCTGGCGATCACCGCCGCCGGGCGTATGTTGATGTTCCCGGTCAGCGATCTGCCGCAGTTGTCGAAGGGGAAAGGGAACAAGATCATCAACATTCCGTCTGCGGAAGCGGCCAGAGGCGACGATACGCTGGCCCAGCTCTACGTTCTGCCGCCGCAAAGCACGCTCACGATTCATGTCGGCAAGCGCAAAATCAAACTGCGCCCTGAAGAGCTGCAAAAAGTGACCGGCGAGCGCGGTCGTCGCGGTACGCTGATGCGCGGTTTGCAGCGCATCGATCGTATTGAGATTGACTCGCCACGACGCGCCCGCGACGGCGACAGCGAAGAATAAGGCGATTTTAAGCGCCATCAGGCCATCTCATTGTGCCGGATGGCGGCGTAAACGCCTTGTCCGGCCTGCGGTTTTAACGATGCTGTCAGGCCGGATTAACAATAAAATTTCCCGTAAAACCGTTGTTTATTCGCGCATTGCGATTAACAATACGCTTTTCCAGAGAGCCGCTCTTAACAAAGCCCTAACCTGATATCAGGTGACGTAGAATGCGACGCTCTTAGGCCTTCAGAGGTTGTTATGCTATATATCTTTCGTCTAATCATTACCGTTATTTACTGCATTCTTGTCTGCATTTTCGGTTCGATCTACTGCCTTTTCAGCCCGCGTAACCCGAAGCACGTCGCGACGTTTGGCCATATGTTTGGCCGTCTGGCGCCGCTTTATGGCCTGAAGGTGGAGTGCCGTAAGCCTGCTGATGCCGAAAGCTATGGCAACGCTATCTATATTGCTAACCATCAGAACAACTACGATATGGTGACGGCAGCCAACATTGTGCAACCGCCTACGGTGACGGTCGGCAAAAAGAGCCTGGTCTGGATCCCGTTTTTTGGCCAGCTGTACTGGTTAACCGGTAACTTGTTGATTGACCGAAATAATCGTGCCAAAGCGCACGGCACAATCGCGGAAGTGGTGAGCCATTTTAAAAAGCGCCGTATCTCTATCTGGATGTTCCCGGAAGGAACGCGCAGCCGTGGCCGTGGCCTGCTGCCGTTTAAAACCGGCGCCTTTCATGCCGCTATCGCCGCCGGTGTTCCGGTGATTCCGGTGTGTGTTTCCAATACATCGAATAAAATTAAGCTTAACCGACTGAATAACGGTCTGGTGATTGTAGAGATGCTGCCGCCGGTGGACATCAGCCAGTTTGGTAAGGATCAGGTTCGTGAACTGGCGGCGCATTGCCGCTCGTTGATGGAACAAAAAATTGCAGAACTCGATCAGGAAATTGCAGAGCGCGAAGCGACCGGCAAAGTCTGAATCAGTGTGATCGCGTTTTTGTGGGAAACGACTTCCTGCGCACTCTTTGTCTGTTTTAAATGGAGCTTATATGTCACTCAGTCGGCGTCAGTTCATTCAGGCTTCGGGGATCGCACTGTGTGCCGGTGCCGTTCCGCTGAAGGCTAATGCAGCCGGTCAGCAGCAGCCTCTGCCCGTTCCGCCGCTGCTGGAGTCCCGTCGCGGGCAGCCGTTGTTTATGACGTTGCAGCGCGCGCACTGGTCCTTTACGCAGGGTACGCGCGCGCCCGTCTGGGGGATTAACGGGCGTTACCTGGGGCCGACGATTCGCGTCTGGAAAGGGGATGACGTTAAGCTCATCTACAGCAACCGCCTGACTGAAAATGTCTCCATGACCGTCAGCGGATTGCAGGTGCCGGGGCCGCTGATGGGCGGCCCTGCGCGGATGATGTCGCCCAACGCTGACTGGGCGCCGGTATTGCCGATTCGTCAGAACGCCGCCGTGCTGTGGTATCACGCCAATACGCCAAACCGTACCGCGCAGCAGGTCTATAACGGCCTTGCCGGGATGTGGCTGATCGAGGATGAGGTCAGCAAATCGCTGCCGATCCCCAATCATTACGGCGTGGATGATTTCCCGATCATTATCCAGGATAAGCGGCTGGATAATTTCGGTACGCCGGAGTACAGCGAACCGGGCAGCGGCGGGTTTGTTGGCGATACGCTGCTGGTCAACGGCGCACAGAGTCCTTACGTGGAAGTTTCCCGCGGCTGGGTACGCCTGCGCTTGCTGAATGCGTCAAACTCTCGCCGTTACCAGTTGCAAATGAGCGACGGTCGCGCGCTGCATGTAATTTCTGGCGATCAGGGCCTTTTACCCGCGCCGGTGTCCGTCAAACAACTGTCGCTGGCGCCCGGTGAACGCCGGGAAATTCTGGTCGATATGACCAATGGCGATGAGGTGTCGATCACCTGCGGGGAAGCGGCCAGTATTGTCGATCGCATCCGTGGCTTCTTTGAACCTTCCAGCATTCTGGTCTCTACGCTAGTGCTGACCTTACGGCCAACCGGGCTGCTGCCGCTGGTGACTGACAGCCTGCCGATGCGTTTATTGCCCACGGAGATTGTCAGCGGCGCGCCGATTCGCAGCCGGGATATTAGCCTCGGGGACGATCCCGGCATCAACGGGCAATTGTGGGACGTCAACCGCATTGATATCACCGCCCAGCAAGGTTCCTGGGAGCGCTGGACCGTTCGCGCCGATATGCCGCAGCCTTTCCATATTGAGGGTGTCTCTTTCCTGATCCGCAACGTCAATGGCGCCATGCCGTTCCCGGAAGATCGGGGCTGGAAAGATACGGTATGGGTGGACGGACAGGTGGAATTGCTGGTTTATTACGGACAGCCATCCTGGGCGCACTTCCCGTTCTACTTCAACAGCCAGACGCTGGAAATGGCCGACCGGGGGTCTATCGGACAAATGCTGGTGAACCCGGCGCCGTAAATCTTCCCTCGCCCGCAAGGGCGAGAAGTGAATACCTTTCTCTTTCGTTCCGGCATATAATCCCCGGCCTTTGATTATTTTTTTACCATTTTTTTGGAAGCATTATGAGCGCAATATCCCTGATCCAGCCAGACAGAGATCTTTTCTCCTGGCCTCAATACTGGGCGGCCTGTTTTGGTCCCGCGCCTTTTTTGCCGATGTCACGCGATGAAATGGATCAACTTGGCTGGGATAGCTGCGACATTATTCTGGTTACCGGTGATGCGTATGTCGATCATCCGAGCTTTGGGATGGCGATTTGCGGTCGTATGCTGGAAGCGCAGGGTTTCCGTGTCGGCATCATTGCCCAGCCGGACTGGAACAGCAAAGATGATTTTATGCGTCTGGGGAAACCGAATCTGTTTTTCGGCGTCACTGCGGGCAACATGGACTCGATGATCAACCGTTATACCGCCGATCGCCGACTGCGCCATGACGACGCCTATACGCCGGATAACGTGGCGGGCAAGCGCCCGGATCGTGCGACGCTGGTCTATACCCAGCGCTGTAAAGAGGCCTGGAAAGACGTGCCGGTGATTCTCGGCGGTATTGAAGCCAGCCTGCGTCGTACTGCGCACTATGATTACTGGTCTGATACCGTACGCCGCTCGGTGCTGGTGGATGCGAAAGCCGATATGCTGATGTTCGGCAACGGCGAGCGCCCGCTGGTTGAAGTTGCGCACCGCCTGGCAATGGGGGAGCCGATCGGCCAGATCCGCGATGTGCGTAACACCGCGATTATTGTTAAAGAAGCCCTGCCGGGCTGGAGTGGGGTTGATTCCACGCGTCTGGATACGCCGGGGAAAATTGATCCGATCCCCCATCCGTACGGCGAAGATCTGCCGTGCGCGGATAATAAACCGGTTGCGCCGAAAAAGCAGGAAGCCAAAGCCGTGACCGTTCAGCCGCCGCGTCCGAAGCCGTGGGAGAAAACCTACGTGCTGCTGCCGTCCTTTGAGAAGGTGAAGGGCGATAAGGTGCTGTATGCGCACGCGTCGCGTATTCTGCATCACGAAACCAACCCTGGCTGCGCGCGTGCGCTGATGCAAAAGCATGGCGATCGCTATATCTGGATCAACCCGCCCGCCATTCCGCTCTCTACCGAAGAGATGGACAGCGTTTTTGCGCTGCCGTATAAGCGCGTGCCGCATCCGGCATACGGTGACAGCCGCATTCCGGCTTACGAAATGATCCGCTTCTCGATTAACATCATGCGCGGGTGTTTCGGCGGCTGCTCGTTCTGCTCGATTACCGAACACGAAGGCCGCATTATTCAGAGCCGTTCAGAAGATTCGATCATCAATGAGATCGAAGCGATCCGCGATACCGTACCGGGCTTTACCGGCGTGATTTCCGATCTCGGCGGGCCGACGGCCAACATGTATATGTTGCGCTGTAAGTCGCCGCGCGCGGAACAAACCTGCCGCCGCCTGTCGTGCGTGTACCCGGATATCTGCTCGCATATGGATACCAACCATGAGCCGACGATCAACCTCTATCGCCGCGCCCGCGATCTGAAAGGCATCAAGAAGATCCTGATCGCCTCCGGCGTGCGTTACGACATTGCTGTTGAAGATCCGCGTTATATCAAAGAGCTGGCGAGCCATCATGTGGGCGGCTATCTGAAGATTGCGCCGGAGCATACCGAAGAAGGGCCGCTGTCGAAGATGATGAAGCCGGGCATGGGCAGCTATGATCGCTTCAAAGAACTGTTCGACCTTTACTCAAAACAGGCCGGGAAAGAGCAGTACCTGATCCCGTATTTTATCTCTGCGCACCCCGGTACGCGGGACGAAGATATGGTGAATCTGGCGCTGTGGTTGAAACGCCATCGCTTCCGTCTGGATCAGGTGCAGAACTTCTATCCGTCGCCGCTGGCGAACTCGACGACCATGTATTACACCGGGAAAAACCCGCTGGGTAAAATTGGCTATAAGAGTGAAGACGTGGTGGTGCCGAGAGGCGACAAACAGCGTCGTCTGCATAAAGCGCTGCTGCGTTACCACGATCCGGCGAACTGGCCGCTGATTCGCCAGGCGCTGGAAGAGATGGGGAAAAAGCATCTGATTGGCAGTCGTCGCGAGTGTCTGGTTCCGGCGCCTACGCTGGACGAGATGCGTGAAGCCCGTCGTCAGAACCGCAATACGCGCCCGGCGTTGACTAAGCATACGCCAGTGGCGCATCAGCGTCAGACGCCTGCTGGCAATAAAAAACGCAGCAAGGTAGCCGGACGTTAAACCCGTTAGCTGTTTGCCGGATAAGGTGCCTGCACCGCTATCCGGCAAACGGACGGATTACGCGTTCGCTTCACGAATTCTGGCGGCCAGCGCTGCCAGTTTTTCGTCATCCGCTCGCTCGTGGTCATGCGATGACAAATAGCCTTCGTACTGTTCAAAGAATTTCGCCTGCCGCGATTCAATAGGCTTCCATTCGTTCAGGTTAGCGGTGCCGTGCATGGGGCTGAGCTTGCTGTGCACATGATCCACGCCAAATCCTTCAAAAAACATTCCCGTACGTCCCACGTCCGGGAAGGCGTTATCCAGCTTTTTCGCCACTTTTTGGGTGGCAAGCATCAGATCGGCCAACGCCTGCGGCGGCAAGTCGAACGCATAGCTGGGATAATGCTTCTTCGGGATCACCACCGTAAAACCGTCGGTGTTAGGGAAGATGGAGAGGAAGGCCAGATGATGCTCGTCTTCCCAGATCTTATGGCAGGGGGCTTTACCCTCAACGATTTGGCAAAAAATACAGCTCATTCCTTTTCTCCGTTGCTGAGTTCACAATTTGCGTCGCGTACAGACTCAACACTTTCTACCAAACCCGCCTGGTAGTCAAAAAGCCCGACAGAAATGTCGGGCCGGAAAGGAAGGTTAGCCGCCGAACTGATCCGGGTCCGGCCCCAGGCGTTTACCCTGGTCAAGTTTGGCCACTTCGCTTAATTCGTCTTTGTCGAGACGGAAATCCCAGACGTCGAAGTTTTCCGCAATACGTGAAGGGGTGACGGATTTAGGGATCACCACCAGCCCGTTATCCAGATGCCAGCGGATCACAATTTGCGCCGGAGATTTACCGTACTTATCCGCCAGATCGCGAATGATTTTCTGATCGAAAACGCCTGCGCCGCCTTGCGCCAGCGGGCTCCAGGACTCGGTCTGGATCTTGTGCGTCGCATTCCAGGCATGCAGCTGACGCTGTTGCATCAGCGGATGCAATTCGATCTGGTTGATCACCGGTGTAACGCCGGTTTCATCGATCAGACGCTGGAGGTGGTTCACCTGAAAGTTACACACGCCGATGCTTTTCACCAGCCCCTCTCTTTGCAGTTCAATCATCCCTTCCCAGGCGTCAACATAATGGTCGATAGCTGGAACGGGCCAGTGCATCAGATAGAGATCGAGGTGATCCAACTGGAGCTTATCCAGGCTTTCCTGCAAGGCTTCTCGAGGGCGTTTCTGATCGTCATTCCACAGTTTGGTGGTAATAAACAGTTCTTCCCGGTCGATACCGGCATCTTTTAACGCTTTTCCGACGCCTTCTTCATTCTTGTACGCCGCAGCGGTATCAATGGAGCGATATCCCACTTCCAGCGCCTTATGAATGGCGGAAATTGCTTCCTCGTTGCTTGCCTTCCAGACTCCCAGGCCCAGTTGTGGCATTACGTTGCCATCCTGTAGCTTGATAACGGTTGGATTAGCCATGCGTTCCTCCTTTATGCGATCTCACCGGAGCAAACTCCGGTGAGGTTGTGTGACTTAAGTCTGGACGAAATGTCCAAAAACGAAAGCCAGAGGCGAAAAAACCTTAGCGAGCCGCTTCGTAAATCCGACGGCTGACATCCAGCGTAATGTCCTGATGTTCACCCAGATTTGTACCGCCGTGCGCTTCCAGTTTTGCCAGCAATGCCGGAATGGAACTGCCGTCCAGACCGTAATCAGACAGGCGAGTCGGTACGCCCATTTGCTCAAAGAAGCGGCGGGTGGCGGCGATGGCGGCATCAATACGCGCATCGTCGGAACCGTCGGTGATATTCCAGACTCGCTCTGCGTACTGCAACAGTTTGGCGCGTTTGGTATCGCGTTTTTCATTCCACAGCGCAGGCAGGACGATAGCCAGCGTCTGCGCGTGATCAAGGCCGTGCATCGCCGTCAGCTCATGACCCAGCATATGCGTTGCCCAGTCCTGCGGGACGCCCGCGCCGATCAGACCGTTCAGCGCCTGAGTGGCCGCCCACATTACGTTGGCGCGGACATCGTAGTTTTCCGGCTCTTTCAGCGCTTTCGGGCCTTCTTCGACAAGCGTCAGCAGGATACCTTCGGCAAAGCGATCCTGAATTTTTCCGTCAACCGGATAAGTGACATACTGCTCAACGGTGTGAACGAATGCATCCACAACGCCGTTAGCAACCTGGCGCGGCGGCAGGGTGTAGGTATAAACCGGATCGAGCACCGCAAACACGGGTTGGACGAACGGCGTCATAAAGGCCAGCTTATCGCCGGTGGTTTTACGGGAAATTACCGCCCCGGAGTTAGATTCTGAACCCGTTGCCGGCAACGTCAGCACCGATCCCATCGGTACGGCGCTTTTCACGTCGTTGCCGCGGGTTTCCAGAATGCGCCACGGGTCCACGCCTTCGTCATATTGCGCCGCCGCCGCGATAAATTTAGTGCCATCCAGCACGGAACCGCCGCCGACCGCCAGCAGGAACGTCACTTTCTCATCACGTACAATGTTGACGGCGTTCATCAGCGTTTCATAAGACGGGTTTGGCTCGATGCCGCCAAATTCCAGCACGTCCAGACCTTTCAGCGCGTCATGTACCTGATCCAGTACGCCGGTCTTTTTCACGCTGCCGCCGCCGTAGGTGATCAATACGCGGGCGCCCTGAGGGATTTGATCGCGCAGATCGGCAATCGCGCCTTTACCAAACAGAATGCGGGTTGGGGTATGCAGATTAAAGTTGTTCATTGCTCGTTCCCTTATGTGGGTAAAAAAGTGGGCAGGCGAATGTCTGCCTGATGGTGAACATTGTGGTCGCCAGCCGCCTTCCTCTCAATGCTCATTTCTGCCAATGTCTTGCCCATTTCTCCAGAGCGCTGGAGAAAAAAGATAAATTTGCGCACAATCAAAGCGTCGTAAACCGATGAGAAAAAAGCGCGCCATGAACCGTGAAGCCATCTGCCTGTTGCTGACAGATAAAATTAAGCAGCTGATAAACAATCAAAACAACCTGAATGACTGCCTGCCCGACGTGCGTTTGCTCTACGGCACGGAGCCGGGGTCGCGCACGCCTGTGATGTATCAGCCTGGCATCATATTTCTCTTTTCGGGGCATAAGATCGGTTATATCAATGAACGCGTATTTCAGTACGATGCCAATGAATATCTGCTGCTGACAGTACCTTTACCCTTTGAATGTGAAACTTATGCGACGCCGGAAGTACCGCTCGCGGGGATTCGTCTGAATGTTGATATCCTGCAATTGCAGGAGTTGCTGATGGACATTGGTGAGGACGATCTGTTTCAACCGTCGATGGCGGCAAGCGGGATTAACTCCGCCACGCTGTCGGATGACATTCTTTGTGCGGCGGAACGCCTGTTAGATGTGATGGAAAGGCCGCTGGATGCGCGCATTCTGGGGAAACAGATTATTCGCGAAATTCTGTATCACGTTCTGATGGGGCCGCGTGGCGGCGCGCTGCTGGCGCTGGTCAGCCGCCAGACCCATTTCAGCCTGATTAGCCGGGTGCTGAAGCGGATTGAAACCAAATACACCGAGAACCTGAACGTTGAGCAACTGGCTGCGGAAGCCAACATGAGCGTCTCGGCGTTCCATCATAATTTTAAATCCGTTACCAGTACCTCGCCGTTGCAGTACCTGAAAACCTATCGCCTGCATAAAGCGCGGATGATGATCATTCACGACGGGATGAAAGCCAGCGCCGCTGCGATGCGCGTTGGCTACGAGAGCGCGTCGCAGTTCAGTCGGGAGTTCAAACGCTATTTTGGCGTAACGCCGGGGGAGGATGCGGCACGAATGAGAATGATGCAGGGAAGCTAATCATGTGTAAGCCGGATAAGCGTAAGCGCCATCCGGCAATCAGCAAATCAGGCGCTGCAATACTTCTTCTTGATCACGACGAATAATGTGCCGATCAAACCGGCGGCCAGCAGGGCAATCGGCAGGATCATCAAAAACGTCATCACCTGATCTTCATGACGTTTCACGAATGGGATCATGCTGAGCGCGTAGCCGAAACTGGTCACCACGCCGACCCACAGCAGCCCGCTCAACCAGTTAAAAAACTGAAACCGGCGGCTGGACAACCCTGAAATCCCCGCCATTGTGGGCAGCAGGGTGCGCACAAACGCCAGAAAGCGCCCGGCAAGCAGCGCCAGCAGGCCGTGCCGGTCGAACATACAGGTCGCGCGCTGATGGTATTTAACGGGAAGCTGCGCCAGCCAGCCTTTCACCGTTTGCGTATTTCCCAGCCAGCGCCCCTGAATATAGCTCAGCCAGCAGCCGAGACTGGCGGCTGTCGTCAGAATAAGGATCGTGGGGACAAAGTCCATGACACCTTGTGCAACCAGCGCGCCTGCCAGTAAGAGCAGGCTGTCTCCGGGTAAAAAAGAGGCCGGGAGCAGGCCATTTTCTAAAAATAGCGTGGCAAACATCACAAAGTAGACAACGCTAACAACGTGTGGGTCCGCCAGCGCGGCAAAATCGTGTTGCCAGAGCGCAGCGATAATATCTTGAATGACAGCCATGGACTTTCCTGTGGAACCGCGTTTATGGGGCTATTGTACTCCTGAATTGCCCGGGATGCCTTGATCCCGGACGCAACAAATGCAGACTTTTCTGCCCGGAGTGTCTGCAATTCTGTCCATGACCGGAAACTTTACACAATACGCGTGAATCCTGCGGCTAAATCTGCAATCAGATCGTCAACATTCTCTAAACCGATGTGCAAACGGATCAGCGTGCCGGTGAAATCAACGTCGCCTTCGGGACGAATGGCGGCGATATGTTCCGGCTGGTTAGGCAGAATTAAGGATTCAAAGCCGCCCCAGGAGTAGGCCATGCTGAACAAGCTGAAATTATCCAGATAAGCGGAAAGCGCCTCATTGCTCAGCCTTTTATTCAGCACAAACGAGAACAACCCGCTGCTGCCCGTGAAATCGCGCTTCCAGAATTCGTGGCCTTTGCTGCCAGGAAGGGCGGGATGATTAACGCGGGCGACCTGAGGGTGATTCGCCAGCCACTCGGCGACTTTCAGGCTGCTTTCATGATGCTGGCGTAAGCGCACGCCCAGCGTACGTAGCCCACGGCTGGTCATATAAGCGGTATCCGCGTCCAGCATTTGCCCCATCAGATAGGCGTTTTCGCGTAATTGCTCCCAACAACGCGCATTAGACACGGCTGTGCCGACCATCGCATCCGAGTGACCAATCAGGTATTTCGTTCCTGCCTGGATGGAGATATCGATCCCGAAATCCAGCGCCTTAAACAGCACGCCCGCCGCCCAGGTGTTATCAATCATAATGACAGCGCCTGGCGCAACGCGTCTTACCGCGCCGACAATCGCCGGGATGTCATGCACTTCCATCGTGATGGAGCCAGGGGATTCGAGAAACACTACTTTCGTATTGGGCTGAATATGCTTCACGATATCCGCGCCGACCAGCGGATCAAACCAGCCGGTCGTCACGCCGAGTCTGGCGAGAACTTTGGTGCAAAAATCCTGACTGGGTTCATAAGCGGTGTTGGTCATCAGGACGTGATCGCCCTGTTCCACAAAGGCCAGAATCGTGTTGGCGACAGCCGCCGCGCCGCAGGGGAAGAGCGCGCATCCGGCGCCGCCTTCCAGTTCGCACATGGCTTCCTGTAGCGAAAAATGGGTTAGCGTTCCGCGACGTCCATAGAAAAGCTCGCCATTGGCGCGGTTGCGGGTGGCGTGCTTTTTGGCTTCTACGGTGTCAAATACCAGCGAGGAGGCGCGCTGAATGACGCTGTTCACCGATCCCAGCGTGTATTTTTTGCTGCGTCCTGCGCTCACCAGTTTGGTTTCAAGATGTTTTTCTGCCATGTTGGAGTACCCATTTTTATACGTCTGGATGTCTAAACTATCATGAATGATGAGTGACGCATCCTGAAGAATCGGCATAAAGCAGAAAATTTTCTCAAAATGACATCTGGTGACTTTTTTACTGCGTAAGCGCAAGGAAAAGAAACCAAAGGTGCGGCACTATGTAAATAGTAATGAGAACGACTATCAATTCGACGTCGTTTTGATATTATTACGCTCAGAATTTGTGATTTGCGTCCTGGAGATACAGAGTGGGTAATAATTTGATGCAGACGGATCTCTCCGTCTGGGGTATGTATCAGCACGCCGACATCGTGGTTAAGTGCGTGATGATTGGTCTGATTCTGGCGTCAGTAGTCACCTGGGCTATCTTCTTCAGTAAGAGTCTTGAGTTCTTTACGCAGAAGCGTCGGCTCAAGCGTGAACAACAGCAGCTGGCTGAAGCGCGTTCTTTAGACCAGGCCAGCAATATTGCCTCCGCATTCGCGGCAAAAAGTTTAAGCTCACAGTTGCTCTATGAAGCGCAGAACGAGCTGGAACTGTCGGAAGGCAGTGAAGACAATGAAGGTATTAAAGAACGTACCGGGTTCCGCCTGGAGCGTCGCGTAGCGGCGGTTGGCCGTCATATGGGACGCGGCAATGGCTACCTGGCGACCATCGGCGCCATCTCTCCGTTTGTCGGTCTGTTTGGTACGGTATGGGGCATCATGAACAGCTTCATCGGCATCGCGCAAACCCAGACCACCAACCTCGCGGTTGTCGCGCCGGGTATCGCGGAAGCGTTGCTGGCTACGGCGATCGGCCTGGTCGCGGCAATTCCTGCGGTCGTGATTTACAACATTTTCGCACGTCAGATCGGCAGCTACAAAGCGACGCTGGGCGACGTGGCGGCACAGATTCTGTTGCTGCAAAGCCGCGATCTGGATCTGAACGCGAGCGCTTCCGCTCAGCCGGTACGTACCGCGCAGAAATTACGTGTAGGATAATGTTCCATGGCAATGCGTCTTAATGAAAATCTGGACGATAACGGTGAAATGCATGAAATCAACGTGACGCCGTTTATCGACGTCATGCTGGTTCTGCTGATTATCTTTATGGTGGCCGCGCCGCTGGCAACGGTGGACGTGAAGGTGAATCTTCCTGCGTCCACCAGCACCCCGCAGCCGCGCCCGGAAAAACCGGTTTATCTGTCCGTGAAGGCCGACAACAGCATGTTTATCGGCAACGATCAGGTAACGGATGAAACCATGATCGGCGAGCTGAACGCGTTAACCGAAGGGAAGAAAGACACGACGATCTTCTTCCGTGCGGATAAAACCGTTGATTATGAAACAATGATGAAAGTGATGGATACGCTGCACCAGGCGGGTTACCTGAAAATTGGTCTCGTGGGTGAAGAGGTCGCAAAAGCGAAGTAATCGTTGTTGCTGATGGGCTGACAGACAGGCCGGGTAGGGCGCAAGCCGTACCCGGCTTTTTTATTGCCTGATGGCGCTGCGCTTACCAGGCCTGCATGATGCGGTATCGCTGACTCGCCAGATTACTTCGTCGTGGGAAAACGTTTTTCATTCAGCGCGACGGTGGTGATATTGGTCGTTCGGTAATCGCCATCGGATAGCTTACGGGTCAGGCGCAGGGTCGCCGTTTCTCGCGCGAGTAAGTGCTGATATGTGCTCTCCAGGCGCGCCATGATTTTGTCCCGCATCTCGGGATGTTGCTCAATAATCGTATTGATAACCGAACCGTAGATCTCTTCTTTGACCTGGAGCGCATAGATTTCACGGCGATTTTGCCATTTCAGCCGCACTAACGCGGCGGGAATCGACACGATCTCCTGCGCCACCTGTTCGAGGGTCGCGTTTTTATTGGCGATAAGCGCTTTAAGATTTTGCTTTAAGCTAAATTCATCGCTTTTATTATTATCTAAAGCTAAATAAACATTATTATCTTCAACGTCTTTCATATTATTTCTCTTCCAGAGAATAAAAAACGGGAGAGTTTTTCTCTCTGGTTATGAGATTAAGCCAAATTTCATTGCCGTGATCGTTTATTTTTGTTGTGGCATCTGCCAGAATTTTACTTAATGCCTGAGCATCAATATCGCCTTCCGCCTGTAGGCTATTAATAAGACGAGCAAACGTCTCAATTTTAGCTACGCGATAAAGCCGGTCTTTTAAATGACGGTCACGTTCTTCAAGTAACATGTTTTTAGATTGACCAGTCGGTGTGGCGCTAATTAAAATATCTGGCTCGTAATCGCTCAGCGTTTTCTTTCCCTGAGTCAAATTTTCACTATTTTCTACGGTCTCAGCATCGCCTGGCGAGGCAGATAAATGAAAACGAGTTGGCACAAGATGCTCGGGAAGCATGTTGGAATGTCCTTTACTATCAATAGTATATTGTTTTTTATAAGGCAGGTCTCGTTGACAATAGCATGGTGTAATTTTAAAATCAAAAAAAATGGAGTCGGCATATGAACAGCATTTTTTATTCTATTATCACTCTGCTATTACTCACTGGCGGCGTGCTTTTCTTGATGCACGAATTTAATAAACAGCGCTCTGCTGAGGCGTCTAATCCAGTAAATCAAGCGGAACCCTTGTCCAAAGAGGAGGGCGAAGATCATTTTTCGTCGCTCATGAATACTATTACACCGGTATGGTACTGGCGAGTCAATCACGAATATATTGATTTTCTTCACGCAACGATAAAGCGGATGACGATGGCGGAGCTAAACGGCACGCCGGGGTTATTTGATGCACAGCGCCGTTGCAGCGATCTCAACTCTGCGGTCTATAAATATTATGACAACATTAAAAAGCGTTGTCTGAACGGGGAAAAGGTTCCGCATTCCGATCTGGATGTGCTTAACTTGCGGCAATGTTTCCGGGAATTTAGCCTGGAGGCGTATCCCTCCCTGGTTGCTCTGGTGTGGCCTGAATATCAGCGGCCGCTAATCAAACCGGAAGAGGTTTAATAAACGCGCCTGACGTTGGCCGGGTAAGGCGAAACCGCCACCCGGCGCGCGTGCCCGAAAGCGTTATTTATCCGATGAGGCTTGCCAGAGGTTCAGCTCGCCGTCCGCGACATGTTTATCGATTTGCGCTAACTCGTCAGCGCTGAATGTCAGGTTCGACAACGCCTGCACATTTTCTTCCAGTTGCTCTGGTCGACTGGCGCCGATCAGCACC
Organism: Citrobacter sp. CK206; assembly: GCF_030333125.1. NCBI lineage: Bacteria > Pseudomonadati > Pseudomonadota > Gammaproteobacteria > Enterobacterales > Enterobacteriaceae > Citrobacter > Citrobacter sp. CK206. The sequence continues at coordinate 263,250 of NZ_JAOWGM010000023.1, forward strand.
GACGTCACGCGATTATCTTTCAACAGCCAGCTAAGCGCCATCTGCGCCATTGACTGGCCGCGACGTTGCGCCATCTCATTGAGTAAACGCAGGCTGTTCAGATTCGCTTCCGTCAGCATATTCTCCGTCAGACCGCGAACTTTTTTCCCTTCACGCTGCATACGTGAACCTTCCGGGATACCGTTTAAGTATTTTCCGGTTAACAATCCCTGAGCCAGCGGTGTGAACGCAATGCAACCCATGCCGTTGGCCGCCAGCGTATCCAGCAGGCCGCTTTTATCCACCCAGCGGTTGAGCAGATTGTAGGACGGCTGATGAATCAGCAGCGGGATTTTCCATTCGCGCAGCAGTTCCGCCATTCGTTGAGTTCGCTCAGGCGAATAGGAGGAGATGCCGACGTAAAGCGCCTTACCGCTTTGTACCGCCTGCGCCAGCGCGGATGCGGTCTCTTCCATCGGCGTGTTTTCATCGACACGGTGGGAATAGAAGATATCGACATAGTCCAGCCCCATCCGCTTCAGGCTCTGATCGAGGCTGGCGAGCAGGTACTTACGCGACCCGCCGGAGCCGTATGGCCCAGGCCACATGTCATAACCCGCTTTGGTGGAAACGATCAGCTCATCGCGATACGGCGCAAAATCTTCCCGCAGCAAACGGCCAAAGTTCTCTTCTGCGCTTCCCGGCGGCGGGCCGTAGTTATTGGCTAAATCAAAATGGGTGATGCCTGAATCAAAGGCTTTACGCAGCAGCGCACGCTGTGAATCCAGCGCCTGAACGTGGCCGAAACTGTGCCACAAACCCAGCGATAGCGCGGGTAAACGCAAACCGCTTTTACCGCAGTAGCGATAAAGCATCTGCTCATAACGTTCGGGGTTGGCTAACCAGGCCATGTCATCTCCTTAGAGAAAGTGAATTTCAAAACAACGTTTCTATTCTAGCGGCTCAGCGGGGTTTATCCCGTTCGTTAGGTCACATTGATGCGAAAAATTGGGCAAAAACACGTCGTTATGCTTTGCTTAAAAAAACATCAATTCAGGAGTAAAACTATGCCGCGTCTGACTGCCAAAGACTTTCCGCAGGAGTTGCTCGATTACTATGACTATTATGCACATGGAAAAATCTCTAAACGCGAGTTTCTTAACCTCGCGGCAAAGTATGCCGTCGGCGGCGTGACCGCGCTTGCGCTGTTTAATCTCCTGAAGCCGAATTACGCGCTGGCGGTGCAGGTGGAATTTACCGACCCGGACATTTTGCCGGAATACATTACGTATCCGTCACCGAACGGGCATGGCGAGGTGCGAGGCTATCTGGTGAAACCGGCGAAGGCGACGGGTAAAACGCCTGCGGTCGTGGTCGTACACGAGAACAGGGGGCTGAATCCCTATATTGAGGATGTCGCACGACGCGTGGCGAAAGCGGGTTATATTGCGCTGGCGCCTGATGGATTAAGCTCGGTAGGCGGATACCCCGGTAATGACGATAAGGGGCGGGAATTACAGCAACAGGTTGATCCCACAAAATTAATGAATGATTTCTTTGCCGCGATTGAGTTTATGCAGCGTCATCCGGCGGCCAGCGGAAAAGTGGCTATTACGGGATTCTGCTATGGCGGCGGCGTATCAAATGTGGCGGCGGTGGCCTATCCAGAACTGGCGTGCGCCGTTCCTTTTTATGGTCGTCAGGCTCCGGCGTCAGATGTACCTAAAATTAATGCGCCTTTATTATTACATTACGCCGAGTTAGATACCTCAATTAATGAAGGTTGGCCTGCCTACGAAACGGCGCTGAAGGCGAATAATAAAGTCTATGAAGCGTATATCTATCCTGGGGTGAATCATGGTTTTCATAATGATTCGACTCCCCGCTATGATAAGGCCGCAGCGGATCTGGCCTGGGCGCGCACTCTGGCCTGGTTTGAGAAATATTTACAATGAAAAACAAACGATTATTTCAGGTGCGGCATATTGCTTTGCGGCATAATAATGCCGTTATGCTTTATAAGCATTCACAGGAATAGCGGGCTGACGATGATTCGTATACTTAGTTAAGTAAAAAAACAATAAAGAAAGTATATATTCTGCATTCTCTGCCGATAACGAGGATAAGTGTCGCCTGATGGCGAATCCCTCAAGTACGGCAAGGAAATTCTTATGCGTTTGCTGCAAAACTTCACTATTCGTATTGTCATGCTGACAATATTGGGGCTCTTCTGTCTTCTTTGGTCGGGCGTTGGTTTATTCAGCGTCCATGCATTATCTAAAGTGGCGGAAGGAAATGATATCGATCGTCATATTGTGCGTCAGATGACGGTGCTAAGTCAGGGGAACGATCAGTATTTTCGTTTTGTCACGCGTTTAAGCCGTGCGATGGACGTTAAAATCGGCGGCGGTACGCCCGATTTTGTACCAGTACAGCAGGCGCTGGACAATATGAGCAAAAAGCTGGAAGAGATGAAAACGCTCTCTCCAGGGCCGATGGACCCGGAGATCGCCGCTGCGGTATTGGCAAACTGGCAGGCGTTGCTTGATAAGGGCGTCGCGCCGCAGATGCAACTGGCGCAGCAGGGTACGCTCACCGAATTTGCAGAACAGGCGAATAATGTCACCCCCGCCCTGAGCCGCGCCTTCGGCGCCAGCGCAGAACGTTTTAACAGCGCGGCCGGCACGATGCTGGACAGCACCCGCGTGATGGTGGACGGCAAAACGTCAATTATCCGCACCCTGATTATCACTGCCGTTATTCTGGGAATTGTGATTCTCTTCTTTACCGACCGTTACCTGGTCACGATGTTAGTGAAACCGCTGGCGCGCATTCGCCAACAGTTCCGCCAGATTGCGCAAGGCGATCTGAGCCAGCCGATTGAAGAGTTTGGCCGTAACTGTGTCGGTCGTCTGGTGCCGTTACTGAGCGCGATGCAGGATAGTCTGCGGGAAGCGGTCAGCTCGATTCGTTCAGGCAGTGACAATATCTGGCGCGGTGCGACAGAGATCTCCAGCGGTAACAACGATCTCTCTTCCCGTACGGAAGAGCAGGCGGCGGCGCTGGAAGAGACCGCTGCAAGCATGGAACAGCTCACCGCGACGGTGAAATTGAATGCGGATAATGCGCGCCAGGCCAGTCAGCTTGCTGATGCCGCTTCCGCGACGGCCGGAAAAGGCGGCACGCTGGTTTCTGAAGTGGTCGAGACGATGGACGGTATTTCAGCCAGCTCCAGACAGATCGCCGAAATTACGAATGTCATCAACAGTATTGCCTTCCAGACCAATATTCTGGCGCTGAACGCCGCCGTTGAAGCCGCCAGAGCCGGTGAACAAGGGCGTGGGTTTGCGGTCGTCGCCGGTGAAGTGCGTAATCTTGCCAGCCGTAGCGCCGGGGCCGCCAAAGAGATTGAAACGCTGATCGCTGAATCCGTGCGTCGCGTCGAGCAGGGCGCGCAGCTGGTGCAGGAGACGGGCGCGACAATGGAGGCCATTCTGCGCGGAGTAACTGAAGTCACCACCATCATGAAGCAGATCGCTGCCGCTTCCGAGGAACAAAGCAAAGGGATCTCCCAGGTTGGCGTGGCGATAACCCAGATGGACAGCGTGACCCAACAAAACGCCGCGCTGGTGGAGCAAGTTTCTGCGGCAGCGGCGGCGCTGGAACGGCAAACAGAAGAGCTGCAACGCTCTGTGCAACAGTTCCGACTTTCTCATAATGACGCGCAAATCAGCCCGGCGAAAACGGTCCCTCCAGCCAGTCCGCGCGGGGCGTCTGCCGAGAAGTCAGGCGATGAATGGGTCGCCTTCTGATCCGGTAAAAAAAAGTATGTGATACCTCTGGCGTTCGCTTAAAAAATCGCTATATAATTTGTTATATAGCGATTGGAGGTATCATGGACAATCATTTTGGTAAGGGCCTGATGGCCGGATTAAACGCAACGTGTGCCGATAGCGCGCGTAACGTGGCGGGTTTTTGTTCTGATTATAAGCGCGGATTCGTATTAGGATTTTCGCATCGCATGTTTGAAAAAACCGGCGATCGACAATTAAGCGCCTGGGAAGCGGGGATTCTGACGCGCCGTTATGGCTTGGACAAAGATATGGTGATGGACTTCTTTCGGGAGAATCAATCGAATACGACTATCCGGTTCTTTATGGCGGGTTATCGTCTCGAAAATTGATCCGAAGGGGGTATTACCCCGGTTTAATTAATTACACTATTGTCTTACTCCTTCGTTTTGTTGTTCCGTCAAAGTATCATGGTTCAATAACCATAAAGAAAGTGTGGTAAATGGCGCGCCGATCGCAATAAGTTATTTGTGAACGGTGCAAAATAGAGCCAGGTCTTTGCAACGGAATAACAATAAAATGACTGGAGATAATACTCTCATCACTTCTCACGGCGTTAATCGTCGTGATTTCATGAAGCTTTGTGCAGCACTGGCCGCAACCATGGGGCTCAGTAGCAAAGCCGCCGCAGAAATGGCCGAATCGGTTTCCCGTCCGCAGCGCCCGCCCGTCGTCTGGATCGGCGCTCAGGAATGTACGGGATGTACCGAATCGCTCCTTCGCGCGACCCACCCAACGGTAGAAAACCTCGTTCTGGAAACGATCTCTCTGGAGTACCACGAGGTCCTCTCCGCCGCCTTCGGCCATCAGGTTGAAGAGAACAAGCATAACGCTCTGGAGAAGTATAAAGGGCAGTATGTGTTGGTTGTCGATGGTTCCATCCCATTAAAAGATAACGGTATTTACTGCATGGTTGCCGGCGAGCCGATTGTGGATCACATCCGCAAGGCGGCGGAAGGCGCAGCGGCGATTATCGCGATCGGCTCCTGTTCCGCGTGGGGCGGCGTCGCTGCCGCTGGCGTGAACCCGACCGGCGCCGTCGGGTTGCAGGAAGTCCTGCCGGGCAAAACCGTTATCAATATCCCGGGCTGCCCGCCGAACCCGCATAACTTCCTGGCAACGGTTGCCCACATCATCACTTACGGTAAACCGCCGAAGCTGGATGCCAAAAACCGTCCAACCTTCGCCTATGGTCGTCTGATTCACGAACACTGCGAACGCCGCCCGCATTTTGACGCCGGTCGCTTCGCCAAAGAGTTCGGCGATGAAGGCCACCGTGAAGGCTGGTGCCTCTACCATCTGGGCTGTAAAGGGCCTGAAACCTACGGCAACTGTTCGACGTTGCAGTTCTGCGATGTCGGCGGCGTGTGGCCGGTGGCGATTGGACACCCCTGCTACGGCTGTAACGAGGAAGGCGTTGGCTTTCATAAAGGCATCCACCAACTTGCCCATGTGGAAAATCAAACCCCGCGTTCCGAGAAGCCGGATGTCAACCTGAAAGAGGGGGGCCACATTTCCGCAGGCGCCGTTGGGCTGCTTGGCGGCGTGGTTGGGCTGGTTGCCGGTGTCAGCGTGATGGCGGTACGTGAACTGGGGCGTCAGCAGAAGAAAGATAACGCTGACTCACGGGGAGAATAACCGTGAACAGACGTAACTTTATTAAAGCAGCCTCTGGCGGGGCATTGCTGCTGGGCGCATCGCCGTCCATCAGCCATGCGGCTGCGGAAAACCGTCCTCCTATCCCGGGTTCCCTGGGGATGCTGTATGACTCGACGCTGTGTGTGGGCTGTCAGGCGTGTGTGACCAAATGCCAGGATATCAACTTCCCGGCGCGTAACCCGGAAGGGGCGCAAACCTGGTCGAATAACGACAAGCTGTCGCCTTACACCAATAACATCATTCAGGTGTGGCATAGCGGAAGTGGCGTCAATAAAGATCAGACAGAGAACGGCTACGCGTACATTAAGAAACAGTGTATGCATTGCGTTGACCCTAACTGCGTCTCCGTTTGCCCGGTATCCGCGCTGAAGAAAGACCCGAAAACCGGCATCGTTCATTACAACAAAGACGTCTGTACCGGCTGTCGCTACTGCATGGTCGCCTGCCCGTACAACGTGCCGAAATACGACTACAACAACCCGTTTGGCGCGCTGCACAAGTGTGAACTGTGCAACCAGAAGGGCGTTGAACGCCTGGACAAAGGCGGTCTGCCGGGGTGCGTTGAGGTATGTCCGGCGGGCGCGGTGATTTTTGGTACGCGAGAAGAGCTAATGGCGGAGGCGCAAAAACGCCTGGCGCTGAAGCCTGGCAGCGAATACCACTATCCGCGCCAGACGTTGCAGACTGGCGATACGTATCTGCATACCGTACCGAAGTATTACCCGCATCTGTACGGTGAAAAAGAGGGCGGCGGCACGCAGGTGCTGGTGCTGACCGGCGTTCCTTACCAGAATCTGGATCTCCCTCAACTGGCCGATCTGTCAACTGGCGCGCGTTCTGAACACATTCAACACACCCTGTATAAAGGCATGATGCTGCCACTGGCTGTGCTGGCGGGCTTAACCGTGATGGTTCGTCGTAATACGAAAAACGAGCATCACGACGGAGGAGACGATCATGAGTCATGATCCTAAACCGCTGGGCGGGAAAATAATCAGTAAACCGATCATCATCTTCGGGCCGCTTGTCGTCCTGTGCATGCTTCTCATTGTGAAACGTCTGGTCTTCGGGCTGGGATCGGTCTCCGATCTGAACGGCGGCTTCCCCTGGGGCGTGTGGATCGCTTTTGACCTGCTGATCGGCACCGGCTTCGCGTGCGGCGGTTGGGCGCTGGCGTGGGCGGTGTATGTCTTCAACCGGGGGCAATACCATCCACTGGTGCGCCCGGCGCTGCTGGCAAGCCTGTTCGGTTACTCTTTGGGCGGGCTGTCGATCACCATTGACGTTGGTCGTTACTGGAACCTGCCGTATTTCTACATCCCAGGGCACTTCAATGTGAACTCGGTGCTGTTTGAAACGGCGGTCTGTATGACCATCTACATCGGCGTGATGGCGTTGGAGTTTGCCCCCGCGTTGTTTGAACGCCTGGGCTGGAAAGTCTCGCTTAAGCGTCTGAACAAAGTGATGTTCTTTGTTATCGCTCTCGGGGCGTTGCTGCCGACCATGCACCAGTCGTCAATGGGATCGTTGATGATTGCCGCCGGTATTAAAGTACATCCGCTGTGGCAGAGCTATGAAATGCTGCCGCTGTTCTCATTGTTCACCGCTTTCATCATGGGTTTCTCCATCGTTATTTTTGAAGGCTCTCTGGTGCAGAGCGGCTTAAAAGGCAACGGCCCGGATGAGAAAAGTTTGTTTATCAAGCTGACCGGTACTATCAGCGTTTTCATCGCGCTGTTCCTCGTGTGCCGTTTTGGTGAACTGATTTACCGCGACAAGCTCTCTTATGCGTTTGCCGGTGACTACTACTCCTTGCTGTTCTGGGTTGAAGTCCTGCTGATGGTCTTCCCGCTGGTGGTGCTCCGTCTGCCGAAACTGCGCGGCGACTCGCGGATGTTGTATCTGTCCGCCCTCAGTATGCTGCTGGGCTGCGCAACGTGGCGTATGTCCTACTCGCTGGTGGCGTTCAATCCCGGCGGCGGCTACCACTACTTTCCCACCTGGGAAGAACTGCTGATTTCTATTGGTTTTGTGGCTATTGAGATTTGTGCATACATCTTACTCATTCGTCTACTGCCGATACTTCCTCCATTAAAACAAAACGATCACAATCGTCATGAGGCGAGCAAAGCATGAGCCAGAGAATTACTATTGATCCGGTAACCCGTATTGAGGGTCATTTACGCATCGACTGCGAAATCGAAAACGGTGTGGTGTCAAAAGCATGGGCATCCGGCACCATGTGGCGCGGCATGGAAGAGATCGTGAAGAATCGCGATCCGCGCGATGCCTGGATGATTGTGCAGCGTATCTGTGGCGTATGCACCACGACCCACGCGATCTCTTCCGTTCGTGCGGCGGAGAGCGCGCTGAAGATTGACGTTCCGGTCAATGCGCAGTACATCCGTAACATCATTCTGGCGGCGCATACTACCCATGACCATATTGTGCACTTCTACCAGCTTTCTGCGCTGGACTGGGTGGATATCACCTCTGCGCTGAAAGCCGATCCGGAGAAAGCGTCGGCGCTGTTGAACGGCGTGTCGAGCTGGCACCTGAATAGCGCGGAAGAGTTCACGAAGGTGCAGAACAAGATCAAAGACCTCGTTGCCAGCGGCCAGTTAGGGATTTTCGCTAACGGCTACTGGGGACACCCGGCGATGAAACTGCCGCCGGAAGTGAACCTGATTGCGGTCGCGCACTATCTGCAAGCGCTGGAATGTCAGCGTGACGCCAACCGCGTGGTGGCGCTGCTGGGCGGTAAAACGCCGCACATCCAGAACCTGGCGGTGGGTGGGGTGGCGAACCCGATCAACCTCGACGGTCTCGGCGTGCTGAACCTTGAACGCCTGATGTACATCAAGTCCTTCATCGACAAGCTGAGCGACTTTGTTGAGCAGGTTTACAAGGTGGATACGGCGGTAATCGCGGCGTTCTATCCAGAATGGCTGGAACGCGGTAAAGGCGCGGTTAACTACCTGAGCGCGCCGGAATTTCCGACCGACGGTAAAAACGGCAGCTTCCTGTTCCCTGGCGGCTATATCCAGAATGCGGATCTGTCGACGTATCGCCCGATCGCCTCGCATTCCGATGAATACCTGATTAAAGGGATTCAGGAGAGCGCGAAGCACGCCTGGTACAAAGACGAAGCGCCGCAGGAACCGTGGGAAGGGACTACCGTCCCGGAATACACCGGTTGGTCTGATGACGGTAAATACTCGTGGGTTAAGTCCCCGACCTTTTACGGCAAAACCGTTGAAGTGGGGCCGCTGGCCAATATGCTGGTTAAACTGGCGGCGGGACGCGAGTCCACGAAGGCCAAACTGAATGAAATCATCGCGATCTACCAGAAACTGACCGGTAAAACGCTGGAAGTGGCGCAACTGCATTCCACGCTGGGGCGTATCATTGGCCGCACCGTTCACTGCTGCGAATTGCAGGGTATTCTGCAAAACCAGTACAGCGCGCTGATCGCCAATATCGGAAAAGGCGACCACACTACGTTCGTTAAACCGGATATCCCGGCGACGGGTGAGTTTAAAGGGGTGGGCTTCCTTGAGGCGCCGCGCGGTATGCTCTCTCACTGGATGGTCATTAAAGACGGCATTATCAGCAATTACCAGGCGGTGGTTCCGTCCACCTGGAACTCCGGTCCGCGTAACTTTAACGATGAAGTGGGGCCGTACGAGCAGTCGCTGGTGGGGACGCCGATCGCCGATCCAGAAAAACCGCTGGAAGTGGTGCGTACCATTCACTCCTTCGACCCTTGCATGGCGTGCGCGGTGCACGTAGTGGACGCTGACGGGAACGAAGTCGTCTCAGTTAAGGTTCTGTAATGCGGATTTTAGTGTTAGGGGTCGGCAATATTTTGCTGACCGATGAAGCCATCGGGGTGCGTATCGTTGAAGCATTAGAACAGCGCTACATCCTGCCGGATTTCGTGGAGATCCTTGATGGCGGCACGGCGGGAATGGAGCTTCTCGGCGATATGGCGGACAGAGATCACCTGATCATCGCGGACGCCATTGTGTCGAGAAAGAACACGCCGGGAACCCTTATGATCCTGCGTGATGATGAGGTGCCTGCGCTGTTCACCAACAAAATCTCACCGCATCAGCTTGGTCTGGCCGACGTTCTGTCGGCCCTGCGCTTCACTGGCGAGTTTCCGAAAAAGCTGACGCTGATCGGCGTGATCCCGGAATCGCTGGAGCCGCATATCGGCCTGACGCCAACGGTTGAAGCGATGATTGAACCTGCTCTGGCGCAGGTTCTTGCCGCGCTGCGCGAGTCAGGCGTTGAGGCTATTCCACGGGAGGCTGCGCATGTCTGAGGAGATTTCAGGGTTCCCGTCCTCCCCGAGAATGCAGGTTCAGGCGGCGTTTGAAGAGATTGCCCGACGCTCAATGCACGATCTCTCGTTTTTGCACCCGAATATGCCGGTGTATGTCTCTGACTTCACCCTGTTTGAAGGGCAGTGGACGGGCAGCGTGATCGCGCCGTGGATGCTGAGCGCGCTGATTTTCCCCGGCCCCGATCAGCTCTGGCCGGTACGCAAAGTCAGTGAAAAACTCGGATTGCGTCTGCCGTATGGCGCGATGACCTTTACCGTTGGTGAACTGGACGGGGTTTCGCAATACCTCTCCTGCTCGCTGATGTCGCCGCTCAACCACGGTATGTCGGCACAAGAGGGGATGCGTCTGGCGGACGACTGCGCGCGGATGCTGCTGTCGCTGCCGGTCAGCGATCCCGATGCGCCGCAGCTGGCAGGGCGTCGTGCGTTGCTGTTTGGACGCCGGAGCGGCGAGCATGCATGAGCTGTCCCTGTGCCAGAGCGCGGTTGAGATTATCCAGCAGCAGGCGGAACAGCATGGCGTGACGCGAGTCACTGGCGTATGGCTGGAAATTGGCGCGCTCTCGTGCGTTGAAGAGAGCGCCGTGCGCTTCAGCTTTGATATCGTTTGCCAGGGTACGCTCGCGCAGGGGTGTACGTTGCACATCGACTATAAACCCGCTCAGGCGTGGTGCTGGGATTGCAGCCAGGCGGTTGAAATCACGCAGCATGACGCGCAGTGCCCACACTGTCAGGGCGATCGTCTGCGGGTGGATACCGGCGACTCGCTGAAAGTGAAAAGTATTGAAGTGGAATAACGTCCAGGTGGTTAACTATGTGTATTGGAGTCCCGGGGCAGGTTCTGTCCGTTGGTGAAGATATTCACCAGCTTGCGCAGGTTGAAGTGTGCGGCATCAAGCGTGATGTGAATATTGCCCTGATCTGCGAAGACAGCCCTGCAACGCTGGTGGGGCAGTGGGTGCTGGTGCATGTGGGATTTGCCATGAGCATCATTGATGAAGAGGAAGCCAAAGCCACATTAGACGCGCTACGCCGAATGGAGTATGACGTTACCAGCGCCTGATAATCCCTGAAGGCAATCTATCAAGCGGCCTTGCAATCGTTGTATACTAATATATATATCGATTGTGAGGACATCTCCCATGTTTAAATCCTTACGCCAGCTCTCCCTGCTGGCGTTGCTTTTTTCCCTGCCGTTTATGGCTCAGGCCGAGCGTACGTTTACCGATCAGATTGGTCGCCAGGTTACCGTCCCGGATACGGTGGATCGCGTGGTGGTACTCCAGCATCAGACGCTGAATTTGCTGGTGCAGATGAACGCCACCGACAAAATTGTTGGCGTGATGGCGAACTGGAAACAACAGCTTGGCGACGGTTATGCCCGCCTGGCGCCGGAGCTGACAACGAAAGCCGCGTTGGGTGATTTAACCCACGTTGATGCGGAAAAACTGGTCGCGCTGCATCCGCAGGTGGTGTTTGTCACTAACTATGCGCCGCAGGAAATGATCGACAAAATCAGCAGCCTGGGCATTTCGGTGGTGGCGATTTCTCTGCGCCATGATGCGGCGGGCGAACAGGCTAAAATGAACCCGACAATGACGGATGAAGAGCAGGCTTACGATCAAGGGCTGCGTGAAGGGATCACGCTGATTGGCGATATCGTCAATAAACCTGACGAAGCAAAAGCGCTGATTGCCGCAACGGATAAGGGGCGCAAGATGGTGAGCGATCGCCTGAAAGACATCCCGGAAGATCAACGCGTTCGCGCCTATATGGCGAACCCGGAACTGACCACCTACGGCTCCGGTAAATATACTGGCCTGATGATGGCGCACGCGGGGGCGTTGAACGTGGCGGCATCGACCATCAAAGGCTTTAAGCAGGTCGCAATGGAGCAGGTTATCGCCTGGAATCCGCAGGTGATTTTTGTTCAGGATCGCTATCCGAAAGTGGTGGATGAGATCCTGCAAAGCCCGCAGTGGCAGGTGATTGATGCGGTGAAAAATCATCGCGTCTATCTGATGCCGGACTACGCGAAGGCCTGGGGCTATCCGATGCCGGAAGCGATGGGCATTGGCGAGCTGTGGATGGCGAAAAAACTCTATCCGCAGAAATTCCAGGATATTGATATGCGCAAGGTCGCGAATGACTGGTATCAGCGTTTTTATCGCACTGACTATCAGGGCGTTGACTGATGAAAATCCTTGCCGCAGGCAGTCTGCGTGCCGTCTGGCAACCGCTAATGGCCTGTTTTCAGGCAGAGACGATCCGCTGTGATTTCGGCCCGGCGGGATTGCTGCGTGAACGGATTGAAGCCGGTGAGCCGTGCGACTTTTTCGCCTCGGCTAATGTGGCGCATCCGCAGGCGCTGCTGGCGAGCGGGCGGGCGCTGTCGGTTTCGTCCTTTGCGCTGAATCGCCTCTGCCTGACCGTGCGTGCTGACGTTATGCGGGAGGGCGACGACTGGCGGTCGTTGCTGATGCGCGAGGATCTGCGAATTGGCACATCAACGCCGGGCTGCGATCCTTCCGGTGATTACACGCAACAGCTTTTTTCGCGAATGGGAGCCGTCGGCGAGGCGATCCGCTCGCGTGCTGTGGCGCTGGTCGGCGGCCGGGATTCTTTGCTGCTTCCCGCCGGAGCGCTGGCGGCGCAATGGTTAATCGACCACGATCACACGGATGTTTTTATTGGTTATGCCAGCTATGCCCCCAGACTGCGGCAAATCAGTACCCTGCGCGTGGTTGATATTCCTGAACCGTATAATCCGATCGCTGAGTACGCGTTTGCCTGTCTGACGGCGCGCGGAAAACCGCTTGCCGAATTTCTGCTTTCCACTCCGGCAGGACTGATTCTCATGCAACATGGGTTTAATTAAACGCCGACTATTACAAACCCGTGGGCCTGATAAGCGAAGCGCCATCAGTCAATATAACGCCTGATGGCGACATTAAAATCTCATCCGGCATCACGGTTTAGCTCTGACGCTTATCTTCGGTTTGTGTGTCGAAGTCGCTGGCGTCGTGACGCTCATGAAGCTGCTCGTTGAGCGGCCCGTTGGTGCGGTTCACAATGCGCCCGCGTTTGACCGCCGGACGTTCCGCAATCTCTTTCGCCCAGCGCTGTATGTGCTTATAACTTCCCGCATCCAGAAATTCTGCGGCGTCATACACGTTGCCGAGCACGACACTGCCAAACCACGGCCAGACAGCCATATCGGCAATGGTGTATTCATCGCCCGCCACATACGGATGACGCGCCAGCTGCTTATCCAGCACGTCCAGCAGACGCTTGGCTTCCATCGTAAAACGGTTGATCGCGTACTCTATTTTCACCGGCGCGTAGTTGTAGAAGTGACCAAAGCCGCCGCCGAGGAACGGCGCCGCCCCCTGGAGCCAGAATAACCAGTTCAGGGTTTCGGTACGTTTAGCGAGATCCTGCGGCAGGAAATAACCAAATTTTTCCGCCAGGTAGAGCAGGATTGCGCCGGACTCAAAGACACGCAGCGGCGGGTTTTGCGAGTGGTCGCGCAGCGCCGGGATTTTTGAGTTTGGGTTCACATCGACAAAACCGCTGGAGAACTGATCGCCGTCGCCAATGCGAATCAGCCAGGCGTCATACTCTGCGCCCGTCACGCCCTGCGCCAGCAACTCCTCCAGCATGATGGTCACTTTCTGGCCGTTTGGCGTTCCCAGGGAGTAGAGCTGTAGCGGATGCTTGCCGACGGGCAACGTCTTGTCGTGAGTCGGGCCAGAAACGGGACGGTTGATATTGGCGAATGCGCCGCCGCCTGCGGATTTATCCCACGTCCATACTTTCGCGGGTTGATAAGTATTCTCTGACATGTTGACCTGCCTTCTGGGTTGGTGTGTTGAAGCAGTGTAGCAGTCGGAGGCCATGCGGTTTAACAGATTGGGACATTAAGCGCCGGTTTTTTCGCTGGAAGGGGAACACAATATAACTCGTTAATTGTAGCCCGCCTGTACTCCATCAAGAGGAAATCAATATCAGACGGAAATTGTTACCGTACTCGCCATTAAAAATTGGCAGTGAATAAGCAGTAACAATGAAAAATGGTGTTCCAGGAGTAAGCGGTTATCAGGGCCCGGCGGGCGGCTGGGGAGCTGTGAAAGCGGTCTCTGCGTCGGTGTTTTCCCAAAAGGCCGTCACGCGCGATATTATCGCGATGTTCAAAATGAATCAGGTCAAAGGCTTTGACTGCCCTGGCTGCGCATGGCCTGACCCTGGCCATCGGGCGCCGATGGAACTTTGTGAGAATGGCGTCAAAGCGGTCTCCTGGGAAACCACCAGCAAGAAAGCCTCACCGGCGTTTTTCCGTCGTCATCCGGTGTCCACCTTATGGCAGTACAGTGATTACGAGCTGGAAAATATTGGCCGCCTGACGCACCCGATGAAATATGATGCCGTAACCGATACCTGGCAAGCCGTGGAATGGGACATCGCGTTTCAGGAAATCGGCGAACGCCTGCGCAGCTACGATTCCCCGGAACAGGTAGAGTTTTATACCTCCGGTAGAACCTCGAATGAAGCGGCGTTCCTGTATCAGCTGTTTGCCCGCGAATACGGCAGCAACAACTTCCCGGACTGTTCCAATATGTGCCACGGCCCGACCAGCGCAGGGCTGACGCGCGCTATTGGTCTGGGGAAAGGCACCGTTGAACTGGCGGATTTTGACCACTGCGATCTGGTGATTTGCATCGGGCATAATCCGGGAACCAACCATCCTCGTATGCTGACCACGCTGCGCGATGTGGCAAAGCGCGGCGCCAAAATTATCGCCATCAATCCGCTGGCGGAGCGAGGACTTGAACGCTTTAGCTTCCCGCAAAGCCCTAAAGAGATGCTCACCGGCCAGGCGACCGAACTCAGCAGCAGCTACTACCAGGTGAAAATGGGCGGCGATGCGTCGTTGCTCAAAGGCATGATGAAGGCGCTGATTGAAATGGATGAGGCGCGGGTGCTGCTAAACCAGCAGCCTTGCCTCGATCATGAGTTTATTGCTGCGCATACCGCCGGTTATCAGGCGCTGTATGATGACCTGCGCCAGTGCAACTGGGCGGAACTGGAAGCAGATTCAGGTCTGACGCGCAGCCAGATGGAAGATTTAGCGCACAGCTACAATAAATCGCGCGCCACCATCATTTGCTACGGCCTGGGGATCACCCAGCATAAAAACGGCACCGGGAATGTGCAGCAGCTGGTTAACCTGCTGTTGCTGAAAGGCAATATCGGAAAGCCGGGCGCGGGTATCTGCCCGTTGCGTGGGCATTCCAATGTGCAGGGCGACCGTTCGGTAGGGATTAACGAAGCGGTGTCAGACGCCTTCCTGCAACGCCTTGAAGCGCGTTTTGCCATTACCGTTCCTCGTCAACATGGCCGCGCCAGCGTGGAGAGCATTCGGGCGATAGAGCGGGGCGAGGCTAAGGCGTTAATCTGCATGGGCGGCAATCTGGCCGTGGCGATGCCGCAGCCGCAGCGGACGTTTGCGGCGATGCAAAAGCTGGATATGCAGGTGCATGTGGCAACCAAACTGAACCGCTCGCACCTGCTGCTGGCGAAACATAACTATCTGCTGCCCGCGTTGGGCAGAACGGAGCGCGACCTTCAGGCGACGGGGATTCAGTCCGTCACCGTCGAGGATTCGATGTCGATGGTGCACGCCTCCTGCGGCTCTCTGAAACCGGCTTCGCCGTGGTTGAAATCGGAACCTGCGATTGTGGCGGGAATGGCACGCGCCACGCTTGCGCGCTCGCCGGTGAACTGGGAAGAGATGGTGGGAAACTATGCTCTGATCCGCGACGCCATTGAAGCCGTTATTCCGGCGTTTCATGACTACAATGCCCGCATTGCCGCGCCGGGCGGATTTCGCATGGACACGCCTGCCTCGCGCCGTGAGTGGCATACCGGGAATGGCAAAGCCAACTTTGTCGTTAGCCAGCAGCGCGCCGTTGAGCGTCAGCAGCAACCCGCTGATGCGCTGGTGCTGGCAACGCTGCGCAGCCACGATCAGTACAACACCACCATTTATGGCCTGAATGACCGTTATCGCGGCATTACCGGCCGCCGTGACGTCGCGTTTTTAAATGCGGCGGAAGCCAGGGCGCGCGGGCTGGCGCAGGGCGATGTGGTGACCATTCAGGCGCTGGACGATCATGGCCGCCCCTGTGAGGATCGCGCGATGTGCGGGCTGACGGTCGTGATCTACAACATGGCGGCAGGATCGATTGGCGCCTATCTACCGGAAGCGAATGTGCTGTTGTCTCTGGATGCGGTCGATAGCGAAAGCCTGACGCCAGCCTATAAGAGCGTGCCGGTGGTTATCAATAAAACATAACATCGTTCCCGCTATGAATTTTTTGTCTCTGTGCGCCGTCTGGCCGGGTAGAGGTGTATGATGAATCGACCTCTGTCCGGTTAGTGTTATTGAGCAGGCAAGCAGAGCGAAAAATTCACGCCATACTGCTCAGGCTGTATTGTTTTGAGGTAAGGTGCATGAGCAAAGGAACGACCCGTCAGGATGCCCCATTCGGGACATTATTGGGCTACGCCCCCGGTGGCGTAGCAATCTACTCTTCAGATTACAGCTCCCTCGACCCACGGGAATACAGCGATGATGCCGCGTTTCGCAGCTACATCGGCAACGAGTATATGGGCCATAAATGGCAGTGCGTTGAGTTCGCCCGCCGCTTTCTCTTTCTCAATTATGGGGTTGTGTTCACGGATGTCGGCATGGCGTGGGAGATCTTCTCGCTGCGTTTCCTGCGCGAAGTGGTGAACGACAACATCCTGCCGTTACAGGCGTTTCCCAATGGTTCGCCCCGTGCGCCGGTCGCTGGCGCGCTGCTTATCTGGCAAAACGGCGGCGAGTTTAAAGATACCGGCCATGTGGCGATCATTACCCAGTTGCTGGACAACAAGATCCGTATCGCCGAACAGAATGTGATCCACACGCCGCTGCCTCCAGGGCAACAGTGGACCCGCGAGCTGGATATGGTGGTGGAAAACGGCTGCTATACCCTGCGCGATACCTTTGACGACACCACGATCCTCGGCTGGATGATTCAGACCGAGGACACGCAGTACAGCCTGCCTCAACCAGACATCGCCAACGATTCACTGAAGATTCGCGGCGCGCGGCTGGAAGAGAAAGGGCAGTTTGACGGCAAATGGCTGGATGAGCGGGACCCGCTGCAAAAAGCCTATGTGCTGGCGAACGGGCATGTGATTAATCAGGACCCGCATCAGTATTTCACCATTACGGAAAGCGCCGAGCAGGAGCTGATTAAAGCCACCAACGAGCTGCATCTGATGTACCTGCATGCCACCGACAAGGTGCTGAAAGACGATAACCTGCTGGCGCTGTTCGACATTCCGAAAATCCTCTGGCCGCGTTTGCGCCTCTCCTGGCAGCGTCGTCGCCACCATATGATCACCGGTCGTATGGATTTCTGTATGGATGAACGCGGCCTGAAGGTGTACGAGTACAACGCCGATTCCGCATCATGCCATACCGAAGCGGGGCTGATCCTCGAACGCTGGGCCGAAAAGGGCTACACCGGGAAGGGGCATAATCCGGCGGAAGGGTTGATCAACGAACTGGCGGGTGCATGGAAACACAGCCTCGCGCGTCCTTTCGTCCACATCATGCAGGATAAGGACATTGAGGAGAACTATCACGCCCAGTTTATGCAGCAGGCGCTGCGCCAGGCCGGGTTTGAAAGCAAAATTCTCCGGGGACTGGATGCGCTGCGTTGGGACGATGCCGGTCAGCTGATTGACGGCGATGGCCGCCTGGTGAACTGCGTCTGGAAAACCTGGGCGTGGGAAACCGCAATTGAACAGGTGCGTGAAGTCAGCGAGACGGAATACGCCGCCGTGCCGATTCGTACCGGCCATCCTGAAAATGAAGTGCGGTTGATTGATGTGCTATTGCGACCGGAAGTGCTGGTGTTTGAACCGCTGTGGACGGTGATCCCCGGCAATAAGGCTATTTTGCCTATCCTGTGGTCGCTCTTCCCGCATCACCGCTATTTGCTGGATACCGATTTCACGGTTAATGACGAACTGGCGCGCACCGGTTATGCGGTGAAACCGATCGCCGGGCGCTGCGGCAGCAATATCGATCTGGTGAGCCATCAGGAAGAGTTACTCGATAAAACCAGTGGGAAATTTGCCGCGCAGAAAAACATTTATCAGCAGTTGTGGTGTCTGCCAAACGTGGCCGGGAAGTATATTCAGGTCTGCACTTTCACCGTTGGCGGCAACTATGGCGGTACGTGTCTGCGTGGCGATGATTCGCTGGTTATCAAAAAAGAAAGCGATATCGAGCCGTTAATTGTGGAAAAAGGGGAATAGCCTCTTCTGAAAAAGAGCCTTGGGCGTGATGCGCCAGCGTCCGCCCTGGCCATTCAATGCCCGGAGATTCGTGACAGACGTTCTGTCGGGAGTATCAGGCAATCATCCGGCAGGATTAGGCTCACTCTGCCATTCATCAAGCCGCTACAGTTTCAGGTGGAAAACAAACAACTGGAGCTGCTATGAAAACCATCGGTTATGCTGCATTAAACGCGACTACGCCACTGGCCCCTTTTACGTTTGAACGACGCGCATTGCGTGCCAATGATGTGGCGATCGAGATCCTGTGGTCAGGCGTCTGTCACAGCGATCTGCATCAAACCCGTGACGACTGGAAAGAGTGGGGCGCGACGATTTACCCCTGTATTCCCGGACACGAAATTATTGGCCGGGTGATTGATGTCGGCAGTAAAGTGACGCGTTATCAGGTCGGGCAACAGGTGGCGGTCGGAACCCTTGTCGATAGCTGTCAGGAGTGCGATCAGTGCCGCAGGCACGAAGAGCAAATGTGCCGTGAGTTTCCGACGGTGACCTATAACGGGCGTGACCGCATCTCAGGAGACGTCACTTACGGCGGTTACTCGAAACATATCGTGGTTCGCGAGGAGTTTGTCCTGAATCTGCCGGAAGGCCTTGATCCGGCCAGAGCGGCGCCGTTGCTCTGCGCGGGCATCACCGTTTACTCGCCGCTGCGGACCTGGAACGTTGGCCCCGGCTCGCGCGTAGGGGTGATTGGCATCGGTGGCCTGGGGCACCTTGCGGTTCGTCTGGCGGCCGCTTTGGGCGCAGAGGTGACGGTTATCACCCGCAGTGAGTCAAAAGCGAAAGAGGCGCATGAGCTGGGCGCCGAACACGTTCTGCTCTCGACTTCCGCAGAGGCGATGAATAACGCGGCGTCCTCTTTTGATGTGATTATTGACACCATCCCGACGCGCCATGATGTTTCACCCTACGTTCAGCTACTTGATGTGGAAGGGGCGCTGGTTATTGTCGGTAATCTGGGGAATATGGAAGGGTTCAGTACCTTGCCGCTGATTCTGGGGCGTCGTCGCATCACGGGTTCACCGTCTGGCGGGATTGCACAAACGCAGGAGATGCTGGATTTCTGCGCCCGCAAAGGTGTGTACCCGGAGTGTGAGATCATCGATATCCAGCAGATTAACCAGGCTTTTGAGCGTATGGAGCGGGGTGATGTGAAATACCGCTTTGTGATTGATATGGCTTCACTGTCGAACTGACGGTAAGCAACGCATATCGGATCGGCTGTTTTGCGGTCCGATATGCGTGTATCAGCGCGGTATCCCGGTCAGCGTTCCCGCTTCCCGGACGCGTTCTGCGCCTTTCAGCGACTGCACTTTATCGCCGATTGGCGTGATGCCGAACAGGCGTTTGTACTCCCTGTGAAACTGACTGACGCTTTCATAACCCACTCTGATGGCCGCTGTCGAGGCATCCACATTATCTGACAACAACAGGCGTCTGGCTTCATGGAGCCGTAATTGCTTCTGATACTGCAACGGGCTCATGTTGGTCATGCGACGAAAGTGGTGATGCAGCGTCGAAACGCCCATTCCTGCAATCCCGGCCAGATCCTCCATTTTTAACGGTTGGGAATAGTGCGTGCGTAACCAGTTGATTGCGGAAGATATCCTCTGGCTGCTCGATCCCGTCAGTACGGTTTCCCGCAGCGTCATACCTGCCGGGCTGGTTAAAATGCGATACAGAATTTCCCGATGAATCAGGTTGCCGATATACCCTTTATCCTGCGGGTGTTCTGCGAGCGTGATGTAGCGCAGTATGGCGTCAAACAAAAAGCGGTCGGCATGGCTGAGCGAAAGTCCTTCGCCTGCGAATCCCACGTCATTGCCGTGCTGTTCCATATCAACCAATACTTCGCGCGCAACAGATAAATCCAGTTCCAGCAACAGCGATATAAAAGGACGCTCGGTGCTGGCCTGCATCACTTCGGCGACGGTTGGCAGATTGACCGCCGTCAGAAGAAAACGGGATTCGTTGTACACATAGGCCGTATCGCCTAACGTGACGCGCTTTTCTCCCTGGAGGATCAGCGACACGCTGGGCTGGTAAATATAAGAAAGCGGCGGCATTGGGCCGTGGAGTTCAGCTACGCTCAGACCGGGGAACGGGCAGACGACCCGCTCCTGATGTTCGGTATATGTTCTGACTTTTGCGGTAATTTCGTGACGCAACGATGCGGTGTCCTGCCGCAGGCGATCATCCTGTGAGTTCGGGCGGTGATCCAGCATGGTCAGACTCCTCAACATAGGTTCGTATGTTTTAAACTGGAATGCAGCCGCCCGCGACTCCTTTTTTTGCTAATTGACTTGCCAGCCCATCCGTCGTGGTTGGTATATCAGCTATTCACAAAGGCCAGCAGGTCGGCGTTAACCCGATCTGCATGCGTGGTGGGGATGCCGTGCGGGGCTCCCTTGTACGTATTCAGCGTACCGTTTTTGAGCAGCCCGGCTGAAAGTACGCCGGAATCATGGTAGGGAACGACCTGATCGTCATCGCCGTGGATAACCAGAACCGGGATAGTGATGCGCTTGAGATCTTCCGTGAAATCCGTCTGCGAGAACGCGACGATACCGTCGTAGTGCGCTTTGGCTCCCCCCATCATTCCCTGACGCCACCAGTTCCAGATGACCGCCTCAGACGGACTGGAACCCGGACGGTTGTAGCCATAGAAGGGACCCGCAGGGATATCGTAATAGAACTGCGCCCGACTGGCGGCCAGCTGTGCCTGGAAGTCGTCAAACACCGACCGGGGCGTACCCTGCGGATTGCTGTCGGTTTTTACCATCAATGGCGGAACTGCGCTGATCAGCACGGCCCTGGAGACGTTATCTTCGCCGTGACGCACGATATAGCGCACGACCTCGCCACCGCCGGTTGAATGCCCGACGTGCATTGCGCCCTGGACGCCTAAATGCTTAACGACTGCGGCAACGTCATCGGCATAATGATCCATGTCATGACCGTCCCACACCTGGCTGGAACGTCCATGACCACGCCTGTCGTGCGCGACGACCCTGAACCCCTTGTCCACGAAAAACAGCATTTGAGCATCCCAGTCGTCGCTGGAGAGCGGCCAGCCGTGGTGGAAGAAGATCACTTTTCCCTCTTTCGGTCCCCAGTCCTTATAGAAAATATCAACGCCATCGCTGGTTGTTACGTAACCCATATCGTTTCTCCGGTTCAGTAAGTTGTTAAAGGGAGAGACTTGTCTTGCGCGTAGCGCCAGGTCGTTGGCTCCCGGAAAAAGGAGAAACGTCAGGGTCTGCGCGCGCGTCCGGCAACGATCTTCTGTTGACCGTTTAGAGAGTATAAGTTTAAAGTTAACTTTAAGGTCAAGAGAGGTCTGTAAACGGTATGAAGATTGGTGAACTGGCAAAAGTAACGGGGCTTACGCCCTCCCGTATTCGGTTTTACGAAGCAGAAGGGCTGATCAGTCCTCCTCAGCGTCAGAGCAACGGGTATCGTAATTATTCGGCGGAGGTGGCGAATCTGCTGAAGATTATTGATAACGCTCAGCGTGCCGGTTTTTCACTTGGGCAGATCCGCTGCTTTTTACCGCAGGAGCAGAAAAAGTGGGATCACGAGGGGTTGATACAATCCCTGGAGAGGCGTATCGCGGAGATCGAACTCATGCAGAAGCAGCTTGAAGAGAGCAAGAGCGAGTTGCTGAGTCTGATCGCCAGTATTGCAAACCGGCCTGACGGGATTTCCTGTGAGGACAACATGCAGCGGCTGATAGGGCAATTGCGTAATCCGGCGACCGCCACGGAAAACCGGTAAAATAAATGGCGGGGGGACGTGGTTCAGCTTCGGTCTTGCCGCCCCCTCACTGTCTTATTGGTATGTCATGGTAAATGACAAAACGCCATTCGCTGCACCGGTCGTGATGGTGTCTCCGGTCTGGTAATAACGCGCTTTCAGCGGTACCGTGAATCCGCCGCCGGAGGATGAAGTGCCAACGGCGACGTCAGAACCCAGCGCCATCGGCTGATTGTTATAAAGTAATTGGATTCCCACGCCCGTGGCGGCATTATTTCCGCCAATGGTTTTCAGCACGCCTTTGCTCGCATCAAAAATATCGCCTTCCATCTTAACGCTGACCTTTGTTCCGGCGTTACAAACCATCGGCAGATCGAAAGACTGCGTGTGTGCGTCTCCCGGCGTGGTGCCTTTGCCATTAAAGGCTTGTTTATCCACGTCCTGCATATTCACGGGGATAAACGTCGTTTGTAGATTACAGGCTGGCGTGGTAACCGTGAACGCGTTGATATTGACGGAAGATTCGGGTGAATGCCACAGCAGCGCGTTATTTAACATAACCAGCGATCCCACGGTTCTTGCCGTTATGGTTCCAGACCCGGTTTCGGCTGCCGTCTTATAAAACGTCACGATAACCACGCCATCCAAATTGCTGTTCACCATCCCCGCCATATTTTCACAGAGCTTAGCGGTATTTATGTCTCCCCGTATGGTATTGCTTCCCGTAACGGTCACGATGCCTGCGGCACATTTTGTCGTTGCGGCGGACAGGGAATACCCCACGCCGCTAATGTTCGTTTTATATATCTGACGCCCGTTGAGTGACGAATCGAATGTGCCGATGGCTCTGATACCAAAAATCTGCCTGGATATAACGCCCTCAGCGGAGTCCCAACAGTTAAAGGCATTAATTGTCGGTGTAATAACCTGTGTTCCTATTATTGAGCCTACAGGGAGATCCCGCGAGATAGTTACATTCTGCGGTGAGATCGTTGTTGTTGACGTAACCGTAGTGCAGTTCCACGCCAGGGCGGTGTGTGAAAATAATCCCAGCGAGGTAAAAATTAAGCTGATTAAAATTCGATACATTTTTCTTTCTCTCCAGATCAGTGGCATTGCGCGATGACTGTTTGCGGTTTGTCAGCGATCTGCGTTATCTGATACGTTGCCTGACAACTTCCCTCGGCCCAGTTAACGATCACAGTCCCGTTTTCCGGTACGCCGTTGAGCCAGACGCGTTTGCGATCGTCAACCATTCCTTCTGGAATGTTGTCGTGATTTTTAATACGGGTCGTCGCGCCAAACGGAATCTCTTTCCCGGTGAACTGAAGCATGACCTTATAACCGGTGACGGTAGGATAATCAGCCAGCGCCAGCGCGCCTTTGGTCGGTACAACGGTGTAGGTGTCATTCAGCACATCGGTATGCGGGTTCAGCGATGCGGTATCCAATGACAGACTGTTCTGCCGATACGGCGTGACATACGGCACCACGGCAAAACCTCTGCTGTCGGTGTAAATCCCGCTGTTATTCGCCACTTTTACATCCGCCGCGTTGTCCGCTTTCACCAGTGCCATAGTTTCGCCAAGAGGCTGCGTGGCCGAGACGCCGTAAGGGTGAACCACAATGCCGCCCATCGCCCCAACCGACATCTGGCGGTTATCGCGAGAGTAGTTGTAACCAAGCTGATACTCGCCATGACGGCCTTTGTAATTGACGGAAGCGCTTCCCATCGCATCCGAGCCTTTGCTGTTGTAGCCCTGCTGTACGTTCCAGCTCAGGTTTTTATCTTCCAGCGCTGAACCGGATAACCCCACCTGCGAAGTCGTATCGCCTTTTTTGTTGCTGTTCCCGGATACCGTCATCCAGCTGTCTGGCAGGAAACGTGAGAGCGGAATCTGCATCGTCAGAGAGACGATATGATCGTTTTCATTGTGCCAGGGGCCGCGTGAATAGCTGTAGTTCAGGCCGTAGTTGATATTGTTTATGCTGGTGTTGTAACCCACGTTAACGCTGCGCTCGGTGTCGCCGCCCCAGTAATCCTGTTGCCAGGCGGAGAGGTTTATATTTCCCCAGTCGTCAAGTCGCTGGCTCAGCGTCACCTGCGCCTTGCTGCGTTTGTTCCGTTCATAGCGCCAGTTGTTGCCTTCACGTATTGTGTCGCTCCCCATTCGAAAGGTATTCACGTCCCCGTTCGCTTCCTGGAAATCACGAAAACCTGATGAGGAATAGCGATAGCCCATCAAACTGAATGAGGTGCCTGTCGAAGCAAAGTCTTTGGCGTATTGCGCGCGTAGCGACACGCCTTCTTCTGTCTTACCGGGCATTTGCGTACGGGCGAAAGTGGCGTCAAAAGAGAGCGAGCCGAATTCACCGAACCCTTTTCCGATCCCCAGTGCTCCGGCCCAGTAATCTGCGGATGCCAGCGTGCCGCCATATATCGTGCTATCCCAGGGTAAACCGTAGCTCAGCGTGCCCTGTAGAAATTCCGGCTCTTTATCTTTGCTGTTTGCCGCGCGATATTTCCCTGCTGCCAGCGCATATTTGAACTGACCTTCGCGTTGCATCACCGGCACCGCGGAAAATGGCTGAATAAACTGATGCACCGATCCATCCGCCTCACGTACCGCCACTTCCAGATCGCCGCTGGCGGTGGTCGGGTACAGATCGTCAATCGCGAACGGGCCTGGCGGCACATAAGATTGCCAGATAACGTTGCCACCCTGACGAATGGTGACCTGCGCGTTGGTCTGTGCAATACCGCGTACCACGGGAGCAAAACCACGGACGCTTTCCGGCATCATGCTGTCATCTGAATAAAGCTGCGCGCCGCGAAAATTCACGCTGTCGAACACACCGGCCTGCGTATAACCATCGCCTATGCTGAACTGACTTTTCAGAGCCTTAATGTCACGCTCCAGCGATGTGCCAAGGGTGTTCCAGTGACCAGCGCCATCGTTGTTGTTATAAGTGGCGTAATGACGCAATCGCCAGGGCCCAACGTTAATACCGCTACGCAGGTTCAAATAGCTGTCGTTACTCGACTTGTCGCTGCCATGCGTGTTAGCGCCTGAGAAGTTGTAGTTCAGGAACAGCATATTCAGTCCGTCATCCCACCGCTCAGGCGATACCGACCCCCGGGGATCGCGCTGTAGATACTCCTGCGGTACGGAGAGATCCAGGCGCATCCCGTCAAACTGGAAAATAAGCTGGCTGCCGGGAAGCAGTTTGCTGAGGTGTTCAACGTTCGCGGTATCTGCCATGTGCATCCATTCAGGTTGTGCATTGCGCTTAACGCCCCATTGCACCAGATCTGCACGAGTCAACACCGGTATTAACCCACTCTTACTGTCAATAAATGAAATATCCTGTGATGCCAGATAATTTCCATTTACATAGACATCAACGTGATAGACGCCAGGCACCTGCCCGTCAGCTTCATTAAAACGAGAAATATCAATATCACGCGGGATATTTCCACGGGTTTCAATAAAATCTGGAGAGAAATAATCGCTAGCCAGTACAGCAGGAGTATGCGTACACAGATAAATAAGTGTGGATAACCGAGTTAATTTAGCAAAACCCGAAACTGCATTGACATGAAACATGGCTTTGTAACCTACATTTTAAATTTATGTTCAGTCGTAATGCCTCCGAAGTCATTAATCGCACGCCACGATACTTCACCACCCGTTACCGCCGACTGAGGTAGCGATACCGTTTGAAATGGTAAAACCATTGGAGGTTTTGCTAGTTGTTTCCCATTCACCTTGATGTCGTATAGCGACACGCTATACGACGAGGGGTTATGCACACTTAACTTTCCACCCACGCTTGAAAACGTTAGCTGCTGATACGCAAGCGAAGGGTCGCCTTTTAATCCTGCCGGACGATAAAACAGCTTCATTTTACTTTTGACCGCAATCAATAATTCATTTTTAGCATCCGGTGATGACGAAGGGATTGCTTTAATATTCAACCAGTAAACACTTTCTCTGTCCGTAGGGAGCATGTCGCCTGATAACATAACGCGTACTGAATTCTGCGCCTGCGAATTTAATTTGAATAAAGGCGGCGTGGTGATGAATGCATTGTCACTGTCGTCGCCATTTTCACTTTTGCTCACCCATGACTGAATTAAATACGGCTTGTTATCTGGATTGTTAACGCTGATTGCCGCCTGATTGCCACTGCCGTTATAAATAAGCCGGGTGCCGCCTATTTCCACACCGCTTATTGCCGTTGCGGAGATAAACAAAAGACCAACGGCAATCTTTTTATAGATTTTCTGAAACATGAAGAGATCCTGAGTGAATTACTCAGGGCCGCGAAGGGCCCTGCTTTTACTGGTAAATAACGGTAAACGCGGTTGAAGAGTTTGCCGTACCCGCGCCAACAGCGCCGGTTGCCATATATTTGGCAAAGTAAGTCAGTGTGTTATCAACATCTTCTTCCAGCGCTACGCTGGAGGATGCGGAACCCACGGGGATCAGCGTTGAGTTGTCCTGCTCATAAATCGCGACACCAACATTCGACGCTGTCTGCCCATTGCTCAGCGCTAAAATAGAAGGGTTAATCGTGTCGGTGATGCCATCAAAACGAATACTGGCGTTGGAAATGCTGGCCGGGCAGGATTTCAGCACAATATTAAAACGCTTCGCTGCCGCCGTTGCTCCGCTACCGCCTGAGAATGCGGTTGTCGCGACAGTCCCCAGGTTGACAGGCTGCGCAATCGCAGAGGTATCCACCACACAGGCCGTACCGGTGATGCTGCCAGTAAAACTAATTACGCCGTCAGCAGCATTTGCCGCCTGAAATACAGAGAGCGATAAAATCGCGGAAATCAGTGCAATCTTTTTCATATAAGATCCAGTTAGTTAAGTTAATATTTAAGAAATAATATACTGATACTTTAAATGTTAATTAATAATGTGCTAATTCCCTCCAGTGAAATACTTATCTGACGAATGACATTGTCTGATTAACGAAATACTGTGTTCGCAGGTGTCCTGCTTATAACTTTCTACTCGTGCGATAGTTCGGTACAAAGATATACGATTGCCGACCTGAAGTTTAAAAACCAAACTGCGCCGGTGGGCATAAAATGTCTTAACCGTCATACCTAATTGTTTACCAATCTCATTCGCATCAAGCCCTTTTTGCATACATGAGAGCACTTCGCTTTCTCGCATTGAAAGCGTGTACTTCACCCGATAAATATATCGGGAATCATTGACAAACAGGCAGGACAGAATTTCATTAAGTCGGCTTCGCTTATCAACAAACGTAATACTCCGTAGATGTTTTAATGCATAGTAGTCAAGATCATTGCTTATAAACGCAATAATCTTCCTGTCTGCAAAAAAATGCTCTTTAACCTGCAGGAGGTTTGTTGTCTCAACATCTACTATGTAGTAATTTTCATCAATCAACTCCGATGTTAACAGCGTACTGATACCGACGATAAAAAAATAATCATCAGAAAAAACGGAGTTTGACAAATCCATAAAACTTCCCTTTTTGGCATGCCCTCTTTGGTTATTTAACGCCAGAAATTCACCTCATGTTTCTTTGTGAAATTTACAGAAAATAAAATCAGATGACACCACAAAAATAATGGATTTCGAATATAATCATAAAAACGATCGTTTCTTCTATTTGTTCCCTTTCAAAAGAACAACGATCCAGTGATTGCCGTCTTTATTGAAATAAAAAACTATTTATGTGCCATAAAAATGAAATTTAACACTATCACTATTGATAGGTGTAGTTTAATGGTTTGATGTCATTTGATAGTTGAAACTTGAAATGACGGTAAAAATGGATTTTTCTTAGGAAATATCCCAGGTTTAATTAACGAAATATATTCCGTCAGAACAAGGCTAATTTTACCTGGTTAACAACGGGACAACATCAGCGGCACCTTATTTTTCTGTCAGGTGCCGCCTACGCGTGTAGGAAGGTTATGGAATGAATGTTGCGATAGCCTGATCTAATTCATCAAGTAAGGCGTCGATGCGATCAAGGTCTGTGGCAAGGTCTGCGGCGGAAATGGCGTCAGGTAGTTTATCTTCCAGCGACTGCGCTACCTTCATCAATGCCTTAACGCCCAGCAGTTGGGCAGTCCCGTTAATGCGATGAATATGGCGCTTCACGGTCAGATAATCTTCAGTATGCGCCGCTTGTCGGGCGGAGACTAAATCACGGCGGTTCTCCTGCTGTGCATCTTTTAACGCTGTAAGCATGAGCGCCCGGTTGCCTTGCGCCAGCATACCCAGCATTTCGATATCAAACATCGTATTGGCTGTCTCACACATTCCTGAAAGGAAGTGCGAGATTTGCGATAACGTAATCGGCTTGAAAATACAGGCATTCATGCCTGCCGCAAGACAGCGTTCGCGTTCATGTTCTTGCGCTGAGGCGGTCAACCCCCAGATGGTGAGGTCGCGATTAAATTTCCGTACCTGACGGGTAAGTTCAATGCCGTCCATTGCGGGCATATTGAGGTCGGTAATAAGCAAATCATAATGCTGTTGCTGAAGGTGTCGTAAGGCCTCTTCGCCGTTTTCGGCTTCATCCGCAACAATACCTGACGTTGCAAGCTGGCGTTTCAGGAGCAGTCGACTGGAGGGATGATCGTCAACGATTAATACCCGCAGCGTCCCCTGAATAACGGGAGGGGGCGGGGGCGCGTCAATAGATACCGGCGTGATATCACGCGAGGTTTGCACGGGCAGGTTCAGCGTCAGGGTGGTTCCACGGTTTATTTCGCTTTGCAGCGCGATGGTTCCCCCCATTTGCGTCATCAATGCCCGGCTGATCGCTAATCCCAGGCCCGAACCGCGATGATGCTTACCCGCTTTCCCCTGACTAAAGGCGGTGAATAAACGGTTCTGTTCTTCAGTGCTAATACCCGGACCGGAGTCACTTACCGAGAGCGCCAGCATCGCGTTGGACTTTGTCGCCGAAATCCTGACATACCCTTGCTGCGTAAATTTAACCGCGTTGCCAATGAGGTTGGTGAGTACCTGCCCCAGCAACTGGGGGTCCAGATGCATCGCCTCTTGCGGGTCCAGCCGCGAGTCATAACGCAGGTCGATCCCTTTTTGGGCCGCCAGTGCGCTAAACAGAGTCATTTTTTCTTTTATCAGAGCATCAACATTTACCCACTGCGGAACGGTGTCTAAGAGTCCTGATTCAATTTTTTCCAGATCGAGGATCTCGCCAATCAGTTTTAACAATGATCGCGAGGCCTGGGCAGCCTGATCCACCGATGCTTTATCCTCAGGGCTGAAGCGAGCGGGGGAGAGCTGCAAGAGTTCCAGAAATCCCATAATTGCACTGACCGGCGTTCGGATCTCGTGGCTCATATGGGAAAGAAATTCCCGCTTCTCTTCATTGGCTTGCTGTGCCTTGTTTCGTTCCGCCTCCAGTAAGCGTTGAGAACGTTTCCTTTGGCGGACTTTCCGCGACAGGTAAACGGCCCACAGCAAGCTGCTCACCACCAGCAACGTCGCCAGTATCGCCACCAGATAGAACGGTCTGTTATACAACTCCCAGGTATCAATTTTGACGTCCGGCAGGCGTATCCATTTACTGACGATCTGGAAAATCTCTTTTTGCGGGATATCATCCAGGGCTTTGTCCAGGATCTGCCGAAGTTCCGGTTCGGAACGGGGAACGGCAAAACTGATTGCCGCCGGCGCTTCACCGGGAATCGGGAGCCAGGCGAGCTGATCGGGATAATAATGCTCGCTCATATAGCGGGCCGTCAGCTGATTTGAAATGGCCGCGTCCACCTTTCCCGTCGCCACGAGATTCAAGGCTACGCTGGAGTTTTCCACCTCTTTCCATTGGATGCCGGGGTGTTGGGCTTTAAGCTTTGCCAGTAACGCGTGGTCGGCGCCGATCGCCACACTCATCCCCGCCCGTAGCGTGGTCTCCTGCGTATTCTCTTTTCTGACAACGGTGACGAATTGGGTGGTAATAAAGGGATGGGTAAAGGAGATCGCGTTTTCACGGCTTAAATCGTAGGTTGCGGCCTGCACAATATGCCAGTTGTTTTTCTTCATTTCAGAAACCATTTCTTCGTTCGATTTGACGACAATGGTTTCAAACTGCATACCGGTTTGCAGACCGATCAGATTCAGGATATCCCCCACCACGCCCCGCGTTTCCTGGTTACTGTCGACCATAGTGTAAGGCGCAAACCACGGGTTAATGATGACACGCAGTGTGTTATGACTTTTTAGCCACTGTTTCTCTCGGTTGGTCAGGTTAAGCGGCTCTAACAGAAAGGACAGATTGCCTTTATCGATCATTGACTGGGCTATTTGCCCATGCACGTTTTCATCGATGGCGCTGAGCGTGTTATTCACAATTGTCAGCAGACGTTCCTGCGTTGGCAAAAATAAAAAGGCGCTTTTTTTCTGTGGTTCAGGCCAGTATTTCACCGTCGTCAACGCGAGGCTAAATTCCTGCGATAGCCAGGTGCTGGTTGTCAGTGAGTCGCCAACAAACCAGGCGTTTTGCCCATGCGCGACGGAGCTGAGTGCTTCCTGATAGGTGGGGTAATTAATGATCTCTGCGTTAGGAAATGACTGCTGAATAAACCCCTCATCAGGATAGTGATTCACAGTAGCGACCCGGGTGCTTTGCGCACTCTGCAAGGGAACCATGACATTGGCTAACGACGTCACTAAATTTGGCCAGGAATGTACCAGCGGCTGCGAGGACAGAATGCCTTCTTCGGTGAAAGGGCGACTCTCCAGACCGGTCAATACCATATCGACTTCGCCCGCTTTCAGCGCATGAATTGCCGATTCCTGATTTTTCCAGGCCGTCACGCTGATGTGGGTGTTGAGCGAATGCTGAATCAGCGCAAGATAATCGGCATTCATCCCACGGTAACGTCCTGTGAGCGTGGTCTGCACGAGGGGCGATTGCTCTGGTTGATAAACCGCAACCTTAAGTGTTTTTTTCTGCTTCAGCCAGCGCTTGTCATCCTCACTCAGATAAACAGGAACCGGCGTAATGTAATTGTAGCCCGACAACTCCAGCTCAACGGGTAGCTCATCCTGGGCATGAACGCCACGCCCGGTAATCGATAAAACAATGAGCACGAATATGAGCCATTTATTCATCATCAGGTCAGCTTATTTTGGTGGGCAAATGAGAGCAGTTCAATTAATGATTTGCAGCCTAACTTTTCCATTAACCGTGTTTTATAGGTGCTGACCGTTTTGCTGCTGATATGCATTGCATCGCCAATTTGTGAATTATCAAGACCATTAAGCATATAGCCCATCACCTTCATCTCCTGTGCCGAGAGGGATTCCAGGCGTTGTGCATCGGTTAACGCAACTGAGGGGGCTTCAAGGAAAAAAGGAAAATAACTATAACCATTTTGCGCTGCATTAATGGCGGCCAGAATGTTTTCCATATCCTGTTTTTTACTGATGAAAGCGTTAGCGCCCACCTGAGCGCAACGTTTGCTGTAGTAACGATCGTTTTTCGCGGACACGACAATCAGCACGCCGGTGAACTGCCGTGCTCTGAGCTTTTCTACCAGTTCGACGCCATTCACTCCGGGGATCTCGACATCCACGACAACAATATCCGCAGCCGTTTTTGTTAACGCTTCCAGCGCAGTCGCCCCGTCTTCATATTCGTTAATTACAGTAATGCGCTGTTTCTCCAGCACTCCACGGATAGCCAGACGCGCGAGGGGATGATCATCCACGATAATTGCAGTGCGTAACTTACTCATATTCATCCTGAAAGTTGTCATTCTGAATACAATATATACTAACGATAATAGCCTAAACGAGACGGGAGATGGATTTATATCGTGATGACTCAGGTGGTCATTGGCTACCAGACATACTGCCGTAATCGACTGATCGGTAGCGGATCTGGGGCTCTGCCGGGCGTTGGTGCAGCCACATCTGCAATGGATGCGCTGTCAAAAGATGAGTAGATGAATTTGATTTATCCGGCATTAAGCCGGGATATGGCTACCAGGAGATATCGGGAGTTATTATTCTCCAGCTATCAGATATTCCCTGGCGTTGAAGAGTTCGATTTTACATTTTCAACTTTTTTGTATGGGAATTTGTGGTATGAAAACATCTGTATATATGAATTTATTTCATTTAAATCAATATGATACGTTATTTTAAAGGCTCGGGGCTGTGTGTCTGTATCCCAAAAGAGTAATTATGTTATGTAACTTTATATATTATTATTTATTCCTGTTTTCTATTCTTCTTTTATTTGTTCAATCAGTCTGAACCGGGAAGCACACAACACAGGATTATTTTCATGGAGGTTATAATGAGTATGAAATATGTTGCTACCATCATAGTGGTAACATCATTACTAACTGGTTGTGCAAATGACAGAGTAAAACCAGAGCAATATTCAGGGTTCCTGAAGGATTATTCATCCTTGAAACCAGCCGTTTCTACTACCGGTGTGCCAGTTATGCGCTGGATCGATTCTAATGCTCATCTGGAAAATTATTCCAAAATTATTTATGAACCTGTTGTCTATTATCCTGAGCCTCGCTCATCAACTCAGGTAGGTGAAGCTGTTCTACAGGGGATTCTGGATTACACTAATCAGAGTATGAAAACAGCCGCCGCAAAGCGCTTTATGCTGGTTGATAAACCAGGCCCTGGCACCTTGATCTTCAGAGGGGCAATTACTGCTGTTGATACCAGTAATATGGGATTACAGTTTTATGAGGTAATCCCGATAGCGATGGTGCTGGCAGGAACACAGGTAATTAGCGGATACAGGACTCAGGAAACCAGACTCTACTTTGAAGGTGAATTGATTGATTCACAAAGTGGAAATGCCGTAGCTAAAGTGCTGAGAAAGGGGCAGGGTAAAGATCTTCCGAACAGTAACCAGTTACTTACAGTTGATGATTTGAAAGCGGTGATTGATAAAATGGCTTCCGATGCAGCTGTTTTCAACCTGTAATTTTGGGTTCTATTGTAGATAAGAACAGGGCTACGGCCCTGGATATTTTATTTCATTGTAGCGCCATCATAAGTACCTTAGCTATAAACTGAGAATCCATTTATTTGAAATAATGTAGTTAATTACATTTTTAAAATATAATTCAGTGAGGGTGTATGTTCCTGAACTATTTCTCTTTAGGAATGCTGTTTTTTGTATTCCTGATAATTTTTTATGGGGTCATCATGATTCATGATATTCCTTATATTATTGCAAAAAAACGTAATCATCCACATGCTGACGCGATCCATACAGCTGGCTGGGTTAGCTTGTTTACACTGCATATCATCTGGCCTTTTTTGTGGATCTGGGCCACGCTCTATCAACCAGAACGTGGGTGGGGCATGCAGGCGAATGCCGCTCAGTCTGAGAGAAATCCTGATATAGACGCATTAACAAAACGTATTGCAGATCTGGAGACATTGGTAAATAAAACACATAACAAAATAGATAAAGAATCACCGGAGATTTAATTGTGGATTTGCTTATTATACTGACCTATATTGCACTGGCATGGACAGTTTTTAAATTATTCAGGATACCAGTAAATCAGTGGACACTTTCGTCAGCTGCTCTTGGCGGTATAGGGCTGGTTAGTGGGCTTATTTTATTAATGAACTATAACCATCCCTATACATTTACCGCCCAAAAAGCAGTGATTTCTGTTCCTGTGATCCCTCAGGTTACGGGAAGGGTAATTGAAGTCATTGACAAACCAAATCAACTAATTAAAAAAGGAGAAGTACTTTTTAAAATTGAGCCTGATAAATATCAGTCTCGCGTCGAGCGTTTACAGGCAGATTTAGTCACGGCCATCCATAATGTTGAGGTACTAAAGGCCCAGTTGTCTGAAGCTCAGGAAAATACCATACGAGTCTCAGTTGAACGCGACCGTCTTTATAAAGATTATCAACGCTATGTGAAGGGGAGCCAGGCTAAGGTAAATCCCTTTTCTGAAAGAGATATAGACAATGCCCGACAAAGTTATCTGTCTCAGGATGCAGTAGTAAAAGCTTCTGTTGCCGAACAGGCTCAGATTCAGAGTCAACTGGACAGTAAGGTAAATGGCGAACAGTCCCAGATTGTTAGTCTGAGAGCGCAACTTGCTGAAGCGAAATATAGTCTTGCACAAACAATCGTCCGGGCCCCTGGAAATGGATACGTCACTCAGTTGTTGATTCAGCCCGGCACATATGCGTCTTCATTACCGCTTCGTCCCGTGATGGTCTTCATCCCGGAACAGAAACGACAGGTTGTAGCGCAGTTTCGTCAGAACTCATTGTTGCGTCTAAAACCTGGTGACGAAGCTGAAGTCGTGTTTAACGCCCTGCCAGGAAAAGTGTTTGAAGGGAAATTAATGAGTATTCTTCCTGTTGTGCCGGGAGGGGCTTACCAGGCCGAGGGCACACTACAGGCACTAACCGTTACACCGGCAATGGATGGGGTGATGGTAACTATTGAACTTGAACATAATGAATATATTGATGTGTTACCCGACGGTGTTTCTGCGCAGGTAGCTGCATATTCGGAACATTTCTCGCATGTTTCCGTATTGCGTAAGGTGCTTTTGCGTATGACAAGCTGGATGCATTATATTTATCTTGATCATTAATATTAATCAGCGAACGCAACCGGATGTAATTACTATGTTTGGTTGCATTGTCATCCTTGTTTTCTAACTTGAGAGATCTGTTTCTGGGCTAATGAACTCTGTTATCGGGAACCAATATAATGAAAATCAAAATGGGGATTAGTGAGCTATACTAATAATTACGCCACCTCATTGCCTGATGGGAGGTATTATGAATGTAAATTATTTAATACATGTGCATGCATTGTTGCAGTGGATCGAAGATCACCTTTCCGAAGAGTTAACGATAGAACTGCTTAGTCAAAAATCCGGGTATAGCAGTAGTTACTTACAAAAAATATTTAAAGATACTACCGGTGATTCATTATCAAAATATGTTCGTGGTCGACGAATGTTTAAGGCTGGCGTATTTCTGTGTTTTACCAGAGCCAGTGTTGGATATATTTCTGAGGTTTTAAGGTTTAATTCAATAAGTGCCTTTTCACGTTCTTTTAAAAATACTTTTGGGGTTTCTCCCCAAGATTTCAGGAGAAAAGGAGTTTTAAATGTCAGTAACACGATTGCAAAGGCCGAAGTGTTTAAGATTCCATGTGAAATTAAAACTATCAGTATGATTGATAATGCCAGTATCAGATTATACGGTCAATATTTTAACTATAGTGTAGATGCTATTGATTTTGATAAACCGCACTTCAATCAGCGGAAGCGTTTTAGGAAAAAATTCTTTCAACATCTGGGATATACACCCGAGCATTATTATGCCACTTCCCAATATTCACCTTCATGGCGAAGCGAGAGAGAAGTAGATATAAAATATTTTGTTGGATTAGCAGAACAACCTGATGGTATTGCTGGACTGGAGAATGCTGAATTTTGCTTACACTCAAATAAAATAGCCTGTTTTTATGCAGAGGGAATGTTTGTTAACCCTTTCTATATAGCGTTGTCAGCTAACATGAAAAGTATGTCGGAATTATTCACCGGATGGAACTGTAATTGGGATTTGGAATGTTTTTTAACTCATAACAGATTTACTGAATATCGCTATATTATTCCTGTATCCTGATATTAATAAACTGGCTTGATACTTTACCACAGTGCTTTGTATCTGGTTCATGCCAGCTTTACACATAAATAGACTACTTTACGAAATATCACAGGAGTAATAGGACGGAAATTTAACAGTCATGTCCAGCATCTCCGCAATCTTTGTTGCGACCCAGAGATATCAAGGGCTTTACTGTTTTAATAAACAGCATGTTAGCTAATGGAGTTATAACTGTTCTTAATAACTAAGAAGTGAAAATGTCAAATGTTGCTGCAATTAAATCCAACAATTGTGTGAGATTATAATATTATTGCTACAGATTATATGAGACATGTTTTCATTTATGATTTAGCTGTCGTTGCAGTAATTATCTGTAATTTTTTTTCGGATTGATGACTATCAAGCAATAGTCGTCTCTTTTGTCTGGAGTGAGAGTAATTGTGAAAAAGAAGTATCTGAGTTGTGCTGTCTCTTTTGTGTTGTCTGTAGGAGCAGAAGCTGCTCCTGTCTATTGGACAGGAAATACCAGTGACTGGTCAGATAGCCAAAACTGGGATATCGGAATATTGCCTGGCGAAAATGATGAGGTATATATAGATGGTCCTAATGGACACTTTCCAATAATTACTGATGATATCTCAGTCAGTAGTATTGATAATAACTATCACCTTGCCGTTAATGATGCGAAGCTCGTCGTCGCCAACACGCTTCGCGTAGGCATTGCCGAACCGGACCCTGGAGGGGAGAGCTTGACAGGAAGACTCTCCCTTTTAAATGCAACAGTCGATGCCTCTGAAATTACAGTTGGCGGCGGGAGTACGGAATATACTGGATTTCTTAACGCAGTATCTTCAGAAATTAATACAAAAAATCTGTTAATTGGTTATCTGTATGGTAACGGCCATGGGACTCTTAGTGAGTCCAGTCTGTCGACTGAGGCGATCCTTGTGGGTACTAATCGGGGGACCGGGCAGCTGGATATCCGCAATTCTGAGGTCAGTACCACTTATTTATATATTGGTTACACGATGGGGCAAGGGATTGTTAATGTTGACAACTCGAGAGTCAATATTTTTGGGCCGGGGACAATAGCGATAGTCGGTGAGCGGGCAGGAGGTGATGGGGTACTTAATATTACTAATGGTGGTATTGTTACATCTTTTCGTCTTTTGTCAGGCGTCTTAGGGGGGCATGGTGAAATAAATGTTTCTGGTCAAAACTCTTCCCTGAGTACTAACTCTCTGACTCTTGCTCAATCTGGATCGGCAATAATGACTGTTTCAGATGGTGGTGAGATAAATACTACCAGTGAGTTTTTGATTGCGGATCAGCAAGGCAGTAACGGTGTGTTGAATATAGGTAACAACAGCGCCCCAGGTTACGTTAACTCCAGAGTTATTAAGTTTGGCAATGGAGCTGGTATGATCAATTTCTCACATACCAGCGATGATTATAAATTTCTTTCCCAAATTACAGGTGACGGGACGGTAAATATCTGGAGTGGTTCGACGACTTTACAGGGTGGTAATGACTACACAGGAAACACTAATCTTCATGGTGGGTATTTACGCGCTGGTAGCGATAACGCATTTAGTGCTGGTTCTGATTTTAACATCGGTAAAGATGGTGTTCTCGATCTAAATGGTTATGCTCAAACGGTGGGTACTGTCTATCACGATGGTACCATTTACATGAATGAAGCCGCTTCATCTGCTGGCACTACGTTGACTGTCGATGGTGATTATCATGGTCAGGGAGGAACTCTGGTCTTTAATTCTCAGCTGGCAGGCGATGCTTCTATTACAGATAGTATGCATATCACAGGTGATACAGACGGTAGCAGCTACGTAACAGTAAATAATCTGGGTGGGCAAGGCGCTCAAACTGTCGAAGGCATTGAGATTATTCGCGTTGATGGTA
The DNA here is from genome assembly GCF_030333125.1 of Citrobacter sp. CK206. Lineage (NCBI taxonomy): Bacteria > Pseudomonadati > Pseudomonadota > Gammaproteobacteria > Enterobacterales > Enterobacteriaceae > Citrobacter > Citrobacter sp. CK206. The sequence continues at coordinate 300,851 of NZ_JAOWGM010000023.1, forward strand.
ATTCAGATGGTCAATTTATCCAGCGCGGTCGTATTGTTGCCGGCGCTTATGATTATAACCTTGTGCAGGGCGGCAATGGAGGTAACAGTAATAACTGGTACCTGACCAGCAGCACAGAACCTGTGGACCCAACAGAGCCGGTTGACCCGACAGAACCCGTAGACCCAACAGAGCCGGTTGATCCGACAGAACCTGTGGACCCAATAGGGCCGGTTGATCCGACAGAACCACCGTCACCACCTGTATTCCCGAATACCAGCATCTCCCGCCCGGAGGCCGGTAGTTACATGACCAACCTCGCAGCGGCAAATGAGATGTTCATGACCAGGCTTGAGGACCGTGGCGGTGACCGCATGTACACCGATCCGTTCACTGGTGAAAAGAAGCTGACCAGTATGTGGATACGTACGGAAGGGCGACACCTTGACAGCCGGGACAGCAGCGGTCAACTCAATACGGACGAGAATCGCTATGTCATCCAGATGGGCGGTGATATTGCCAGCGGCACCTACACCGGCACGGACATCTGGCGGACTGGTTTGATGGCCGGCTACGGCAGCAGCCACAGTACCACGGACTCCTCCCTGACGGGTTATCGCTCAGAAGGAAACGTCAGCGGCTACAGCGTTGGGCTATACGGAACCTGGTTCAGGAATGCGGATCAGCGTACTGGCGCGTATATCGACACATGGCTGCAATATGCGTGGTATGACAACGAAGTGCAGGGAAAAGGACTTGCGAAAGAGAAGTATGACTCGGATGGCCTGCTGGCCTCAGTTGAGGGCGGATATACATTCCATCTGTGGGGAGATAAACATAATGATGTCTTCATCCAGCCACAGGCACAGGTGGTGTGGAGCGGGGTGACGATGGATGAGCACCGTGAAACTAACGGAACTCGAGTAGCTGGTAAGGGTGAAAATAATACGCAGTCCCGGTTGGGCGTGAAGGCCTTTATGGAACATCGCTCCGGTAAGGAGAGCGTCTGGAAACCTTACCTGGCAGCGAACTGGCTGCATAACAGTGAGAAAAGCGGGGTCAGAATGGATGACGTGACGCTGTACGACGAGGGCCGTAAGGACATTGGAGAAGCTAAGCTGGGTGTTGAAGCCAGCCTGATAGAGAAGCTGAGTGTACAGGTTGGCGTGAGTTCTCGCTTCGGCAGCGATAATTACCGTGACACGGGGGGCGGTATTAGCGTGCGCTATGAGTTTTAACTTTCGTGTGCCGTATCAGTAAAGGCCCCATAAGGGGCCTTCAGTCTATAGGTTTTTTCAATATGATAACAACGCCATTAGATCAATTCGCGCTGTCAGGCTTAAATGAACTGGTTAAATCCATTATTCCTGCAACAGAACAAAGAAGAGTGTTATTTGTGCAAGATATTGATTTGATCACTGCATGTTACTGCCGACAGTTATCTGATGATGTTGTGATTATACCACTTAGTTCGTGGGGAACATCTTCCTGCGGAATTATATCGTTGCAGGATAATACTTCAGATATTCGTGAGGCGTTAAAACGTACGCTACAAAGAAAATCTGATGAAACATGTCGATACTGCCAGCTCATCAGTGAATTAACATTAAGGGAACTCGGTATCATTCGGTTGATGAAATATTCTGACAGCATGTCAGGAGTTCGCTTAATGACAAGAATAAGCAGAAAAACGGTATATACCCATCAATCGAATATTAGAAAAAAGACAGGTTTCAGAACAAGGAGCCAGTTTCTGGCATGGTGCAAAGCTGTCTCCGGGTCGCTAACAATTTGAATCGACCAATGCAAACGCTGTTGTCGCTGTCAGAGGCAACTGCGGTGTTCATGTGAACATGGGGAAGACAGTTATGAGCCAAAGGAAGAGGAATAGCAAAAACGGACCTCCGTGGAGGTCCGTTGATATGAATTTGGTGCCCGGACTCGGAATCGAACCAAGGACACGGGGATTTTCAATCCCCTGCTCTACCGACTGAGCTATCCGGGCAACGGGGCGCATTAAAACCGATTCGCTTCGTTTCGTCAACGAAATTTCTTCAAATCCATGCAGACTGCACAATCTATCACCAGATTGTTGGTATTGCACGCATTTTCAGGCAAAAAACGCGGTCCACGCGGCGGAAAGCGGCATCGCCAGGAGCAGGGCGGGGAGCATATTGACCACCGCAAACATCTTGATTCCGCAAATACGTAGACCGGTCGCCAGCAGCAGTAACCCGCCTACGGCACTGAAATCTGCCATCATCGCCGGGGTGGTGAGCGGTAAAATTAAGGCCGCGCAGGTGGCGAGTAATAGCTGGATAACCAACATAGGGGCGGAAATAACGGCGACGGCGGCTCCCAGCGAGCAGGCGAAGATCATGGCCGTGAAGAAATCGAGAAACGATTTTGCGATGAGAATGCTCGGGTCGCCGGTCATGCCTTCATGCATCGCGCCGAAAATGCCGGTTCCGCTGGCGCAAAAAAGAACAATAATGGCGACATAGTTCTGAATAAAGGTGTCGTGGACGGCTTTCTTCCCCGGTTTCTTAATCAGTTGCTGCGCTTTCGTCACCGCCGTGTTGATGCCTTTTTCCAGGTAACAAAACTCGCCGATAAGCGCGCCGATGATTGTCGCCAGAACCATTACCGGAAGATTAGCGCATTTTATGACCAGTAAAATACCGATCCCCAGCGATGCCAGCCCGAAAATAGAGGTCATTGAGACACGAATCCGTTCCGGTAAACGCTGGCTGAGAAGCGCGCCAAGCACGCCTCCAGCTAAAACGGCGCTGGCGTTAATAAAAGGCCCGATTACCACAGTCGCTCCTGTTATTTGTTTTATCTGATTGCATTATTATGCCCCGAATATCACGCATTATGCGCGTTTGTCGATGGCGCGTATGTCCGGGATTTGATCTTGCGCCCCCAGGGGAAAGGTGCCATGATTGCGCGAATTTTCTCCTGTTTGTACGGGGCAGCCTGGGATGACCATATTACCCTTACATCGCCTTCAACTTCGCCTTTCTGCGCGACGATTGCCCCTTTCTTTGATCTCCCTTCATTCTCTCACCATGCGGTGAGGGCAGCGCACGCTCACTGCGGGACAACAGTAAGATCAGAGGCTGTCTGCTTTTACTGATGTCTGGCGGTCGGAGCTGGTGACCAGTTTGACCCAACATTTCGTGGGGCAGGGTAATGTTACCTTGCCTGGGACTTCTATTCTCCCGAAACGGGCTTTTGCGCTTATGAAATCAATGAATATTGCCGCCAGTGGTGAACTGGTCTCTCGCTTGTCTACTCACCGCCATGTGGTGGCGCTGGACGGCACTGACTTTACTGATGTTGCGGCAGTCGTCATTACCGTTGCGGACAGTCGCAGCGGCATCCTGGCATTGCTTAAACGCACCGGTTTTCAGTTGCCGGTGTTTATTCTCTCTGACGATCATGTTGATGCGCCTGCCGGTGTTGAGGCGGTGATAAGCGGCAACGCGCAGGACTGGCTGGAACTGGAGTCGGCCGCCTGTCGTTATGAAGAGAATCTGCTGCCGCCGTTTTATGACACGCTGACCCAGTATGTCGATATGGGTAATAGCACCTTTGCCTGCCCGGGCCATCAGCACGGTGAATTTTTCAGAAAACACCCGGCCGGTCGGCATTTTTATGACTTCTTCGGCGAAAACCTCTTTCGGGCGGATATGTGCAACGCCGACGTAAAGCTGGGGGATCTGCTCATTCATGAGGGATCGGCCAAGCATGCGCAGAAGTTTGCGGCGAAAGTCTTTCATGCGGATAAAACGTATTTCGTGCTGAATGGCACCTCGGCGGCGAATAAGGTTGTGACCAACGCGCTGCTGACGCGCGGTGATCTGGTGCTGTTCGATCGTAACAACCATAAATCAAACCACCACGGGGCGTTGATTCAGGCGGGCGCCACGCCGGTCTATCTCGAAGCCGCGCGCAACCCGTTTGGTTTTATCGGCGGCATTGATGAGCACTGTTTTGACGAGGCATACCTGCGTGAGCAGATCCGTGAGGTCGCCCCGCAGAAAGCCGATCGGCCGCGCCCGTTTCGTCTGGCCGTCATTCAACTGGGGACGTATGACGGCACGATCTACAACGCCCGTCAGGTCATCGACAAAATCGGCAGTCTGTGTGATTACATCCTGTTTGACTCCGCCTGGGTCGGGTATGAGCAATTTATTCCGATGATGGCGGACGGTTCGCCGCTGCTGCTGGCGCTGAACGAAAACGATCCGGGGATTTTTGTTACGCAGTCGGTACACAAGCAGCAGGCTGGTTTCTCGCAAACCTCGCAGATTCACAAAAAGGACAATCACATTCGCGGTCAGGCGCGTTTTTGCCCGCACAAGCGCCTGAATAACGCCTTTATGCTGCATGCTTCCACCAGTCCGTTCTACCCGCTGTTTGCCGCGCTGGATGTCAATGCCAAAATCCATGAAGGGGAGAGCGGTCGCCGCCTGTGGGCAGAGTGCGTGGCGCTGGGCATTGAGGCGCGCAAGGCGATACTCGCCCGCTGCAAACTGCTTCAGCCATTCATTCCGCCGCTTGTGGACGGTAAACCGTGGCAGGATCATCCAACGGCACTGATTGCCAGCGATCGACGCTTCTTCAGCTTTGAACCCGGGGCGAAATGGCATGGCTTTGCAGGCTATGCGGAGGATCAGTATTTTGTCGATCCGTGCAAACTGCTGCTGACCACGCCGGGCATTGATGCTGAAACCGGGCGCTATACCGACTTTGGTATCCCGGCCACTATTCTGGCGCACTATCTGCGTGAGAACGGCATCGTACCGGAAAAATGCGATCTCAACTCGATTTTGTTCCTGCTGACGCCTGCCGAAAGCGAAGCCAAAATGGCGCAACTGGTGGCGATGCTGGCCCAGTTCGAACAACATATCGAAGACGACACGCCGCTGGCGGATGTGCTGCCGACCATCTTTAACAAATATCCGGTACGTTACCGCGACTACACCCTGCGCCAGTTATGCCAGGAGATGCACGATCTGTACGTCAGTTTTGACGTGAAAGATCTGCAAAAAGCGATGTTCCGCAAAGAGAGCCTGCCTGCGGTGGCGATGAATCCGCAGGATGCCAATAGCGCTTTTATTCGCGGCGATGTTGAGTTAGTGCGTATTCGTGACGCTGAAGGGCGTATCGCGGCAGAAGGCGCGCTGCCATATCCACCGGGTGTGCTGTGCGTCGTGCCGGGCGAAGTGTGGGGTGGGGCGGTGCAGCGCTACTTCCTGGCGCTGGAAGAGGGCGTCAATTTGCTACCCGGCTTCTCACCGGAACTGCAAGGGGTTTACAGCGAGACTGATGCCGATGGGATTAAACGTCTGTATGGCTATGTGCTGAAATAAGTTCGCGTTATCCGGCCTACGGGGCGACTCCCTTGTAGGCCGGATAAGCATTAGCGCCATCCGGCGTAAAGATTAATGCGCGATAGTCTGCGCGCCTGCCGGAACGCGAACGTGTTTGTATTTAAACAGCGCCACGAACGCAAAGGCCAGAACCAGAGAGTAGCCTGCGAAAATCAGCCACACGGTCTGCCAGTCGGTAATGCCGTTCAGGGTGTAATGCTCAACCACTTTACCGCTCACGACGCCGCCAAGGATACAACCGAAGCCGTTAGTCATCATCAGGAACATGCCCTGCGCACTGGCGCGGATTTCAGGGCGTACCTCTTTTTCCACAAACACCGAACCGGAGATGTTGAAGAAGTCGAAGGCGCAGCCGTAAACAATCATCGACAGAACCAGCAGCACGGTACCGAACGGCGTTGGGTCGCCATAAGCGAACAGGCCAAAGCGCAGCATCCAGGCCACGATACTGATCAGCATGACGTTCTTAATACCGTAACGGCTTAAGAAGAACGGAATGGTCAGGATGAACAGCGTCTCGGAAATTTGCGAAATCGACATCATGACCGAGGCATGCTGCACGATAAAGCTGCTGGCGAACAGCGGATCTTTATCAAAACTGTGCAGGAAGGTGTTACCGAACATATTGGTAATTTGCAGCTCGGCGCCCAGCATCATGGAGAAGATAAAGAAAATCGCCATGCGTTTGTTTTTGAACAGCGCGAAAGCATCCAGCCCCAGCATTGAAGTCCAGCTCTGGTTCTTCTGCTGTCTGGCAACCGGAATGTGCGGCAGCGTAAGCGTAAACAGTACCAGAATGACGGAAAGCGCCGCGCCGATGTACAGCTGCATATGGCTCAGTTCAAAGCCAGAGAAGCTTACGCCCCACATCGCCATAATAAAGCCGATGGTGCCCCAGATACGAATAGGCGGGAAGTCGGTGACGATGTCCAGCCCTGCGGATTGCAGGCGGTAGTAGGAGATGGTGTTGATCAACCCTAACGTTGGCATATAGGCCAGCGAGTTAAGCAAGATCACAAAGAACATGGCGCCTGGCGTGGTCACTTCGGCAGCCATGAACAATGTTGCAGCGCCAACGACGTGGCAAATGGCGTATACCCATTTCGCACTCAACCATTTGTCGGCCACAATCCCTAACAGCGTGGGCATAAAGACGGCGGCAATCCCCAGCGAGCTATACACAGCACCGATGGATGCACCGTCGAATTTAAGGGTGACAAACATATATGAGCCGAGGGTGGTAAGCCAGCTTCCCCACAGGCAGAACTGCAGAAAGGAGAGGACTTTCAGCTGCAGCTTAAGATTCATGTTAATTTCCTCACACCATATAGCGGATGGATGTTTTAAAAGGCACATTTGCCGTTGCAATATGATGTGATTCTATCAATGAGGAAAGGGTATTTTTTGTTACCTGTGACAAATATTTGCAAACAATTTCTAATTGCAAAGCAAAAGAGTGATGGAGTTAACACTTTTCGGCCTTCCCGCCCCAGTGCGATCGGGGGCGGGAACGGCGAGATTACTTCCGACGGTAGGATTTCTGGGTGGCATTGACCTTATACAGATAGCGACGCGATTCCGCAGAAGGATGCCTCGTGGTTAATGTCTGGTACACATCGCCCGGGGACATACTGTTGATGATGTTTGCCGCCTGAACCTTATCGTTAGAGAAAACGCGCAGCACGCTGCCTGCACCGCCGTTATAGGCGGTGATCACCGCGTAACGACGCGATGTTGGATTATCAATGCCGCCTAAATAGACATTGTTGAGCATCGCCAGATAAGCGGTGCCGGTATCAATGTTGCTGGCAGGATCGAACAGGAAACTGCGGCCTGGCGTGCCCGATTTCCCCTGTGAACGGAATACGTCCTTCCCGGCGGTGTGCTGTACTACCTGCATCAGCCCCAGCGCGTCGGAACGGCTGACCGCATACGGGTTGAAAGAGGACTCGGTTTGCATAATCGCCAGAATCAGCGACTCATCGACACCGTATTTGCGGGCGGCCTGGCGAACCATGCCAACATATTTATGCGCACGTTTATCCAGGTGGTTCGGCACCAGATTGATCGTCACGCTGTAGATGATGCGCAGACCGTTACTGCGACTCTTAAGACGCGTTTTCAGCAGATAGTCAGCGAAGTTGGTTGCGCGTCCCTCCCAGCGAATGGGTTGCCCGGTATTATCGACCACCTGACCATACAGGAACGGCTCTCTGGAGATCTGAATATCATCGACGTCCGAGTAGAGGTCGACCGAACCGGGATCGTCGCCCATTAACAGCGTCTTGATGATCGCGCGACGCAGGTGCGCGGCGGGCTCTGTTCCGGCAATGGTTTCGACGGTGATGGTACCGTCGTCAAAGTTGATGTGGCTGCGGGTCTGATACTGGTCAGTGTACTTCACGTAGTCCTTCGGACCCGCGATCAACACTTCCTTGAACCCCCACAGATTCTCAATGTTATGGGCAAACTGCCCCATCAGAATATCAAAACCGTTGGTATCCTTGACCCAGGCTTCATTATAGGTATCGCCTTTTTTGGTCGAACTGGAACAGGAGATGAGCAACGGCGCAACAAGAGCAAGCGCGAAAAATTTTTTCATCATTCCGGGAGTGCGTGTTGTGTTTGTTGTTGTATCGTTTTGCCGGATGGCGGTGCAAGCACCTTATCCGGCCTACGAGATTGCCAGCAAGAGATGCTTATTTTTTCTCTTCCGGCGTATAGCCTTCAATATGCACGTCTTTCCCTTCAAACAGGAAGTTGATCATCTCCTGCTCCAGCAGTTTGCGGTGCTCGACGTTCATCATGTTGAGTTTCTTTTCGTTGATCAGCATGGTTTGCTTATGCTGCCACTGCGCCCACGCTTCTTTAGAGATCTCGTTGTAGATGCGTTTCCCCAGTTCGCCCGGGTACAGCTGAAAATCCTGGCCTTCCGCTTCACGTTGCAGGAAAGTACAAAAAATGGTTCTGCTCATAAAAAATCCTCTTTATCGACCGGGGTGCTCAAACCGGCGCGCCAGTACGTAACTGCTGTAACAAACGCTCCACGGGGGCCGCCAGTCCGACCGACGGCGGTTGCGCTAAGTTATACCAGAGCGCGTTGCCTTCATCCATGCACTCGGTGAATGAAGACACGGGAAGCCACATAGGCACAATATCTAAGTGGAAATGGCTAAACGTGTGGCGAAAAGCATTAAGTTGACAGAGATTATCGGCCTGAATATGCCGTTGCGCCAGCCACTGACGCAAGTCATCTTCATCCTCAAACTGAGGAAAACAGTATAATCCGCCCCATAAGCCGCTCGGCGGACGCTGCGCCAGAAACACGTCGTCATTATGCTGCAACAGCAAAAAATAGCCTGTACGCTCCGGCAGCGTCTGTTTTGGCTTCTTACCGGGGTACAGCGACCAGCTCTCGTTCGCGGCGGCAACGCAGCCATTCTGGAGCGGGCACAGCGAACATTTCGGCCTGGAGCGCGTACACACCATAGCGCCTAAATCCATCATCGCCTGGTTAAAACGCGCCACGCCGTTGGCAGGTGTAACCTGTTCGCTCAGATCCCACAGCCGTTTCTCAACCTCTTTTTTCCCCGGCCAGCCGCTGACAGCATAGCAGCGTGCCAGCACGCGTTTAACGTTGCCGTCGAGAATCGGAAAATGTTTATCCAAAGAGAGCGAGAGAACCGCGCCGGCGGTGGAGCGGCCTACGCCGGGCAGGGCGGCGACCTCGTCGAACGTTTCCGGGAACCGGCCGCCGTGCAGCGTCGCCACCTGTTGCGCCGCCTTATGCAGATTGCGCGCGCGGGCGTAGTAGCCGAGGCCCGTCCACAAATGCAGAACCTCATCCAGCGGCGCGTTGGCTAAATCCGTCACCGTTGGAAAGTGCGACATAAAACGTTCGAAATAGGGGATAACTGTCGCAACCTGCGTCTGTTGCAACATCACTTCCGAGAGCCATACTTTGTAGGGCGTCTTGTCAATTTGCCAGGGCAGGGTTTTCCGCCCGTATTTATCGTACCAGCCCAAAACCTGAGCCGAAAATTGAGACGCTTGCATGGTCACCGCTTTAAAATTGCTGGGGGCAAGATTGCAGCACAGAGGCAACGAGGTGTAAACCGGAACTTTCCTGTGATCACTCTCTTCCTTTACTTGCATCCGGCAACTAACTTTGGATAATGCCCGTTTTCGGAACTCAATCACAAGCAGACTTAACTTTTATGAAGAACGACGTCATTTCACCGGAATTTGATGAAAACGGCCGCCCGTTGCGCCGAATTCGTAGCTTTGTTCGTCGCCAGGGGCGACTGACGAAAGGGCAGGAACACGCGCTGGAAAACTACTGGCCGGTGATGGGCGTTGAATTCAGCGAAGAATCGGTGGATTTCGCCACGCTGTTTGGCCGCAACGCGCCGGTTACGCTTGAGATTGGTTTTGGTATGGGCGCCTCGCTGGTGGCGATGGCGAAAGCCCGCCCGGAACAAAATTTCCTCGGTATTGAAGTGCATTCGCCTGGCGTTGGCGCATGTCTGGCGTCTGCGCACGAAGAAGGCGTGGGGAACCTGCGTGTGATGTGTCATGACGCGGTTGAAGTGCTGCATAAAATGATTCCTGACAATTCTTTATCGATGGTTCAGCTCTTTTTCCCTGACCCGTGGCATAAAGCGCGTCATAATAAACGCCGTATCGTTCAGGTTCCGTTTGCCGAACTGGTGAAAAGCAAACTGAAGCTGGGCGGTGTGTTCCATATGGCGACCGACTGGGAAGCCTATGCGGAGCATATGCTGGAAGTGATGTCCTCCATCGACGGGTACAAAAACCTGTCAGAGAGTAACGATTATGTACCGCGCCCGGAATCGCGCCCGGTAACCAAATTTGAACAACGTGGTCATCGTCTTGGCCACGGCGTATGGGACTTAATGTTCGAGAGGGTGAAATAATGGCAAAGAACCGTAGTCGTCGTCTGCGTAAAAAAATGCATATCGACGAATTCCAGGAATTAGGGTTTTCGGTTGCATGGCGTTTCCCGGAAGGCACTTCTGAAGAGCAGGTTGATAAAATTGTCGATGACTTTATCAATGACGTTATTGAGCCAAATAAACTGGCGTTTGACGGCAGCGGTTATCTGTCCTGGGAAGGGCTGATCTGCATGCAGGAAATCGGCAAATGCACCGAAGAACATCAGGCGATTGTGCGTAAGTGGCTGGAAGAACACAAACTTGAAGACGTGCGCACCAGCGAACTTTTCGACGTTTGGTGGGACTAATAAAGCATACGGGGCCAGCATTTGCTGGCCCGATTTGTCTTGAGGGAAAGTTATGATGCGCAAAACGCTGCTGGCGGCAGTTCTTTCGTTGACGGCGATGGCCGCACACGCAGATTATCAATGCAGCGTCACTCCGCGTGACGATGTGATTCTCAGCCCGCAAACGGTTCAGGTAAAAGGCGAAAACGGCAACCTGGTGATCGCGCCGGACGGCAATGCGATGTTTAACGGCAAACAGTACACCCTTAGCGCCGCGCAGCGCGAACAGGCGAAAGATTACCAGGCGGAATTGCGCAGCGCGCTGCCGTGGATCGATGAGGGCGCCAGAAGCCGCGTCGAGAAAGGCCGCGTGGCGCTGGATAAAATCATCGCGCAGGAAGTGGGCGAAAGCAGCAATATGCGTGGTCGATTGACCAAACTTGATGCGCAACTGAAAGAGCAGATGAACCGCATCATTGAGCATCGTACTGACGGCCTGACCTTCCACTACAAGGCGATTGATCAGGTGCGCGCCGACGGCCAGCAACTGGTGAATCAGGCGATGGGCGGCATTTTGCAGGACAGCATTAACGAAATGGGTGCGAAAGCGGTGCTCAAAGGCGGCGGTAATCCGTTGCAGGGTGTGCTGGGTAGCCTCGGCGGTCTGCAAACGTCGATTCAGAACGAATGGAAGAATCAGGAAAAAGACTTCCAGCAGTTCGGCAAAGATGTGTGCAGTCGCGTTGTGACGCTGGAAGACAGCCGCAAAGCGCTGGTGAGCAGCCTGAAATAAAACTCTTGTCTATGGCACAGCATCTGCTGTGCCGTTTTATGTTGTCATACCCCGCCGTTTTGATATCCATCTCTAAAAACCACAAACGTAAAAAGATATTTATCTGGTTAATTGGAAGACGTCACATTATTCATCTTCGACATTGGGATAATGCGTCAAATTCACGTAACTGGAGAAATAACATGGAGTTTTTCAGGAAAATGGTACTCGCCGCTCTGGTAATGGGTTGCAGCGGCGCGGCGCTGGCTTTGCCGAATGTCACTATTCTGGCGACCGGGGGAACCATTGCCGGTGGCGGTGACTCCGCGACAAAATCAAATTATACGGCGGGTAAAGTTGGCGTCGAAAGCCTGGTGGACGCGGTGCCTCAGTTAAAGGATATCGCAGTTGTAAAAGGTGAGCAGGTCGTCAATATCGGTTCGCAGGATATGAACGATGAAGTCTGGTTAACGCTGGCGAAGAAAATCAATACCGACTGCGATAACACCGACGGCTTCGTGATCACCCACGGTACCGATACGATGGAAGAGACGGCTTATTTCCTCGACCTGACCGTCAAGTGTAATAAACCGGTAGTGCTGGTCGGGGCGATGCGTCCGTCGACGTCAATGAGCGCCGACGGCCCGTTCAACCTCTATAACGCTGTGGTCACTGCGGCGGATAAAGCGTCCGCGAATCGCGGCGTACTGGTGGTGATGAACGACACTGTGCTGGACGGACGTGACGTCACCAAGACCAATACTACCGATGTCGCCACCTTCAAGTCTGTGAATTACGGGCCGCTGGGCTACATTCACAACGGTAAAATTGATTATCAGCGTACGCCAGCGCGCAAGCACACCACTTCCACGCCGTTTGACGTTTCTAAGCTGACTGAACTGCCGAAAGTCGGGATTATTTATAACTACGCGAATGCGTCCGATCTGCCGGCGAAAGCGCTGGTGGATGCGGGTTACGAAGGGATTGTGAGCGCGGGCGTGGGTAACGGCAACCTGTACAAAACGGTTTTCGATACGCTGGCGACTGCTGCGCATAAAGGCACGGTTGTCGTGCGTTCTTCTCGTGTACCGACTGGCGCCACCACGCAGGATGCTGAAGTCGATGACGCGAAATACGGGTTTGTCGCTTCCGGTTCGTTGAACCCGCAAAAAGCGCGCGTGCTGTTGCAACTGGCGCTGACGCAAACCAAAGATCCGCAACAGATCCAGACGATGTTTAATCAGTATTAATCGGTGAAGGTGGCTGCGCTTATCGCCCTAACCCTGTAGGCCTGATAAGCGCAGCGCCATCAGGCAATTTGCCGGATGGCGGCTCAAGGCCTTATCCGGCCTACATCTTCACCCGCCATCACTCCGCCAGAAACAGCTCCAGCAGGGAGTTTAAAAACAGCTTGCCGTGTTGGGTAATCTGCCAGTGCTGCTCGCATTCGGTGAGATACCCCTGGGCGATGGCCTCGTCGAGCTGCTTACGAATTACCGCTTCGGCAAGCCCGGTATACTGCGTAAACTCTGCCCGGGGAGCCGCTTCCAGTAACCGAAAACGGTTCATAAAGAACTCAAACGGCTTGTCGGCCTGTTCGACATCACGCTGGCTTTCCAGATAGCGCCCCTGCATATAACCGCGCGGGTGACGCGTTTTGGTGGTGCGCAGGATGCGCCCGTCCGGGAAGGTCACTTTACCGTGCGCGCCGCAGCCAATTCCGAGATAATCGCCAAAGCGCCAGTAGTTCAGGTTGTGCTGACACTGATAACCCGGCCTGGCATACGCGGAGGTTTCGTACTGCTGATAACCTGCCGCCGTCAGCAACTGGTGGCCTTGCTCGAAGATATCCCACAGCGCGTCATCGTCTGGCAATACCGGCGGGCGTGAGCCGAACAGCGTGTTAGGTTCGATAGTCAACTGATACCACGACAGATGCGGCGGATTGAGCGCGATGGCCTGGCGCAGGTCGCCCAGCGCCTCTTCCAGCGTTTGATCCGGCAGGCCGTGCATCAGGTCCAGGTTGAAGCTGCGCAGCCCCAGACTGCTCGCCAGATTCGCTGCCCGCTTCGCCTCTTCCGGGCCGTGAATGCGCCCGAGGCGTTTTAGCTTCGGTTCACTAAAACTCTGCACGCCGATGGAGATACGGTTTACCCCGGCGCGTTGGTAATCAACGAAACGGTCGGCCTCTACCGTCCCCGGATTCGCCTCCATCGTGATTTCTGCATCCGCCGCCAGCGGCAGGCGCGCCCGCACGCCGTCCAGCAGCGTTTGCATTGCCGGGCCTGAGAGCAGGCTCGGCGTACCGCCGCCAATAAAAATGGTCTTTACTTCGCGTCCCTGCGCATATGCCACGTTGGTATCGAGATCGCTCAGCAGGTGCTGAACATAATCATCGTGCGGCACTTCGCCTTTCAGCGCATGCGAGTTGAAATCGCAGTACGGGCATTTCTGCACGCACCACGGGATGTGAATATAAAGACTCAGCGGCGGCAGCTTAACCATTGCGTAAGGCGTCCAGCAGCAGCTTCAGCGCCTGCCCACGGTGGGAGATCGCGCTTTTTTCTTCACGGGTTAACTCGGCTGCCGTTTTACCTTCCGACGGAACAAAGAAAATAGGGTCATAGCCGAAACCGCCATTGCCCGCCGCTTCGCGGGTAATCATTCCTGGCCAGCTTCCGTGGCACACCAGCGGCGTCGGGTCTTCTGCATGGCGCATGTAGACCAGCACGCAGTGGAAGCGCGCCTGGCGCTTCTCATCCGGCACCTCCCGCAGGGTATGCAGCAGTTTTTCCAGGTTACGCTGATCGGTGGCGTCTTCGCCGGAATAACGGGCGGAGTAAATACCCGGCGCGCCGCCCAGCGCATCAACGGCCAGGCCGGAGTCGTCGGCAATGGCGGGCAGACCGGTAGCTTTTGCGGCATGACGCGCTTTCAGGATCGCATTTTCGATGAACGTCAGACCGGTCTCTTCGGCTGAATCAACGCCCAGTTCGGTTTGCGCGATGACATCAAGCCCAAAATCGCTCAACAGTGAGGCGAGCTCACGCACTTTACCGGCATTGCCGGTAGCGAGGACAACTTTTTGCATAGGATACCTAATCAGTTAACGCCGCGATTTCTGGCGGGATCTGTTGCGGATGAATGATTTTAACCTGTTTGTGGCGGCCCAGTTCGCCCTTTTCAATGACGACCTGGCTTTTCGCCACTCGGAATTGTTTGCCAAGAAACTTCACCAGATGGCTGTTGGCCTGGCCATCAACCGGCGGGGCGGTAATGGCGACTTTCACTTCGTCGCCATGTAAACCCACAATACTGTCACGGCTGGCTTTCGGCTGAATATAGAGCCGTAAAATCAGACCGTCAGCGCAGGGTGTAACGGCACTCATAGCGCCATCCACAGCCCCGGCAGCAGCATATTGCCTGTCGCCTGTAAGACTTCAGCGATGCCCATGTTGATAACATACAGCAGCAGAACCAGGATCATCGGCGAGAAGTCGATGCCGCCCATCGAAGGGAGCAGACGGCGAATCGGGCGCAGCAAAGGGTCCGCCAGTTGAAGCAGAACGTATTCAATCGGGCTTCGGCCCTGGCTCACCCAGCTCATGATCGCCATCACCAGCAGTACCCAGAAAATCAGCAGGCCGATGGTTTTCAGGACGATAAGTATGGCGGCGATCCAGATAATCGGCTGGAACGTCACGACCATGAAAAGCACTATCGCTTTGATAAAGCTCAGAATAAATGCCAGCAGCATGGAGGCGCTATCAATCGGCCCCATTGGCGGAATAATACGACGCAGCGGCCCGATAATGGGTTGAGTCGCTTTCACCACAAACTGTGAGAAAGGGTTGTAAAAATCACAGCGAGCCCACTGCATCCATACGCGCAACAATAGCACCATGGTATACAGTTCAATTACCGTTGAGAGCAGGAAGGTCAACGTCTTCATGGCGTTCCTCAGTTTTCCTTAATTTTTTGTGTAATCACGCGCACCAAAAATAGCGGTGCCGATGCGCACCATCGTGCTACCTGCCGCAATTGCGGCGTCCATATCATCCGACATACCCAGAGAAAGGGTATCAACGCCAGGATAGCGCGTTTTCAGCCCGGCAAATGCTACAGCCATTTGGCGTGCAACTTCAAACTGCCTTACATAATCTGACTCAGGGGCGGGGATCGCCATCAGTCCGCGCAGCCTGATACCGGGAAGCTCAACAACGCTTGCCGCCAGAGCGTCCAGTTCCGTAAGCGGAATCCCGGACTTGCTGTTCTCATCGCTGATATTAATTTGAATCAGCACGTTCAGCGGCGGCAGACCTGCCGGGCGCTGTTCGCTCAGACGGGCGGCGATACGCAGACGATCGATCGTATGGCACCAGTCAAAATGCTCTGCCACCAGACGACTTTTGTTGGACTGCAAGGGGCCAATAAAGTGCCATTGCAGCCCTTCGACGCCGCTTTCTTTGAAGTGGCGAATTTTCTCTACCCCTTCCTGAACATAGTTTTCGCCAAACGCCCGCTGCCCGACCGCGATGGCTTCTGCGATGGCGCTCGCAGGCTTGGTTTTACTCACTGCAAGCAGCGTAACTTCTTCTGAAGACCGCCCGCAACGCGTCGCGGCGGCTGAGATTTTGTCCCGGACATGTGCCAGGTTATGCGCGATATCGTTCATTTTCCGAGGATGTTCGTATGGATATGGAAGAAATAGTGGCCCTTAGTGTAAAGCATAACGTCTCGGATCTACACCTGTGCAACGCATGGCCTGCACGCTGGCGTAAACGGGGAAAAGTGGAAATAGCCCCGTTTAGCAGCCCGAATGTCGAGGTTTTGCTGTCACAATGGCTTAACGACGCGCAGCGCCGGGCGTGGCAGGCGGATGGTCAGCTCGACTTTGCGGTGTCGCTGCCGGGCGAATTGCGGTTACGCGCCAGCGCTTTTCATCACGAGCAGGGCGCATCGTTGGCGCTGCGGTTGCTGCCCACTACGTGCCCGCAACTGGACGCGCTCCAGACGCCTGCCGCGCTACCCGCGTTCCTTGGCGGCGAGAACGGACTGATTCTGGTGACCGGGGCGACGGGAAGCGGGAAATCCACCACGCTGGCGGCAATGGTGGAATACCTCAACCAGCATCTCGATGGTCATATTCTGACGCTGGAAGATCCTATTGAGTACCGCCATACCAGCCAGCGCTGCCTGATTCAGCAGAGGGAGGTTGGCGTACACTGCCGCTCCTTTGCCGCCGGGTTACGCGCTGCGCTGCGTGAAGACCCGGATGTGATTTTATTAGGCGAACTGCGCGACAGTGAGACCATTCGCCTGGCGCTGACGGCGGCGGAAACGGGGCATCTGGTTCTGGCGACGCTACATACGCGCGGCGCGGCACAGGCGGTAGAGCGGCTGGTTGACTCCTTTCCGGCGCAGGAGAAAGATCCGGTACGCAGTCAACTTGCGGGCAGCCTGCGCGCCGTGTTGTCGCAGAAGCTGGAAACCGACAGGCAGGACGGACGCGTGGCGTTATTTGAACTGCTCATCAACACGCCAGCGGTTGGCAATCTTATTCGGGAGGGGAAGATTCACCAGTTGCCCGGCGTTATTCAGACCAGCCAACAGGCGGGGATGCAGACGTTTGCCCAGAGTCTGCAACAGCGGCAGGCGCAGGGCAGGCTTTAGCGAACGGTTGTGCCGGATGGCGGCCGATGGCCTTATCCGGCCTACAAGCGTGCCCGTAGTTTGTAGGCCTGATAAGCGAAGCGCCATCAGGCGTTGATATGGAAGCTAATTTGTCGGTCTTAACGCTGCTCGCCATCAGGCAATTCGTATCAGTAACCCTGCTCGAAATAGCTTTCGAGGATGATGACGGCCGAGGCGGAATCCACTTTGCCTTTGTTGAGTGCGCGATAACCGCCCTGTTCAAACAGGCCAGAGCGCGCTTCTACGGTGCTGAGGCGTTCGTCATGCAGCGTAACCGGTACGCCAAAACGGCCATGAATGCGGTTGGCGAACTTGCGGGCGCGAGCGGTGAGGGGCTGCTCTGTGCCATCCATATTGAGCGGTAGCCCGACAATAATTTCATCCGGCTGCCACTCTTTCAGCAAACGCTCGATAATGTTCCAGTCTGGCGTTCCGTCCTGCGCTTTTATCGCTGGCAGCGCGCGGGCGGTGCCGGTGATGCGCTGTCCTATCGCTACGCCGATACTTTTGGTGCCGAAATCAAATGCGAGTAAGGTTCCGCTCATCAGGCATGCCCCGCCACGCCAGGCATGGTCAGAATATCAATTCCGATTAATTTGGCCGCGTCGCGCCAGCGGTCGGCAATCGGCGTTTTGAACAGAATATTGAGATCGGCAGGGGCCGTGAGCCAGGCATTATCCATCAGCTCTTGCTCCAGTTGACCTTTATCCCATGATGAATAACCCAGCGCCACCAGCACCTCAGAGGGTTGCTCCGGTGTGCCTAACGTCTCCAGCACGTCGCGGGACGTGGTGATCACCGTATTGTCAGAAATACGAATACTGGACGAAAAGCGGGAGGGCGGGGTATGTAAAATAAATCCCCGATCTTCCGCCAGCGGTCCGCCGAGCATTACGGCTTTATCCAGACGAATCGCCGGATCGCGCGGTTCGGGCGTAATCTTCAGTTTTTCCAGAATCCCTTCAATCTGTAGATTTTCCAGAGGCTTATTAATGATAATCCCCATTGCGCCATCTTCATTGTGTTCGCAAATGTACACCACGGAGCGGCGGAAAATTGGGTCCTGGAGAGCAGGCATGGCAATAAGAAAGTGATGCTGTAAATTCATTGTCAGAGGTTCTGTATCCGGGTTCAAAAAAGCAACAGCGTCCAGTATGTGGGGAAAGCGCGAAGATGTCACCCTCTGAAAATAGCTTTGCCGGATGGCAGTTTCGTCTTATCCGGCCTGTGGGGTGAAATTCCAGGCCGGATAAGACGCGAAGGCGTCGTCATCCGGCAACTAATTTACTTCTGCAAACGCGCCTCAATGGCATCCATCAGCATTCCGGTAATCGAAACCGGGAACTCCGCTTCAATTTCACGAATACAGGTTGGGCTGGTGACGTTAATTTCCGTCAGACGATCGCCGATGATATCCAGACCCACAAAAATCAGCCCTTTCGCTTTCAGGGTTGGGCCAATGCGGCGGGCGATTTCCCAGTCGCTGTCGGTAAGCGGGCGCGGTTCGCCGCGACCACCGGCCGCCAGGTTGCCACGGGTCTCGCCGCCCTGCGGAATCCGCGCCAGGCAGTACGGAACGGGTTCGCCGTCAACAACCAGCACGCGTTTGTCGCCGTCTTTAATGGCTGGCAGGTAGTTCTGCGCCATGCAATAGCGGGTGCCATGCTCGGTCAGCGTTTCGGCGATCACGCCGAGGTTGGGGTCGCCTTCCTTCACGCGGAAGATAGACGCGCCGCCCATGCCGTCCAGCGGCTTGAGAATGATGTCGCTGTGCTTCTGCCAGAAGGCTTTCAGCTGCGCTTTGTTGCGCGTGACCAGCGTTTCCGGCGTCAGGTCGGAGAACCAGGCGGTGAACAGTTTTTCGTTGCAGTCGCGCAGGCTCTGGGGCTTATTGACGATCAGCGTGCCTTTCTCTTCCGCGCGCTCCAGAATATAAGTGGCGTAGATAAATTCGGTATCGAACGGCGGATCTTTACGCATCAGGATGACGTCCAGATCGGCCAGCGGCAGATCCTGCTCGTCGTTGAACGTATACCAGTTGTCATAGTTCTGCTCTACGCTCAGGGTACGCGTGCGGGCGCGAGCCTCACCGTTGATCAAATACAGATCGGCCATCTCCATGTAATGAAGTTCGTAGCCACGACGTTGTGCTTCCAGCAGCATAGCGAAGCTGGAATCTTTCTTGATGTTGATGCTTGCGATGGGGTCCATCACGATGCCGAGCTTGATCATTGTTCTTCTCCGTTAGCCCAGATCGCCAAAACGCACCTGTAGCGCGGTAATGGCGGTGAGCGCAGTTGTCTCAGTACGCAGAACGCGAGGTCCTAACAGGATATCAGTAAACTGGTAGCGGGCGGTCATGGCGATTTCATCTGCCGACAAACCGCCTTCCGGGCCAATCAACAGGCGCACGCGCTCCACGGGGAGCGGCAGGGTGTTGATACTGGCGCTGGCGCGCGGGTGAAGGTTCAGTTTCAGCCCCTCGTCCTGTTCGGCGCACCAGGCTTCCAGATCCATTGCCGGGCGAATTTCCGGCACCCGGTTACGACCGCACTGTTCACAGGCGGCAATAGCGATTTTTTGCCACTGCTGGCGCTTCTTGTTCAGACGTTCGCTGTCCAGTTTAACGCCGCAGCGCTCAGAAAAAAGTGGCGTAATGAGGCTTACCCCCAGTTCGATCGATTTCTGGATAGTGAATTCCATTTTTTCGCCGCGCGACATCACCTGGCCGAGGTGAATATGCAGCGGGGATTCACGATCGTCGAGGGTGGCGCTGAGCACTTTTACATCGACGCTTTTTTTGCTGGCGTTGGTTATCTCGGCGTCAAACACCTGATTGCTGCCGTCAAACAGCTGGAGCGCCTGGCCTGGCCCCATACGCAGCACGCGTCCGATATGGTTGGCGGCGTCTTCACACAGGGAGAACTGGCTGCCGGATGTGATGGGTTCAGGGTGATAAATGCGGGGAATGCGCATAATAGAAAAATCCGCGTCATCTCCCCACGCCATCTGATCGCGTGGGGCTGGGTTAAAAATATTCCCGCTAGTGTAGGTTAGCTCTTTTGCGCCTGGCAAGCGCGTTGCACGTATGGATTGTGGTTCCCTTGTACCCTGGCGATGCGTTCGTCGCGCTCGCACTCCCAGTCCGTGACCGGATACAGCTTGTTCCAGGCGTTGAAAAGCTGCGTTTGCTGACGGGAGAGCGTCAGATTGTACTGGTCGCGCATATAAAAGTAGGTACGGGCGATCGCACCACGGGCGCGAGCAGGCGGTTCGGCGATTTTTTCCTTGAAATTGACCTTCATGGCGCACTGGCCGTACTGACCTTCGCCGCCATTCCACTGGCTGTACATGAAGTTGCCGCGATCGCCATTCACCTCGCCGACGGCGGGTTGCAGATTGTGCATGTCGCTCTCCATCTTGCGGTAGACAGGATCTTTCGCACAGTTTTTTCGCCCGCCGTCCTGCCAGCACTGACGCTGGTGGCCGAACTGCCAGGCGGGCACGACGTGTTCCCATTCAATGCGGCTGGCGCGGTTTTCATTTTTTCGGACTTTATAGCCGCAGGAGGCGAGATCCACGACGCCTTTTTTACCCTGCCAGTTAATTTTACACCCGCAGTAGAAATCACCGGGAACATCGGCGTTGACTTTGACCCCGGCGGTTTTGGCCTGAGAAAAACTGTTGATGCCTGTAGCCAGCACCTGCCCTGAGAGCATCATCGCCAACAACGCTGCGGCAAAAGAGAAATTACGGTACATCACGAACTCCGTGTCAAAACGAGCCCGCAACGTAGCGAAAGTTGTTCTTGTATGCAATCAGGCAGATCAGAAAAGTTCCTGATTATTCTGGCGATTATTCAGCAATAAGCGGTTCGCCGCAGTGAACGCAGCGGTAGGTGGCTTCACCGCGCACGATGCGATTATGGCGGCGCACGGTGAGCTGATGCTGCTGGCATTTACAGCGGTAGGTAAAGGTATTGCGGCGAACGGATTGCAGTTCAAACTGATGCGTGCGTCTGGCAGGGACGCCCAGTACGCTTTCCATCATCCATTTCCACTCTTTGCCGTGCGGCGCAACCCGGCCAAAATGCTTCCAGACCAGCAAATGCGCCAGTTCATGGGGCACCACTTCATTAACGAACGCGTCGACGTTTTCCATCAATAGCACAGGATTGAGACGGATTTCGTAGGTTTGTAGCCATGCTGTTCCCGCGGCAGTTCCACGTTGTTGATAAACCAGCCTGGGTTCCGGGTAATGACGTTCCAGTTTGAGATTGGCCTGGGCGAGTTTTTCCCGCAGGCTGCGCATGACGGCTTGCTGGACAGCGATAGGGAGACGGGAGGTTTTCATAACGACAGAGGATAATGGGAGGTGATGGAGACTGCAAGAGGGACGCTTCACCCCGCTAAGTTTTGCCGGATGGCGGCCGACAAACCGCGCTGCGTTCAACTGGGGGCAGTAGGCCCGATAAGCTTGCGCCATCGGGCACTTACCGCTAATTATCAGCGTTAGTCGTGAGCGCCGATTTCGCGCAGCTTACGGCCTTTCATCAGGTTACGTTCAATGTGTTCCAGAGAGACGTGTTTGGTTTCAGGAACCAGCCAGATGGTCAGGATGATGAAGAACAGGTTCAGACCGGCATAGACCCAGAAGGTGTTTGCGTTGCCCAGCGTGTTGAGCATGGTCAGGAACGTTGCGCCGACGATCATATTGGCGATCCAGTTGGTGGCGGTAGAGCAGGTGATACCGAAATCGCGGCCTTTCAGCGGCTGAATTTCAGAGCACAGTACCCAAATCAGCGGGCCGGCGCTCATCGCGAACCCGATGATAAACATCAGCAGCATGGCGATGGCGAAGTATTGCGCTGACGGCGAGTGAATGCCGATATGCATCATGGTGCCGAGAGTGCCCATGCCGATAGCCATGACCAGGAAGCCCAGCGTCAGCGTTGGTTTACGCCCCCAGCGGTCTACCAGGCCGATAGCGATAAAGGTGGCCAGCACGTTCGTCAGGCCAACGATAACGGTGCCCCACATCTGCTCGGTGGTATTGGTATAACCTGCCAGTTCAAAGATTTTCGGCGCGTAGTACATGATGACGTTCATCCCGGTGAACTGTTGCATCACCTGCAAAAGCACCCCGAGGAACACCGCGCGACGGAAGTTGCTGTTCTCTTTAAACAGCGCCCAGCCGCTCTGTTTTACTTGCAGACTTTCACGGATCTCATCCAGCTCGCGTTTGGCTTCTGCGCTGGTATCACGCAGACGCAGCAGTACGCGTTCGGCATCAATAAAGCGACGTTTCGCTGCGAACCAGCGCGGGCTGTCCGGCAGGAAGAACACGCCGATCAGCAGCAGAATGGCCGGAATGATGATCACGCCCAGCATCCAGCGCCATGCGCCGCTGTAGCTGAACGCGGTGTCAGACAGATAGGCGCCAAGAATACCGATGGTGATCATCAACTGGTACATGGAGATCATACTGCCGCGAATTTTCTCCGGCGCGATCTCAGACAGGTACAACGGGGCGGTGTAGGACGCGACGCCAACGGCCAGGCCTAACAGAACGCGGGAAACGATCAGCACCTCAACGTTAGGCGCGGCGGCGGAAAACAGAGAACCGGCCACAAACAGGATCGCGCCGATCATCAGGCTTTTCTTACGACCTAATTTGAAGGAGAGCCAGCCGCTGCCGACGGCACCGACGGCGGCGCCGCACATCATCGAACTGACCACCCACTCCTGAGTGTGCGCGGTAATCTGGAATTCGTCAGTGATGAAGGGTAAAGCACCGGCGATAACGCCGATATCCAGGCCAAAAAGTAATCCTGCCAGGGCTGCAAGAAAGCAGACAAAAAATGTCATGGCCTTGTTTGAACGCCCCTGTTTTTTATTGTCAGGCATGATGCCTCCGGTTGGGTTGCCAGTTTTGTTGATGCTAAGGGTAGGTGAGTGGCCCGCAAAAATATGTGATTAGAATCACGTTAGTGTAATCGTTTACACTAGCATTTGATGGTGAAAGTAATTAATACTTTGAAAACATAGAGGTAAGTGAGGCGGTTTGTATCGCGAATACGCACATTTAAGACTTAACTGAAAAAAATGTAACGTCAGAAGAAAAACGATCATGCAAAAGGATTATTTTCAAATCGTGGCTTATAGAATGGAGGGTAAACGGTTTCATTAATCGCCGGGTGACGGCTACGCCAAAACGACAGAACCTGTAGGCCCGTGCAAGCGAAGCGACTCCGGGCAAAAGATGCGCGCACAAATACAAAAGGCCAGCACGAGGCTGGCCTTAAAAAAAGCAACGTCAGTAAATTACTTCAGACCTGCGGCATCACGCAGCAGCTGCGCCTTGTCGGTTTTTTCCCACGGGAAATGTTCGCGGCCAAAGTGACCGTATGCAGCGGTTTCTTTGTAGATCGGGTGCAGCAGATCCAGCATCTGAATCAGGCCGTACGGACGCAGGTCGAAGAACTCGCGTACCAGCAGGGTCAACTGTTCAGAAGGCACTTTTTCAGTACCGAAGGTTTCAACCATGATAGAGGTTGGTTCAGCCACGCCGATAGCGTAAGAAACCTGAATTTCACAACGGTCAGCCAGACCTGCGGCAACGATGTTTTTCGCAACATAACGCGCGGCGTAGGCTGCGGAACGGTCAACCTTAGACGGGTCCTTACCGGAGAATGCGCCGCCGCCGTGACGTGCCATACCGCCGTAGGTATCCACGATAATCTTACGACCGGTCAGACCGCAGTCGCCCATCGGGCCGCCGATAACAAAACGACCGGTTGGGTTGATGAAGAATTTCGTCGACGCGTTCAGCCATTCTGACGGCAGGATCGGCTTGATGATCTCTTCCATCACCGCTTCCTGAAGCGATTTCTGGTCAATTTCTTCAGCGTGCTGAGTAGACAGCACTACCGCGTCGATGCCGACAATTTTGCCGTCGTCATACTGGAAAGTGACCTGGCTTTTCGCATCCGGGCGCAGCCACGGCAGCGTGCCGTTTTTACGCACTTCAGCCTGACGCTGTACCAGACGGTGCGCGTAGGTGATCGGCGCTGGCATCAGCACGTCAGTTTCATTGGTCGCGTAACCGAACATCAGGCCCTGGTCGCCCGCGCCCTGTTCCAGCGGATCGGCACGGTCAACGCCCTGGTTGATATCCGGGGACTGTTTGCCGATAGCGCTCAGCACGGCGCAAGAGTTGGCGTCAAAGCCCATGTCGGAATGCACATAGCCAATCTCACGGACCGTGTTACGGGTGATCTCTTCGATATCAACCCATGCGCTGGTCGTGATCTCACCGCCAACTAAAACCATACCGGTTTTAACGTAGGTTTCGCATGCGACGCGCGCTTTCGGATCCTGTTCCAGGATCGCATCCAGCACGGCATCAGAGATTTGGTCAGCAATTTTGTCAGGATGCCCTTCTGATACGGACTCGGACGTAAAAAGGTGTTTTGCCATGTTTTATTTCACCTAAGGAGAATTTGGTTAGCTCAAACTGTTGTGTGGAATAGCCAAAGCAGAGGATTCTACCAAGGCTTGCAGGTTGATGACACTGGCAGTCTGAGTGTTAATCAGTATGGATGGATTAACATCTGGATGGCTATTTTAGGTCACTTCTTCACCCGATTTCCAGTTTTTTTTGAATCAACTCTCGTTGCGTTGAAAACACGACTGGAAATTTTTCAGGACACTGCTGGCAATGTGCGCATTTATGCTTTGCATTTTTCCCCTCTTGTCGGTATAAAACGCGGCGCGCGGCTCATACTAAAAAGCACACGACGGATTCCTCGTGTCGCCACTTCCAGCCGGGCTAAAACGTTGCTTTGGCTTAAAGGCTTGTCTTACGGGGCGGCCGTGGAGGTGATACGAGATAATGAACCGTTGTATTCTGCTGAATCTGTCGCACCGTTCTGGTGTGCGCATGTCCCCCGCAATCTGCATCTCTGCTTTGCATACCTGCCGATGTTATACCCATCTCGGCGCTTCTCAGGATTCCAGAGCCGGTCGGTAACGGAAGACTGAACAAGGGCGCTCTTGTTGAAACAAGAGTTTTCTCGTGGTTTCGCCGAACCGTCATACTTAAGTTCGGTTACGTGTTTTACAATGATATGAAAAAGAAACCGGTCGCGCAGGCGGAGCGTCAGCACTATCTGCTGGAAAATACGTCTGTTTATGGGTTGTTATCGCGTCTACGGATTGCGATAGTAGTCAACTGTTTTACACTTGTTAATAAAATTTGAGGTTCGCTATGTCTGACGACATGTCTATGGGTTCGCCTTCGTCAGCAGGCGAACAGGGTGTACTACGCTCCATGCAGGAGGTTGCAATGAGCTCCCAGGAAGCCAGCAAGATGCTGCGTACTTACAATATTGCCTGGTGGGGCAATAACTACTACGACGTCAACGAACTGGGACACATCAGCGTGTGCCCGGACCCTGACGTACCTCAGGCGCGCGTCGATCTCGCCAAACTGGTGAAAGCTCGCGAAGCGCAAGGCCAGCGTCTGCCTGCGTTGTTCTGCTTCCCGCAGATCCTGCAACACCGTCTGCGCTCCATTAACGCGGCGTTTAAACGCGCGCGTGAATCCTACGGTTATAACGGCGACTACTTCCTCGTTTATCCGATCAAGGTCAACCAGCACCGTCGGGTGATTGAATCGCTGATTCACTCCGGCGAACCGCTGGGGCTGGAAGCCGGTTCGAAGGCGGAGCTGATGGCGGTTCTGGCGCACGCCGGAATGACCCGCAGCGTGATCGTCTGTAACGGCTACAAAGACCGTGAATACATCCGTCTGGCGCTGATTGGCGAAAAGATGGGCCACAAGGTCTACCTGGTCATCGAGAAGATGTCGGAAATCGCGATCGTGCTGGATGAAGCCGAGCGTCTGAACGTGATCCCGCGCCTGGGCGTGCGTGCGCGTCTGGCCTCGCAGGGTTCCGGTAAATGGCAGTCTTCCGGCGGCGAAAAATCCAAATTCGGCCTGGCGGCGACGCAGGTGCTGCAACTGGTTGAAACCCTGCGTGAAGCCGGGCGACTGGACAGCCTGCAACTGCTGCATTTCCACCTCGGCTCGCAGATGGCGAATATCCGCGACATTGCCACCGGCGTGCGCGAATCCGCCCGTTTCTACGTTGAATTGCATAAACTGGGCGTCAACATTCAGTGTTTCGACGTCGGCGGCGGTCTGGGCGTGGATTACGAAGGAACCCGCTCGCAGTCTGATTGCTCCGTTAACTACGGCCTGAACGAATACGCCAACAACATCATCTGGGCGATTGGCGATGCGTGTGAAGAACACGGTCTGCCGCACCCAACGGTGATCACCGAGTCTGGCCGTGCGGTAACTGCGCACCATACCGTGCTGGTATCGAACATCATCGGCGTGGAGCGTAACGAATATACGGTGCCCACCGCGCCTGCCGACGACGCGCCGCGCGCGTTGCAGAGCATGTGGGAAACCTGGCAGGAGATGCACGAACCGGGCACCCGTCGCTCGCTGCGTGAATGGCTGCACGACAGCCAGATGGACCTGCACGACATTCACATTGGCTACTCTTCCGGGACGTTCAGCTTGCAGGAACGCGCCTGGGCGGAACAGCTCTACCTGAGCATGTGCCACGAAGTACAGAAACAGCTGGACCCGCAGAACCGTGCGCATCGTCCGATCATCGATGAGTTGCAGGAGCGTATGGCGGACAAAATGTACGTCAACTTCTCGCTGTTCCAGTCAATGCCGGATGCGTGGGGTATCGATCAACTGTTCCCGGTGCTGCCGCTGGAAGGGCTGGATCAGGTGCCTGAGCGCCGCGCGGTGCTGCTGGATATCACCTGTGATTCCGATGGCGCGATCGATCACTACATCGACGGTGACGGCATCGCCACCACTATGCCGATGCCGGAGTACGATCCAGAGAACCCGCCGATGCTCGGTTTCTTTATGGTCGGCGCCTATCAGGAGATCCTTGGCAACATGCACAACCTGTTCGGCGACACCGAAGCGGTTGACGTGTTTGTCTTCCCGGATGGCAGCGTGGAAGTTGAGCTGTCTGACGAAGGGGACACCGTGGCGGATATGCTGCAATACGTACAGCTCGATCCGAACACGCTGCTGACCCACTTCCGCGATCAGGTGAAACAGACCGGTCTGGACGATGCGCTGCAACAGCAGTTCCTCGAAGAGTTTGAGACGGGGCTGTACGGGTACACTTACCTGGAAGACGAGTAGCCGCTGATGCCCGGTGGCGCTGCGCTTACCGGGCCTACGAATATAGGCCGGATACGGCGAAGCCGCCATCCGGCAGAATGCTATACTCACTTGAACCCGTATGAATTAACGGCGATAATTCGCCCCAATAAGCGATTTACGAATCAATCCCTTCCTCGTCGGGTTTAACGACGCGGAGGGGATTTTTTTTCATCTGTTTTTAATGTATCGACTTTAAAAGAGGTCAGGACATGAGCACTTTAGGTCATCAGTACGATAACTCCCTGGTTTCCAACGCCTTCGGCTTTCTGCGTCTGCCGCTGAATTTCCAGCCTTATGACAGCGACGCCGACTGGGTTATCACCGGCGTACCGTTTGATATGGCGACTTCCGGTCGTGCGGGCGGCCGCCACGGCCCGGCGGCAATCCGTCAGGTTTCCACTAACCTGGCCTGGGAGCACAACCGCTTCCCGTGGAACTTCGACATGCGCGAGCGCCTGAACGTTGTGGACTGCGGTGACCTGGTCTATGCGTTTGGCGACGCGCGCGAGATGAGTGAAAAATTGCAGGCGCATGCGGAGAAACTGCTGTCAGCCGGTAAACGTATGCTCTCCTTCGGCGGCGACCACTTCGTGACCCTGCCGCTGCTGCGCGCTCATGCAAAGCACTTTGGCAAAATGGCGCTGGTGCATTTTGACGCGCATACCGACACCTACGCGAACGGCTGCGAGTTTGACCACGGCACCATGTTCTACACTGCGCCGAAAGAGGGGTTGATTGACCCGAACCACTCCGTGCAGATTGGTATTCGTACTGAATTTGATAAAGACAACGGTTTCACCGTGCTGGATGCCTGCCAGGTGAACGATCGCGGCGTGGATGACATCATCGCGCAGGTTAATCAGATCGTTGGCGATATGCCGGTCTACCTGACCTTTGATATCGACTGTCTGGACCCGGCGTTCGCACCGGGCACAGGGACACCGGTGATCGGCGGCCTGACTTCCGATCGCGCCATTAAACTGGTGCGCGGTCTGAAAGATCTGAACATCGTCGGGATGGACGTGGTGGAAGTGGCTCCGGCTTATGACCAGTCCGAAATCACCGCGCTGGCTGCGGCGACCCTGGCGCTGGAAATGCTCTACATTCAGGCGGCGAAAAAAGGCGAATAAGTGCTTCCCCCTCTCCGTCATCAGGAGAGGGGTTTTAACTTAAAAGATGTTAAACGGATATTCCACGTAAGCGCGAATCTCGTTGCCGCTGACGTTATAGTCGCTGGCGTTGCTGGACACGCGTAATACGGAATAGCGCAGCTTCAGTTTCAGGTCTTTCGCCATGCCGTCCTGAACCTGGTATTGCACCTGGTTGAACCACTCGTGCTCTTTGCCGTTGCTGGTTGCCGATGTTTTGATGTTATCGCCGCGAACATAAGCGGTTGTCCAGCTCAGCCCCGGTAAACCGAGACCGGCAAAATCCAGTCCATATGACGCCTGCCAGGAACGTTCGTCTTCACCGTTAAAATCAGACCAGTAAGAGTTCGCCAGCCAGATGGTGTTGCCGCCATCGCCGACGCCGCCCTGATCGCGATAGCTGCCGTAGTGATAACCGGTGCTGCCGCTGCTTTGCTGATACGCCACTTTAAAGGTATGAATATCCCAGATATAACTTGCCGCCAGGCTCCAGATGCTGTTGCTGCGGCCAGTATTCAGGCTATCGGCGTAACCGGAATCCAGACGTGAGTTGTAGCCGTTG
Source organism: Citrobacter sp. CK206 (assembly GCF_030333125.1). Taxonomy (NCBI): domain Bacteria; kingdom Pseudomonadati; phylum Pseudomonadota; class Gammaproteobacteria; order Enterobacterales; family Enterobacteriaceae; genus Citrobacter; species Citrobacter sp. CK206. The sequence continues at coordinate 329,916 of NZ_JAOWGM010000023.1, forward strand.
AAGTCCAGCACCAGCTGCTGTCCGGTGCTGAAAGGCTGTTTGAAGTTCAGCCCCAGATACTGTTTGTTCAGCACATCTTCGACGTGCGAGGCATACAGGGCGCCGCTGAACTGATCGTTAAACTGGTAGCTCGCGCCGCCGAAAGAGAGGCTTTTCAGGCCGCTGTTGTGGCGGTCGTCGCTTTTGCGCTGCTCGTCGGTGAAATAACCGGCATTAATCTCCAGACCGTCGATCTCTCTGGAGGTCAACATGGTGCCGGTGAAGCTTTCAAACAGCAGACGGGAATCGTCGGCGTAGACGATCGGGAGCTGCGGACGCTGGTTGCCGTAGCTCAGGACGGTGTTGGAGATGCGCATTTTGGCGGTTGCGCCAAATTTTGCCAGATCGGATTTCGCGCGGCCGTCGCTGTCTTGTTTGAAGAAGTCGATACCGCCTGCGCCACTGCGGCCACGGCCGCCGTCCAGACGCACGCCATATTGCGCAATACCGTCAACGCCAAAGCCGATCAGACCTTCGGTATAGCCGGATTCAAAGGTGGCGACAATGCCCTGGCCCCATTCGGCTTTGTCCTGTACGCCGCCCTGATAGTCGCGGTTAATCCAGGCGTTACGTAAAAAGAGATTTAAATGGCTGTCATTAACAAAACCCTGGCTGTCGGATTGTTGGCTGGCAATGGCAGGCAATGCGGCGAATAAACTTAATGCGATTAGCGATATTTCTTTTTTCACTGAGGGAACTTCTCTTTATGGATAATATCAAATTGAATTGCTGCGTTACGGATAGTTACCTGAATAATTATTGATTGCAAACATTTTGTGACAAAGGCTTACAGCCGTTGGCGTGCCGGCCATATCGGGGCTGGACTATTTTATATTTTGTCTGTGGCGTTAAAAGAAGTGATAAAACATGCCGGGGAATATAAATACTAAAATAATCCTCTATCAGAGAATAAAACGTCGAATATATCGCTACTGTTTATATTCTGATATTTAACGTTCTGTGCGCTTAAGTTATCAATTTATGCGTTATAAGAATGGGGGGAATTACCATTTGAACGCTATTCTGTCTGCCGGGAGAATATTTAGCCAGGAAGATTGTTTCCGTTCACCTGATGTTCAACATTACTCTGAAAACTCAGTACTCGTGAACGTGCAAGGGAGGCTCGCCGCCGCCTCCCTTGCAACCCAGGCTCTCCGGCAAGGAAAATCGCCGCTGCGCGGTTCATTCGCCTTATTCCGTCTGCCTTTCGGGTCGGGGCCGAGCCTGCGTCCCGGCAGGCCGTCCCCTCCGCCCGCGTCCCTGCGGGCGGACCCGGTCAGCCGTCAACGTCTCATCGATTTTCAGCCGGAACAGGGGCATTGCTGTAATGCCCTGATTTTCAGTTGCACCGGTTTTGCTGTTAAAAAAACAAACCGTGGAAATGGTCAGGTGTGGGCGGGTCCGGCTGAAAATTGCCGACGTGTTTCCGTAAGGCCGGAGGAACCCGCATGGATGCGGGTTCAGGGCGCGTTTTGCAGGGACGCTACCTCGCGCCCGCCCCGGTAGCCAGGAGGAATAAGCGGAGGGTATTGCGAAGCAACAATTTTCCCGCCGGGAGCCAGGATTGTTAAGGAGGCGGCGACGAGCCTCCTTAACACGTTCGCAAATGCTATGGTTTCAGACAGGTAACGAACATAAGGCGAACGGAACAGCTAACAAGAGCTACATGTTGCTCTCGTTTTTATTTAATACCGTCTGCCGCCATTCGGTCGCGAATATGCTGGGCGCGTTCGGCGGAGGCCGGGTGATCGTCAAACATGGAGCTTTGACGTCCCGCTTCCAGCTTCGCCAGTTTCTCAAAACTGGTTGCCAGACCAGCCGGACTGATGCCGCGTTTGCGCAACAACTCATAGGAGTAATCATCCGCTTCGGACTCCTGGCGCTGGGAGAACTGTGAGTTCACCAGTTTCTCGCCAAGATCGCCCAACTGTGACTGCGACAGACTACCGACAATACCGCCAGCGGAAGCGGCTGCGGCGCGAACCGCGTTAGTCCCCAGCGCAACCTGCATCCCTTTCTTCACATGGCCGAGCGCAACGTGTCCCATTTCGTGGCCGATGACCGCCTCCACTTCGTTATCGGTCATGATGTCCATCAGGCCGCTATAGACGCGGATACAGCCGTTCGCCATTGCAAACGCGTTAACGTCTTTCGCCACATAGACTTTGTAATTCACCGACTGGCCGTTGATATTGTCGCCGAGCGCAGAGGCGATTTTGCTCAGTCGCTTCGCGTATTCGCTGCTGACCGGGGCGATTGTCGCCTTGCTGTCCATTTCCGTACATGCCTGGTCGCTGAGCGCTTTTACTTGCTCATCACTGAGGCTGTAAGCCTGAAAAGCGCCTGCACCTGAAGCGAGCAGTCCATTGGAGTCCATATTCTGGCAACCGGTCAGAACCGTCGCCATGCTCATAGCAAGCAGTAAAGCGCGAATTTTCATGTTTTCTCTTCCGCACGAAATCAGGATTGTTCTAAAAGTGCGCCTTGTGTCGATGAACCAGCGCCACGCTAAGTATAAAGAAAAGAACGACAAGGGGGTGAGCAGATTGCGCAACATGCGAACACGATCCGGAGATTTCTGAAGCGGCGAAAGGATGCTCCATGTACATGGCTCGCGGCTTGGGTTACATTGTTGGCACTTTTTTCCGGCGTAGCCCAAAACGCGCTGTCGTCAAGTCGTTAAGGGCATGGCCTTCATCATCCGATCTGGAGTCAAAATGTCCTCACGTAAAGAGCTTGCCAATGCTATTCGTGCGCTGAGCATGGACGCAGTACAGAAAGCCAAATCCGGTCACCCGGGTGCCCCTATGGGTATGGCTGACATTGCCGAAGTCCTGTGGCGTGATTTCCTGAACCACAACCCGCAGAACCCTTCCTGGGCTGACCGTGACCGCTTCGTGCTGTCTAACGGCCACGGCTCCATGCTGATCTACAGCCTGCTGCACCTCACCGGCTATGACCTGCCGATGTCTGAGCTGCAAAACTTCCGTCAGCTGCACTCCAAAACGCCGGGCCACCCGGAAGTGGGTTACACCGCAGGTGTTGAAACCACCACCGGCCCGCTGGGTCAGGGGATTGCGAACGCGGTCGGTATGGCGATTGCGGAAAAAACACTGGCGGCGCAGTTCAACCGTCCAGGCCACGATATCGTGGATCACTTCACCTATGCCTTCATGGGCGATGGCTGCATGATGGAAGGTATCTCCCATGAAGTCTGCTCTCTGGCAGGAACGCTGAAGCTGGGCAAACTGATCGCGTTCTACGATGACAACGGTATCTCTATCGATGGTCACGTTGAAGGCTGGTTCACTGATGACACCGCTAAACGTTTCGAAGCCTACGGCTGGCACGTTGTGCGCGGTATCGACGGTCACGATGCTGAAGCGATTAAACGCGCGGTTGAAGAAGCGCGCGCCGTTACTGACAAACCGTCTCTGCTGATGTGCAAAACCATCATCGGTTTCGGTTCCCCGAACAAAGCGGGTACGCACGACTCTCACGGCGCGCCGCTGGGCGATGCTGAAATCGCACTGACCCGCGAACAGCTGGGCTGGAAATACGCGCCGTTCGAAATCCCGTCTGAAATCTATGCGCAGTGGGATGCGAAAGAAGCCGGTCAGGCAAAAGAAGCGGTCTGGAATGAGAAATTCGCCGCCTATGCAAAAGCCTTCCCGCAGGAAGCCGCTGAATTTACCCGTCGTATGAAAGGCGAAATGCCGTCTGACTTCGACGCGAAAGCGAATGAATTTATCGCTAAGTTGCAGGCTAACCCGGCGAAAATTGCCAGCCGTAAAGCGTCTCAGAATGCGATTGAAGCGTTCGGGCCGCTGCTGCCTGAATTCCTCGGCGGTTCCGCTGACCTGGCGCCAAGCAACCTGACCCTGTGGTCGGGTTCTAAAGCCATTAACGAAGATGCTGCGGGTAACTACATCCATTACGGCGTGCGCGAGTTCGGTATGACCGCCATCGCTAACGGCATCTCCCTGCACGGTGGTTTCCTGCCGTACACCTCTACCTTCCTGATGTTCGTGGAATATGCCCGTAACGCGGTGCGTATGGCTGCGCTGATGAAACAGCGTCAGGTGATGGTCTATACCCACGACTCCATCGGTCTGGGCGAAGATGGCCCGACTCACCAGCCGGTAGAGCAGGTGGCTTCTCTGCGTGTAACGCCGAACATGAGCACCTGGCGTCCGTGTGACCAGGTTGAATCCGCAGTGGCGTGGAAATACGGCGTTGAGCGTCAGGACGGCCCGACTGCGCTGATCCTCTCCCGTCAGAATCTGGCGCAGCAGGAACGCACCGAAGAGCAGTTGGCGAACATTGCGCGCGGTGGTTATGTGCTGAAAGATTGCGCCGGTCAGCCGGAACTGATCTTCATCGCAACTGGTTCTGAAGTTGAGCTGGCCGTTGCCGCATGGGACAAACTGTCTGCCGAAGGCGTGAAAGCGCGCGTGGTCTCCATGCCATCTACCGACGCGTTCGACAAGCAGGATGCCGCTTACCGTGAAGCCGTACTGCCGAAAGCGGTTTCCGCTCGCGTGGCAGTGGAAGCGGGTATCGCTGACTACTGGTTCAAATACGTGGGCCTGAATGGCGCTATCGTCGGCATGACCACCTTCGGTGAGTCTGCGCCTGCTGAGCTGCTGTTCGAAGAGTTCGGCTTTACCGTTGATAACGTTGTCGCGAAAGCAAAAGAACTGCTGTAATCACGATACAACACCGAACGGGTCGCTCAGGCGGCCCGTTTTTTATAAAGGGATTATAAATAATTTCGTTCAGACAAGTGGCTATATATGATCTAATTCACATATTTGATATTTAGTGATTTTGTGTAATTGTGATAAATAGCACATAAATACGGTTGCCTTTTATTTTTATGTTTTTAACTGTCTGTTTTTATTGAGTTCTAAAAAAACACTTTCTCCTTCTTCGCATTTTTCCCTTCGATTGATTTCGCTTTGCCGCGCGAGTATTTTGTTTTTAACGATAAGCAGTACCCTATATAAATAAGGATAATTTATGCGGCTGATTGATTATTTCCCTGAATCGTCAATAGCAATAAAAAATGCAGCGACTGACTGGCGCGAAGCAATTGATTTTTCCATGTCCTCTCTGCTTTCTCATGATTATGTTAACTCACGGTATATTCAGGCCATTAAAGAGTCCACATTAACCAATGGACCTTATTATATTCTGGCGCCAGGCGTCGCAATGCCGCATGCGCGCCCTGAATGTGGTGCTTTAAAAACGGGGATGTCGTTAACACTCCTCCGGCAAGAAGTGAAGTTTACAGAAGATGATCCGATCAAATTATTAATCGGTTTATCCGCCGCAGATGCGGACTCTCACATTGGCGCTATTCAGGCGTTAAGTGAATTATTATGTGAAGATGAAATTCTTACTGAGTTGTTAACAGCGACATCTGAAAAACAGCTAGCGGATATTATTGCTCGCGCATAATTAATTTCTCCTCTACAGGATATTATTATGGAACACAAGTCTGCTCGTGCAAAGGTCCAGGCTTTTGGGGGCTTTTTGACTGCAATGGTCATTCCCAATATCGGCGCATTTATTGCCTGGGGGTTTATTACTGCCTTATTTATTCCAACAGGTTGGCTACCGAATGAACATTTCGCCAAAATAGTTGGCCCTATGATCACCTATTTGCTGCCAGTAATGATCGGTTCTACTGGCGGCCATCTGGTGGGCGGGAAACGAGGCGCGGTGATGGGGGGAATTGGTACGATTGGCGTCATTATCGGCGCGGATATTCCTATGTTCCTCGGCTCAATGATCATGGGGCCACTTGGTGGGCTGGTGATTAAACATATCGACCGACTGCTGGACAAGCGTATTCCCGCTGGCTTTGAGATGGTGATTAATAACTTCTCTCTGGGTATTGCCGGGATGCTCCTGTGCCTGCTGGGGTTTGAGGTGATTGGCCCGGCAGTGCTCATCGCGAATAATTTTGTGAAAGAGTGTATTGAATCGCTGGTGCATGCCGGTTATTTGCCGCTGCTGTCGCTTATTAACGAACCCGCGAAAATTCTCTTTCTGAATAACGCGATTGATCAGGGCGTCTATTACCCGTTAGGGATGCAACAGGCGTCGGAAACGGGGAAATCGATTTTCTTCATGGTGGCCTCTAACCCTGGCCCGGGATTAGGGCTGCTGCTGGGCTTTACCTTCTTTGGCCGTGGTATGAGCAAAAAATCCGCGCCGGGAGCGATGATCATCCACTTCCTGGGGGGGATTCACGAGCTGTACTTCCCGTATGTACTGATGAAACCGTTAACGCTGATTGCGATGATCGCTGGCGGGATGACGGGAACCTGGGTGTTTAATCTGTTAGGCGGTGGACTGGTTGCAGGCCCAAGTCCGGGTTCGATTTTCGCGTACCTTGCGCTGACGCCGAAAGGATCTTTCCTGGCTACGATCGCGGGTGTAACGGCGGGAACGCTGGTGACCTTCATCGTGACTTCGATCATCCTGAAAATGGAAAAGAGCGTTGAAACGGAGAATGAAGAAGACCATTTCGCAGAGTCTGCGAAAGCCGTGAAAGCAATGAAACAGGAAGGCGCATTTTCTTATAAGAATATTAAACGTATCGCTTTTGTCTGCGATGCCGGAATGGGTTCCAGCGCGATGGGGGCAACGACATTCCGTAAGCGTCTGGAGAAAGCCGGTCTGGTGATTGCGGTGGCTCATCATGCTATCGAAAATGTTCCTGATGACGCCGATATTATCGTGACGCATGCCAGCCTTGAGGGCCGCGTTAAGCGTGTGAGTAATAAGCCCACGGTGTTAATTAAAAATTACATCGGTGACCCACTGCTGGATGAATTATTTAAAAAACTCATCGCGGATTAGCATCATCAATTTTTCGGAGTAACTATGAAGACCAAAGTAGCTGCTATTTATGGTAAGCAGGATGTTCGCATCCGCGAGTTTGAATTGCCTGAAATTACAGATAATGAACTGTTAGTGAGTGTAATATCAGACAGCGTGTGTTTATCGACATGGAAAGCCGCCACGTTAGGTAGCGAGCATAAACGTGTGCCTGATTATTTAGAGAATCACCCGGTTATTACTGGTCATGAGTGTGCAGGTATTATTGTTGAAGTGGGGAAAAACCTGACCGATAAATATAAAAAGGGACAACGCTTTGTGTTGCAACCGGCGATGGGGTTGCCCAGCGGATATTCAGCGGGATATAGCTATGAATATTTTGGCGGCAATGCGACGTATATGATTATTCCTGAGCTGGCGATTAACCTCGGCTGTGTTTTACCGTATCACGGCTCCTATTTCGCGGCGGCGTCACTGGCAGAACCCATGTGCTGTATTATCGGCGCATACAATGCGAACTACCACACGACGCCTTATGTTTATGAGCACCGCATGGGGGTGAAACCCGGCGGTAATATTGCGCTTCTGGCGTGTGCCGGGCCGATGGGGATCGGCGCCATTGATTATGCCATCAACGGTGGTATCCAGCCTTCGCGAGTGGTGGTGGTCGATATTGATGAAGCCCGTCTGTCACAAGCGAAAAAACTGCTGCCGGTCGAGCTGGCGGCGGCGAAGGGGATTGAGCTTGTTTATGTGAATACCTGCGGCATGGAAAACCCGACGGCAAAACTGCGTGCGCTAACGGAAGATGCGGGTTTCGATGACGTTTTCGTTTACGCCGCCGTCCCGGCGGTGGTGGAAATGGCCGATACACTGCTGGCTGAAGACGGTTGTCTGAACTTTTTCGCGGGCCCAACGGATAAAGATTTTAAGGTTCCGTTTAACTTCTACAACGTGCATTACAACAGTACCCATGTTGTGGGAACGTCCGGCGGTTCGACCGATGACATGAAAGAGGCCATTGCGTTGAGCGCCACAGGGCAACTACAGCCTTCATTTATGGTAACGCACATTGGCGGGCTGGATGCCGTCCCGGAAACGGTGCTTAACCTGCCCAATATTCCGGGAGGGAAAAAACTCATTTATAACGGCGTGACCATGCCGCTGACCGCTATCGCCGATTTTGCCGAAAAAGGAAAAACCGACCCGTTATTCAAAGCGCTGGCGCGTCTGGTTGAAGAGACGCACGGCATCTGGAATGAAAACGCGGAGAGATATTTGCTGGCGCAGTTTGGCGTAGATATTGGGGAGGCGGCGGCATGATGTCTCTGGCGTGGCCGCTTTTTCGGATTACGGAACAGGCAGCGCTTGCTGCCTGGCCGCAAACCGGATGCGGCGATAAAAACAAAATCGATGGACTGGCGGTGACAGCCATGCGTCAGTCATTAAATGAAGTCGCCATGCGGGGCAAAATTGTTATCGGCGAAGGCGAAATCGACCATGCGCCGATGTTGTATATCGGTGAAGAGGTCGGAACCGGGACAGGGCCGAGCGTGGACATCGCCGTCGACCCGATTGAGGGAACGCGCATGGTGGCGATGGGGCAGAATAATGCGTTGTCCGTGATGGCGCTGGCGCCGCAGGGGAGCCTGCTGCATGCGCCTGACATGTATATGCGCAAACTGGTGGTTAACCGTCAGGCGAAAGGGGCGATTAACCTCGCGTTATCACTGGAAGAGAACCTGCGTAATATTGCCGCTGCGCTGAATAAGCCGCTCACGTCGTTGCGTATGGCGACGCTGGATAAACCGCGCCATCAGGCGGTTATTCAGCAGGCCGCGCAGCTTGGCGTCAAGGTGTTTGCCTTGCCGGATGGCGATGTCGCCGCCAGCGTATTAACCTGCCAGCAACATCATCCGTTCGATGTGATGTACGCTATTGGCGGCGCGCCGGAAGGGGTGATATCAGCCTGCGCCGTGAAGGCGCTTGATGGTGATATGCAGGCTGAGTTGATTGACTTTTGTCAGGCGAAAGGTGAAACGGCGAAACACCGATTGATCGCGAACGATGAGTTACGTCGCTGTAAGCAAATGGGTGTCGCGGTGAACCGGGTTTATACGCTGGATGAACTCGTGGGAAGCCAGGATATTCTGTTTTCAGCAACGGGCGTAACGGGAGGCGATCTGTTACATGGCGTGCAGAAAACGGAAAATGGCGTCAGTACGCAAACATTACTGATCGGCGGCATCGATCGAACGTGTAATATAATAGACTCTCTGCATTGCTGGTGATTTATCGAGAAACGCATGACGACGTTGACAGAAGATGATGTACTTGAGCAACTGGACGCTCAGGATAATTTACTTTCGTTTATGGCAACCGCAAATGACATCCTGTTGCAGGCCATCAAAAATTTTCTGCCGTCATTATTCGTCAATAACGATGAAGAAATCGTCGAATATGCAGTGAAGCCGTTACTGGCTCAAAGCGGCCCGCTTGATGACATTGATGTGGCAATACGTTTGATTTATGCGTTGGGAAAAATGGATAAATGGCTGTATGCCGATGTGATTCACTTTTCTCAGTTTTATCAGTATTTACGTGAACAGCGTGAAATCCCCCGTTTTTCTGATGATATCACCTGGGATTTTATGAGTAACGTCAATAGCATAACGACGAATGCTACACTCTACAATTCGTTGAAATCAATGAAGTTTGCAGATTTCGCCATCTATTCAGAAATACGTTTTGTCACCATGATCAAAACCGGGCTGGCTTTAGCGGTAACGACGATATTAAGGGAATTAACACCGTGAAAATATCGCTCCAGATTAATGGGCTGATGACCGACGCCTGGTATGATGACGATGAAGTAGAAAATGTCCATAAACCGCTGTTACGGCATCTGGCAACATTAAACGCGAAAACACCTGAGCGCCGCACCGTTATTTTTCTGAGCGCCCCGCCAGGAACAGGAAAGTCAACGCTCACCACCTTCTGGGAATATCTGTCGCGTAACGATCCAGAATTACCGACGATCCAGACGCTGCCGATGGATGGCTTCCATCATTATAATCGCTGGCTGGATGAGCATGAACTGCGCGCCGCTAAAGGTGCGCCTGAAACCTTTAACGTTGAAAAACTGGCGAGTAATTTACGTCAACTCCATGAGCAGAATGCAACCTGGCCTCAATATGATCGCCAGCTGCATGACCCTGTCGAAAATGCCATTCAGGTGACGGCGCCTGTCGTTATTATTGAAGGAAACTGGCTGTTGTATAACGCGCCGTCCTGGCGCGAGCTACGGCAGTATTGCGATTATTCACTGTTTATCCGCGCGCCTGCCGATGTGCTGCGCGGCCGTTTAATCGCACGTAAACAGGCAGGAGGACTGAGCGAAGAGCAGGCGCAGATATTTTTTGACCGTACCGACGGGCCTAACGTTTGTCGGGTGCTGGAAAACAGCTTACCTGCGAGTCTTACGTTAGAGATGACGGCAAAGGGTGAGTATCGTCTTGCACAGGCGTTGCCTGACGAGCCTCAGTAATGGCTCCGTTATGCAGACGAACCACCCTGGAAAAATGGCGCTGCGTAAAAGCGGCGTCATGACTGATCGCCACCACGCTGGTTCCCCGTTGTCGGCAAACCGCGAGCCAGTTTTCAAAGATTGCCAGCCAGTGGGCGTCAAAATCCCGGCTGGGTTCATCAAGCATCAGAATTGCTGGTCTCATGACGTCAAGACTGGCAACGGCGACCATACGGCGTTGCGCCGTATGAAGATCTAACGGATGCATATCCGCGACCTCTTCCAGAGCGCATAATTTCAGCGCCGTAGCGGTGCGTTGCGCAATTTCGGTCGGCGGCAACTTTTGTAGCCGCAAGCCAAAAGCGACCTCTTCGGCGACATTACTGTGAAAAAGCTGGTTTTCCGCTTCCTGAAACAGCACGCCGAGAACCTGCGCGCGTTCGCGGTTTTTGCGTTGCGCAATCGGCGTTCCCTGAAGCAGCACGTCGCCGGATGACGGAGTGAGTAAGCCAGCCATGATGCGCAGAAGCGTCGATTTCCCCGCGCCGTTATCACCGGTCAGCGCCAGCCATTCCCCTGCGTTCAGCGTCAGTGAGATATCGTGAAGGCAGGGAGTAGCGGCGCCCGGCCAGCGAAAAGTCACCTGTTCTAGCGTCAGCATCGTAAAGATAATCCTTCGTTGTGCAACTGCCATGTGCGATCGCAATAGGCGAGAAAGGGGGCGGGGTCACGCTCAAAAAGAATGATTAACGCCTGTTGCGTATGCGCCCAGTCCTGTAAACGCGTCAGCAGCAGCGCCGTGGCCTGAGCCGTTAAACGGCTGAACGCTTCATCAAGAATCAACAGTTTCGGCTGCATAGCGAGTGCGCTGGCAATCACCACGCGCTGTGTTTCCCCGCCGGAGAGCGTACCCGGGTGGCGATGGCGCAATGGCTGGCATTCCGTCAGCGAGAGCGCGGCATCAACGCGGCGCAGGATCTCCGCCTCGCTGAGCGCAAGGTTTTCCGGGCCGAACGCGATCTCTTCCTCCACGCTGAAGGTACAGCCGGAAAGTTGCAGCCAGGGCGACTGCTGGACAAGCTGGATGGTTTGCGCGTGTTCCGCCAGGGAGCGCTGCCCTATGGGCGTGCATAACAGTTCGCCTTTGCCGTCGATCGTGCCGGGAAGAAAATCGGGAAACCAGCCCGCCATTAACTGCGCCAGCGTACTTTTTCCGCTGCCGTTATTGCCAAAAATCGCCACGATACCGGGCGTGTCGTAATGAAAATCGAAGCACAGCGGGGCGCGCGTCGCATGTGTCGGGTGATAACGGAACTGCTCTAGCGTAACCATATCCACACTCCGGTTTCGACCAGCATCGCCAGTATCATGCTGTAGCGTGCGACCCGTTGCCGGGCGCTGTCCTCCGGCGCCCACAATGTGGTGCGACGGCGATGTAAACGAAACGCCCGCATATCCAATGCCGCACCGCGAACCGCCAGATCGTTGAGCGCATTGTGCGTTAACGGAACGATAAGCGCAGGCATGGCGCGAAGTCGCTGATACCAACGTTCGTCCAGCGGCACGCCGCGGGCGCGCTGGGCTTCATGAATGATCGACAGCTGGCGTTTTAGCTGTTCGACAACCAGCAGCGGGCCGGCAAACAGGTAGGCGATACCCGGCGGCAGGCGTGAGGCGAACAGGGCGCGAATAAACTGGCGAACCGGCACGTACTGCATCCACAACTGTGAGGTGGAGACTATCGCCAGAATCCGTAGCCAGAGCGTGACGGCGTGTTGCCAGCGTTGCGGATCGCGCGGCTGGCCGCTGATCCACTCGGTCAGCCAGCCTCCGTGTACCAGCCATAGGCCGAATCCCAGAGAAAACATCAGCCACGCGACATATTTCGCCCGCGGGCGCGTGGCGCTTATCCCCAGTAAACAGAGAAACGTCGCCGCGCTGTACAGCGTGAGCGCCATGCCGGCAGGAAGCAGCAGCGTGGTGCAGGCGGCCAGCGCCCAGAGCGTTAACGAGGTAAAAGGGTGCATTAGCGCACGGGCGACATCGTTGGGAAATGGCGCGTGGTGCGTAATGGCAACTGGCGCAACAGCACCCAGACGATAATCGCGGTCAGGATTTTATCGACCAGATTCGCCCCCAGGACGGTAATCGCAACGGACTCCACCAGGTTCTGACCGACAGAGTGCATCCAGGCGACAAACAGGTCGGCGCCGCTTCCGGTCACACCGCCAAACAGCGTAGTTCGCAGCGGCACGGCGACAACTGTGACCGCCAGCGTAATCACCACGCCGCTGGCCACCACTTTTGGCAGGGTGCGAAACCATCCGGCACGCGCCAGCCAACCGGCGACCAGGCCAATCACCATCGCGACCGGCGCAAAGGCGGCGGCGATGGGATCGGTTAATAATCCCCAGAGTACATTGGTGAGCAACCCGGTTAACATGCCGACTATCGGGCCGAGCAGGACGGCGCTGATCAACGTCCCGATGGAGTCGAGGAAAACCGGTAACTTCAACATGCTGATGAGCTGTCCGCCGATCATATTGATGGCGATAGCAATCACGATCAAAGCCAGGGACTGGCTGGAAAACTGGCGACGCGCCATAGAAAACCTCTTACTGAGTGAAACGTTAACGGGGTGAGATAACCAGTTCTTCATAACCGGAAACAGCGCAGGGCTGGCGGCTAAACGCCAGCGCGTTAAGCTCTCCGATGACCAGTTCAAGCGTGGTGCGAACGGTACAGCCTGCCATCATATGGCCGCCCAGCATTGCGCCTTTTGGGTCGGAAACAGAGAGATGAAGGTGTTCGCCAGTGAGTTCCAGCGTGCCGTTCAGGGAGATGACCTCATACGTTCCGGTGAGCAGGGTGGTTTCCTCTTGCCCGGCGAATCGCAGCGCGACGTCAGTCAGGCTGCCGGTACACCCGGCTATCCACGCGGCGCGCAGTTGGTGCTGTTGGACGAACGCGTGTAGTTGTGAAAAAACTTCCTGGCCGGGAAGCAGGCGCAGCGCATAAAAGCGTGCGGCAGATGAGGGAACTGGCGGCATTGTCATGGTTTGGGGACTCCGAGACTCGGACGTAGCGCTGATAATATAGACGCTGGCTCACGTACTTCCTGATATAAATCAGGATTTGTGACGCGGCAACGAAAAGATATTGCTACGCTTATTCGCCATTCTGGAATATGGAATAAATTGGGCGCTGAAGGGGACGAAAGTGTGATGCAGGTCAGATAACTGGCTTCTTTGACTGGACAATCATTCCTTTTATTCCTCGTTTCGCTTATTCTAGCTGAAGCGTTTCAGTCGATTAAATGTTCGACAAATAATCAATCAGTCGCAGTTTGCGACAGGTAAGGTTTTCCTCGACGATTTGCTGGATTACTCTGTCAGCCTCATCTGAATCGGGATAGCCTTGCAGGAGACCTATGACCGTACGCGTAGCGATTAATGGCTTTGGTCGCATCGGGCGTAACGTGGTTCGTGCTTTGTATGAATCAGGACGCCGGGCGGAAATCAGCGTGGTGGCAATCAACGAACTTGCGGATGCTGCGGGCATGGCGCATTTGTTGAAATATGACACCAGCCATGGACGTTTTGCATGGGATGTTCGCCAGGAGCGCGAGCAGCTCATCGTCGACGACGACACGATTCGCATTTTGCACGAGCGAACGCTGGATGCGCTCCCCTGGCGCGAACTGAGTATTGATGTCGTGCTGGATTGCACGGGCGTGTACGGTAATCGTGAACACGGCGAGGCGCATCTTGCCGCTGGCGCGAAAAAAGTGCTCTTTTCACATCCCGGCAGCCACGATCTTGACGCCACCGTCGTGTTTGGCGTGAACCAGGATCAATTGCGTGCGGAACACCGCATCGTATCGAATGCGTCCTGTACCACGAATTGCATCATCCCCGTCATTAAATTGTTAGATGATGCCTACGGCATTGAGTCGGGAACCGTCACGACGATCCACTCCGCCATGCACGATCAGCAGGTGATCGACGCGTACCATTCCGATCTGCGACGCACCCGCGCCGCCAGCCAGTCGATTATTCCGGTTGATACCAAACTGGCGGCGGGCATTACGCGAATTTTCCCGCAGTTCAACGACCGTTTTGAGGCGATTGCGGTACGCGTACCGACCATAAATGTGACGGCGATCGACTTAAGCGTGACGGTGAAAAAGCCGGTAAAAGCCAATGAAGTCAACCAGTTGCTGCAAAAAGCAGCACATGGGGCATTTCATGGTATAGTTGACTATACGGAATTGCCGTTGGTCTCGATAGATTTCAACCACGACCCGCATAGCGCCATCGTTGATGGCACCCAGACACGGGTCAGTGGCGCCCACCTGATCAAGACATTGGTCTGGTGCGATAATGAATGGGGCTTTGCTAACCGAATGCTCGACACGACGTTAGCGATGGCCGCAGTTGGTTTCAAGTAGGACATTCCATGCGCAAAATCCTTCAAAAGGATGAAGCGCATGACGTCTGCAAAACTTTATGAATCAATGAGAGGATTCACCATGTCTGTAATTAAGATGACCGATCTGGATCTTGCTGGTAAACGTGTTTTTATCCGTGCGGATCTGAACGTTCCAGTTAAAGAAGGGAAAGTAACCAGCGACGCGCGTATTCGCGCTTCCCTGCCGACCATCGAACTGGCCCTGAAACAGGGTGCGAAAGTGATGGTTACTTCCCACCTGGGTCGTCCTACCGAAGGCGAGTACAACGAAGAATTCTCTCTGCTGCCGGTTGTTAACTACCTGAAAGACAAACTGTCCAATCCGGTTCGCCTGGTAAAAGATTACCTGGACGGCGTTGAAGTGGCTGCTGGTGAACTGGTGGTTCTGGAAAACGTTCGCTTTAACAAAGGCGAGAAGAAAGACGACGAAGCCCTGTCTAAGAAATACGCTGCGCTGTGCGACGTATTCGTGATGGACGCTTTCGGTACTGCGCACCGCGCTCAGGCTTCTACCCACGGTATCGGTAAATTCGCCGACGTCGCTTGCGCAGGTCCGCTGCTGGCGGCTGAACTGGATGCGCTGGGTAAAGCGCTGAAAGAACCGGCTCGCCCGATGGTGGCTATCGTTGGCGGTTCTAAAGTGTCTACCAAACTGACCGTTCTGGACTCCCTGTCCAAAATCGCTGACCAGCTGATCGTTGGCGGCGGCATCGCAAACACCTTCGTTGCCGCTCAGGGCCACAATGTGGGCAAATCCCTGTACGAAGCTGACCTGGTTGACGAAGCGAAACGCCTGCTGACCACCTGTGATATCCCGGTTCCAACTGACGTACGCGTAGCAACCGAGTTCTCCGAAACCGCTACCGCGACCCTGAAATCTGTTAACGACATCAAAGACGACGAGCAGATTCTGGACCTGGGCGATACTTCCGCTGAGAAACTGGCTGACATCCTGAAGAATGCGAAAACCATTCTGTGGAACGGCCCGGTTGGCGTGTTCGAATTCCCGAACTTCCGTAAAGGCACCGAAATTGTTGCCAACGCGATTGCAGACAGCGAAGCGTTCTCCATCGCAGGCGGCGGCGACACTCTGGCGGCAATCGACCTGTTCGGCATTGCTGACAAAATCTCCTACATCTCCACTGGCGGCGGCGCATTCCTCGAATTCGTGGAAGGCAAAGTGCTGCCAGCAGTAGCAATGCTCGAAGAGCGCGCTAAGAAGTAATCGTTACGGGCAGGGATTCCTGCCCGTTGATTTATTGCCGTGCTGACATTCAGGGCGGCCCGTGTTTTTTCTAAGGCCCGACGATACAGGACAACGAAACATGTCTAAAATTTTTGATTTCGTAAAACCAGGCGTAATTACTGGTGATGACGTACAGAAAGTGTTCCAGGTAGCAAAAGAAAACAACTTTGCTCTGCCAGCAGTTAACTGCGTGGGCACCGATTCCATCAACGCCGTTCTGGAAACCGCTGCGAAAGTTAAAGCGCCGGTCATCGTCCAGTTCTCCAACGGTGGCGCTTCCTTTATCGCGGGTAAAGGCGTGAAAACCGACGTTCCTCAGGGCTCGGCAATCCTGGGCGCTATCTCTGGCGCGCATCACGTTCACCAGATGGCTGAACACTACGGTGTTCCGGTAATTCTGCACACCGACCACTGCGCGAAGAAACTGCTGCCGTGGATCGACGGTCTGCTGGATGCGGGTGAAAAACATTTCGCTGCGACCGGTAAGCCGCTGTTCTCTTCTCACATGATCGACCTGTCTGAAGAGTCTCTGGAAGAGAACATCGAAATCTGCTCCAAATACCTGGCGCGCATGGCCAAAATGGGCATGACTCTGGAAATCGAACTGGGTTGCACCGGTGGTGAAGAAGACGGCGTGGACAACAGCCACATGGACGCTTCTGCACTGTACACCCAGCCGGAAGACGTTGATTACGCATACACTGAGCTGAGCAAAATCAGCCCGCGTTTCACCATCGCGGCTTCCTTCGGTAACGTACACGGTGTTTACAAACCGGGTAACGTGGTTCTGACCCCGACCATCCTGCGCGACTCTCAGGAATATGTTTCTAAGAAACACAACCTGCCGCACAACAGCCTGAACTTCGTATTCCACGGTGGTTCCGGTTCTACCGCTCAGGAAATCAAAGACTCCGTAAGCTACGGCGTAATCAAAATGAACATCGATACTGATACCCAATGGGCGACCTGGGAAGGTGTTCTGAAGTATTACAAAGATAACGAAGCGTATCTTCAGGGTCAGCTGGGCAACCCGAAAGGCGAAGATCAGCCGAACAAGAAATACTACGATCCGCGCGTATGGCTGCGTGCCGGCCAGACTTCCATGATCGCGCGTCTGGAACAGGCTTTCAAAGAACTGAACGCGATTGACGTTCTGTAATTCAGCCTGCTGATTGTAAAAATGGCTTCCTTCGGGAAGCCATTTTTTTTGCCGGATGGCGATTACGATTGGCAACCGTGCTTCCCGTAGGCCGGATAAGACGCTTTCGCGTCGCCATCCGGCAAAAAGAGGTTTACCGCGTCACGCAGGTGCCTTTTTCCCCCGCCAGAATCTGTGGCGCATCTTTTAGCGCGCCGATAAACGCAGTGTTCCCGGTCTGCTTAACAAACTGCATCACCGCTGCGGCTTTGGGGCCCATCGCACCATCGGGGGCGGCAAACGGCGCCAGTTCTTCTACCGTTGCATGGCGTAGCGCGCGCGCCTGTGGTGTTCCCCAGTTCTCATACACAGCGTCCGCATCCGTCAGGATCAACAGATGATCGGCGTGGAGAGACTGCGCCAGCACCGAGGCCGTTAAATCTTTATCAATGACCGCTTCGACTCCCTGGTATCCCTCGTCTTGTGCGATAACCGGAATGCCGCCGCCACCGCAGCAAATTACCGTATGTCCGGCATCTATCAACGTTTGTATTGCGTCACTGTCGAGAATTTTTAATGGCGTTGGAGAGGGAACAACCCGACGAATATAGTTGCCATCGGCTTTCATCTGCCAGCCGTAGCGCGCTTCCAGCTCCGCCTGCTGCGCCGGTTGATATACCGGGCCGATATACTTGCCGGGCGTTGCAAAGGCGTCATCCCGCGGATCGACCGCCACGCGGGTCATCAGCGTTGTGACGGGCGCGCCGCCAGTGTATGACGCCAGTTCCTGAGCGATAGCAAAACCGATCATTCCCTGGCTTTCGGCGACCAGAATATCCAGCGGCCAGGCGGGGGAGTCTGTACAGGCCGCATTCTGTAACGCCAGCAGACCCACCTGCGGGCCGTTGCCGTGAACAATCACCAGTTGATAATCCCGGGCCAGTACGGATGCCATTCTGGCGAATACCTGAATGCTACGCTGCTGATTTTCCGCGCTAAGAATTTCTCCGCGCTGTAATAACGCATTGCCGCCAAGGGCAATGACGATTTTCTTTTTCATGATGACCTCATTGTGCGAAATATCTCGCGGTAAAAATATCGTCTTGTTATTTTCATAATGTGATGTAACCGACAGCTCATTTACCCACAAAAATATCTCGCTAATCCTTAGCGTTTTTATCTCTTTTATTTAAATTGTTTTAAAAATGATTATTAGACTTTTTTTAATAATGCAGCGGTCAGTTCCCAGGAATTTATAACAATGGATTTTGTGTGATTTTGTTCAAATGAAATGGATTTTTCCCCCGATAAGGTAGCCTCAGTTAAAACATCAAACCTCACGTATCATGTCAGATAGCATGAGGTGTTCAGCGGTAAATATTACCGGGAGATTGCTTATGTCTGGATCATATGAAGTGACTGAGGTCACGAATAAAAGAGGAATACCGGCCTGGTGGGTCACCGTTTTCCTGTTCTGGTTAGGGTGGATTTTTATGTACGCTGACCGCACGATACTCAATCCGGTAATGGGAGAACTGGAAAAAGAATTTGGCTTAAGTGGTACGCAATTAGGTATTCTTAATTCAGTTTTCTATTTTTCTTATGCTTTGCTTCAGGTTCCGGCAGGAATTCTGGGCGATAAGATTGGCAAAAAGAAAGTGCTGGTGCCGGGGTTTATTCTTTTTGGCGTATTCACCGCCGTCACCGGTTGGGCGAAAAGCTGGTATACGCTGCTGTTTGCCCGCGTGGTAACGGGAGCGGGAGAAGGGACTTACTATGGCCCGCAGTATGGCTTGTCTTCCGAGCAGATCCCCAAAAAATACCGTTCGCTGGGCAGTGCAATCATCAATAGCGGGATGGCCTTCGGTATTGCGCTGGGCCTGATGACCTCCAGTTGGCTGGTGTACGACCAGGGGTATTCATGGCGTATGCCATTTTACGCGATGGCGATCCCCTCCGTGCTGGTTGGGATTGCGATCTGGTTGTTTGTGAAAGAGAAGAAGCGCACGGCCGAAGCCGATGGCAAACCGGTAAAAAAAGGGAATTTCAGCGACCTTCTGAAAAACCGTAATTTAATTATCACCTATATTATGGTGTTCTGTAGCCTGTTTGGTTTCTTCGTTATTCTGACCTGGCTTCCCTATTATCTGCAAAGTGAACGTGGCATCGCGGGCAGTGAAACCGGATTTATTTCTTCGCTGGTGGCGTGGATTTCAATTCCTGGCGCGCTGTTATTCTCCAGCCTGTCTGACAAACTGGGTAAGCGTAAACCATTAATTATGTTCCTGGTGCCCGTTGCCATTCTCAGCATGCTGTCAATTATCTGGATGCCAAATATGACCGGCGTCATTATCGCTCTGTGCGTTTATGGCCTTGTCGGAAAACTGGCGCTGGACCCGGTACTGGTCGCTCTGGTGGCGGATAGCGTCGATGAAAATAATTACAGCACGGCATTTGGCTTATTTAATTTTATCGGCATGAGTTCATCCATTCTGGCACCCATTATTGCAGGCGCGGCGCGTGATATCACCGGAAGTCTGGCTTCCAGTTTCTATGTTTCAGCCGCGCTGCTGGCTGTCGGTTTATTCGCCATGTTGTTTTTAAAAGAAAAACGCACATAAAGAGGTAGCGGTAATGATTTACGCCTTTATTAAAAAGGGAAGTTTTCAGGACTCCGTCAGCCTGATGATTATTTCCCGAAAACTCAGTGAACGCCCGGAAGTTGATCAGGTCTCGGTGATGATGGGCACGCCAGCGAATAAGTCGATGCTGGATTCAACCGGGTTCTGGCATGACGATTTTGCCGATGCCACGCCAAACGATATTTGCGTGGCGGTGCGAACCGAAGGCGAACAGCCCGGCATTCTGGATTTGATTCGTGAGCAGCTGGAGAAAGAACTGAATGCGATGACGAATGCCTCGGGCAGCTCGCACCAGTTGATTAAAGCGCGCCGCTGGGAGAGCGCATGTCAAAAATTACCCCAGGCTAATCTGCTGTTAGTTTCCGTTGCCGGGGAATATGCCGCATCGGTTGCCAGAGAGGGGCTGCTGGCGAATAAAAACGTGATGCTGTTTTCCGATAACGTGCCGCTGGAACAGGAAGTCGAGCTGAAAACAATGGCGCGCGAGCGGGGGCTGATTGTGATGGGGCCTGACTGTGGCACGGCGATGATTGCCGGAAGTCCGCTGGCTTTTGCCAACGTACTGCCTGAAGGCGGGATTGGCGTAATTGGCGCATCGGGGACGGGGATTCAGGAAGTGACGTCGCAGATTGCGCTGCATCAGCAGGGAATCAGCCATGCGATAGGTCTGGGCGGGCGCGACCTGAGCGCGGAAGTGGGCGGCATCAGCGCGCTGACCGCGCTCGACATGCTGGCCGCGGATGACGCCACGCGGGTGATTGCTTTTGTCTCCAAACCGCCGTCGCCGCAGGTGCGAACCCGCATCATTGCGGCCATGCAAAACGTGGGGAAACCGGTGGTCGCGTTGTTCCTCGGGCGTCAACCGGAACAGCGCCGTGAAGGTAACGTCTGGCTGGCGAACTCCTTGTCAGATGCCGCCCAGCTGGCGGTGCTGCTGATGCGCGTGGCGCAACAGCGACGGATTCAGCCGGAAGTGGCAGGGAAAGGTATTTATGGCCTGTACGCCGGGGGCACGCTGGCAGCCGAAGCCGCCATGCTGCTCTCCGCCGGGCTGGGCGTCCCCGTCAGCGAAAACCACGACCAGGGCGTGATGCTGGAGGCTGGCGGCCATCGCATTGTCGACCTCGGTGATGACAGTTACACCCTGGGCAGACCTCATCCGATGATTGATCCAACAACCCGCAGTATTGAAATTGAAAAACTGACTGCAATGCCGACGGTGGGCGTGCTGCTGCTGGATGTGGTGCTGGGCTATGGCGCCTGTGCCGACCCGGCGGGAGCGGTCGTCGAGACGATAGAGCAAGTGCGCGCCAAACGCGCCGCGCCGCTGGTGGTGATTGCCACCCTGACCGGTACTGATGCCGACCCGCAGGGGCGCAGCGGGCAGGCGGAAAAACTTCGCGAGGCCGGGATTGCGGTGGTGGAAACGCTGGAAGAAGCCGTCCTGCTCGCCATCAGTCTTACACGCCATCAGGAGCGCGGCATACCGCAAGCACATAGCGCGCTTCTTGATGGCGTGCAGGTCATCAACGCCGGGTTGCGCAGCTTCGCGCTGGATCTGCAAAGCAGCGGTACGCCGGTTGTGCATTATCAGTGGGCGCCCGTTGCCGGTGGCAACGCCCGTCTCGCCAGTCTACTCAAACAGTTACATTAAGTTCAGAGGTATGGATATGTATTCATCTATTGCACAGGCCAACGAAGCCATTATTGAACGAATCAAAGCCGCGCGCCCACATTGGGTTGCGGTACGCCCGGCGAAAGACGCGGTGGCCGAATTAGCGTCTGGACGTAAATTACTGCACGCCGGCCCGCCGATCGCCTGGGAAGAGATGACCGGCCCGATGCGCGGCGCCTGTATCGGCGCGTCGCTGTTTGAAGGCTGGGCGGCCAGTGAGGAAGAGGCCGTACGCATGCTGGAACAAGGTGAGGTGGCGTTTATGCCTTGTCATCATGTGGGCGCAGTGGGGCCGATGGGCGGTATCACCTCCGCCAGTATGCCGGTGCTGGTGGTACGTGACGTGGTGCATGGCAACTTGTCCTGCTGCAACCTTAATGAAGGGATCGGCAAAGTGATGCGTTTCGGCGCTTACGGCGATGACGTCCAGAAACGCCTGCGCTGGATGCGTGATGTGCTGGCGCCGGTGTTGCAGGAAGCGCTCTCGCGGATGGAAAACGGCGTCGATCTGACGGCGCTGATGGCGCAGGCGATCACCATGGGGGATGAGTTCCACCAGCGTAATATTGCCGCCTCTTCTTTGCTGCTGCGCACGTTGTCGCCGGTGATCGCCGGACTGGATCGTCCGAAGTCTGAAATCATTGACGTGCTGCAATTCCTCAGTGTCACCGACCAGTTCTTCCTCAACCTGGCGATGGCTTACAGTAAAGCGGTGATGGATGCGGCGGCGGAAATTAAAGCCGGATCGGTCGTTACGGCCATGACGCGTAACGGTCGCGACTTTGGTATTCGCGTAAGCGGCACCGGCGACCGTTGGTTTACCGCGCCGGTGAATACGCCGCAGGGGCTGTTTTTTACCGGTTACAGCCAGGCCGATGCGAACCCGGATATTGGCGACAGCGCCATCACGGAAACGTTGGGGATCGGCGGCGCGGCAATGATTGCCGCGCCTGGCGTAACGCGTTTTGTCGGCGCAGGCGGTATGGGGGCGGCGCTGGAAACGTCGGAAGAGATGGCTGAAATCTATCTGTCCAGCAATCCGCTGTTCCAGATTCCGTCCTGGGATTTCAGGGGAGCCTGCCTGGGGCTGGATATTCGCCGCGTTGTTGAAACGGGGATCACGCCGCTGATTAATACCGGTATTGCCCATCGTGAAGCGGGAATTGGGCAGGTGGGGGCGGGAACCGTACGCGCTCCGCTGCTTTGCTTTGAAAAAGCGCTGGAAGCGCTGGCGGAGTTGCATCACATCACGGCGTAATCGCTTTGCCCGGTGGCGCTACGCTTACCGGGCCTACGGTCTGGCAATGCTGTAAAGGCGTTTACGCCGCCATCCGGCATACTGGAGTGTACCGATGAGCATTATCAATCCCCTGGCCTGTGCCGGACTTTATCGACTTCCCGATGGTGAGTGGTCGTTACACAGCCGCTTCTCGCAGGCGATTAACTTTTGCCATTCCGGTGGCGAGCTGTTGACGCTGTTTCGCTATGGGAAAGGAATGGGGCCGACGGGCGTGTTACTGAGCACCGCGCAGTTTTCCCGCGTGGCCCATGTTGAACGACTTATCAAACAGGGGAGCACCCTGTGGGGGCAGGGCATAATGCTTGACCCTCGTCGCATACTTCGTGTGTTGCTGAGTTCTGCTGCTGTCGCTCCTGTCGATCTCTCATTCTGTACGCAACGCAGCGGCTTCTCCGGGGCGTTAAATCAACCGCTGACGGCTATGCCGCACTATCCTGAAATAATTAAGCAGCTTGCATACTGGCATCATGGCATGATGCCGGACTGGCGCTGGCTTATCGGATGCGGGCCAGGACTGACGCCCAGCGGCGATGATATGCTGACGGGTATGCTTGCCGTGCTGTATGCCGCCGGGTTTTCTGCGCGGCTGGGGCATTTCTTACCTCCGGCGGATCAGCTTGCGCAACTTACAACGTCGGTAAGTTGCAGCTATCTGAACAGCGCCAGAATGGGGGAATTTTCAATACCGGTGCTGAAGGTGATGCGCCGTTTACAGTCAGGGCGCGACCCGCAGCCCGCGATTCAGCGTTTGCTCGCGGTTGGACACACTTCAGGCGCCGATACATTACTGGGGATAGCAATAGCGCAACGGTGGTTACAGATGGTCGACTCAAGGGGAAGGCATGCTCGATCAGGAAACAATACGCACATTTATTCGGGTTGCGGAGACGGAGAGCTTTTCCCGCGCGGCCAGCTCGCTACATAAAACGCCAGCGGCGATCAGCTATCGCATAAAAACGCTGGAGGAGCAGGTGGGAACGCAGCTCTTTTTACGCACAACCCGATCGGTCAGCCTGACTCTTGCCGGGCAGCACCTGCTTGAGCATTGCCGCCAGTGGCTTAACTGGCTGGATGCAATGCCGGACGAGCTTCAGCAGATCAACGCAGGCGTTGAGCGGCAGGTGAATATCGTTATCAATAACCTGCTATATCAGCCGCAGACCACGGCGGACTTACTGACGTGGTTACATCAACAGTTTCCGTTTACCCGTTTTCAAATTTCCCGTCAGGTCTACATGGGCGTGTGGGATTCGCTTTTGTATGACGACTTCCAGTTAGCGATTGGCGTGACGGGCTCGGAGTCGCTCTCCAATAACATCTCTCTGCTGCCGCTGGGGGATATCAGCTGGCAGTTTGTGGTGGCGCAGAGTCATCCTTTGGCGAGCCATCCTGCGCCGGTATTGTCTGACGATATGCTGCGCCGTTACCCCGCCATTAATATTGAAGATACTTCGCGAACGCTGACGCGCCGTGTTGCCTGGTTGCTGAGCGGACAAAAGGAGATCAAGGTTCCAGATCTCAGCACCAAGCTGGCCTGCCATTTAAGCGGCCTCGGCGTCGGTTTTTTACCGGAGCGATTGTGCCGTCCGTATGTCGAGTCCGGGGCGCTGGTTGCCCGCTCAGTGGTCAATCCACGCCAGCCTTCGCCGCTTTCTATCGCCTGGAAGAATGCGGGCAGCGGAAAAGTGGTGAGTGAAATCGCCGACGTATTTAAGCAGAAAAGTGCATTAGTGAGCGGATTTATCAGAATGGTCGATCGACCTGCGGAGTATTAACGCTGCGCGTTTCCTTGATGGGATCATGTTGAAAAATGGCATATTCGACTGTTTTTGTTTACCTTTAAAAGGTCGTTTTCGTGAGAATGATCTCATTTGCGTTTTTTTGATATGACCAAGGAATATTGAATGGAAGATTTGAATGTTGTCGACAGCATAAATGGTGCGGGCACCTGGCTGGTGCGCAACCAGGAGCTGCTGCTGAGTTATGCGGTTAACATCGTTGCGGCTATCGCTATCATCATCATCGGGATGATCGTGGCGCGTATTGTTTCCAATACCGTTAATCGCCTGATGCTGGCGCGCCATATTGATGCGACCGTTGCTGACTTCCTGTCTGCGCTGGTGCGTTACGGCATTATTGCCTTTACGCTGATTGCCGCTCTGGGGCGCGTTGGCGTACAAACGGCTTCCGTTATCGCTGTGTTGGGTGCCGCCGGTTTAGCGGTCGGTCTGGCCTTACAAGGTTCTTTGTCTAACCTCGCGGCAGGCGTACTGCTGGTGATGTTCCGTCCTTTCCGCGCGGGAGAATATGTCGATCTCGGCGGCGTCGCGGGTACGGTACTGAACGTACAAATTTTTTCGACCACCATGCGTACCGTGGACGGCAAAATTGTGGTGATCCCGAATGGCAAGATTATTGCCGGAAATATCATTAACTTTTCCCGCGAACCGGTGCGTCGTAACGAATTTATCATTGGCGTGGCGTATGACTCTGATATCGACCAGGTGAAAAAAATCCTGACCGATATTATCCAGTCCGACGAGCGTATTCTGAAAGACCGTGAAATGACGGTGCGCCTGAATGAGCTGGGCGCCTCCTCCATTAATTTCGTGGTGCGCGCATGGAGTAAAAGCGGCGATCTGCAAAATGTTTACTGGGATGTGCTGGAACGCATTAAACGGGAGTTCGATGCCGCAGGCATCAGCTTCCCGTATCCGCAGATGGACGTGAATTTCAAACGAGTGAAAGAGAACGCGGAATAAGCCGTTTGCCGTTTCGCCCGGTGGCGCTACGCTTACCGGGCCTACAGGTTGTTTTGTAGGCCGGATAAGGCGTTAGCCGCCATCCGGCATTTCCTTCCCCCTTTATTAATTCCCCTAATCTGCGATTAAAATTATCAATTTCCGCTAATGATTCTCTCGCGCTATAGTCTGCGCTTAAGAGAAACAGTTCGGAATAATTATCGTGATATCTTATTATTTTCAAGGTCTTGCGCTTGGTGCAGCCATGATCCTGCCACTCGGCCCGCAGAATGCGTTTGTGATGAATCAGGGGATTCGTCGGCAGTATCACATCATGATTGCGCTGCTTTGCGCGATCAGCGATTTAGTGCTTATCTGCGCAGGCATCTTTGGCGGCAGCGCATTGCTCATGCAGTCTCCCTGGCTGATGGCGTTAGTGACCTGGGGCGGTGTGGCGTTTTTATTGTGGTACGGCTTTGGCGCGTTAAAAACGGCAATGAGCAGCAACCTGGAACTGGCCAGCGCAGAGGTGATGAAGCAGGGGCGCTGGAAAATCATCGCCACAATGCTGGCGGTGACGTGGCTGAATCCGCACGTTTATCTGGACACTTTCGTGGTACTGGGTAGCCTGGGCGGGCAACTGGATATGGAGCCGAAGCGTTGGTTCGCTTTGGGAACCGTTAGCGCCTCTTTCCTGTGGTTCTTCGGTCTGGCGCTGCTGGCCGCCTGGCTGGCGCCGCGACTGCGTACCGCCAAAGCCCAGCGTATCATCAATACTCTGGTAGGGCTGGTGATGTGGTTTATCGCTTTTCAACTGGCAAAAGAAGGGGTTGCACACGTTCACGCATTGTTCAACTAAGCGTTGTCTGATGGACAACGCGCAGATACCCGCTAAGCTTGCCTGCATGCGCCCTGAGTTTCAGGGCGATTAACGTAACATGGAGGAGCGACAGTGAAGTTCAAAGTGATGGCCCTTGCGGCATTAGTCGGATTTAGCACAATCCCGGTACAGGCAAATGAGTTGCCGAATGGACCGCACATCGTGACTTCCGGGACGGCAAGCGTGGATGCGACGCCTGACATCGCCACCCTGGCGATTGAAGTCAACGTGTCGGCAAAGGATGCCGCTTCCGCCAAGAAACAGGCCGATGAGCGTGTTGCGCAATACCTTTCTTTCCTTGAACAAAATCAGATTGCCAAGAAAGACATCAGCTCTGCAAACCTGCGCACTCAGCCGGACTATGACTACCAAAATGGTAAAAGTGTGCTGAAAGGCTACCGCGCGGTGCGAACCGTTGAAGTTACGCTGCGCCAGCTGGACAAACTCAACTCTCTGCTGGATGGCGCGCTGAAAGCGGGTCTGAATGAGATCCGGTCGGTGTCATTAGGCGTTGCGCAACCGGATGCCTATAAAGATAAAGCGCGTAAAGCGGCGATTGACGACGCGGTTCACCAGGCTGAGCAACTGGCTGCGGGCTTTAACAGTAAGCTGGGGCCGGTTTATAGCGTGCGTTACCACGTTTCTAATTATCAGCCGAGCCCGGTGGTGCGAATGATGAAAGCGGACGCGGCGCCTGCGGTGTCGGCCCAGGAAACCTATGAGCAGCCGACAATTCAGTTTGCTGATCAGGTCGATGTGGTGTTCCAGTTAGAACCAGCAGCAGAGACGAAAGCACAGTAAGCGTTGTTGAAACGCCTTATCCGGCCTACAAAATAACCTGTAGGCCTGATAAGCGTAGCGCCATCAGGCACGGCGCGTTAATCCTGTCTTAAAACCTTATGCCCATACTCCAGCAGCGCGTCAGTCACGTTGCGCATCATACGGCTTTCCGGCGCAAAACGGTGCCAGTAGAGCATCCGACGCTGGAACAGGCCAGGCGTTAAATCGATCAGCTCACCGCTCTCCAGCTCTTTCTCGATCTGCAAATGCGGGATCATACAGCAGGTGGTGCCCTGACGCGCGAGCTGTACGAAGGCTTCGGAAGAGTTAACGATATGGCATGGCACGCTGCCCGGCGGTAAATCGAAGTTCTGCTGTAAAAAGGCCTGGTGCATGTCATCCAGATGGTCAAACGCCACTGCGGGCGCTTTCAGTAGCGCGGAACGGGTGACGCCGTTGGGGAAGTAGCGCTCGGCGAAGGGTTTTGATCCCACGAACAGATAGTCGAGCGCGCCAAGTTTGTCTACCAGGCAGCTTGGCAGCGCCTGGTGCTGAATACTCACCGCGCCAACCACTTCGCCGCGACGCAGACGTTCCTGGGTACGGGTTTCATCTTCCACCTGCAAATTGAGGCGAATAGGCGAGTCGGCCAGAACCGGCGCCAGCGCCGGAAGCAGCCAGGTCGCCAGACTGTCGGCGTTGACCGCCAGCGACAGCAGCAGCGGCGTGGAGCCGGTTTGCTCATCGCCAAGCCACTCATCTTCCAGTAGCTCTACCTGACGCAGCAGCGCCAGCAATTTTTGTCCTTGTTCGGTAGGACGCGGCGGAACGGTACGTACCAGCAGCGGTTGCCCAAACATATTCTCAAGCTGTTTTATGCGTTGTGAGACAGCGGATTGTGTGATGCACAACTTCTGTGCGGCGCGTTCAAATCCCCGTTCACGAATCACCGCATCCAGCGCTTGTAGTGTTCTGTAGTCTGGACGTTTCATTGCTCTGAGGTACTCCTGAAATTTTTCTTATCCCGCACTATGACATAAATTTCACTCAGGTACAGACGAAATCCGCCGCTTGCGAGCGGGGTCGGAGGGATTTTTTCGCACAATGATCTATAATGCGCCTGAATTTTCACACCACAGGCGAAACGATCATGACGCAGGATGAACTGAAAAAAGCAGTAGGATGGGCGGCACTTCAGTATGTACAGCCCGGCACCATTGTGGGCGTAGGTACCGGTTCAACAGCCGCGCACTTTATTGATGCGCTGGGCACAATGAAAGGTCAGATTGAAGGGGCGGTGTCCAGCTCGGATGCATCTACTGAAAAACTCAAGAGCCTCGGCATTACCGTTTTCGATCTGAATGAAGTGGACAGCCTGGGCGTCTATGTTGATGGCGCGGATGAGATCAACAGCCACATGCAGATGATTAAAGGCGGCGGCGCGGCGCTGACGCGTGAGAAAATCATTGCTTCGGTGGCGAAGAAATTCATCTGCATCGCGGATGCCTCCAAAGAGGTCGATATTCTGGGTAAATTCCCGCTGCCGGTGGAAGTGATCCCGATGGCGCGCAGCGCTGTCGCACGCCAGTTAGTGAAGCTGGGCGGTCGTCCTGAGTACCGTCAGGGCGTAGTCACTGATAACGGCAATGTGATCCTCGACGTATACGGCATGGAAATTCTTGATCCGATCGCGATGGAAAACGCGATTAACGCCATTCCGGGCGTCGTGACCGTCGGCCTGTTCGCCAATCGTGGCGCGGATGTGGCGCTGATTGGTACGGCAGACGGCGTAAAAACTATCGTAAAATGATCTGGCGAGGGTGATTCATCCCGCGTTAAAAAAATTTGGCAGGGCAAATTTGGTGACTTGTATCACGTTTTTGATGTTGCCCTGCCGATCTCTCCAAAGAAAATCTTATCCCCAGCATTTTCCTCTGCCATTTCACGCTGAATGATATTTCTTCAGAGTGGCGACGCAAACGTTCATATTGCCGCAATAGTTTTTTTTGATATGTTGAAAGGCGGATACAAATCCACATACAACACATCAGTTTCGATAAAAAGACAGGGTCGGGGAAATGGCAAAGGTATCACTGGAGAAAGACAAGATTAAATTTCTGCTGGTTGAAGGTGTGCACCAAAAGGCACTCGAAAACCTTCGCGCGGCAGGTTATACCAACATCGAATTTCACAAAGGCGCTCTGGATACTGAGCAGTTGAAAGAGTCCATCCGTGATGCCCATTTCATTGGCCTGCGATCCCGAACCCATCTGACCGAAGATGTGATTGACGCCGCAGAGAAACTGGTGGCGATTGGATGTTTCTGCATCGGCACCAACCAGGTTGATCTGAGCGCAGCGGCAAAACGCGGAATCCCCGTGTTTAACGCGCCGTTCTCCAACACGCGTTCTGTTGCGGAGTTGGTGATTGGCGAGCTGCTGCTACTGCTTCGCGGCGTGCCGGAAGCGAACGCGAAAGCGCACCGTGGCGTGTGGAACAAACTGGCGGCCGGTTCGTTTGAAGCGCGCGGCAAAAAGCTGGGGATCATTGGTTACGGCCACATTGGCACACAGTTGGGCATTCTGGCGGAATCGCTGGGCATGCACGTCTTCTTCTACGATATTGAAAACAAACTGCCGCTGGGCAACGCGACCCAGGTACAGCATCTTTCCGATCTGCTGAACATGAGCGACGTTGTGAGCCTGCATGTGCCGGAAAACGCCTCCACCAAAAATATGATGGGCGCGACGGAAATCGCACTGATGAAACCGGGCGCGCTGCTGATCAACGCGTCTCGCGGTACGGTGGTGGACATCCCGGCGCTGTGCGATGCGCTGGCGAGCAAACACCTGGCGGGCGCAGCTATCGACGTGTTCCCGACGGAACCTGCGACCAACAGCGATCCGTTTACTTCTCCGCTATGTGAATTCGACAATGTGCTTCTGACGCCGCATATCGGCGGTTCTACCCAGGAAGCGCAGGAGAACATCGGCCTTGAAGTGGCGGGCAAACTGACGAAGTATTCTGATAACGGCTCTACGCTGTCTGCGGTGAACTTCCCGGAAGTCTCCCTGCCGCTGCACGGCGGTCGTCGTCTGATGCATATCCATGAAAATCGTCCGGGCGTGCTGACCGCGCTTAACCAGATTTTTGCCGAGCAGGGCGTTAACATCGCCGCGCAGTATCTGCAAACGTCTGCCCAGGTCGGTTACGTGGTGATTGATATCGAAGCGGATGAAGATGTGGCGGAGAAAGCCCTGCTGGCGATGAAAGCGCTACCGGGTACGATTCGCGCTCGTCTGCTGTACTAATTTGTATACTGTGCCGGGTGGCGGCTATGCCTCACCCGGCCTGTGAGATCGGTTCGTAGGCCGGGTAAGCGAGCGCCATCAGGCAATTCACTGCGGCCACTCCCACACTTTTGACGGCGTCACCACCGCAGGCAGCGGGATATCCCACTCTTCGACAGGCAACTTTTCCACTAACTGACAATCGTGCGCATAACCCACCGGTTGGATCTTATGCTGTCGCCAGTTCTGCAACGTTCTGTCGTAGAACCCGCCGCCCATTCCCAGACGCTGGCCGTCTTCGTCGAAAGCGACTAACGGTGTAACCAGCACATCTAACTGAGAGAGCGGCAGCACGTCGCGCACGTCCAGCTTCGGTTCCTGAATTTTCAGACGATTCATCACCAGAGAGCTTTGCGGATGATAATGCAGAAACAGCAAATTGCCGGGGCTGAACGGATGGAGAACCGGTAAATACACGCGTTTTCCCGCGCGCCAGAGCTGCTCAATCAAGGGTTGCGTGTCCAGCTCGCCATCAAATGAAAGAAACACCGCGACGGTGTGGGCAAGAACCACGGGAGGATAAGCAAGCATTCTGGTGGCGGCCTGTTGACCGAACGCAGTTTGCTGTTGAGACGTCAGCGTACGGCGACGTTGCCGAATCATCTGGCGGATTTCTTGTCGGGACAAAAGAAGTTCAGGAAGTTGCGTCATGGCTGTCGCCAGGTAGAAGGGGAATCTCCGAGATGCCGCCGCAGGCTGTAACCCTTGAACCCTTGGTTCAAGGTGAATGCGTCGTCACGGTTTTAAGGCTTCTCGGACTAGCCGAGCATGCTCACCAACCATGGAGCGCCACATTCTTGTGGTATGAAATATCGGCTCAGGGGACTGGCCCGCTTGCAAACATCTCAGAGAAATTTTGTCTTCACGGTCACTCTACCATAGTAAACCGAAAAGTGTTATTCAAAGTTTTGGCCCGTTTTTTCGGTTATGCGACCCTGATCAAGCAACGCCTGTTCAATGGTCTGTTGAAGCATCCGAATTCGTTGTTCCATGCTCGCCGCGTAGTCGCGGGTCTTCGCTTTTTCCTGAGTTAATTCATAGCTGATGTTCAATGCGGCAATGAAAACCAGCTGCTCAGTATTTGTGACTCTAGTGCGAACTTTTAGATCTTGCAACCGCTGATTCAGATCGTCCGCAGCCTGATTCAACGCATCCCTTTGTTCAGGCGGGCAATTCACGCGGAGTGAACGGCCAAAAATTTGGATATCGACGGGTTGTGCAGACATGCCACCTTCCTGCTGATTGACTGCGCTGCCTTCGCCTCCAGACCCTGGGTCGGCGAAGGGGCGACACTATAGCTACCCCGGTGTGAAGATACAAGCCCTTTTCTGGTTCACCAGGGTCCAAAGTGGTAGCATATCATGAATATCCTCCCTTTGATGACGAATGCTTATGTCTATACAGAACGAAATGCCTGGTTACAACGAAATGAACCAGTTTTTGAACCAACAGGGGACGGGGTTAACCCCGGCCGAAATGCACGGTTTGATCAGTGGGATGATTTGCGGCGGCAACAACGACAGCTCATGGCAGCCGCTGTTGCACGACCTGACGAACGAGGGGCTGGCATTTGGTCACGAACTGGCGCAGGCGCTGCGTAAAATGCACGCGGCAACCAGCGACGCGCTGGAAGACGACGGCTTCCTTTTTCAGCTTTTTCTGCCTGAAGGCGACGACGTGAGCGTATTCGATCGCGCTGATGCGCTGGCCGGCTGGGTTAACCACTTTTTACTGGGGCTTGGCGTCACGCAGCCTAAGCTGGATAAAGTGACCGGCGAAACCGGTGAAGCCATTGACGATCTGCGCAACATCGCCCAGCTCGGTTATGACGAAGACGAAGATCAGGAAGAGCTGGAGATGTCGCTCGAAGAGATCATCGAATATGTGCGGGTTGCGGCGCTGCTGTGCCACGACACCTTTACGCGTCAGCAGCCAACGGCGCCGGAAGTCCAGAAACCGACTCTGCACTAAGAACGTAAACGCAATGGAGAGTGTTATGAGCGATATATCTCAGCAGGAGTATCAGCGTCGCCGCCAGACATTACTGGCGCAAATGCAGCCGGGCAGCGCCGCGTTGATTTTTGCAGCTCAGGAAGCCACGCGCAGCGCGGACAGTGAATATCCGTATCGCCAGAGCAGTGATTTCTGGTATTTCACCGGTTTTAACGAACCGGAAGCGGTGCTGGTGCTGATTAAAAGCGATGACACTCATAACCACAGCGTTTTGTTTAACCGCGTTCGCGATCTGACGGCGGAGATCTGGTTTGGCCGCCGCCTGGGGCAGGACGCCGCGCCGGAAAAACTGGGCGTGGATCGCGCGCTGGCGTTCAGCGAAATCAACCAGCAGCTTTATCAGTTACTCAATGGCCTTGACGTGGTTTACCACGCGCAGGGCGAATATGCGTATGCCGACGAGATTGTTTTCGCCGCGCTGGATAAACTGCGTAAAGGTTCCCGACAGAACCTGACTGCACCGGCGACGATGACCGACTGGCGGCCAATGGTGCACGAGATGCGCCTGTTTAAATCGCCGGAAGAGATTGCCGTCATGCGTCGCGCGGGCGAGATCAGCGCGCTGGCGCATACCCGCGCAATGAAAAAATGCCGTCCGGGGATGTTCGAATATCAACTGGAAGGTGAAATTCACCACGAATTTAACCGTCACGGCGCGCGCTATCCGTCTTATAACACCATTGTTGGCAGCGGTGAGAACGGCTGCATCCTCCACTACACCGAAAATGAAAGCGAAATGCGCGACGGCGATCTGGTGTTGATCGACGCCGGATGCGAATACAAAGGTTATGCTGGCGACATTACGCGTACTTTCCCGGTGAACGGCAAATTTACGCCTGCCCAGCGCGAAATCTACGATATCGTGCTGGCGTCGCTGGAAACCAGCTTACGCCTGTTTCGTCCGGGAACGTCTATCCAGGAGGTCACGGGAGAAGTGGTGCGCATCATGATCGCGGGGCTGGTGAATCTGGGCATTTTGCAGGGCGACGTGGAGCAGTTGATCGCGGAAAACGCCCATCGTCCATTCTTTATGCATGGTCTTAGCCACTGGCTGGGGCTGGACGTACACGATGTCGGCGTTTACGGGCAGGAGCGCTCCCGCGTACTGGAGCCGGGCATGGTGCTCACCGTTGAGCCGGGTCTGTACATCGCGCCGGACGCCGACGTGCCGGAAGCGTATCGCGGCATCGGCATCCGTATTGAAGATGACATCGTCATTACGGAAACGGGCAACGAAAACCTGACCGCCAGCGTGGTGAAAAAAGCGGACGATATTGAAGCCTTAATGGCGGCGGCGCGTCAGCTATGAGCGTGATTATTGTTGGCGGCGGTATGGTGGGCGCGACGCTGGCGCTGGCCCTTTCTCAGCTTAGCCACGGCAAACTGGCCGTGCACCTGATTGAAGCGAGCGCGCCTGAAGCCGCCGCGCATCCCGGGTTCGACGCCCGGGCGATCGCGCTGGCGGCAGGCACCTGTCAGCAACTGGCGCGGATTGGCGTCTGGCAGGCGATTGCTGATTGCGCAACGGCGATCAACACGGTACATGTCAGCGATCGCGGCCATGCCGGTTTTGTCACTCTGGACGCGCAGGATTACAGCATCGCTGCGTTGGGGCAGGTTGTGGAGCTGCATGATGTCGGTCAGCGACTGTTTGCGCTGTTGCGCAAAGCGCCGGGCGTGACGCTGCATTGCCCGGATCGCGTTGCCAGCGTGGCGCGGACGCAAGAAAAGGTGAATGTCACTCTGGAAAATGGCGACGTGATTTCTGGTCATGTCGTGGTGGCGGCCGACGGTACGCACTCCGCTCTGGCGACCGCCTGCGGCGTGGACTGGCAGCAGCAGCCTTATGAACAACTGGCGGTGATCGCCAACGTTGCGACCGCTATCGCGCATGACGGACGTGCGTTTGAACGCTTTACCCAACACGGCCCGCTGGCGATGTTGCCGATGTCTGAAGGTCGCTGTTCGCTGGTGTGGTGCCATCCGCTTGAACAGCGCGATGAGATCATGCGCTGGTCGGATGAACGCTTTTGCCATGAGCTACAGTCGGCGTTTGGCTGGCGGCTGGGACGAATCACCCATGCGGGTAAGCGCAGCGCTTATCCGTTAGCGCTCACCACGGCGGCCAAAGCGATAACCCATCGCACCGTGCTGGTCGGCAATGCGGCGCAGACGCTGCATCCTATCGCCGGGCAAGGGTTTAACCTGGGGCTGCGCGATGTGATGAGCCTTGCCGAAACGCTGGTGCAGGCGCATGAGTCTGGGGCGGACGTTGGCGAGTACGGCGTGCTTTCTGAGTACCAGTCGCGCCGTCAGGCTGACAGAGAGGCGACGGTTGGCATAACGGATAGTCTGGTGCATCTGTTTGCTAACCGCTGGGCGCCGCTGGTTGCCGGGCGCAACGTCGGCTTAATGGCGATGGAGTTATTGCCTCCCCTTCGCGACACGTTGGCAAAACGGACGTTGGGCTGGGTCGCACGATAATTCACCGGTAGGTCGGAATAAAGAAGTAGGCCTGATTAGCGCAGCGCCATCAGGCAATGCCGCGGAAGTAATGTAATGCCGGATGGTGGCTTTGCCTTATCCGGCCTACGGTTTTTGATTGTCCTATTTTCAGGAGTACACAGTGCAAAGTGTTGATGTAGCCATTGTTGGCGGAGGCATGGTAGGCCTGGCTGTCGCCTGCGGTTTGCAGGGCAGCGGTTTACGCGTTGCCGTTCTGGAACAGCGCGTTCCACAGCCGCTGGCGAGCGACGCTCCCCCGGCATTACGCGTGTCGGCTATCAATGCCGCCAGTGAAAAACTGCTTACGCGTCTTGGGGTCTGGTCAGACATTCTTGCTCGCCGCGCAAGCTGCTACCACGGTATGGAAGTCTGGGATAAAGACAGCTTTGGCCGCATCGAGTTTGATGACAAAAGCATGGGATACAGCCACCTGGGGCACATCATTGAAAATTCGGTGATCCACTACGCGCTATGGCAAAAGGCGCAGCAGTCAGCGGATATTACCCTGATGGCGCCGGCTGAATTGCAGCAGGTCGCCTGGGGAGAAAATGAAACCTTCCTGACCCTGAAAGATGGCGCGATGCTGACGGCAAGGCTGGTGATTGGCGCAGACGGCGCGAACTCCTGGCTGCGCAACAAAGCGGATATTCCGCTGACCTTCTGGGATTACCGTCATCATGCGCTGGTGGCGACCATCCGCACCGAAGAAGCGCACGGCGCCGTTGCGCGTCAGGCGTTTCATGGCGAAGGCATCCTGGCGTTCCTGCCATTAAGCGATCCGCATCTGTGTTCCATTGTCTGGTCGCTGTCTCCGCAGGACGCTGAGCATATGCAGCAGGCGAGTGAGGATGCGTTCAACCGGGCGCTGAACGTCGCGTTTGATAACCGCCTCGGTTTATGCCGCGTTGAGAGCGAACGCCAGGTGTTCCCGCTGACGGGACGCTATGCGCGTCAGTTTGCCGCACACCGGCTGGCGCTGGTGGGCGACGCCGCACATACCATCCATCCGCTGGCGGGGCAGGGGGTGAACCTCGGCTTTATGGACGCCGCAGAGTTGATCGATGAACTCAAACGTCTGCAACGCCAGGGCAAAGACATTGGTCAATACCTCTATTTGCGTCGTTACGAGCGCAGCCGTAAGCACAGCGCCGCGATGATGCTGGCAGGTATGCAAGGTTTTCGCGAACTGTTTGCCGGAGAGAACCCGGCGAAGAAATTGCTGCGCGATATTGGTCTGAAACTGGCCGATACTCTCCCGGGCGTAAAACCGCAACTGATTCGTCAGGCGATGGGATTGAACGATCTGCCTGAGTGGCTCCGCTAAGCATTTCCCTCCTGCTTCTGAGAGTTTGAAACCCGTCACATTTTCCTCTCCCGGCCTTCGCGCCGGGACGCTTTCCTCATTTGAAATAATCTAATTTCACCTCTCTTTTCGCATTAGTTTTTTTAATATTACGATTTTCAACTATCATCATTTTTGACATTTTTTCCACATTTAATATTGATGCGTGCGGGGTGGTTGCGTATTTTATTATCGTTTATGGAGGTGGTTTGTTTATTTTGTGGTTTTTTATGCTGAGACGGGTTTGGCGTTTTTTGGTCATAAGCTAATGTGATGGTTAATTTTGCCTTATGGTTTAGCGTCTGCTTCGGTGGTAAGTTCAGGTAAAAGAGAACGTTTGCGTCGAAGCCCTGGAGTGGCTGCGACGCCGGGTTTCGTGGCGAAGATTTCACCATGAAATGGTTGTAAGCCCCGCTTATTCAATGAGGACAAGATGGCTCAACAGACTCCTTTATACGAACAACACACGCTTTGTGGCGCGCGCATGGTGGATTTCCATGGCTGGATGATGCCGCTGCACTATGGTTCTCAACTTGATGAGCACCATGCAGTTCGCACTGATGCCGGTATGTTTGATGTGTCGCATATGACCATCGTCGATCTACGCGGCAGCCGCACCCGGGAGTTTTTGCGTTATCTGCTGGCGAATGACGTGGCGAAACTCACAAAGACCGGTAAAGCCCTCTACTCTGGTATGCTCAATGCCTCGGGCGGCGTGATAGATGACCTGATTGTCTATTACTTCACTGAAGATTTCTTCCGCCTCGTTGTAAACTCCGCCACCCGCGAAAAAGACCTCTCCTGGATTACCCAACACGCCGAACCTTACGCCATCGACATCACCGTTCGTGACGACCTGTCGCTGATTGCGGTACAGGGGCCGAATGCGCAGGCGAAAGCGGCCACGCTGTTTACTGAAGAACAGCGCAAGGCGGTGGAAGGCATGAAACCGTTCTTTGGCGTGCAGGCGGGCGATCTGTTTATTGCAACAACCGGTTATACCGGCGAAGCAGGCTATGAAATTGCGATGCCAAACGAAAAGGCGGCGGATTTCTGGCGTGCGCTGGTGGAATCCGGCGTGAAGCCGTGTGGCTTGGGCGCGCGTGATACGCTGCGTCTGGAAGCGGGTATGAACCTGTATGGTCAGGAGATGGATGAAGGCGTCTCTCCGCTGGCGGCGAACATGGGCTGGACCATCGCCTGGGAACCGGCCGATCGCGATTTTATTGGTCGCGAGGCGCTGGAAGTCCAGCGTGAAAAAGGTACCGAACAACTGGTGGGTCTGGTTATGACCGAGAAAGGCGTACTGCGTAATGAACTGCCGGTACGCTTTACCGATGCCCAGGGGAATCAGCTGGAAGGCGTTATCACCAGCGGCACTTTCTCTCCGACGCTGGGCTACAGCATTGCGCTGGCGCGCGTTCCGGCGGGTATTGGCGAGACGGCGATCGTGCAGATCCGCAACCGCGAAATGCCAGTAAAAGTCACTAAACCTGTTTTTGTGCGTAACGGCAAAGCCGTCGCGTGATTCATCCTTTTTTGGAGATTTATTGATGAGCAACGTACCTGTAGAACTGAAATACAGCAAAGAACACGAATGGCTGCGCAAAGAAGCAGACGGTACTTACACGGTTGGCATCACGGAACACGCTCAGGAATTGCTGGGCGATATGGTTTTTGTCGATCTGCCAGACGTCGGCGCCACCGTTGCGGTGGGCGATGACTGCGCGGTAGCAGAATCGGTAAAAGCCGCTTCTGACATTTATGCGCCGGTGAGCGGTGAGATTGTGGCGGTAAACGACGCGCTCAGCGACTCCCCTGAACTGGTCAACAGCGAGCCGTATGCGGGTGGCTGGATCTTCAAAATCAAAGCCAGCGACGAAAGCGAAATCGACTCGCTACTGGATGCAACCGCATACGAAGCATTGTTAGAAGACGAATAAATACGCTTCATCCTTCACGCAGCAGGTGTGTTGGCTTCCTCGCTCACTCCAGTCACTTACTTATGTAAGCTCCTGGGGGTTCTCTGCGTCGCCGCCGTCCTGCAACGTGAATGATTTTGCGTATTCGTTTTCGCACGCGTAGGCCCGGTAAGCGTTAGCGCCACCGGGCAATTGAGCCAGAGACAATCACGATTCACTGCACGTTTCAGGAACCATCGCCCATGACACAGACGCTAAGCCAGCTTGAAAACAGCGGCGCTTTCATTGAACGCCACATTGGACCGGACGCCGCACAGCAGCAAGAGATGCTGAATACCGTTGGCGCCGAGTCGTTAAACGCGCTGATCGGCCAGATTGTGCCGAAAGACATTCAGCTTGCCATGCCGCCGCAGGTAGGTGAAGCGGCGACGGAATACGCCGCGCTGGCCGAATTAAAAGCGATTGCCGGTCGCAACAAGCGCTTCACGTCTTACATTGGCATGGGTTATACCGCGGTGCAGCTGCCGCCGGTTATCCTGCGCAATATGCTGGAAAATCCGGGCTGGTACACTGCGTATACGCCTTATCAGCCGGAAGTTTCGCAGGGGCGTCTGGAAGCGCTGCTGAATTTCCAGCAGGTGACGCTGGATCTGACCGGGCTGGATATGGCCTCCGCTTCGTTGCTGGATGAAGCAACCGCTGCCGCAGAAGCGATGGCGATGGCAAAACGCATCAGCAAACTGAAAAACGCCAACCGTTTCTTTGTCGCCTCTGACGTTCACCCGCAAACGCTGGACGTCGTGCGCACCCGCGCGGAGACCTTCGGTTTTGATGTGATCGTCGATGACGCGGAAAAAGTGCTGGATCACCAGGATGTGTTCGGCGTGCTGTTGCAGCAGGTTGGCACCACCGGTGAAGTCCACGACTACAGCGCGCTGATTAGCGAACTGAAGTCACGTAAAGTTGTCGTCAGCGTAGCCGCCGATTTTATGGCGCTGGTGCTGCTGACGGCGCCGGGTAAACAGGGCGCGGACATTGTGTTCGGCTCTGCGCAACGCTTCGGTGTACCGATGGGCTACGGCGGCCCACACGCGGCGTTCTTTGCCGCCAAAGATGAATTCAAACGTTCCATGCCGGGCCGTATTATCGGCGTATCGAAAGATGCGGCGGGCAATACCGCACTGCGCATGGCTATGCAGACTCGCGAACAGCATATCCGTCGCGAGAAAGCGAACTCCAATATTTGTACTTCGCAGGTGCTGCTGGCCAACATCGCCAGCCTGTATGCCGTTTATCACGGTCCGGTTGGGCTGAAGCGCATTGCTAATCGCATTCACCGCCTGACCGACATTCTGGCGGCGGGCCTGCAACAAAAAGGGCTGAAACTGCGCCATGCGCATTACTTCGACACCCTGTGCGTAGAGGTGGCCGATAAAGCCGCCGTCCTGGCGCGCGCGGAAGCCGCAGAGATCAACCTGCGCAGCGACATCCACAACGCTGTCGGCATCACGCTGGATGAAACGACAACCCGCGAAAACGTGCTGCAACTGTTCTCTGTACTGCTGGGCGACGACCACGGTCTGAACATTGATACGCTGGATAAAGACGTGGCGCACGATAGCCGCTCTATCCAGGAGAGTATGCTGCGTGATGACGCGATCCTGACGCATCCGGTGTTCAACCGTTACCACAGCGAAACGGAGATGATGCGCTACATGCACTCGCTGGAGCGTAAAGATCTGGCGCTGAACCAGGCAATGATCCCGCTGGGTTCCTGTACCATGAAGCTGAACGCGGCGGCGGAGATGATCCCCATCACCTGGCCGGAATTTGCGGAACTGCATCCGTTCTGCCCGGCAGATCAGGCGGAAGGGTATCATCAGATGATCAACCAGCTTTCTGACTGGCTGGTGAAACTGACGGGCTATGATGCCGTGTGTATGCAGCCGAACTCCGGCGCGCAGGGCGAATACGCGGGCCTGCTGGCGATTCGTCATTATCACGAAAGCCGCAACGACGGTCATCGCGATATCTGTCTGATCCCGGCCTCCGCTCACGGCACCAACCCGGCTTCCGCACAGATGGCGGGTATGCAGGTGGTGGTGGTCGCATGCGATAAGAACGGCAACATCGATCTGGCGGATCTGCGCGCTAAAGCCGAGCAGGCGGGTGACAATCTCTCTTGCATCATGGTGACTTACCCATCCACCCACGGCGTGTACGAAGAAACCATTCGTGAGGTGTGCGAGATCGTGCATCAGTTCGGCGGCCAGGTATACCTCGATGGCGCAAACATGAACGCGCAGGTTGGCATTACCTCTCCGGGCTTCATCGGCGCGGATGTTTCACACCTCAACCTGCATAAAACCTTCTGCATTCCGCACGGCGGCGGCGGCCCGGGTATGGGGCCGATCGGCGTGAAATCACATCTGGCGCCGTTTGTTCCGGGTCACAGCGTGGTGCAGA
Organism: Citrobacter sp. CK206; assembly: GCF_030333125.1. Taxonomy (NCBI): domain Bacteria; kingdom Pseudomonadati; phylum Pseudomonadota; class Gammaproteobacteria; order Enterobacterales; family Enterobacteriaceae; genus Citrobacter; species Citrobacter sp. CK206. The sequence continues at coordinate 370,803 of NZ_JAOWGM010000023.1, forward strand.
TCGAAGGGATGCTGACCCGTCAGGGCGCGGTGTCCGCCGCACCGTTCGGCAGCGCATCCATTCTGCCGATCAGCTGGATGTACATCCGCATGATGGGCGCGGAAGGGCTGAAGCAGGCGAGCCAGGTGGCGATTCTGAACGCCAACTATATCGCCAGCCGCCTGAAAGACGCGTATCCGGTGCTGTATACCGGTCGCGATGGCCGCGTGGCGCACGAGTGTATTCTCGACATCCGCCCGCTGAAAGAAGAAACCGGCATCAGCGAGCTGGATATTGCCAAGCGTTTGATCGACTACGGCTTCCACGCGCCGACCATGTCGTTCCCGGTGGCGGGAACGTTGATGGTTGAACCGACGGAATCTGAAAGCAAGATGGAGCTGGATCGCTTTATCAATGCGATGCTGGCGATTCGCGCGGAAATCGATCGCGTGAAAGCTGGTGAGTGGCCGCTGGAGGATAACCCGCTGGTTAACGCGCCGCACACGCAGAATGAGCTGGTCGCGGAGTGGAACCACGGATACAGCCGTGAAGTCGCGGTGTTCCCGGCGGGGGTAGCGAACAAGTACTGGCCGACCGTGAAACGCCTTGATGACGTTTACGGCGACCGTAACCTGTTCTGCTCCTGCGTACCGATGAGCGAATATCAGTAATCTCTCTGCCATGTTGTAGGCCGGGTAAGCGCAAGCGCTACCCGGCTTTTTTTATTCGGAGACAGAACTTGTCGGCCGGATAAGGTATTAGCCGCCATCCGGCAAAAAATTACAGCTTCTCGCCGTTGCTGGCGATAACCTCTTTATACCAGGTAAAACTTTTCTTCCGCGAGCGCGACATATCGCCGCTGCCGTCGTCATGCTTATTCACGTAAATAAAACCGTAACGCTTGCTGTATTGTCCGGTCGTGAATGACACGCAGTCGATGCAGCCCCACGGCGTATAGCCCATCAGATCCACGCCATCATACGTCACCGCTTTCATCATCTCTTCTACGTGAGCACGCAGATAGTCGATGCGGTAATCGTCGTTGATGCTACCGTCTTCTTCCACTTTGTCGTAGGCGCCAAACCCATTTTCCACAATAAACAGCGGCTTCTGATAGCGTTCATACAGCTCGCACAGGGAATAACGCAGGCCGACCGGGTCAATCTGCCAGCCCCAGTCGGAGGCTTTGACGTGCGGATTCGGCACGCTGCCCTCGAAGCCGGAAATGGCATCGCCGCTACCGCCTTCCGCTTTTACTGCGTTAGTCATGTAATAGCTGAAGCCAAGGTAATCGCAGGTGCCTTCGCGCAGAATCTCCGCGTCGCCAGCGTCCATGTTGATGTTAAAGCCGCGACGTTCCCATTCGTTCAGTACATAAGACGGGTAGTAGCCGCGTAGCTGAACGTCGGTAAACACATAGCGCTCACGCATGGATTCCTGCGCGAACATGACATCTTCCGGCTTACAGGAAAACGGATAGAGCGCGACCATCGCCAGCATACAGCCGACCTTCATCTCCGGGTTGATGCGGCGTGCCGCCTTCACCGCCAGCGCGCTGGCGACGAACTGGTGATGCAGCACCTGATACATGGTTTCTTCCGGGTTTTCATGCTCGGTATACACCACGCCGGAACAACAGTAGCCAAACAGCGGCGCGCGCCAGTTGCGCTGGTTGTTGATCTCGTTGAAGGTCATCCAGTATTTGACTTTGTGCTTGTAGCGCTCAAATACCACCTCCGCGAAGCGGACGAAGAAATCCACCACTTTACGGTTGGTCCAGCCGCCGTATTGCTGTACCAGATGCAGCGGCATTTCAAAGTGGGAGAGGGTGATGACCGGTTCGATGTTGTATCTGAGCAACTCATCGAACATATCATCGTAGAATTTCAGCCCTTCTTCGTTCGGTTGCGTCTCGTCACCCTGCGGGAAAATGCGGGTCCAGGCGATAGAGGTGCGAAAGCATTTAAACCCCATCTCGGCGAACAGCTTAATGTCTTCTTTATAGTGACCATAAAAATCGACCGCTTCATGGTTCGGATAATATTTACCCGCTACGACTTGTCGGGTGATTTCACGCGGTACGCCATGCGCTCCGCCGGTCAGCACATCACAGATGCTCGGCCCTTTGCCGCCTTTGTTCCAGCCGCCTTCAACCTGATGAGCGGCAACTGCGCCGCCCCATAAGAAATCTTTTGGTAAGGTGAGTTTTTTCATTGTTGCTCAATCTCAAATTAATACAATCTGATTTTGAGTCTAACAAAGGAAGGCAAAAAGTCACGATATAACAAAATAGCGTTGGTGTAATTTGTTACGCCCAAAAAACAAATTGTTTTTTTACGCTAATTTTTTCGCCAGCTTACGGCCTAATGATTCAAGAATATAGATAACGGGGATCTGCGTTGTAATATCATAAACGCCGGCAATACGGGTTTGTGGTACATGCCAGGAGAGATTAAAATCAGCCAGCTTTGCCAGCGCCGAGTGTTCATGGCTGGTAATCGACAGCACTTTGCAGTTGTGCAGGCTGAACTGGCTGGCAAAGCGCAGGATCTCCGCAGTCTCTCCCGATACTGAAAGCACAATCGCCAGCGCGTTTTTTGCCATGTCGTTGGTGACCGGAAAATAAGGATCGTCAATATGATTACTGAATTTCCCGACGTTAGAGAAAAAACGTGCGCCATATTTTGCCAGCGCGCCGGAAGTTCCTGCGCCGACAAATATAATACGTTCGGAAGATAAAATGATATCGACAGCCTGATCGAGTAATTTATCAAACTCATCGTTATTGACGCTTTTAAAGAAACTGATAATTTCGCTGGCGCCAAAATTAGCCTGTTGCGGCTCATCCTGCTCTAAATATAATTTAAAGCGCACGCGGAATTCAGAGTAGCCGTCACAGTGAAGTTTGCGACAAAAGCGCAGCACGGTGGTGGTGGAAACGCCCACGGCATCAGCCAGTTCGCGAATGGTCATGTACATGACTTTGTCACGGTTTTTGATGACATAGTTGTAGACCAGCATCTCAAGATTGTTGAGACTGGCGATGGCAGCGTGGGAGAACATACTCACAATGGCAAAACTCACTCATCAGACTTCATCTATAGGGAATAATAACATGCAGCCAAATGACATCACTTTTTTTCAGCGTTTCCAGGATGACATTCTGGCCGGACGCAAAACTATCACCATTCGTGACGAGTCCGAATCACACTTCAAAGCCGGGGATATTCTACGGGTTGGACGCTTCGAAGATGAGGGTTACTTCTGCACAATTGAGGTTGTTGGCACCTCAACCGTCACGCTGGACACGCTAACGGAAAAACATGCCCGGCAGGAAAACATGACGCTTGAAGAGCTTAAACATGTGATTGCCGGGATTTACCCGGATCAGACGCAATTTTATGTGATTGATTTTAAATGCCTTTGATTTTAATGAACAACTGTTAGTTGAAAAATAAGTTTCAACATCATGATTTAAAAAGATTAATCTTAAGTTGATATTTATTTTAGCTAACATGTGTTCACTGGAACCATTCTCAGTTACGCTAGAAACGCTATCACGATTGTGAACGTTCTTTGGAGTAAGCTATGGTGCAGAAACCATTAATCGCACAGGGATATTCGCTGGCAGAGGAAATTGCCAATAGCATCAGCCACGGTATTGGGTTGGTGTTTGGTATTGTCGGTCTGGTGCTGTTACTGGTTCAGGCGGTAGACGCGAATGCCAGTGCAACGGCCATTACCAGCTACAGCCTGTACGGCGGCAGCATGATCCTGCTGTTTCTTGCTTCAACCCTCTACCACGCGATTCCGCATCAGCGGGCGAAGATCTGGCTGAAAAAATTCGACCACTGCGCTATCTATCTGCTGATTGCCGGAACCTATACGCCGTTTTTGCTGGTGGGGCTGGATTCGCCGCTGGCGCGTGGGCTGATGATTGTCATCTGGAGCCTGGCGCTGCTCGGTATTTTATTCAAGCTGACTATTGCCCACCGGTTTAAGGTTCTCTCGCTGGTAACGTATTTAACGATGGGGTGGCTGTCGCTGATTGTGGTTTATCAACTGGCGATCAAACTGGCGGCGGGAGGCGTGACGCTGCTGGCGGTCGGCGGCGTGGTCTATTCGCTAGGCGTGATTTTCTACGTCTGCAAACGCATTCCCTATAACCATGCAATCTGGCACGGGTTTGTGCTGGGCGGCAGCGTGTGCCACTTTCTGGCGATCTATCTGTATGTAGGGCAGGTCTGACACACTGTTGCCGGATGGCGGCTACGCCTTATCCGGCCTACGAGGGATGGGGCCTGAAACCCAACTGCCGGATGGCGGCTAATACCTTATCCGGCCTGCATGGCGCACTGAACCGTAGGCCTGATAAGCGCAGCGCCATCAGGCGTTATTCTTTTCACTCTTCCAGCGAATAGGGCAGCGGTACGATGTGCAGAGTATTCGCATCATCGCGTACGCGAAATACGCTGTCAGCTTCCATATCGTTGTTCATGACCACCTGCACCAGAATCTGGCCGTCATCCAGTTGCACTGCCGCAAGAACGGTGCCGGTACGACGCCAGTTCTCACCCATCTGCAACTCCAGATCTTCTCCGGTTTCCGGTACGCGGCTGGCTTTACCCGCCAGAGACCAGAGCGCGCGTTTGTTCGCACCGCGGAATTTTGCCCGGGCGACCATCTCCTGCCCGCTGTAGCAGCCTTTCTTAAAGCTGATGCCGCCCAGCGCCTGTAGGTTGGTTGCCTGCGGTATAAATTGCCCGCTGTTCGCGGAGTCAATGACCGGAATGCCCGCTTCAATATCCAGCGCCAGCCACTGCTGGCTGTTGTTCAGCGCCGCTTCGCCACGCAGTTTTTCAGTCAGGGATTCAGCCGTGGCAACATCCGTAATCAGCAGAAAACGTTCCGCCGGATGTTCAAACCAAAGCAGGGTGGACGCTCCTTCGCTCACGACCTGTTTTTCGCTGTTCGGTAACTCGCTAAAGATATTCGCCAGCGCTGCGCGAGCCTGAAAACCAGCGATACCGAGCAGAACACGCTCATCGTCAGGCGCGATCGCGACTTTAGAGAACACGGCGTATTTTTTCAGCTCGGTCAGTTGGGCCTCGCGCAGACTGCGGCGTTCAATCCAGGCAAAACCGTCGCCGTCGCGGAACAGACGCAGGTTGCTCCACATCTTCCCTTTTGCATCGCAATGGGCGACCAGTAAGTGTTGCTGTTCGGTAAGCTGGTTGACGTCCGCGGTGACCTGACCTTGCATATACTTCTCGCTGTCGGCGCCGGTGATCGAGGCCAGCGCCCAGTCATCGAGAGTGATCAGCGTCAGAGGCAAACGGGCTGACGCGGACGGTTGACGAGGAGGAAAAGGTGTAAAAGCCATAATAATGTCCTGATTTGCTTAACGCAGTAATAGTGACTAATGGTAAAAGAGCTATAGCCCATTGCAAGCGGTTTAAACATCCCATTTGTGCCTTATCGCCCGCTTTGCGAGGCGCGATGCAAAATCGATGAACCCTTTGACTTAATGTGGTTTTATTTGCCGATCATGCTTCCGTTTATGGAGATTCCCGTAAAAGAACATGAAAAACACGTTACAATAGCCGGGTACTTCATTTTCGCGAGACAGGAAGAAGAACATGGATATTAATAACAAAGCACGTATTCATTGGGCATGCCGTCGCGGTATGCGTGAGCTCGACATTTCTATCATGCCGTTTTTCGAACATGAGTACGATAACTTAAGCGATGAAGAAAAATGCATCTTTGTTCGTTTGCTGGAATGCGACGATCCTGATTTATTTAACTGGTTGATGAACCACGGTAAACCGGGGGATGCAGAACTGGAACAAATGGTGAAACTCATCCAGACACGGAATCGGGAACGTGGTCCTGTGGCAATCTGATTTACGCGTCTCCTGGCGCGCACAATGGCTCTCTTTGCTCATTCATGGGCTTGTCGCCGCATTGGTTTTATTGATGCCCTGGCCATTGAGCTACACGCCGCTCTGGCTGATATTGCTTTCGCTGGTGGTGTTCGACTGTGTGCGCAGTCAGCGGCGGATTAATACCCGGCAGGGCGAAATTAAACTGCTGATGGATGGGCGTTTACGTTGGCAAGGGCAAGACTGGACGATTCAGGGCCCGCCCTGGATGCTTAAAACCGGCATGATGCTGCGTTTGCGCGCCGACAGCGGGAAGCGTCAGCACTTGTGGCTGGCGGCGGACAGCATGGATGACGCCGAGTGGCGGGATTTACGGCGGTTAATGTTGCAACAGGCGACGCAGGGGTAACGCCAACGAAGGCCTGATGGCGCGCAGCTTTAAGGCCTACGGTTCGGTGCGCCATGCAGGCCGGACAGGGCGTTCACGCCGCCATCCGGCAAAACGGTCAGCAGGAATAGTGCTCTGCCATCTCACCGAGAATTTGCTCGCACCAGGCCTGGATGCGCTCATCGCTGAGATCGTACTGGTTGGTTTCATCCAGCGCCAGGCCGACAAAAAGTTGCCCATCGGCAATGACCGGTTTCGGGCTGGTGAACTCATAGCCTTCGGTAGGCCAGTAGCCGACAAATTTAACGCCTTTGGTGACAAGTTTGTCATGCAGCATACCCAGCGCATCCAGGAACCACTCGCCGTAGCCCAACTGGTCGCCCATGCCGTAGAGCGCGACAATTTTGCCTTCCAGCTTGAGATCGTCCAGTTGATTCCAGACGGCTTCCCAGTCTTCCTGTATTTCACCAAAATCCCAGGTCGGAATGCCTAAAATGAGCACATCGTACTGCTCCATTAAGGTCGGAGAGTCATCCTTGAGGTTGTGTAATGTGACCAGTTCCGGGCCAATAATGTCGCGAATTTTTTCCGCTGCCATTTCGGTATAGCAGGTGCTGGAACCATAAAAAAGGCCGATATTCATGACGTACTGCTCTCGATTCTTGCGATGACGATGCGGCTAGTGTACCAGAAAGGCGTCGGCTTCAGGCATAATGGCGTTGATTTAACACGCAGAGGGGCCCGAGATGGATAAGGATCTGGCGCGTATCGAGCAGTTTCTCGATGCCCTGTGGCTGGAGCGTAATCTGGCGGAAAATACGCTGAGCGCGTATCGGCGCGACTTGTCGATGGTGGTCGAATGGTTGCATCATCGTGGAAAAACGCTGGCGACGGTGCAGAGCGATGATTTACAAACGCTGCTGGCGGAACGTATGGATGGCGGGTATAAAGCCACCAGTTCCGCACGGTTGTTGAGCGCTACGCGGCGCTTCTTTCAGCATCTGTACCGTGAAAAATTTCGTGAGGACGATCCGAGCGCGCAGCTCGCGTCGCCCAAACTTCCGCAGCGTTTGCCAAAAGATCTCAGCGAAGCACAAGTTGAGAGATTATTACAGTCGCCAGTTGTTGACCAACCGCTGGAATTACGCGACAAAGCAATGCTGGAAGTGCTGTATGCGACGGGCCTGCGCGTTTCTGAGCTGGTCGGGCTGACCATGAGCGATATCAGCCTGCGCCAGGGCGTCGTGCGGGTTATCGGTAAAGGCAATAAAGAACGTCTGGTGCCGTTGGGCGAAGAGGCGGTGTACTGGCTGGAGACGTATCTGGAGCACGGGCGCCCGTGGCTGTTGAACGGCGTGTCGATTGACGTTTTATTTCCCAGCCAGCGGGCGCAACAAATGACGCGTCAGACCTTCTGGCACCGCATTAAACACTATGCCGTGCTGGCGGGAATCGACAGCGAAAAGCTGTCGCCGCACGTTTTGCGTCACGCTTTCGCCACCCATTTGCTGAATCATGGCGCTGACTTACGCGTTGTACAGATGCTGCTTGGGCATAGCGATCTCTCGACCACACAAATTTATACTCATGTCGCAACGGAGCGCTTGCGTCAACTTCATCAACAGCATCACCCGCGAGCGTGAGTGCTGACAGGAAAGGATAGGTTATGAAAAAACGTTTTATGATGTTCACCCTGCTGGCGGCATTTTCGGGAATGGTTCATGCGGACGATGCAGCCATTCGCCAGTCGCTGACTAAGCTGGGCGTGCAGAGCACGGAAATTCAGCCCGCGCCGGTTGCAGGCATGAAAACCGTGCTGACCAACAGCGGCGTGCTGTACGTCACCGACGATGGTAAGCATATTATTCAGGGGCCGATGTATGACGTCAGCGGCGCGTCGCCGGTAAATGTCACCAATCAGTTGCTGATGAAACACCTGAATGCGCTGGAAAAAGAGATGATTGTTTACAAAGCGCCGCAGGAAAAACATGTCATCACCATCTTTACCGATATCACCTGCGGCTACTGTCACAAGCTGCATGAAGAGATGAAAGACTATAACGCGCTGGGGATTACCGTGCGTTATCTGGCCTTCCCGCGCCAGGGGCTGGAAAGCCAGGCCGAGCAGGATATGAAGTCCATCTGGTGCGCGAAAGACCGAAACAAAGCCTTTGATGAGGCGATGGCGGGCAAAGGCGTGAAAGCCGCCACCTGCGATATCGATATCGCCAATCATTATGCGCTGGGCGTGCAGTTCGGCGTGAGCGGCACGCCAGCGATTGTGCTGAGCAACGGCTATGTGGTGCCTGGCTATCAGGGGCCGAAAGAGATGAAGGCGTTCCTTGACGCGCACCAGAAACAGACCAGCGGTAAATAATTCGCGTGAAACAACAGATACAACTTCGTCGGCGTGAGGCCGACGAGACAGCTGAGCTGCCAGCCGACCTGCCGCCGCTGCTGCGCCGTTTATACGCCAGCCGGGGCGTACGCAGCGCGCAGGAGCTGGAGCGCAGCGTAAAAGGGATGCTGCCGTGGCAGCAGCTTAGCGGCGTCGAAAAGGCGGTTGAGATCCTCTATAACGCGTTTCGCGAGGGGACTCGCATCGTCGTCGTGGGCGATTTTGACGCAGATGGCGCCACCAGTACGGCGCTTAGCGTCCTCGGTATGCGTTCGCTGGGCTGTAACAATATCAGCTACCTGGTGCCAAACCGTTTTGAAGACGGCTACGGATTAAGCCCGGAAGTGGTCGATCAGGCGCATGCTCGCGGCGCGCAGCTGATTGTGACGGTGGATAACGGTATCTCTTCTCATACCGGTGTGGAACATGCCAGAGCGTTGGGGATTCCGGTGGTGGTGACCGATCACCACCTGCCGGGCGATACGCTACCTGACGCAGAAGCCATCATTAACCCGAATTTGCGAGATTGCGATTTCCCGTCGAAGTCGCTGGCAGGCGTTGGCGTGGCGTTCTATCTGATGCTGGCGCTGCGCACTTTCCTGCGTGATAAAGGCTGGTTTGATGAGCGTGGCATTACGCCGCCGAATCTGGCGGAACTGCTCGACCTGGTCGCGTTAGGCACGGTGGCGGACGTGGTGCCGCTGGACGCCAATAACCGCATCCTGACGTGGCAGGGGCTGAGCCGTATCCGCGCCGGGAAATGTCGTCCAGGCATTAAGGCGCTGCTTGAGGTGTCGAACCGCGATCCGCAGAAGCTGGCGGCCAGCGATTTAGGCTTTGCGCTGGGGCCGCGTCTGAATGCCGCAGGGCGGCTGGATGATATGTCCGTCGGCGTGGCGTTGCTGCTGTGCGATAACATCGGCGAAGCGCGGGTGCTGGCGAATGAACTGGATGCGCTGAACCAGACGCGTAAAGAGATCGAACAGGGGATGCAGGCGGAAGCGCTGACCCTGTGCGAGAAACTGGAACGCAGCCGTGAAACGCTGCCTGGCGGCCTGGCGATGTATCATCCAGAATGGCATCAGGGCGTGGTCGGCATTCTGGCTTCGCGCATTAAAGAGCGCTTCCATCGCCCGGTGATTGCCTTTGCGCCCGCCGGTGACGGTACGCTGAAAGGTTCCGGTCGTTCCATTCAGGGGCTGCATATGCGCGATGCGCTGGAGCGTCTGGATACGCTGTATCCGGGGATGATGCTCAAATTCGGCGGCCATGCGATGGCGGCAGGATTGTCGCTGGAAGAGGCGCAGTTTGAACATTTCCAGCAGCGTTTTGGCGAGCTGGTGACCGAGTGGCTCGACCCATCGTTGCTACAGGGCGAAGTGGTTTCTGACGGCCCGCTGAGCGTGGCTGAGATGACGATGGAAGTGGCGCAACTGCTGCGTGACGCAGGGCCGTGGGGGCAGATGTTCCCGGAACCGCTGTTTGACGGACGTTTTCGCCTGTTGCAGCAGCGGCTGGTCGGCGAACGCCACCTGAAAGTGATGGTCGAACCGGTTGGCGGCGGCCCGCTGCTGGACGGCATTGCGTTTAACGTTGATACCGCCTGCTGGCCGGATAACGGCGTACGCGAAGTTCAGCTTGCCTATAAGCTGGATATCAACGAGTTTCGCGGCAACCGTAGCCTACAGCTGATCATTGATCACCTCTGGCCAAATTGACAACAGTATATTAATGAGAGCGCGAATCCGGTAGAATTCCGCTCTTATCACTGCATTTTGACTAGTCCAATAAAAGAAATCAGACCATGTTTGAAATTAACCCGGTAAATAACCGCATTCAGGACCTCACGGAACGCTCTGACGTTCTTAGGGGGTATCTTTGACTACGATGCCAAGAAAGAGCGTCTGGAAGAAGTAAACGCCGAGCTGGAACAGCCGGATGTCTGGAACGAACCCGAACGCGCGCAGGCGCTGGGCAAAGAGCGTTCCTCCCTTGAAGCGATTGTCGACACCCTCGACCAAATGACTCAGGGTCTGGAAGATGTTTCCGGGCTGCTGGAGCTGGCTGTAGAAGCCGACGACGAAGAAACCTTTAACGAAGCCGTAGCTGAACTCGATACGCTGGAAGAAAAGCTGGCGCAGCTGGAATTCCGTCGTATGTTCTCCGGTGAGTATGACAGCGCGGATTGCTACCTCGATATTCAGGCAGGTTCCGGCGGTACTGAAGCGCAGGACTGGGCAAGCATGCTGGAGCGTATGTATCTGCGCTGGGCAGAAGCGCGCGGCTTTAAAACCGAAATTATTGAAGAGTCTGAAGGTGAAGTCGCGGGGATCAAATCCGTCACCATCAAGATTTCCGGCGAATACGCCTATGGCTGGCTGCGTACCGAAACCGGCGTTCATCGCCTGGTGCGTAAGAGCCCGTTCGATTCCGGCGGCCGTCGTCATACCTCGTTCAGCTCCGCGTTCGTCTACCCGGAAGTTGACGATGATATTGATATCGAGATCAACCCGGCAGACCTGCGTATCGACGTTTATCGCGCATCCGGTGCGGGCGGTCAGCACGTTAACCGTACAGAATCTGCGGTACGTATTACGCACATCCCGACCGGGATTGTGACGCAGTGCCAGAACGACCGTTCCCAGCACAAAAACAAAGACCAGGCCATGAAGCAGATGAAAGCGAAGCTTTATGAACTGGAGATGCAGAAGAAAAATGCCGAGAAACAGGCGATGGAAGATAACAAATCCGACATCGGCTGGGGCAGCCAGATTCGTTCTTATGTCCTTGATGACTCCCGCATTAAAGACTTGCGTACCGGGGTTGAGACCCGTAACACGCAGGCGGTGCTGGATGGCAGCCTGGATCAATTTATCGAAGCAAGTTTGAAAGCAGGGTTATGAGGAACCAACATGTCTGAACAACACGCACAGGGCGCTGACGCGGTAACCGATCTTAACAATGAACTGAAAACGCGCCGCGAGAAGCTGGCTAGCCTGCGCGAGCAGGGTATTCCGTTCCCGAATGATTTCCGTCGCGATCACACCTCAGACCAACTGCACGCTGACTTCGACGCGAAAGAGAACGAAGAACTGGAAGCGCTGAACATCGAAGTGTCCGTTGCGGGCCGTATGATGACCCGTCGTATTATGGGTAAAGCGTCTTTCGTTACGTTGCAGGATGTCGGCGGCCGTATTCAGCTGTACGTTGCCCGTGACGATCTGCCGGAAGGCGTTTACAACGAGCAGTTCAAAAAATGGGATCTGGGCGATATCCTCGGCGCGAAAGGGAAGCTGTTCAAGACCAAAACCGGTGAGCTGTCCATCCACTGCACCGAACTGCGTCTGCTGACCAAAGCGCTGCGTCCGCTGCCGGATAAATTCCACGGCTTGCAGGATCAGGAAGCGCGCTATCGCCAGCGTTACTTGGATCTCATCTCTAACGATGAATCCCGTAACACCTTTAAAGTCCGTTCACAGATTATGGCGGGTATTCGTCAGTTCATGGTGGGCCGCGGCTTTATGGAAGTGGAAACCCCGATGATGCAGGTGATTCCTGGCGGTGCGGCAGCACGTCCGTTTATCACCCATCACAACGCGCTGGATCTGGACATGTACCTGCGTATCGCGCCGGAACTGTACCTGAAGCGTCTGGTGGTTGGCGGCTTCGAGCGTGTGTTCGAAATCAACCGCAACTTCCGTAACGAAGGGATCTCCGTTCGTCATAACCCAGAGTTCACCATGATGGAACTCTATATGGCGTATGCGGACTATAAAGACCTGATCGAACTGACCGAATCGCTGTTCCGTACGCTGGCGCAGGATATCCTGGGCAAAACTGAAGTGCCTTACGGCGATGAAGTGTTCGACTTCGGCAAGCCGTTCGAAAAACTGACCATGCGCGAGGCTATCAAGAAATACCGTCCTGAAACGGATATGGCCGATCTGGATAACTTCGACTCCGCCAAAGCGATCGCTGAATCTATCGGCATCAAGGTTGAGAAAAGCTGGGGCCTGGGCCGCATCGTAACTGAGATCTTCGAAGAAGTGGCGGAAGCGCACCTGATTCAGCCGACCTTCATCACCGAATATCCGGCAGAGGTTTCTCCGCTGGCGCGCCGTAACGACGTGAACCCGGAAATCACCGACCGCTTTGAATTCTTCATCGGCGGCCGTGAAATCGGTAACGGCTTTAGCGAGCTGAACGATGCAGAAGATCAGGCGCAGCGTTTCCAGGATCAGGTTAACGCGAAAGAAGCCGGTGACGACGAAGCGATGTTCTACGACGAAGACTACGTTACCGCTCTGGAGCACGGCCTGCCGCCGACAGCGGGTCTGGGAATTGGTATCGACCGCATGGTAATGCTGTTCACCAACAGCCACACCATCCGCGACGTGATTCTGTTCCCGGCGATGCGTCCGGTAAAATAAGACGTGAGATGCCGGATGGCGGCTTTGCCTTATCCGGCCTACGTTTTGCATCTCTGTAGGCCCGGTAAGCGTAGCGCCACCGGGCACAAAGCCGGATGGCGGCTTTGCCTTATCCGGCCTACGTTTTGCTCCTCTGTAGGCCCGGTAAGCACAGCGCCACCGGGCACAAAGCCAGTAAATTACCCCTGGTTATACTCCCGCAACAACTCACGCGCCTTGTCGTCAGACGCCTGCAACACCATCCACGGACTGAACGCCCACGGCGCCGCGCTCAATGCTTGCAGTACGGTTTCCAGGCCGCTCCACTGGTAGTCCATCACTTCATCCGGGTTTACCTGTAGCGCACTGGTCACCTGCGCGGCGTATACCGGACAGACCTCATTTTCCACGATGCCATTCGGGTCAGTTGCCCGATAGCGAAAATCTGGATAGACGGGCGTCAGGTTGGTAATTTCGACGCCAAGCTCAAAACGGCTGCGTCGGATAATTGCCGCTTCAGTGCTTTCTCCCTGCTGCGGGTGCCCGCATACTGAGTTGGTCCAGACTCCCGGCCACGCTTTTTTACTGAGCGAGCGGCGAGTGACCAGCAATTGCCCCTGCGCGTTAAACAACCAGCATGAGAAGGCGAGATGTAAAAGGGTATCAGAGGTATGAGCCGCATATTTCTCCAGTATGCCGTCAGGATTACCCTGCTCATCCAGCAATATGACATGTTCCCCGGTCATAAAAACTCCTGAATATGAAAATAGCCGCATACTGCTGCAAGCCATATACTCTGGCAACTAGCGTAGTCTATATAGGGTGGAAAGGCATTACCAAAAGTAGCGGCGGCAAGAAGGAGATATCGTGACACCGATGGCAATACATTGGGCATCTGGCTTTTGGCTGCTATGATAAGGCGTTTGAAATGTTGCGAGGAATAGTTTTGAGTGCAGGACGCCTGAACAACAAGAGCCTGAGTATTGTGATGCTGCTTTGTGCAGGCTTGCTTTTAGCGGGCTGCTCCAGCAATCAATCTTCTGATTCGGGTTCCGTCTATACCGTTAAGCGGGGAGATACGCTCTACCGCATTTCGCGTACGACGGGAACCAGCGTGAAAGAACTGGCCCGCCTGAACGGTATTTCCCCGCCTTACACCATTGAGGTCGGGCAAAAACTGAAACTGGGCGGAGGGGCGAAGCGTTCCGGTTCATCGCGTGCGACCACGGCGAAATCCTCTACGAAAACGGCGGCAGTCAGACCGTCCTCTTCTGTGCCGCAATCTTCCTGGCCTCCGGTAGGGCAACGTTGCTGGCGCTGGCCTGCCAGCGGCAAAGTCATTTTGCCTTATTCAACGGCGGAAGGCGGCAACAAAGGCATTGATATTTCCGCCGCGCGCGGCACGCCGATTTATGCGGCAGGGGCAGGGAAGGTGGTCTATGTCGGCAACCAGTTACGCGGTTACGGGAACCTCATCATGATTAAACATAATGAGGATTACATCACCGCTTATGCTCACAACGACACGCTGTTAGTTAACAACGGGCAGAGCGTGAAAGCCGGGCAGAAAATTGCCACAATGGGGAGCACTGATGCGGATTCCGTTCGCTTGCACTTCCAGATTCGCTACCGCGCAACAGCGATTGATCCGCTGCGTTATTTACCGCCGCAGGGGAGCAAACCAAAATGCTGACGGTGAATTAATCGCCAGTCAGTGAGCAAGTACCTTGTCAATAAGAGCGTAAGGTTTATAATGCCTTACGCATCTCGAAGCGGGCGTAGTTCAATGGTAGAACGAGAGCTTCCCAAGCTCTATACGAGGGTTCGATTCCCTTCGCCCGCTCCAGCTTCAAGTTTCCTGAACTCCGCATTCAACGCCCAACAGGATTAACTGCCCGCTATTATGGCGTCCATGCCAGTAGTGCGGTCATTAACAACCGTGTCAACAATCTTCAATAATCAGATATACCGCCTTAACCGGGCCATGCACGCCGACCACCTTGATCAGTTCGATATCCGCCGTTGAGCTGGGGCCACTGATGATGTTAATACACGATGGCATGCGTTCACCGGCCTGCGCTTTCTGATGCAGTTTTTCCGCCAGTTGCGCCACGCGTGGCAGGATAGTGCTCTTGCGCAGCACGAAAATCGAGGATTCCGGCAGCAGGCTTAATGAACGCCCGCGCTCCGGCGCGGAAAACAGCACCACACCGCCCGATTCCGTTAAGCCATATTCGGCATACACTACGCCGACTTTCGCTTGCTCGGCCTGGGTAACATTCTCTGCTCCCCGGGTCGGGTCCCAGACCACGGCGTTGCATTCCTGCTGCAAGCGTTCGGTGATGCCCAGTTCAACCAGCCGACTGTCGCCGCTGAGCACCACCGATTTATGTCCCAGTTCTTCACACAGGCGTAACGCCGCTTCCGGCGCCTGCGCTTCGCTGGTCAGTTCGCAGCGTACCAGCATGACATCGCTCGCAAACTGGATAAACGCGTCGCAGCGCTGCTGCTGGCTAAGTTCGGTCAGTCGCTCGTTCGCATAGTTGTTAACCGGCAGCGTATCTGCCTGCGGTTCGAATCGCAGCGGGCGGCCCAGCGCCTGGGCGATGGTGTTTAAAAACGCGCTACGGTTATCCATTCTTTTTCTCCTCTGCCTGATGTTTCTTAAACCAGCTACGGAAACTCTCTCCGTCAGCATCAGGGAGATCTCGCGCCTCCATCCAGTCACCAATGGCGCCAACTTTAAGCGGCGTTTTACCGCCATTAATAAACCAGCTTGCCGCATGGGCGCCCGCCATCATCCCGACTTTCCACAGCCCAGGATGGCTATTGGCATAAGCGAACATTTTGATCGCCCGTCGCTCGGCTTTCGGGGTAATGCCCTCTTCGGCCATCACTCGGCGATGGCGCAGGATCAGTTTTGACAGCGGAATGCGCACCGGGCAGACGCTGTCGCAGGCCGTGCATAATGAACAGGCATACGGCAGATCTTTAAAATCCTTATAACCGCCGAGCAGCGGGGAAATCACCGCGCCGATAGGGCCGGGATAGATTGAGCCATAGCCGTGTCCACCAATGTGGCGGTATGCCGGGCAGGTGTTCATACAGGCTCCGCAGCGAATGCAGCGCAGCACGTCGCGAAATTCAGAACCGAGTACCTGGGAACGCCCGTTATCCACGATAACCAGGTGGAACTCTTCCGGCCCGTCAACGTGGCCTGCCTCGCGTGGGCCGGTCAGCCAGGTGTTGTAACCCGTCAAACGTGCGCCAACGGCGCTGCGCGCCAGCATGGTGATCAGTACGTCCACCTCGGCAAAGGTGGGGGCGATACGCTCCATCCCCATCACCGCAATGTGCGTTTTCGGCAGCGTGGTACACATCCGCGCATTGCCTTCGTTGGTCACCAGGCACACCGATCCGGTTTCCGCCACGGCGAAATTACAGCCGGTAATACCGATTTCAGCGCTGAGGAAATCCTCGCGGATCTTCTGGCGGATGAATAAGGTCATCGCTTCTGGCGTTTCCGGGCCGTTATAGCCCAGACGTTCATGCAGCACGCGGCGGATCTGATAGCGATCCTTATGGATTGCCGGAACCACAACGTGTGAAGGTGGGTCTTGATCCAACTGGAGAATATACTCGCCCAGATCGGTTTCGATCACCTGAATTCCGGCATCCTGCAATACATGATTGACGCCAATCTCTTCGGTCACCATCGACTTGGACTTCACTACCTTGCGCGCGTTTTTACTTTGTGCGACCTGTAAAATGTAGCGGGTGGCTTCTTCTTTGGTTTTGGCGAAATAGACGTGTCCGCCGTTTTCTGTCACTTTCTCGGTGAGTTGATACAGGTAAGCGTCGAGATTACTCAGAACGTGATCGCGGATCTGGCTGGCACGGTCACGCCATTCGTCCCAGTGCCCTAACTCATCGACCATTTTTTGCCGATTCGCGCCGATTCGCTCCTGCGCATTGGCCACGGCTTTGCGCATGATCGGATCTTCAATTTGCTGACGAATGCGCAGTTTAAATTCTACATCGCTGGTTTTTATCGACATCTCTTTCCCCTCAGCGGCTCATCAGCACTTCAGCAATATGCATCACTTTGACCGGCTGGCCTTCCCGTTGCAGTCGACCGCCAATGTTCAGCAGGCAGCTGACGTCTGCGCCAATCAAATATTCAGGCCGGGCATCCATCAGGTGTAAGACTTTCTCTTTCACCATCTCGCCGGATATTTCGGCCATTTTGACCGAGAACGTCCCGCCAAATCCGCAGCAGGTATCCTGATCGGCAAACGTCAACAGCTCCAGCCCGCGCACATTTTTCAGTAGCGTGAGCGGCTCTTCCTTCACTCCCAGCTTGCGGGTCAGGCTACAGGATGGGTGATAGACGGCTCTGCCCTGAAGGCTGGCTCCCACATCCACCACACCCAGTTTATTAACGATAAAGGAGGTGAGATCCTGCATGCGCGCGGCGACCTTTTCCGCACGTAACGCCCATTCAGGTTCATCGACCAGATATGTCGGGTAGCTTTTTACCGCGTAGGTACAGGAGCCAGCAGGAGAGATAATCGGGTCGTCGTTGTCTTCCAGCGCTGCGATCAGGTTTTTCATCCCAGGGATCGCTTCTTTGATGTAGCCGCTGTTGATGGCTGGCTGGCCGCAACACCCTTGCTTCTCAGGGAAATTAACGCGGCAGCCCAGTTTTTCCAGCAGCAATACGGAGTCTCGGGCCATCCGTGATTTCAGCGCGTCACCAATACAGGTAACAAAGAAATTTACATTCACAATCAATGCTCCATTGCTTCACTTCTATTTAGCCCCGATGGCAACCGGCCACCGGGTCATAAATCAATAATAAAAACGACCATTGTTTTTCGGTTTATCCTACTCTACGTTCATTTGTATGACAAAATAGAATAATCCACCAATCAATACCCATATGCAATACCCGGGTTTATTTATTTCGGCATCGCTCACATTTTTATAATGAAAACCACAGCGATGTGAACGTCCGAAAAATAGTTTCAAGTGATTACTAATTTCGTCAGTATCATTATTAAACAGGTTGTTAAATAACTATTTATAGGTATCTGTCTTGCTCTTAAGTATATTTGCCTGGCATTGAATTTTAATTAAAAGATTACAATAGTTACAAAACTACAAATCATAATTACTTTATTCACTGAAGCGATTCAGTTTACATATTTCATTTGACCAGCAATGTAGCCTCCCCACCATAAATATAAATCAGGTTTAATGAACCAATCAGGAATAGTAATGAACGAATATTTTATGTTTGCCCTGGCACTCTCTCCTTTGCTGCTTATGGTATTTTTAATTCTGAAATTGAAAATGCCCATCCATTATTCAGTTTTGATTTCGCTGGCATTCACTGCCGCGCTGTCTGCAATATTCTGGGACATGCCAGTACAAAATCTTAAAGCCTCGATGGGTTATGGCGCACTGAAAGGATTATGGCCGATCGTGATTGTGATCCTCGGCGCTATATTCAGTTATAACGTCATGCAGGCGACCAAAGCGCTGGATATTCTCCGCGATATTCTCGCCAGTATTAGCGAAGATAAGCGTATTCAGGTACTGCTGATTTCGTGGTGTTTCGGTGGATTCCTTGAAGCGGCTGCCGGGTACGGTACGGCGGTCGCGATACCTATCGGTATTCTCATCGCGCTGGGATTCAACCCACTGAAGGCAGCAATTGCTTCACTTGTGGCCAACACCGTACCCACGGCGTTCGGGGCGGTTGGTATTCCGGTCTCTATCCTGGCTGAACAGGTTAATCTGCCGGTTTACACCTTAGGCGGAACGATTATTCTGCAATTAGCCCTTTTTAATATCCTGCTGCCGTTTGTCATAATTTGCATTATTGGCGGTGGCCTGAAAGCCATTCGCGGCGTGTTCCTTATTACGCTGCTTTGCGGTATCACAACGCTTGTTCCGCAGTATTTTGTCGCCATACATCTCGGGGCAGAATTACCCGCTTTTGCCGGCAGCCTGGTCAGTCTTTTTGCCGTCGCAATTGCCAGCCGCCTGCGTAAAGGGAAAACAGATCCCGAGTGGCGCATTGAAGTCAGCCACACCCGTGAAACGACGCCGCGCTCGGCGAAAGTGCTGTTCCGGGTCGGTTCTATCTATCTGTTTATTTTTGTCTTTATTCTGCTGTGCTCGCCGTTATTTCCAACGATAAAAGCGGCGGCTTCTCAGTTGGCTTCGGTGCTGCATTTTACGCTGGCCGATGGCAAAACGCTGGCGCTGAAAGTTGAATGGGTCACCACGCCCGGAATGTTGATTATCTTTGCGACCATTATTGGCGGTTTTATTCAGGGGGCATCAGCACGCGGTATGCTGGAAGTGTTTATCAAAACCGTGTTCCAGCTTAAAAATTCCATTGTCGCGATTATGGCGATCGTCGCCCTGGCAACGGTAATGGATCTTAGTGGTATTATCTCCACGCTGGCCCAGTCGATTGTCGATCTGACCGGAAGCTCGTACGTTTTTCTCGCTCCGGTGATTGGCGCGCTGGGAACGTTTGTTACCGGCAGCGACACCAACTCGAATATTCTGTTTGGCAAACTACAAACCATTGCCGCCAGTAAATTAAATATTGATCCAAACTGGCTGGCTGCGGCAAATACCTCCGGCGCAACAGGCGGGAAAATGATTTCACCGCAAAGTATCGCCATTGCGGTTTCGGCAACCAAAATGGAAGGACAGGCGAATCAGATAATGTCCGGCACTATGAAGTACTGCTGTGCCTATATTGTAATCCTTGGATTAAAAGTTGGTCTCTTTTATTACTGGTTTATGACTTAACGTTATTTTGCGCAACGACGACTGCTCATCAACTGGCAAATGCCTCTGTTTTCCTGTAGCCACGCCACTTTGACGGGGCTATGCTTACTAGCGAAAACATAACAATTACAGAGGCAATGTCATGGATCAGGAACTACTGGATGCGGGTTACCGGGCCTATACCGGCGAGAAAATCGATGTCTATTTCAATACGGCCATTTGTCAGCACTCGGGTAATTGCGTGCGCGGTAGTGCGAAGCTCTTTAATCTGAAACGTAAGCCGTGGATCATCCCGGATGAAGTGGATGTGGCAACGGTTGTGCATGTTATTGATACCTGTCCGAGCGGCGCGCTGAAATACCGCCAGAAATAAGTGAGGAAATGATGGAGATACTCGAAGGCCACAACAAATTTTATGTGAATGATGCTGCGGGTAATCAGGTCGCCGAAATCGTATTTGTACCGACGGGCGAGCATCTGAGCATTATTGAGCATACGGATGTCGATCCCAGCCTGAAGGGGCAGGGCGTCGGTAAACAGCTTGTCGCGAAGGTGGTTGAAAAGATGCGCGAGGAGAACCGCAAGGTTATTCCGCTTTGTCCTTTCGCCAAACATGAGTTTGATAAAACGCGCGAGTATGACGATATCCGCGCCTGATGCGTTTTACCGGTCATCGCCGTGGGTTTCTGCCCACGGTATTTTCCGGCGCCCCGCTGTTTATTATCGGTTTCTCATAAACCCAGCGATTACCGTGGTCGTTGATAAGCTCGTACCTGACGGTACGACAATGTCCCACTTTCCCGGATAACGCTAGCGGTTGTGAAGACAGCGGAGCGATCATCAGCGGCGTTGCGCTGGTGTTGTCGCACGCCAGCGCTGCCAGCGTGATGTACCACGGCGTCGGGTTATTAACATAAAGCTGCGCCTCCTGCGGCTGGAATGTGAAGGTCAGCCGTTCGCCATCCTGTTCTCTCAATGGCCCAACGCCCTGTGGACGAATAAACACTTTCATGCGGATGCGCAGCGGCAGCACGAGTTTTTGCCGCGTTTTCGCATCCTGATCGGTCATCGGCGGGATCTGGTAGATATTCAGCCAGTAAAGCGACTCCCGCTCGCGCGCTAACTCAGGCTTCTCTGCGAGCTGTAACTTTACCGTCCGAATTTCCGTCGGCTGCATTTTGAATACGGGCGGTATCGCGACGATGGGCGTGATGGTCTCAGCAGGCTGACTCAGCGGATCGCCTTCATCCGTCCAGATTTGAACCAGGGCAGGGTGCTGCGCTGAATTTGCCAGCGCCAGCGAATAATGGCTCTCTCCGGCGTTAAAAATAACGCGAGTCACTTCCGTATTGACCACGGCCCGTGCGGGGGGCGCCGTCCATCCTGTCCAGACGATAAGAAGCGTGTATGTGGGCCAGTTACTGAAAACTGACCACCACCTGGAGCTGTGCATAGACCGTTCCTGCTGTTACGTTTTCCCCCGGAATCGCTTCCAGAGAGGCGGTAAAGTCGCCGCTGTAGAGGCTGGTTGAGCCGCTGGCGGTTTGCGTGGTCAGATCCTGATAGCCGTACCAGCCGCCCGCGTTGCCCGTGGCTGTGGCTATTTGGTTGGGCAGAAGATTCAGCGCATTGCCATTTTGCTTGTCGCTGTAGAGGCGAATGCCGACGCCTGATGCAACGCCGTTTACGCCATAATGATTGTCGAGTAGCCATGTATAGGCGCCGGAACCGGTCTTGAGGCCCAACTGAGAGGCCGCATTGGCTGCGGTGGGATTGCTGACCAGGAATCCCATCGCTACATATGCTCTTAAGCTGGTGGACGCCGTCGTGCCGGACAACGCCCCGGTTTCGCATTCGACGCTAATGCTAAAAGGAGCCTGACTGCTGCCGCCGCTGATGAGTTCGCCAACGCTGGTAGGCGGTAACCTGACAATGGCAGGATAGTCGTTGACCCGGCAGGCGGCGCCGCGCACGAACACGGTCTGGCTGGTTAACGTCCAGCCGCCGGGCCACTGCGCTGCGCCCCAGCCGCTATAGTTGGTTCGGCTGTCAGCGCCCTCGAAAAGCCCTGAACTCATGCCGCCACCGTGGAAAGCAATATAGCCTGCCGGTCCCGCGTAGGGATAGGTATAACGGTTGGAACCATCAACGCCTCTGGCGCTGTCATCAACCCGAAACAGTTCAACAAATACGTCGCTAAAGGCGCTGGCTGGGATGTAGATATAGGTGCCGTCATTGAACATTTCACTTTCCGGGATTGCGCGCGCTTTCCAGTAACGGGAGTAATATTCTCCGGTTTTTAGATTGGTCAGCCTGACCGCCACGTTTTTAACGTAGGTGTAGTAAGCGCCGTCGATTCCCGGTACGTCGACCATGCCTCCCCAGTAATCGTCGCCGTTGGTGGCGTAGTATTCATATACCTGGCCGATTTCGGAAACGGTACAGCGAAACATAATCTGATTGGCCGTGACGCCCTGCGTTCGTCCATTGGGGACGAAACTGGCAGCGGCGCTGCCCAGCAACGTGCCTTCGCTCTGAAATCCCGTCCCGTTGCTTAAGGTAATGACGCCGGGCAAGCCCAGTTTCCCTTTTACATCGCCATCCCCCACGCCGCCCCAACTGGCGCCCACATAGCCTGCGTCTTTCGCCGCCTGAGAAAGGGGGCTGGCTGACGTGACCTTGATGCAGGCGGACAAGGCGGGATGCGCAACCATGCCGCTGAATAACAGGCCGTAAAAGAGCTGTCTGATTTTCATACGTTATTCCTGACGACAAGGTAGTGTGAGCTGGTACAGCGGCGTATGCGTTTTAGCCGGTAGTTGATACCAGACCTGGCATCGCTGCGTGGATTTTTGCCCCCACTGTACGAACAGCACGCCGGATTGTTCCGCCAGTCGGGCGTAAATTTGCCCGCCCTGGCCGACCATTCCCACGGATTCGCCGTGGCCGTCCGTCACGTCAGCGCCCATCGGCGGCTGGTCGCCATCGGGAAGCGTTGTGTTGATGAGTGCCGCTTTACCGCTGGTGGTCATGAATTTCACGCGGGAAATCGCGCCGGCGTAGGGCACGATGCGCTTGCTGCCGCTCTGTAGCTCTACTTCGGCATTCATGTTTCCGCTGTCCAGGCTTACGGTGTTATAGCGATAGGGGGTCATGGAAGGGAGCAGGGCATAGCCGAAATAATCGACCGTTGCGCCTTGCCCGTTACGTACCGCCGCGCCGCGTGCGCCTGGCGCTTCGATAAGCGCAAATGTATCGCTGGTGTAGGGGCCAGCGGTGATCCCGCCGCGGTGCGCAACCAGCGTGCCGGACATCCCCAGACCATATTGCTGGTAATCGCTGCCGCGGGAGGCAAAGCCGCGAAACGCGCCGACGGCGGTTCGTTGCTCCACGTTGCCGCCCCAGGTTGCGCTGCTGCCGTCGTGCTTATCTCGCTCCAGGCCGCTATAAACGGCCCAGGATGTGGCGCTGTTCTCGCCTGTGGCGCCGCTTATCCCCACCGTGGCGGTGCGAACGTCGCGGCTGCGATTCATATCCAGATTTAGCTGCGTGCGGCTGGCGCCAACATCGAAGGGGATGGAGATCCCCAGTGAAAGCGTGTTTTCGGTGTATTTACGCTGGTTTTCGCGGTCAAAATCCCGGTCGTTTACACTGGTGCCGTAGCGGCTGGCATAACTGCTGCGCTGTCTGGCGGCGCTAAGATTAAAGGTGATGTTGCGCCAGCTGTTGCTGTAGCCAAACTGGAGTTGGGTGATGCGCGACGCGTCGCTGTAGTAATCTGACGTACTGCCGGTGAAGCTAACCATGCCCCAGTCGCCCATCGGCTGGCTGAGCGTGGCGGAAAAGTTATTACGCTGGTGCAGCGTATCCGAATAATACGCCACGCTGTTTTTCTGCTGACGGCGCACGCCCAGCACATCCTGCAAATCACGATAACCGCTGGTGGAGTAACGGTAGGCCGCCAGCACCAGATTTGTGCCGGTGGTAAACGTTTTGCTGTAGCTGGCCTCAATGCGCCAGCCCTGCTCGTTATCGTCGTTTTCGACTCTGGCGTTTGAGTAAACGGTATTGAGGCCGAATGCCCCGACGGATGTTGCCATCACCCCGCCCAGCAGAAACGCCTGATAATCATCGGCCAGCCGTGAACCCAAATTGGCGGTTAGCGTGTTGCTCATCCCGCGTTGCAAAACGCCTTCGACAAATTTATTCTCCACGCTGTAGTAGTGGCGAACGTAGCCCATTGCCAGCTCATAGTTCCAGTTTCCCGGTCGAACGGAATCAGGAACCGCCGAGTAGGGAACGGTAAAACTTGAGATTTGCCCGTTCGCTTCGATGACATCGACGGCCAGATCGCCCTGGCCACGGGTATTGTAGAGATCGTTAATAACAAAAGCGCCGGGCGCGACGGTGGTTTCGTAAATCACTTTACCCTGCTGGCGTACCACCACGCGGGCGGTTGTGGTCGCCACGCCGCGCACTTCCGGCGCATAACCGCGTTTGCCCTGCGGCCACATCCGTTGATCGGTGTTCAGTTTTATGCCGTTGAATGAGAGGCTGCCGAACAGGCTGCTGTTGGTGTAATTGTCCCCAAACGCTATCACGCTCTCAAACTGAGGAAGAGGGCGCTGAAGCGCGGTCGCTACCGCATTGTATTTGTAGTGGCTACCCGTCTGGTTGTCATCGGCATAGCGGAGGTTCCCCTGATGGCGAAATTGCCACAGCCCGATGTTGAAACCGCCATTGATATTGCTCCACAGGTAGTCGTAGCGCAGGTGTGAGTCTGTATTTTCCGTATGATAAAAATTGGTATTGTGGCGCAAAAACAGCGCGGTTTCTCCGGCGTCCCATTCGGAAACGGGAATATACCCCCGGGGAGCGTGGTAAAGCCCGGCCTGAGGAATCGTCATATTCAGGCGCAGCTTCGCCATATCCACTTGCCAACTGATTTTTTGCCCGGTCTCGCTGATGCGCAGACAGTGCGGCGTTGAAGACGCCGCAGAGGAGCGCGTGCGAATCGCGCTGGCGCGAACCACCTCAAACGGCAGACAGGGTTCGACGGCCTTATCCGGCGTGGCGGATGCGATAAGTTCGATCTTTTCCTGCTGGCGAATCAACTGGTTATTAAGATAAATATCCAGCACGTATTCACCCGCAGGCACGCTGTCTTGGGTATGATTAAAGCGCTGGAGATCCAGACCATGACCGTATGCGGACCCCTGGAGCAGCGCGGGATCAAAATAGTAATCAGCCCTGGTCGCAGCGGAAAATGCCGTAACGCATACCATCAGGCCGAAACCCGCCGGGCGATCAAAGAGGAAAATCTTCACTGATTCTGGCTCCCTGATCGTTAATCAACGTGATGCGAACACGCTGATTTGCAGCCGATCGGGCGTCGGTAAAGACATAACGCTCACTGCTGAAAGGGGCAATCATGCCTGCTTTTTGGGTGCGGGTTTCTGAGGCATTGATCAACTGTAGCCCGGCAATGGTGATGTAATAAGGCTGATTATTTTTAATGGTGATGCCGGTTTGACCCGTTCGCGTGACCTGAAGGTTCGCCAGCATTTTTTGTGGATTACCGTTTAATTCAGCCGGACGATAAAATAACTTCACCCGGTTGCGTAGCATGATCAGCAGGCTGTTTTGATTGCCCTGATCCGGGCTACGTTGGCCCACATTCGCGGGCGGAACCTGCATAAAATTAAAATAGAACAGAGATTCCCTGTCTTGTGGCAGGGACTGGGCCGCCGTAAAAACAATCCGAATAATTTGCCCTTCGCCGGGTTGAATACGAAATACCGGCGGCGTGGCGATAAAGGGAAGTTGAGCTGATTTCTCCGGCCCGTCTGCCATATTGCCATTATCGAACCAGGTTGAGACCACGTAAGGGAAGGAATCTTTATTCTTTAAATGAACATCGACAGAGTTGGCTGAACCATTATAAATAATTCGCGTCCCGGTCATGGTAATACTGGCGGCGACGTGTTCACTCCAGAGTGTAAAAAAGATAAACAGAAACCCCGCGAGAGAATACAGGGCGCCGCGAATGGGATTCATTTATTACTCCCTGGTCGAAAGAGGGCGGGACGAAATTCCCGCCTGGGTTAAATTACTGGTAAGAAACCGCGTATTGCATGGAGGCCTGCACCGTACCGGTGGTTGCTGCGCCCCCTGAGTAATATTGGGCCTTGTAGGTTGCCGTGGCTGATGTCTCATTTGCCGCCAGCGCTAAATCTCCGCCGCCATTAAACGCGTTGCGAAAATCGATCTCTGTATCACTGGTGTCGAGGATCTGAATTTCAACATCGCTCGCCGAGCCATTGCTGGCCAGGTTTCCGGTCGTGGCGCTGATGTTATTTCCGACGAAGACGGTTGAAATATTGATCCCGGAGGCTGAGCCGGTGCATCCGCTGACGCCGATGTCGAAGGTCGTTTGTCCTGCAACCTGATTGGTGTTCAAGGTGTTTACCGTGACGGTAGGCAGTAAGACGACAGGTGAGGCCTCAGAACCATTTACCGATACGGAACAGGTTTCATCAGAAACTTCTCCCATAAATGTAATGGTATTATCAGAAGCCAGCGCGCCCGCAGAATAGATCGCGGAGATCACCAGCGCCGGAATTAGGGCACGATTCAGTTTCATAACTAAACTCCATTTTCATTCAGTCGTGTTGATTTACCCTGAGAATTCAGGGTGTTCCCAATGCTCAGGGACATTCATAAAAATGGCACTGTGCTGGAATGTTGCTGTATTAAGTCAGTGTTGGCGAAAATATTGGTATTAATCCTGGTATTGAGGCGTTGAAATAGAAAAATGTGCTGCTGCACACGCCTTCTCCGTTTTTATTCAACAATGCGTCCCAGGCGACAAATAGCCCTTCTGAAAATATATCTTTTTTCTTATGCCGGAATTTTAACGACAGTAATCTTAAATATGAAAATCGTTTAAAACATCCGAATAAATCTTTTGTAATAGGTGATAGCTATTAAAAACTGGAAATAGATCGGTTGTGTCGATATTAAGATAATTAGATATTCGCTTTATTGGTATTAATGATTTAGCCGTAAAGTCGTTCCATATCTGTGTGTTAATTAATTGAATGTGTGATGTAAATAGATACCGGTTTTATAATAATCATCAGCATCACTATACTGTTTCTGTTGCTGACTATTAGGTGCGTACTCTTTGCTTTAGGAATTTTATTTTATTTTGTTGGATCTTTTGGAGCTTAAAAGGCTTAGTTTCCAATAAACCCCATTTGATTAAGATCAACAATTGATGCAATCGTATTTAAGTTGCCAGTTGATATAGTGCGTTTTGTTCGCATGAAGCGTGTTTTCTGCGCGGAGTTATGCTGATGTGGAGCGTGGGAGAGAACAATTTTTCCGCAATAAATCCGCAATGCCTGCGCGCTTGTCGCAAAAGCGCGGAACTGCAATACGCGTTGGGTAATAGCATCGAATTATACGGCCAGGCGACTTTCTGGAAAGATTCGTTAATGCGCTTCACTCATCAGAGCGGCTTACCGCCCGTCTACGGTCTGCTCATGGCTTGCGAAAAATTGATATGAACGGACGTGCAGCACTTGGGTCGCTGCACGTTTGTGGAAAAAGGCGGGGAACAATTAGTGGATAATGCCCAGATAACCATGCATTCCCATATAAAGCCCCACCAGACCGATCAGTATGCTGGAGAAATAGGGGGCTTTTCTCGCCAGGGTATTAAATCCGCTCCAGCGTTTTGCGGCCTGTTGCACGCTGATGGCTGCGCCTACGCCAACGGCTACCAGCGTTAACGCCAGACCAATGCTGAAGCACAGTACCATCGTGGCTCCCAGCGTGAAGGCTTTAAGCTGGATGCAGATCAGCAATACGGTGATGGCTGCCGGGCAAGGGATCAGGCCGCCCGTCAGGCCAAACAGTAAAATCTGTCCGTTTGTCACTTCCCGGTCGTGAAAGCGGCGCTGAATATCGGTCGCATGTGCCCGTTCATGGGCATCCTGCCAGGCGTGCGATCCGTCCGTTAGCCCCTTCAGGGAAATATGAACATGCTGGTGGTCGTGGTGATGGTCGTGGTCGTGATGGTGGTGCTCATGGTTGTGATGGTGGTGAGTGTGGGCAGGAAGCCTGTTAGCCAATCCGTCCCGCTCCCCTTTCCAGGTACGCCAGAACATCCAGAACGCCGTGCTCAGAATAATGATGGCGGAGACCAGCTGTAGCCAGGGTTCCACGGATTCTGCGGTAAACGCTCTGCTGATGTACATGCCGCCCAGGGCGATAAGCCACACAACGGCGGTATGTGAAAGCGTGGCTGCCAGCCCCAGCATCACAGCCTGCTTAATCGTCCCTTTGATGGCGATGATAAACGCCGCCATCATCGTTTTGGAGTGCCCGGGTTCCAGCCCATGTAATACGCCCAACAGAATGGCGCTGGGAATGAAGAACCAGGCGTTTCCTTGCTGAAGTAATGTTGAAAATTCGCCCATGAGAATGATTCTTAGTTGTCTTATTTCCCCGCATTCTACTCCCCCCCAGTACCAAATACTACCCCCCAGTAGCGTCACAATGCTATAATCCATAATGATTTATGTTAATAAGGCGTTGTTATGTCACATACGATCCGGGATAAACAAAAACTTAAAGCTCGCGCCAGTAAAATCCAGGGGCAGGTTGTCGCACTGAAAAAAATGCTGGATGAACCTCACGAATGTGCCGCGGTATTGCAGCAAATCGCGGCGATACGCGGCGCGGTGAACGGATTAATGCGTGAGGTGATCAAAGGGCATCTGACCGAACACATTGTTCACCAGAGCGATGAAGTGAAGCGCGAAGACGATCTGGAAGTGATCCTGAAGGTGCTGGATTCCTATATAAAATAGCCGGGACCGGTGCCCGACTGTTGTCTTCAATGTTAACGCCGTCTTTGCAGATGAATAAGCGAGCCTTTGCATTCCTTTGTGATCATTGGGAATGCGGCTTTTTCATTGGAGAGTGGATGCGAATGAATAAACAGCGTGTTTATCTTCCCGCCCATTCTTTTCTCGATCCTCTGTTTATAAGCATAGACGCTGCGGATATCCATACTCAGCAACTCGGCGATTTGATGCGGATTTTTCCCTGCAACCATGTTACCCATAATGATGAACTCCGTCTGGGTCAGGGTATTTCCTTTTGTAAAAGACAGATGTCGCCCAATAAATACTTGTCTGATTTTTTCATTGGCAACCGCCAGTCCATCATCGTGATAAATGACGACAGAAACCGCCGGATGATGTTTACGCCAGTAGTTGGCTAACGACTGCATGTTCCGATCGCTCACCAGTACAATACCCATACGTGTGCTGGCGAGATAATCAATCCACTGTTTGTCGAGAAACAGCCGCAAAAAGCTGATAGAGAAATCGACAAAAATATAACCATTTAATCGGGCATTATGATTATTATTTAAAATGCCCTCAATAACACCTCTGTTAAAGTAGATACTTTCTTCCGGCCACATACAAAAACATGCGTTAGCACAATATTGTAAACGAGGTGATTTTTCTGGCATTATTTTACAATGTAAAGAACAACTACTGCACGTAAGGTTTTTTAATTTAACATCCAGCTCCATACAGGAACCTCCCTATCCGTAGATAATTTCATAATTTCATCCGTTTTTAAATATGTCAATACTTTGCCAGACGGCAATTAGCGTGCGTAAAAAATCGATGCATATCACTTATTGCTATTTTTCTTAAAGCCTTGCGATGCATTTATAATAGTGGCTATTTACATGCTACTTATTTTCCTGGGGCAGTGTCTCGTCAGAGACAGAAACAATTTAGCATCCAGGACTTTTATAGCAAAATCCAGGAATAGTTATATTGCAAAAATGTTTAAGATATTTTGTTAAATGGCATTTATGGACAAAAGTTGCATCAATGTTAATTGCTGTATCTTAATTGTAAAATCGCTATTGTTTTTCATAATTAATAAATTATGTATTTGTGTGCTTTTTAAGCTTATCGTAATAATATCAGGAGAGCATGAAAATGCTTTAAAAATAGTCTTAATTAAGAACAAATGATCTTTTTTGACTTAAGGTTTTTGATTTATAAGTAATTTTACCGCTGGCGTTTGACAGTAATCGCATAATCAAATATTTATAGTGATCTCGATATAAGAATTTTGTAGCATGGCATTCATCATGTGAATGCCAGAAGGAATACTGTGTCGGATTTGTTAAAACACGCCAGATGTTACACAATTAATAACCTGGTTGACTTTCACCCTGGAAATCGGGCGTTATCGAATAGCGCAATGCAGAAGACCGTAACGTTACAAAGTCCTGCAAGCCTTATCCTTTTATATCTTATTCAGCATAACAACACGGTGGTTTCTCAAAACCAGCTGATTACAGCGGGTTGGGGAGAGAAGAATCATGTTACCTCGGCGAATACTTTTTATCAGACGATTCTCATTCTAAGAAATGCGTTAAGTGATATTGGGTTACCGCGCGATCTTATAAAAACCATTGCCCGTCGCGGTATGATGATTTCAGCGAATATTCAGACGGATGAGATAACCGCAAAAGCATCAGCGATCGAAGCGCCGGCGCAGATTGTTGCACCCCAAATGGAGCCGAAGGTAGACACGCCAATAAAAAAGCGCCATCTCTCGTTGCCTGCGGCGCTTTGCGGACTGGCGCTTCTGGTGGTGGTGATAAGCATTGCCGCCAGCCTGTTTTATATGTCTCCAGAGTCGCTGCTGTCGTCTTATGAGGTTCTGGACTCCGAGACTTTTTCATCCTGTACCGTCCTGCAAAAAGGGAATGATGTGCTGGAGCTAAATTATATTCGCTTTATGCACAAACATCGCGAGATTTGCGATAACAATAACTATGTGTTTCTCTCTGGAATGAGCAGCGCAAAAAATATCACGGCGATTATATGCCCGGAGGATGCCAGAGAAAATCCGTCCGTAAAGTGTATAACCTACTATTCGATAAATGATGAAAATTAAAATACTGGCAGCGGCTATTATTATCACGTTCTTCATTGTGGGCGGCGGAGGATTCTGGTATGCACACAGCATTAACCCGAAAATTGATTGCAGTGGTTATGCCGTCTGGGATATTGACCATGAACTTTTTGCCGGTGATATTACCTACCAGATGCATAATCATCAGGGGATCGTGACATTAACCGGCGTGTTGAATACGCCCGACGCTCGTTCTTATAAAATTAGCCGGATTATTTATTTTACGTACCAGAAGTTGCAGCAAAACTATATTATTACGACGCATAATCTGGTCCGATATCCGTCTGACGAATTACAGGGCAGCCATGAACGCAAGGCCATGCCGCTTATTTATTTATCAAAGGACGCGACGTTCTCGTTTTTGATACAACCCTGGCGGGAAGGCTGGACGTTTACGACAGTCGGGTCGCCCTCACTATTATGCCGATAGATTAAAGACTGAGTAAAACGGCTCGCCCCTCTTCAGGTGGATGAGCCGTTTTGTATTGAGATTAGCCAAAAAACATCACGGACACGCAAAGCAGACCCACAATCAGGGTAAGCAGATTTCCCAGAGAGCGGTATGGTTTGAGCGCGGGGATCAGATAGGTCGACAGCGTCGGCATGATAAACAAAATCATGGCAATAAGCGGGCCGCTGATCGCATAAATCATCGAAATGGCGTTGGGATTAATGCAGCAAACGACGAAGGTAATCAGCGAGACCAGCATGATAGACAGGGCGCGATTAAATGCCCGGCTTTTCTTCACGCCAGTCTGAAGTAACGCCGTTCGTACTATCTCTGTCGCCCCTTCAATCACCCCAAAATAGGTGCCCAGAAACGATTTTGACATCGCGACAACGGCGACAATAATCCCTGAAATGGAGAGCCATGCCGGTGCGGCTGGCATCATAGACAGCGCTGACAGGATGGTCACGCCTTCATGTTTCGCGGCTTCAATATAGGATGGCGGAATGGAGAGCAGGCAGCTGAAAACGAAAAACAGCACGCTCAGGCAAATGATCAGATAAGCCACCTTCATGATTTTTTTGCATTTACCCATGGCCTGCTCGCCGTATCTTTCACGTCTGTCGGTAGCAAACGTGGAGATAATGGGCGTATGGCTAAAAGCGAAAACCATCACCGGAATGGATATCCATACCTGATGAAGTGTGTGCCGATCGAAAGACATCTGGCTGGTCAATAACGCGGGCTGCCAGCTTCCGGTCAAATAAAGCGACAGAAATAAGAAATAGGCGATAAGCGGAAACACTAAAAAGCCCATCACGCGGATAGTCGCATGTCGTCCCATCAGGAAAATCAGATTCAGAATCAATACGACGCCCAGGCTGACCAGAACACGCACCCGCAGGTCTACCGTCATCTGCTTTGCCAGCTGTTCCGTCAGGGAATTGGTTATCGCCACGGCGTAAATCAGGACCACCACGAAAAACGCAATAAAGTATAGCGAGGTGATGAGACTGCCGATCTTCTTGCCGTAGTAATGCGTTACCGCACCGGTGATCCCTTCGCCAGCGGAGGTTTTCGAAGAGAGGATAAACTGGCACAGCGCTTTATGAGGCCAGTAAGTCAGAGGCCAGGCAACCAGTGCGGTAATAAACAGCACGATAGCCCCCGCGGAACCCAACTGAATGGGGAGGAAAAGGGTGCCTGCGCCGACCGCAGTCCCATATAGTGCAAAACTCCAGAGAGTTTCTTCTTTTGACCAAATTTTCGACATTATTTGAACGTATCAACTATAAAATAAACAAAAAGAAGCGCAATTTACCATAAATGGCATGAGGCTGGGGAAACTAAAGCGGTGTGCGAGGGCAGGCAGGAAGCGCCGGAACGAGGAATGTTCCGGCTAAACAGAGCATTATCAGGCAGTAACGCGCTGCTGGCGGCGTCTTACTACGCGAAGACGCAACGTGTCATAGGCCCAGTTGTAGAACATGGTGTATGGCAGGAAGAAAAGGAAGAAACCGATTTCCAGCGTGAAGGCCTGCAACAGGCTGACGTTCAGCGCCCAGGCGACAATACTTACACCAATAACGATAAAGCCGCTTTCAAATCCCAGCGCGTGCAGTGCGCGAACTTTAGCGGTGCGCGTCACTACGTGTGACGGCCAGAAGTGGTCAAACAGCGCGTTATAGATGATATTCCAGATCATCGCCGTGGTTGCCAGCAGAATGGTTAAGCCTCCCATTTCCAGCACTGAGCGCTGCATCAGCCAGGCGGTAGTCGGGGCCAGAATGGCGGTGGCAATGCCTTCGAAGCAGACCGCATGGAAAATGCGTTCGAGTAGCGAACGGCGTTGGACTAAATCATGTTGCATAGGATCAAACCTTTTTTTTCATCTCCGGGAAAACGGAATGTCAGGCATTTTATCGTTTAATATGATATCTAAAAGATAGAATCCATCGATAAAGTAGATAGTTTATGCGTTACTCTCCCGAAGCATTGATCGCATTTGTTGAGACGGTCTCCTGCGGCTCGTTTTCCGCTGCGGCGCGCCGGTTACGGAAAAGTCAGTCCACCGTCAGTACGGCGATTGCCCACCTGGAAGCCGATCTGGGGTTTTCACTGTTTGATCGCTCTTCACGACAGCCAGTGCTGACGGAAGAGGGCAAGCGGGTGCTCAGCTATGTGCAGGCTATTCTGTCAGCAAGCGATCGTCTGGATGAGGTGGCGTTATCCCTGTCTGGCGAAACGGAAACCCGTCTGACATTCGTGCTATCCGACACCCTGCATCCAGACGTTCTGGAAGAATTAATGGTGCAGTTCGACCGCCAGTTTCCCCATACGGAATTTGAATGTCTGATCGGCGAAGATGAAGATGTCATCGATCTCCTGCAAAAGGGACGCGCGCAGGTTGGGCTGATTGAAGCGCGCAATCATTACCCTACCGAGATGGGGGTGACGCGCCTGCCCATGCAAACCTGGATGGGACTCTACGTGGCGGCCTCACATCCTCTGGCCGTGCAGAAAACCCTGCAATGGGATCAACTGCATACCTGGCGTGAACTGCGGCTGAATACCTATCTGGAAAGTGGCGCCAGCGTGGCGCGCGGCCCGGCCTGGTCTGCACCTAACTATTTGTTATTACTGAGTATGGCGGTGCAGGGATTTGGCTGGTGCGCATTGCCTTGCGCACTGGTGGAAGAGTTCGCGGCTGAAAAACCGCTGGTGCAACTGGATGTGCCCGGCTGGCCAAAGGCGATCTCGATTGATCTTCTCTGGAACAAGAAGTCGCCGCCGGGCGCGGCGGGAAGCTGGCTCCGCGATCATTTACAGCAGGGGCGTATACCGGCTGATTAAAATAGCTGCAATTTCCTTTGTGATAAAACTCACCATTTTTAAACAAGCAGGATAATTATCTTTAACAATCCTCTACTATTGCGGTGTTATTTTGCGCTGAGGTGGTGATGAAAGAGGTTGTGATAGTTGGGGCTTTACGTACGCCGATCGGATGCTTCCAGGGAACGCTGTCCCGCCATTCTGCCGTTGAACTGGGCAGCATGGTGGTAAAAGCGTTGATGGAGCGTACCGGCGTTGATGTACATGCTATCGATGAAGTTATCCTCGGTCAGGTGCTCACGGCGGGCGCAGGACAAAACCCGGCGCGGCAGTCAGCCATCAAAGGTGGGCTGCCCAACACCGTTTCCGCTATCACCATCAACGATGTCTGCGGTTCCGGCCTGAAAGCGCTGCATCTGGCTACACAGGCGATTCAGTGCGGCGAGGCGGATATTGTCATTGCCGGCGGGCAGGAGAACATGAGCCGGGCGCCGCACGTTCTTACCGACAGCCGCACAGGGGCGCAGCTCGGTAACAGCCAACTGGTGGACAGCCTGGTTCACGACGGCTTGTGGGATGCGTTTAACGATTACCACATGGGCGTTACCGCTGAAAATCTGGCGCGGGAATACGGCATCAGCCGCGAATTGCAGGACGCCTATGCCCTCAGTTCCCAGCAAAAAGCGCGAGCGGCCATTGATGCCGGGCGTTTTAAAGCTGAGATTGTCCCGGTTGTCACCCAGCGTAACGGCCAGCCTGTCGTTGTCGATACTGATGAGCAGCCAAGAACCGATGCCAGCGCGGAAGGATTGGCCCAGTTGAACCCGGCATTTGATCTCCTCGGCTCGGTCACGGCGGGCAATGCCTCGTCAATTAACGATGGCGCGGCTGCTGTCATGATGATGAGCGAAGCCAAAGCGCAGGAACTGGATTTACCCGTACTGGCGCGTATTCGCGCTTTTGCCAGCGTCGGCGTCGATCCCGCACTGATGGGCATCGCGCCCGTTTACGCCACCCGACGTTGTCTTGAACGGGTAGGCTGGCAGCTGGCGGATGTGGATCTTATCGAGGCTAACGAGGCTTTTGCTGCGCAGGCGTTATCCGTCGGCAAAATGCTGGAGTGGGACGAACGCCGGGTGAACGTTAACGGCGGAGCGATTGCGCTCGGTCATCCCATTGGCGCATCCGGCTGCCGGATTCTGGTGTCGCTGGTGCATGAGATGGTTAAACGCGATGCGCGAAAGGGCCTGGCAACGCTCTGCATTGGCGGCGGGCAAGGCGTGGCGCTTGCTATCGAACGAGATTAAGACCGCCTTCATTTTCCGCTTCCCCGTACTGGCGCTGCCAACCGCGCCAGCCGCAATATGTGCTGATATTTCCCCTCCCTGACGCCGCGGGTTGCAGCAATCCGGCGTTTCTTTTCAGGAGCGCACGCTGCTCCCATATCCACCTGATAAACCTATCTTATTGTTTTTAATTTTATTTTAAGTATCTCCGCCTGTGCCTGCTAAAGGGAAATCTCGCGCTGACGTGATCGCAATTACACTTTTGATAATAAGATGCAGAAAAACTGAAACAACGTTTTATTTGTAATTGAAAACCCGTTTCTGGAGGGATATCATTACCGCATAAAGTAAAACGGAACGGTGTTTCGCCTTCCGTTCTGACATTCACGGTCGGTTTATTATTGGAGGTTGATGTGGACGTAAGACAGAGCATCCACAGCGCGCACGCTAAAACGCTGGACACCCAGGGGCTGCGCAACGAGTTTTTGGTCGAGAAAGTGTTTGTTGCTGATGAATACACCATGGTTTACAGCCACATCGACCGCATTATTGTCGGCGGCATCATGCCGGTAGCGAAAACGGTTTCCGTTGGTGGTGAAGTCGGTAAACAGCTGGGCGTTACCTACTTCCTGGAGCGTCGTGAACTGGGGGTGATCAACATCGGCGGGCCGGGCACGATTGCTGTCGATGGTCAGTGCTATGAGATCGGCCACCGCGATGCCTTATACGTCGGTAAAGGCGCGAAAGAAGTTGTTTTCGCCAGCGTTGATGGCGCAAATCCGGCGAAGTTCTACTACAACTGCGCGCCGGCGCATACCACTTATCCGACTAAAAAAGTGACGCCAGCCGATGTCGCGCCGGTCACTCTGGGCGACAACCTCACCAGTAACCGCCGCACCATTAACAAATACTTCGTGCCGGACGTACTGGAGACCTGCCAGCTGAGCATGGGTCTGACCGAACTGGCGCCCGGCAACCTGTGGAACACCATGCCTTGTCACACCCATGAACGCCGCATGGAAGTGTACTTCTATTTCAACATGGAAGAGAACGCCTGCGTCTTTCATATGATGGGGCAGCCTCAGGAAACGCGTCATATCGTGATGCACAACGAGCAGGCGGTTATCTCCCCAAGCTGGTCTATTCACTCCGGCGTCGGCACCCAGGCCTATACGTTCATCTGGGGGATGGTGGGTGAAAACCAGGTCTTTGATGATATGGACCACGTTGCAGTAAAAGATCTGCGCTAGTCGCGGACGGCAATCATGTCTGTCCGTGACAGGCACTAAGAAAATAAGGATTAACAATGATTTTGAATGCATTCTCTCTTGAAGGTAAGGTCGCGGTAGTCACAGGTTGTGATACCGGTCTGGGTCAGGGGATGGCGCTGGGTCTGGCGGAAGCGGGCTGTGATATTGTCGGGATCAACATTGTTGAGCCGACGGAAACCATTGAACGCGTCACCGCGCTGGGCCGCCGTTTTTTAAGTCTGACGGCGGATTTGCGTCAGATTGACGGTATTCCAGCCCTGCTTGAACGTGCGGTGGCGGAGTTCGGTCACATCGATATTCTGGTGAATAACGCCGGTCTGATCCGCCGTGAAGACGCGATCGACTTCAGTGAAAAAGACTGGGATGACGTCATGAACCTGAACATTAAGAGCGTGTTCTTTATGTCTCAGGCTGCGGCGAAGCACTTCATCGCCCAGGGTAACGGCGGCAAAATTATTAATATCGCCTCTATGCTCTCCTTCCAGGGCGGGATTCGCGTTCCTTCCTACACCGCGTCTAAAAGCGGCGTTATGGGCGTAACGCGCCTGATGGCGAACGAATGGGCGAAACATAACATCAACGTGAACGCTATCGCGCCGGGTTACATGGCGACGAACAATACTCAGCAACTGCGTGCTGATGAGCAGCGTAGCGCGGAAATCCTCGACCGTATTCCGGCGGGGCGTTGGGGTCTGCCGAGCGATCTGATGGGGCCGGTGGTGTTCCTGGCGTCCAGCGCATCTGACTATATTAACGGCTATACCGTTGCGGTGGATGGCGGCTGGCTGGCGCGTTAATTCTGATGTCGTAAAAGCCTCGCCCCGGTGAGGCGATAACATCCGGCCTGCGCAGGGGTTCCTGTACAGGCCGGATGCGTATGGCTTACGCGTTGAGGAAATCTTCGCGTACTGGCGTGAAGGTATCCAGCAGTGTCCCCGGTTGTAAACACACGCAGCCATGCATGATATTGGGCCGTTTATATAGCGTGTCGCCGGCGCGCACCACATGCTTTTCTTCACCAATAGTAAACTCAAATTCACCGGACAAAACGTAAGTCAGCTGTTCATGAGGATGATTGTGCAACGGCCCGATTGCGCCTTTTTCGAAATTCACCTCTACCGCCATCATGTTGCCGTCGTGAGCCAGAATACGCCGGGTAACGCCATTTCCCAGATCCTCAAGCGTCGTCTCATTATGAAAAATAAACATGCGGTGATCCTGTTATTTATTGAAACAATGTTTCAACTAAATTAGTTCATACCGGGGAAAAAGAAAATGGCAGACCAAATGAACTGGAAACTTGATCACAAGTTTGCTTCACTGCTGTCATCAAGGTGAGAAGGAGAAGGTAATGAAAACGATTGGACTGCTGGGCGGCATGAGTTGGGAATCGACGATCCCCTATTACCGTTTGATTAATGAAGGAATCAAAGCACGCCTGGGTGGTTTGCATTCCGCCAGCCTGTTGCTGCATAGCGTTGATTTCCATGAAATTGAAGAGTGTCAGCGCCAGGGCGAGTGGGATAAAACGGGAGATATTCTGGCGCAGGCCGCACTGGGTTTGCAGCAGGCGGGCGCAGAAGCGATAGTGCTGTGTACTAATACCATGCATAAAGTGGCGGAGACGATTGAGTCGCGCTGTTCACTGCCGTTTTTACATATTGCGGATGCGACAGGGCGGGCGATTGTGCGCAAAAACATGACGCGCGTGGCGCTACTGGGGACGCGCTACACGATGGAGCAGGATTTTTATCGCGGGCGTCTGGAGCAGCGGTTTGCGATTGAAACCCTGGTGCCGGAAACTGACGACCGCGCGCAGATCAACCAGATAATCTTTGACGAACTGTGCCTCGGCGAGTTTAGCGAACGCTCCCGCCAGTATTATTTGCAGGTGATCGAACGTCTGGCGGCGCAGGGCGCTCAGGGCGTGATTTTCGGCTGTACCGAGATTGGGTTGCTGGTGCCGGAAGCGCAGAGCGCGCTGCCGGTGTTTGATACTGCGGCGATCCATGCGGCTGACGCCGTGGAGTTTATGCTTTCGTAACCGGCTCCAGAATGGCCTCCAGCGGATCGACAAGACGCGGAAGGCTGGTTTGCAGGTGCTCACTGAACGCATCCACCAGCGCGGATGATGGCCGGTGCAGCGGGCGGATCAGACTGACGGTAAACGGAACGTCGACACTGAACCGCCGTACGATCACTCCGCTGGCGGCATAATCCAGCGCGGTGAGCGGGTTAACCACCGAGAGCCCGGCGCCCGCGCGCACCATCGCGCAAACCGACGCCGCGCTGTGGGTTTCCACGATCATCCGGCGTTTAACCTGGTGTTCGTTAAACAGCGCATCCAGCAGCTGGCGATAGCTGTCGGTGCGCGACAGGCTGATGTAATTCTCTCCCTGAAAGTCGCCCGGCGTCAGCACGGATTTGGTCGCCAGCGGGTGGCCGGGCGGCAGCACGCACACTTCATTTAGCGTCAACAACGCGGTGCGTTCGGTGCCTGCCGGGGTATGCAACGTCTCCGTCAGGCCGAGGTCGTGGCGTTGAGCGGAAAGCCACTCTTCCAGCAGCGGCGACTCCTGCGGCACGATGTTCAGGCTGACATCAGGATAGCGGACGAGAAACGGTTGCAGCAGCGTGGGTAAAAAGGACTGGGAGAAAACGGGCAGGCAGACAATCGACAGCTCGCCCTGGCGGAATTCACGCAAGCTCTCTGCCGCGTTTACAATGCGATCCAGCCCATACCAGGAACGCTGCACCTCTTCGAATAGCCGTAATCCTTGCACCGTTGGGTGCAGGCGTCCGCGCGTGCGCTCAAACAGTTTAAGCCCCAATACTTTTTCGAACCGCGCCAGCTCCCGGCTAACGGTGGGCTGCGAGGTATGCAGCAGGCGCGCCGCTTCGGTCAGGTTTCCGGCGGTCATCACGGCATGAAAGATTTCAATGTGGCGCAGGTTCACGGCTGCCATCGTTGGCTTTCCCCTCAGTGGATATCATCCATATCATTTTTGCATAGACTCGCCATAAAACGATATTTTTTATTCCCTTCAGTTTGTGGCGTAATCATAAAAAATGTCTTGCCCGGAGCCTGCTATGCCACA
This sequence comes from Citrobacter sp. CK206, assembly GCF_030333125.1. Taxonomy (NCBI): domain Bacteria; kingdom Pseudomonadati; phylum Pseudomonadota; class Gammaproteobacteria; order Enterobacterales; family Enterobacteriaceae; genus Citrobacter; species Citrobacter sp. CK206. Next base: position 410,632 of record NZ_JAOWGM010000023.1, read on the forward strand.
TTCACTGAATTGCACTGATACTGACCTCAACGCTGAAAATCTGCTCAGACTACCGGCGGAATTCGGCTGCCCGGTATGGGTCTATGACGCGCAGATTATTCGCTGTCAGATCGCGGCCTTGCAACAGTTTGATGTGGTGCGCTTTGCGCAAAAGGCCTGCTCAAATATTCATATTTTACGCCTGATGCGTGAGCAGGGCGTAAAGGTGGATTCCGTTTCGCTGGGTGAAATTGAGCGCGCGCTGGCGGCGGGATACGATCCGCAAAACCATCCTGATGATATTGTCTTCACGGCTGATGTCATTGACGCCGCCACGCTGGCCCGCGTCAGCGAACTGCGCATTCCGGTGAATGCCGGGTCGGTGGATATGCTGGATCAGCTGGGGCAGGTTTCGCCGGGTCATCGCGTCTGGCTGCGTATCAATCCCGGTTTTGGTCACGGGCACAGCCAGAAAACCAATACCGGCGGCGAGAACAGCAAACACGGCATCTGGCATACCGATCTGCCTGCCGCGCTGGCGGTGATGCAGCGCCATCGGCTTCAGCTTGTCGGGGTTCACATGCACATTGGTTCCGGCGTTGATTACGGTCATCTGGAGCAGGTATGCGGCGCGATGGTGCGCCAGGTTATCGATTTTGGGCAGGATCTGGAGGCGATTTCGGCGGGAGGCGGGCTGTCGATCCCTTATCACGAGGGAGAAGAGGCGGTCGATACGCAGCATTACTTCGGACTGTGGAACGCCGCCCGCGAGCAAATCGCTCGCCATCTGGGGCATCAGGTGAAGCTGGAAATTGAGCCGGGACGTTTTCTGGTGGCGCAATCCGGCGTGCTGGTGACGCAGGTACGCAGCGTGAAAGAGATGGGGCGCCGTCATTTTGTGCTGGTGGATGCCGGTTTCAACGACCTGATGCGCCCGGCAATGTACGGCAGCTATCATCATATTACGGCGCTGGCGGCGGACGGTCGCTCGCTTGAACATGCGCCGCTGCTGGACACCGTGGTGGCGGGGCCGTTGTGTGAATCTGGCGATGTCTTTACACAGCAGGAAGGCGGTAACGTGGAAACGCGTGCGCTGCCTGCGGTAGCACCGGGGGATTACCTGGTTCTGCACGATACCGGCGCGTACGGCGCGTCCATGTCATCAAATTACAACAGCCGACCGCTGCTGCCGGAAGTGCTGTTTGATAATGGTAAAGCGCGATTGATTCGCCGCCGCCAGACGATTGAAGAGTTGCTGGCGCTGGAAGTTTTTTAACCGGCAGGCTGGATAAGGTTCCTTTGCCTGATGGCGCTACGCTTATCAGGCCTACAGACGGTGCTATATCACAGGCCGGATAAGGCGTCTTTGCCTGATGGCGCTATGCTTATCAGGCCTACAGACGGCGCAATATCGTAGGCCGGATAAGGCGCTTGCGCCGCCATCCGGCAAACCATCAGCAATCCGACTGAAAAAATGGCCCGGTGGTCACTGAATCACGCAGCACTAATGTTCCTGTAAACGGCGGGATCGGCTCCAGCTCTTCGCCGCTCGCCAGCCGAATCGCCTGATCGATTGCGGTGGTGATCATACTGTCGATCGGCAGATAAACGGTGGACAGCGCCGGTTCCAGCCACTTCGCGCTGGGCGCGTCATCGAAGCCAAACAGCGAAATATCCTGCGGTATCCGCAGCCCGGCTTGATGCAGCGCCTTTGATGCGCCAAGCGCCATATCGTCGTTACAGGCAAAGAGCGCGGTAAAGGCGATCCCTTCCTCCAGCAGTTCACGGCACGCTTCGTACCCGCGTGTCATGCTGGAGTCGCCGTATTTCACTTTCGCCGGGTCCCAGGCGATCCCGTTTTTCTCCAGCGCCTTGCGGTAGCCCGTCAGACGGGATTTTCCCGTTGGCGTGTGATTCGGTACGGTAATGCAGGCGATATCCCGATGGCCTTGTGAGATCAGGTAATCCACCACCTGAAACGCGGCATCTTCCTGTTCAAAGAATATGGCGCGATCGCGGGCCAGACTGACATCGCGGTTGATCACGACCAGCGGCGTCTCTATGGTATTAATCAACGAGATGATCGTTTTTTCGCTCATATAGCGGGTATAGAGAATGATCGCGTCGCACTGCCTGTCGGCCAGCATCTGCACCGCCTCTTGCTCGCGTTCCGGCGTGTCATGGCCATCGGTCACGATAAGCTGCTTACCGTGCGACTCCGTCTGGCGTGACGCCTGTTGCAGCAAACGCCCGAAGTAAAATCCGTCAAAGGTCGAGACAACAAGCCCAATGCTGTTACTGGTGCGGTTCGCCAGCGATCGCGCCAAAAAATTGGGTCGGTAATCTAACGCCTGCATCGCTTTGAAGACTTTCTGGCGCGTGCTCTCTTTCACCTGTCCCGTTCCGTTCAGCACGCGAGAAACCGTCGCTTTTGATACGCCCGCGCGACGTGAAACATCCAGCATTGTTGTCATGACGCTATCCTGATTAATCGTTTGACGAAGAACTCCCGGTTTCCGACGGCGTCGAAACGGAATGCCGGCGTACCAGAGTAGGGCTAAAGACATGGGTGATTTCGGGTACAGGCCGTTTTTCCGCCAGCGCGAGCGCCAGTTCGGCGGCCTGGGTCGCCATGGTCACGATCGGGTAGCGTACCGTGGTCAGACGTGGACGCACGTAGCGCGAGACCAGCACATCATCGAAACCAATCAGTGAAATTTCGCCCGGCACGTCAATACCGTTGTCGTTTAATACGCCCATTGCGCCTGCGGCCATCGAATCGTTGTAACAAGCGATCGCCGTGAAGTTTCTTCCGCGACCTAACAGTTCGGTCATTGCCTGTTCACCGCCGCTCTCATCCGGTTCACCAAATGTGACCAGCCTGTCGTTAGCCGGAATATGGCTCTCTTCCAGCGCGTCGTAATAACCCTTGAGCCGGTCTTCCGCATCAGAAATCGAATGGTTGGAACAGATATAGCCGATGCGGGTATGGCCCTGCTGAATTAAATGACGCGTTGCCAGCCAGGCGCCGTAACGGTCATCTAACGCCACGCAGCGCTGCTCAAACCCAGGCAGGATGCGGTTAATCAGCACCATGCCGGGCATCTGTTTCATTAATGACGCCAGATCCGCGTCCGGGATCATCTTGGCGTGTACGACTAACGCCGCGCAACGATGGCGGATCAGTTGTTCAATCGCCTGATGCTCTTTTTGTTCATTATGGTAGCCGTTGCCAATCAGTAAGAAATTACCGGTGTGGTAGGCCACCTGCTCGACCGCTTTAACCATCGCGCCAAAGAAAGGGTCGGAGACATCCCCCACGACTAAACCAATTGTCTCCGTGGATTGCTGCGCCAGCGCTCGCGCATTGGCGTTGGGGTGATAGCTGAGCGACTCCATCGCGCTGGTGACCGCGAGGCGGGATGCTTCGCTGGCTTTCGGGGAATCATTAATAACGCGAGAAACGGTGGCGACTGAAACACCAGCCAGTCGGGCTACATCCTTTATGGTCGCCATGACAGTACCTATAGTGGGTAAACGCTTACATTTCGTCAGTGTTACGGAAAATGGCTATCTGTTCAAGCAGATTGCCTGACGGGAACGCGCAAATGTGAGCGCACGCCGGGGAAGTAAGACAGAAAAGGGAGAATGCAAACCTTTGGTTACACTTTGCGAAGCGCTGTTGCGATTGTTCGCTGGTGAGGGCGTCGGGCGGATTGCTAGAGTTGAGATCCCAGAGGTATTGATAGGTGAAATCAGCTTTCGGGTTGATCACAAGAATTACACCAACCTGCGCATCATGTGCAGGTTTTTTTTTGCGCTTACACCAATCTGTAACAGTAACCGATAATTTACACAACTCGTTGCATTTGTGTTCATTCCTTTGCGTTTTGCTGGTGGCGCGCAGCGTCGCCGGAGACCACAATCAAGATCCCAGAGGTATTGATTGGTGAGATTATTCGGTACGCTCTTCGTACCTGTCTCTTGCACCAACCTGCGCGGATGCGCAGGTTTTTTTTCGTCCTTCCATTTACCTGTCGCGCCTGTTCCCCATCTCGTATAATCTGCAACCATGCATCTTTACCGAACTGTGAGCAAAGGGAGTTGACATGCTTTTTGGATTTTTTCGCAACCTGTTCCGCGTGCTTTATCGTGTACGCGTCACCGGGGATGCCAGGGCGCTACAGGGTGAGCGCATCCTGATCACGCCAAACCATGTCTCTTTTATCGACGGTATTTTACTCGCCCTGTTTTTACCGGTTCGCCCTGTTTTCGCGGTCTATTCCTCTATCAGCCAGCAATGGTACATGCGCTGGTTAAAGTCGCTGATTGATTTTGTGCCGCTCGACCCGACGAAGCCGATGGCGATTAAGCACCTGGTACGCCTGGTAGAGCAGGGCCGCCCGGTGGTTATCTTCCCGGAAGGGCGAATTTCGGTTAGCGGTTCGTTGATGAAAATCTACGACGGCGCCGGGTTTGTGGCGGCGAAGTCTGGCGCAACGGTGGTGCCGGTTCGTATTGAAGGCGCAGAGCTTACGCACTTTAGCCGCCTGAAAGGTCTGGTAAAACAGCGCTTTTTCCCGCGCATTCACCTGCATATCCTGCCGCCTACCCATCTGCCGATGCCGGAGGCGCCGCGAGCGCGCGAGCGCCGCAAACTGGCCGGAGAAATGCTGCATCAAATTATGATGGAAGCGCGCATGGCGGTGCGCCCGCGTGAAACGCTGTATGAATCACTGTTAGCTGCGCAGTACCGCTACGGGGCGGGTAAAAACTGTGTTGAAGATATTAACTTCACGCCGGACACTTATCGCAAATTGCTGACAAAAACGCTGTTTGTCGGCCGCATTCTGGAAAAATACAGCGCGCAGGGCGAAAACATCGGCCTGATGCTGCCAAACGCGGCCATCAGCGCCGCCGTCATCTTTGGCGCGGTTTCTCGTGGCCGTATCCCGGCGATGATGAACTACACGGCGGGTGTGAAAGGGTTGACCAGCGCCATTACCGCTGCGGAGATCAAAACCGTATTCACCTCCCGTCAGTTTCTTGAGAAAGGCAAACTCTGGCATCTGCCGGAGCAACTGACGCAGGTTCGCTGGATTTATCTCGAAGATTTAAAAGCTGATGTGACGCTCGCCGATAAGCTCTGGATTTTTGCGCATCTGCTGATGCCGCGCCTGGCGCAGGTCAAACAGCGGCCGGAAGAGGCGGCAATGATCCTCTTTACATCCGGTTCGGAAGGGCACCCGAAAGGCGTGGTGCACAGCCATAAAAGCCTTCTGGCGAACGTTGAGCAGATAAAAACCATTGCCGATTTCACGGCGAACGACCGCTTTATGTCAGCGCTGCCGCTGTTCCACTCCTTCGGTCTGACCGTCGGCCTGTTGACGCCGCTGCTGACCGGCGCTGAGGTGTTTCTCTATCCCAGCCCGTTGCACTATCGCATTGTGCCGGAACTGGTCTATGACCGGAACTGCACGGTGCTGTTTGGCACGTCGACGTTTCTGGGCAACTACGCGCGGTTTGCCAACCCGTATGACTTCTATCGTCTGCGCTATGTCGTCGCCGGCGCGGAAAAATTGCAGGACAGCACCCGACAGCTCTGGCAGGACAAATTCGGCCTGCGCGTTCTGGAAGGTTACGGCGTGACCGAATGCGCGCCGGTCGTGTCGATTAACGTACCTATGGCGGCTAAGCCGGGCACCGTTGGGCGCATTTTGCCAGGCATGGATGCGCGCTTGCTGGCGGTTCCGGGCATTGATGACGGCGGGCGTCTGCAACTCAAAGGGCCTAATATCATGAACGGCTACCTGCGGGTTGAAAAACCGGGCGTGCTGGAAGCGCCTGCGGCGGAAAATGCGCTGGGCGACGTTGAACAGGGCTGGTACGACACGGGCGATATTGTGCGTTTCGATGAAAACGGTTTTGTGCAGATCCAGGGGCGAGCGAAGCGCTTTGCGAAAATCGCCGGAGAGATGGTTTCGCTGGAGATGGTCGAACAGCTGGCGCTGGGCGTCTCGCCAGATAAAATGCACGCCACGGCGATTAAAAGCGACGCCAGCAAAGGCGAAGCGCTGGTGCTGTTCACGACAGACGGCGAGCTGACGCGTGAAAGCCTGCTGCAATATGCCCGCACACACGGCATTCCTGAACTTGCCGTACCGCGTGATATCCGCTATCTGAAACAACTTCCGTTACTGGGCAGCGGCAAGCCGGACTTTGTGACGCTGAAAAGCTGGGTTGATGAACCGGAAAAACAACATGCGTGAGTCAGTACATACTAACACCTCGATCTGGTCGAAAGGGATGATGTCGGTTATCGCCGCGCAGTTTCTCTCTGCGTTTGGCGATAACGCGCTGTTGTTCGCGACGCTGGCGCTGCTGAAGGCGCAGTTCTACCCGGACTGGAGCCAGCCGATCCTGCAAATGGTGTTTGTAGGCGCTTACATTCTTTTTGCCCCCTTTGTCGGGCAGGTGGCGGACAGCTTTGCCAAAGGTCGGGTGATGATGTTCGCCAACGGCCTGAAACTGTTGGGCGCCGCGAGCATCTGTTTTGGTTTTAATCCCTTTGTCGGCTATACGCTGGTGGGGATTGGCGCGGCGGCTTACTCTCCGGCGAAATATGGCATTCTTGGCGAGCTGACCACGGGCGACAAACTGGTGAAAGCCAATGGTCTGATGGAAGCCTCCACCATTGCCGCGATTCTGCTGGGATCGGTGGCGGGCGGCGTACTGGCAGACTGGCATGTGATTGCGGCGCTGGTCGCCTGTGCGTTGGCCTATGCGGGCGCAGTTGTCGCTAACCTTTTTATTCCGAAACTCGCGGCGGCGCGGCCAGGCCAGTCCTGGCATTTGCGTAAGATGGTGCGCAGCTTCTTCTGCGCCTGCATGTCGCTCTGGCGTAACGGGGAGACGCGTTTCTCGCTGGTTGGCACCAGCCTTTTTTGGGGCGCGGGCGTCACGCTGCGTTTTCTGCTGGTGCTGTGGGTGCCGGTAGCGCTGGGAATTACCGATAACGCCACGCCGACTTACCTGAACGCAATGGTGGCGATCGGTATTGTTGTGGGCGCAGGCGCTGCGGCGAAGCTGGTTACGCTGGAGACGGTAGCGCGTTGTATGCCTGCGGGTATTCTGATTGGCGTGGTGGTGCTGATTTTTTCTTTGCAACACGCGTTGCTTCCGGCCTATGCGCTGTTGACGCTTATTGGCGTGCTGGGCGGCTTTTTCGTGGTGCCGCTCAATGCGTTGTTGCAGGAGCGTGGCAAGAAAAGCGTCGGCGCGGGCAACGCGATTGCGGTACAGAACCTGGGGGAGAACAGCGCGATGCTGTTGATGCTGGGTCTCTATTCGCTGGCCGTACTGGTGGGCATTCCGGTCGTGGCGATCGGCATTGGTTTTGGCGGGCTGTTTGCATTGGCGATTGCGGCGCTGTGGATTTGGCAGCGCCGCCAGATGTGATTGTTGCGCCGTCGGTAGGCCTGATAAATGTCGCGCCATCAGGCAGAAGTGCCGGATGGTGGCACAGGTGCCTTATCCGGCCTACGGTATGGTGCTGTCGGTAGGCCTGATAAGCGCAGCGCCATCAGGCAAAGGTGCCGGATGGCGGCACAGGTGCCTTATCCGGCCTACGGTATGGTGCTGCCGGTAGGCCTGATAAGCGTAGCGCCATCAGGCAGAAACGCCGGATGGCGGCACAGGCGCCTTATCCGGCCTACAATATGGGGCTGTCGGTAGGCCTGATAAGCGCAGCGCCATCAGGCAGAAGCGCCGGATGGCGGTGCAGGCGCCTTATCCGGCCTACAGTATGGTGCTGTCGGTAGGCCTGATAAGCGCAGCGCCATCAGGCAGAAGCGCCGGATGAGCGCATTACGGTGCCGGGTAGGTATAAACCTGGTGTACCGCTTCGATCTCCGCCAGCACCTCTTCGCTTAACTCCAGATGCAAACTCTCAACGTTGGTTTTTAACTGCGCCATCGTCGTTGCGCCCAACAGGGTGCTGGCGACGAACGGCTGACGACGCACAAACGCCAGCGCCATCTGGGCCGGATCGAGGTTGTGGCGTCTGGCGATGTCGACGTAGGCCGCAACCGCCTTTTGCGCCTGCTCGCCGCTGTAGCGCGTAAAGCGGCTAAACAGGGTGTTGCGCGCGCCAGCGGGTTTGGCACCATTCAGATATTTACCGGTCAACGTACCGAATGCCAGGCAAGAGTAGGCCAGCAGCTCGACGCCTTCATACTGGCTGACTTCCGCTAATCCCACCTCATAACTGCGGTTCAGCAGGCTGTAAGGGTTCTGGATAGTGACAATGCGCGGCAGGTCATGTTTATCCGCCAGATGCAGATAGCGCATGACGCCGAAGGCCGTTTCGTTAGAGACGCCGATATAGCGAATTTTGCCCGCGCGCTGGAACTCCGTCAGCGCGTCCAGCGTTTCGAGCAGCGTGACAACTGGAGCCGAATCCGTCCAGCTGTAGCCCAGCTTGCCGAAGCAGTTGGTCGGGCGCTGCGGCCAGTGAACCTGATACAGATCCAGATAGTCGGTTTGCAGGCGTTTGAGGCTGTCGTGTAAGGCCTCACGGATATTTTTACGATCCAGCGCCTGATTGGGGCGAATTCCGCTGTCGTTATTACGCGATGGGCCGCTTACCTTGGAAGCGATAACCAGCTTCTCACGGCTGCCGTGTTTAGCAAGCCAGTTACCGACATAGGTTTCTGTTAGTCCCTGGGTTTCCGGGCGTGGAGGCACCGGATACATTTCGGCGACGTCGATCAGGTTAATGCCCTGATCCACGGCGTAATCGAGCTGTGCATGTGCGTCGGCTTCGCTGTTTTGTTCACCAAACGTCATTGTGCCCAGCCCCAGTGTACTTATTTCAAGCGAGCTGTGGGGTATACGGTGATAGTGCATAGCCGTTTCCTTCTTATTATGAAGTCAGTAAATCCCGACAAAGGAATATAAAAATGGCAGAGGGAAGAGAAAAGGGAAAGAGAAAATTCTAAGGCCAGCAGGGCTGCTGACCTCAACAATTAGCGTTCAATGATCTGAGAGACTTCGTCACGATTGATTTGCATCGCGTTGCCTTGCTGATCGTGGTAGCTCACCAGACCCGTATCATCGTCAATTTCTGGTTTACCGTCGGTCAGAATCATCCGACCATCTTTGGTCGCCATTACATAATCGCTGCTACATCCAGAAACAGCAAAAGCCAGTCCTACAGCGGAAATCACAACTGCCCATTTTTTCATCCATTTATCCTCACGTGGCCTGCGTCTGATAATAGTCTAGTAATAACCTGAAGTTATGTCTGATAAAAGCAGTAAAATCTTAAACTGTGCGGAACGGGAGCGGCATTGCGGGTATTCGCTCCCCTTACAGGGAGCGAAAGAGTGAATCAGAGAGGGTTCTTTTTATTGCGCATCAGGTTCAGGCTCTCTACCGCGATAGAGAAGAACATGGCGAAGTAGATGTACCCTTTCGGAACGTGTACATCGAAACTTTCCAGAATCAGGGTAAAGCCGACCAGAATCAGGAAAGAGAGCGCCAGCATTTTTACGGAAGGGTGGCGGTCAACAAACTCGCCGATAGGACGCGCCGCGAACATCATCACGCCGACGGCAATCACAACTGCCGCCATCATGATAAACAGATGATCCGAGAGGCCCACCGCCGTGATGACGGAGTCAAGGCTGAAAATAATATCCAGCATCATGATCTGGACAATCGCGCCCAGGAAGGAGGAGACGCGCGTTTTCAGCCCTTCTTCCTCGCCTTCAATCGATTCGTGAATTTCTTTACTGGCTTTCCAGATCAGGAACAACCCACCCAGCAGCAGGATCAGATCGCGGGCGGAAATCGCTTCGCCGAAAACCTCGAACAGTGGGTTTGTCAGGCGTGTGACCCAGGCGATAGAAGCCAGCAAAGCCAGACGCATCACCATCGCCGCCGACAGCCCAAGGCGTCGGGCGTGATTCCGTTGCGCTGTAGGAAGTTTCGCCACCACCAGAGAGAGGAAAATAATATTGTCGATCCCAAGAACGATCTCCAGCAGCGTCAGCGTACCGAGCGCGAGCCAGGCGTTAGGATCGGTTACCCATGCAAATAACATCGAACAAAGTCCTGCCAAAAAAAAGAAGCGCTAATTATAGGCGCGCAATGCGGCAGGTGAAAGTCCAGTCTGTGCCTGTTAGCCCTGTAACAGGAAATGGCGGGCCAGCAGCGTGCGAGTGAAGTTCTTTTTCAGATAAAAGCCGCGCGGCAGCGTCAGAATGGTCTCTCCCTGCGCGCCAATTGCTTCGGTAAGGGCTTTGGCATTCGCTGCTTTTGGCCGCAGTTGTAAAAATTCGCCATGCCGGGCGGTGATCCGCTCAACCTGACCCAGCACAATCATGTCCATCAACTCTTCCCAGTCGAGGCGAAGCTGCTGATCTTCTTCTTCATTTGGGCTCCACAGCAGTGGGGAACCGACGCGCCGATCGGCTAACGGAATACTGCGATCCCCCTCTACGGGGACCCATAACACGCGTTTTAATTTGTGGCGGACGTGACTTGTTTCCCACGTCACGCCACTGTTGCCGGTTAGCGGCGCGACGCAGACAAACGTGGTTTCCAGCGGGCGGCCAAGGCTATCGACGGGAATGGTTTTCAGCTCCACGCCAAGCGCGGCGAAATCTTGTTCCGGTTTGCTACCGGCGCTGGCGCCGAGCCAGATCTCCAGCAGCACGCCAATCCAGCCTTTATCCCGTTTCAAATCTTTGGGGGCCACTAAACCGGCCAGCGCCGCCAGTTCGCCCAGCGAGTAACCTGAAAGCTGCTGCGCCTGGGCAAGCAAAAGGGCTTCAGATGCTGGCGGAGAAAGTAGCGGGCGGAGTCCGGGCATGACGTTATACCTTAGGCGAAAAAGTGAACAATGATTTTATACCGTATGAACAGAGTTTAACGATTTCCACACGCGATGTTCAATCGCATGATTTATATTGGTTTTTAGGATCTGATCCTGCAAGTTGCGCAACAGAGAAATGGGTTTTCCAAATCTGGTCACTGAAAATAAACAGGATCTTACACCATGTTATCCACAGAAAGATGGGATAACTGTGAAAAACCGCCACTACTGTTTCAATTTACAGCCTTGACGTGCGACGAAAATCGAATTTTTACACAAATTGTGCCTAACTTATTGGCACAATCTGTGGATAAAAGCGACGGTGGTTGATCTTTCATCAGCCTGACGATCTTCAATGTGATGGCTGTCACGATTTAGCACGAATGGTCGCAGGTTTTGCATTTAACTTTATGAATTTACGAGGCTATTTTTTGATGGTGTTTGCCGCCCAATTCAGACTGTTCCGGGTTTTCCCGTAGTAATTCCGTACTTCTTCACAACTATATCCACAGAAAAGGTGAATAAAATCGTCTGTGAACACACCTCTCTGTTTATAACTCGGCTATTTGCTGTGAGTTATTCAATTGTTATTAGTAGCGCGTACGCCTAACAGAGTGGTTTACCGTCTCTCTGGAGTGTGAAACAATCATTCATATATAAGGTTTATGTTGAGGTAGTCCGGTGATTGATGACGATGGCTACCGCCCAAATGTAGGTATCGTAATTTGTAATCGCCAGGGGCAGGTTATGTGGGCCCGGCGATTTGGTCAGCACTCCTGGCAATTCCCGCAAGGCGGGATAAATTCAGGGGAGTCAGCAGAACAAGCGATGTACCGGGAACTGTTTGAAGAAGTCGGGTTGAGCCGTAAAGATGTGCGGATACTTGCTTCTACTCGCAACTGGTTGCGTTACAAGTTACCGAAACGTTTGGTGCGTTGGGACACGAAGCCGGTTTGTATCGGCCAGAAACAAAAATGGTTTCTTCTGCAATTGATGAGCGCTGATGCGGAAATCAATATGCAAACCAGCAGCACCCCTGAGTTTGATGGCTGGCGCTGGGTAAGTTACTGGTACCCGGTCAGGCAGGTGGTGTCATTTAAACGCGATGTCTACCGCAGGGTGATGAAAGAGTTCGCAAGTGTCGTGATGGCGCTTCAGGAGAGTACGCCGAAGCCACAAAACGCACCTGCCTGGCGACGTAAAAGAGGTTAAAGCTACGCAAATTATGCTCACCCGCCTGCGCGAAATAGTGGAAAAGGTGGCCAGTGCGCCGCGCCTTAACGAGGCGCTGAATATTCTGGTCACTGATATCTGTCTTGCGATGGATACAGAGGTCTGTTCGGTCTATCTGGCCGATCACGACCGACGTTGTTACTACCTCATGGCGACGCGAGGGCTAAAAAAACCGCGTGGCCGTACTGTCACACTCGCATTTGATGAAGGTATCGTCGGCCTGGTTGGCAGGCTGGCGGAACCGATCAACCTTGCCGATGCGCAGAAACACCCCAGCTTTAAATACATTCCGTCAGTAAAAGAGGAGCGTTTCCGCGCTTTTCTGGGCGTGCCGATTATCCAGCGCCGCCAGCTACTGGGTGTGCTGGTGGTACAGCAGCGTGAACTGCGCCAGTACGATGAAAGCGAAGAGTCTTTCCTCGTTACGCTGGCGACCCAGATGGCGGCTATCCTTTCGCAGACGCAGCTAACCGCGTTATTTGGTCAATACCGCCATACGCGCATCCGTGCGCTGCCCGCCGCGCCCGGCGTGGCGATAGCGGAAGGCTGGCAGGATGCAACGTTGCCGCTGATGGAGCAGGTCTATGAAGCCTCCACCCTTGACCCGGCGCTTGAGCGCGAGCGACTGACCGGCGCGCTGGAAGAGGCCGCTAACGAATTTCGTCGTTACAGTAAGCGCTTTGCCGCTGGCGCGCAGAAAGAGACGGCGGCGATCTTCGATCTGTATTCACACCTGCTTTCTGATGCCCGACTGCGTCGTGAACTGTTTGCCGAAGTCGATAAAGGCGCGGTGGCGGAGTGGGCCGTCAAAAAAGTCATCGAAAAGTTTGCCGAGCAGTTTGCCGCCCTGACGGATGGCTACCTCAAAGAGCGTGCCGGAGATTTACGCGCGCTGGGCCAGCGTCTGTTATTCCACCTGGATGACACCATTCAGGGGCCGAACACATGGCCCGAGCGTTTTGTGCTGGTGGCGGACGAACTCTCAGCCACCACGCTGGCGGAACTGCCGCAGGACAGACTGGCTGGCGTCGTGGTTCGCGACGGCGCGGCTAACTCGCATGCGGCGATTATGGTGCGCGCGCTCGGTATTCCGACCGTGATGGGCGCGGATATTCAGCCTTCGGTTCTTCATCACCGCACGCTGGTGGTGGATGGCTATCGCGGGGAACTGCTGGTCGATCCTGAACCGGTATTGTTGCAGGAATATCAGCGGCTTATCAGCGAAGAGAATGAACTAAGCCGGCTGGCGGAAGATGATGTCAATCTGCCCGCGCATCTGAAAAGCGGCGAACGCGTTAAGGTGATGCTTAACGCAGGGTTAAGCCCGGAACATGAAGAGAAGCTGGGCAGCCGTATCGACGGTATCGGGCTTTATCGCACCGAAATTCCGTTCATGTTGCAAAGCGGTTTCCCCTCGGAAGAAGAGCAGGTGGCGCAGTATCAGGGGATGCTGCAAATGTTTAACGACAAACCGGTGACTCTGCGTACGCTGGATGTCGGCGCGGACAAGCAACTGCCCTATATGCCGATCAGCGAAGAAAACCCGTGCCTGGGCTGGCGCGGCATTCGTATTACGCTCGATCAACCGGAGATCTTCCTGATCCAGGTGCGCGCGATGCTGCGCGCCAACGCCGCGACCGGCAACCTGAGCATTTTACTGCCGATGGTCACCAGCATTGATGAAGTGGATGAAGCGCGACGCCTGATTGAGCGTGCCGGGCGTGAAGTCGAAGAGATGATCGGTTACGCGATCCCCAGACCGCGCATTGGGATCATGCTGGAAGTGCCGTCGATGGTATTTATGCTGCCGCAACTGGCGAACCGGGTCGATTTTATCTCCGTTGGCACCAACGATCTGACGCAGTACATCCTGGCGGTTGATCGCAACAATACGCGTGTGGCCAGTATTTACGACAGCCTGCACCCGGGGATGTTACGTGCGCTGGCGATGATCGCTCAGGAAGCCGAAAAACAGGGGCTTGATTTGCGGCTATGCGGTGAAATGGCGGGCGATCCGATGTGCGTGGCGATCCTGATAGGCCTGGGATTCCGCCATCTGTCGATGAATGGTCGCTCCGTCGCGCGGGTGAAATACCTGCTGCGGCACATTGATTATGAAGACGCGCAAACGCTGGCGCAGCGCAGTCTGGAAGCGCAAATGGCGACGGAAGTGCGTCATCAGGTGGCGGCGTTTATGGAGCGCCGTGGCATGGGAGGCCTGATACGCGGGGGGTTGTGACTGCCGTGCCCTTGATTGCCGGATGGCGGCGCACGCGCCTTATCCGGCCTACGGCACGGTGCCGTCTGTAGACCTGATAAGCATAGCGCCATCAGGCAAAGGTGTTGTGCCGTTTGTAGGCCTGATAAGCGTAAGCGCCATCAGGCATTCCTGGGATTGTCATTGATAGCCTATACAGATCTTTTACATCTTCCCGGCATCACCGATGCACCCCTTGTGCTATCATTCGCTCCTTTGGAGCGCCTGTGAACGGCTGGCGCGCATATCAATTGCTGTCTATTTTCAGCGAAATAACAAGAACTTGTGGTGACAGATGACCAGTAGCTATCTGCATTTTCCGGAATTTGATCCGGTCATTTTCTCAATTGGACCCGTTGCGCTGCACTGGTACGGCATGATGTACCTGGTCGGTTTTGTCTTTGCAATGTGGCTGGCGATTCGCCGGGCAAACCGTCCGGGCAGCGGCTGGACCAAAAACGAAGTTGAAAACTTACTCTATGCCGGTTTTCTCGGCGTTTTCCTCGGTGGCCGTATTGGTTACGTTCTGTTCTACAACTTCCCGCTGTTCCTGGAAAATCCGCTCTATCTGTTCCGCGTCTGGGATGGCGGCATGTCCTTCCACGGCGGCCTGATCGGCGTCATTCTGGTGATGGTGATCTTCGCCAGACGCACTAAACGTTCTTTCTTCCAGGTATCCGATTTTATCGCGCCGCTGATTCCTTTTGGTTTAGGCGCAGGGCGTCTGGGGAACTTTATCAACGGTGAGCTGTGGGGGCGTGTCGATCCGAGCTTCCCGTTTGCCATGCTGTTCCCGGGCTCTCGCGCGGAAGATATCGCGCTGTTGCCGTCAAACCCGCAGTGGCAGTCGATCTTTGATACCTATGGCGTTCTGCCTCGCCACCCGTCCCAGCTGTATGAGCTGGTGCTGGAAGGTATCGTGCTGTTCATTATTCTTAACCTGTTTATCCGCAAGTCGCGCCCGATGGGGGCTGTCTCTGGCCTGTTCCTGATTGGCTATGGCGCGTTTCGTATCATTGTTGAATTCTTCCGCCAGCCGGATGCGCAGTTTACCGGCGCATGGGTACAGTACATCAGCATGGGGCAGATTCTCTCTATCCCGATGATTGTCGCTGGTGTGATCATGATGGTTTGGGCTTACCGCCGCAGCCCACAGCAACACGTTTCCTGAGGAACCATGAAACAGTATTTAGAACTGATGCAAAAAGTGCTGGATGAAGGCACACAGAAAAACGACCGTACCGGAACCGGAACGCTTTCCATTTTTGGTCATCAGATGCGTTTTAACCTGCGGGAAGGATTTCCGCTGGTGACGACGAAGCGCTGCCATTTACGCTCCATCATTCACGAGCTGTTGTGGTTCCTGCAAGGCGATACCAACGTCGCTTACCTGCATGAAAACAATGTGACGATCTGGGACGAATGGGCCGATGAAAACGGTAATTTAGGCCCGGTATATGGCAAACAGTGGCGCGCATGGCCTGCGCCGGACGGTCGCCATATTGACCAGATCACCACGGTCATGAACCAGTTGAAAAATGACCCGGACTCCCGCCGTATTATTGTTTCCGCCTGGAACGTCGGCGAGCTGGATAAAATGGCGCTGGCGCCGTGTCATGCGTTCTTCCAGTTCTATGTTGCGGACGGCAAGCTCTCCTGCCAGCTGTATCAGCGCTCCTGCGACGTCTTCCTGGGGCTGCCGTTTAATATCGCCAGCTATGCGTTACTGGTGCATATGATGGCGCAACAGTGCGACCTGGAAGTGGGCGACTTCGTCTGGACCGGCGGCGACACGCACCTGTACAGCAACCATATGGAACAGACGCACCTACAGTTAAGCCGCGAACCGCGCGCGCTGCCGAAACTGGTGATCAAACGTAAGCCTGACTCTATCTTCGACTACCGTTTTGAAGATTTTGAGATTGAAGGCTACGACCCGCATCCTGGCATTAAAGCGCCGGTCGCTATCTGACCTGAGCTCATCCTGTCATAACCGACGCCCTTGCGCGTCGGTTTTTTTTATCCCGTACGCCATTCTTCGGCGCAGATTCCCGAATTTTTGCAACGTGCTGTAATACGATAACTATTTCTCGTAACGCGCCGAATAATCTGCATTCTTGCCTCGTCATTTTCTCCGCCCCCGGCATACTGCCGCTATGAAAAAACAACAGGGCTATACGCTCATTGAAACAATGGTCGCAATGCTTCTTATGGTTAGCCTTAGCGCCACAGGGCTCTATGGTTGGCAGCGTTGGCAACAGCAGCAACGGTTATGGCAAACCGCCAGCCAGCTGCGGGATTACTTGCTGCAACTGCGTGAGGATGCGAACTGGCACAACCGGGATCACATTGTTCAGGTCATCAGAGAACGCGGCGGCTGGTGCTTTGTCAGCGCTGCTTCGGCGCAAGGTGCCTGTACGCCAGACGCGCCGTTTGTCTTTATTCCAGCATGGCGCGATATAGACATGGTGGAGATCACCCCCTCGCTGGCGTTTTTTGGTCTGCGCAATACCGCCTGGGCCGGGCATATCCGCCTGAAAAACGCCGCGGGCGAATGGCGTCTGGTGGTTTCGTCCTGGGGGCGAATCCGGCTCTGTGAGGGACGCGAGGCCGAAGCATGTCGATGAACGAGCGCGGTTTTTCTCTGCTGGAGGTACTTATCGCGATGGCGATAAGCAGCATGCTACTGCTCGGCGCGGCACGATTTTTACCCGCGCTACAGCGTGAGATTCTACAGACCACGCGGCAGCTGTTGCTGGAAGATGAGATCTGGCAGCGTGCTTATACCGTGGCAAAACACCTGCAACGCGCGGGATATTGTCGGGGAAACTGCACAGGGAAAGGACTGGTGATTGCCGGGCAGGGGGAGTGCGTTATCGTACAGTGGGACGCCAATAATAACGGGCGCTGGGAGACTGCGCCGGGAAAAGAGGCCGAACAGACCGGGTTTCGTTTAAACAATAAAACGTTGGAAACACTGCGTGGGGCAACATCATGCGCAGATAAAGGGTGGGATAAAATGACCGATCCCGATACGGTACAGATTGAGGTATTTAACGTTGAGCGTCAGGAGATGCCCGGTTTTGCGCCGGTACTGACGCTGTCTCTTCAGGGGCGCAGTAAAGCGGCTTCTAAAACCGCTGTTAAGGCGCAATACAGCGTCACCGGGTTTAATCTGTGAAGCGTGAACGGGGTGTGTCTTCTCTGGCGATGGTGCTTTTGCTGCTGGTATTGGGCAGCCTGCTGCTTCAGGGGGCAAACCAGCAGCAGGCGAGTTTTTCCACTCTGGTGGCGACAGAAAGCCGGGCCTTGCAGCGTCAGGCGGTGGCGCAGGCGGCGCTGGAATGGGGAAGGATGCAGTCATGGTCGGCGCAGGCTGCGGTTGAGTGTCGGCAATACACCACGCCGAATGCCCGCGTTTGCCTGCGCCTGCTCGCGAACAACACCGCTTTATTGATTGCGCAGTATGATGGCGCATCGGTCTGGCGTCTGGGAGCGCGGGAGGAAAGCGGCGTTGTATTTTCTCCGCATGGATGGAGCGATTTTTGCCCGTTGAGTGAGGTGGCGTTATGCCAGATACCCTGAACAGGCAGCGTGGTTTTAGTCTGCCGGAAGTGATACTGGCGATGGCGCTGCTGGTGATAACCGTCACCGCGTTATCGGGTTATCAGCGGGCGTTGATGACGAGTCTTGTCGTCAGGGCGCAATATCAACAGCTCTGGCGGTACGGCTGGCAGCAAACGGCGCTGTATTCATTTTCACCTCCCGAAAGCTGGCAGGCCAACCGAATGCAGACAACACAAGCGGGATGTGTCAGCATCAGCGTTAAACTCATTTCCCCTTTGGGCAGGCAAGGCCAGATGTCGCGCTTACATTGCCCGAAAAGTCAGTAGTCAGGAGTTGCTATGTTAAGGGTCTACCACTCCAACCGTCTGGACGTGCTGGAAGCGTTAATGGAATTCATCGTTGAGCGCGATCGGCTTGACGATCCCTTTGAACCCGAAATTGTGTTGGTTCAAAGTACCGGTATGGCGCAGTGGCTGCAAATGACCCTTTCGCAGAAATTTGGTATCGCCGCGAATATCGATTTTCCGCTACCCGCGAGTTTTATCTGGGATATGTTTGTACGCGTGCTGCCTGATATCCCGAAAGAGAGCGCGTTCAGCAAGCAAAACATGAGCTGGAAGCTGATGACGCTGCTGCCGCAACTGCTGGAGCGTGAGGATTTTACGCTACTGCGCCATTATCTGACGGACGACGCTGATAAGCGCAAGCTATTCCAGCTTTCCTCGCGTGCCGCCGATCTTTTCGATCAGTATCTGGTCTATCGCCCCGACTGGCTTACCCAGTGGGAGGCGGGGCAGATGGTTGACGGGTTAGGGGAGGCTCAGATCTGGCAGGCGCCGCTGTGGAAGGCGTTGGTGGAATACACGGCTGAACTGGGGCAGCCGCGCTGGCACCGTGCGAATGTGTATCAGCGTTTTATCCAGACGCTGGAAAATGCGACAACCAGCCCGACGGGGCTGCCTTCGCGCGTCTTTATTTGTGGTATTTCCGCGCTGCCGCCGGTGTATCTCCGGGCCTTGCAGGCGCTGGGAAAGCACATCGAAATCCATCTGCTGTTCACTAACCCCTGTCGTTATTACTGGGGGGATATCAGAGACCCTGCCTGGCTGGCAAAACTGGTGGCTCGTCAGCGTCGTCACAGCTTTGAGGAGCGCGACTTACCGCTGTTTCGCGATAACCAACGCGCCGGGGAGTTATTTAATAGCGACGGCGAGCAGGATGTCGGGAACCCGATGCTGGCGTCCTGGGGGAAACTGGGGCGGGACTACATCTACTTGCTTTCCGAACTGGAAAACACACAGGAACTGGATGCGTTTGTCGATATTCCCCCGGACAATCTGCTTCATAACATTCAGGCGGACATCCTTGAGCTGGAAAGTCGCGCCGTGGCTGGGGTGAACCTCGAAGAGTACGCCCGAAGCGACAACAAGCGTCTGCTTGACCCGAATGACGCCAGCGTGACCTTTCACATATGCCATAGCCCGCAGCGTGAAGTGGAGATCCTGCACGATCGTCTGCTGGCGATGCTGGAGGCCGACCCGACGCTGATGCCGCGCGATATTATCGTCATGGTGGCGGATATCGACAGCTATAGCCCCTTTATTCAGGCCGTATTTGGCAGTGCGCCTGCCGAACGCTATCTGCCTTATGCCATCTCCGATCGCCGGGCGCGTCAGTCGCATCCTGTTTTGCAGGCGTTTATCAGCCTGCTGTCGTTGCCGGACAGCCGTTTTGTCTCTGAAGATGTGCTGGCGCTGCTGGACGTGCCGGTTCTGGCGGCTCGATTTAACATCAACGAAGAAGGGCTGCGCTATCTTCGCTTATGGGTCAATGAGTCGGGTATCCGCTGGGGGATTGATGATGACAACGTGCGCGAGCTGGCGCTTCCTGCAACGGGGCAGCATACCTGGCAATTTGGCCTGACGCGTATGCTGCTGGGTTACGCGATGGAAAGCGCGCAGGGCGAATGGCAGTCCGTGCTGCCTTATGACGAGTCCAGCGGGTTGATTGCGGAGCTGGTCGGGCATCTGGCGTCCCTGCTTATGCAGTTGAACCTCTGGCGTCGCGGGCTGGCGCAGGCGCGTCCGCTGGAAGAGTGGCTCCCGGTTTGCCGCGACATGCTCAATGACTTTTTCCTGCCCGATGCGGAAACGGAAGCCGCGATGACCCTTATCGAGCAGCAATGGCAGGCGATTATCACCGAAGGGCTTGAGGCGGAGTATGGCGATGCGGTGCCGCTGTCTCTGTTACGGGACGAGCTGGCGCAAAGGCTGGATCAGGAACGCATCAGCCAGCGTTTTCTGGCGGGGCCGGTAAACATCTGTACGCTCATGCCTATGCGTTCTATCCCCTTTAAGGTTGTGTGTCTTCTTGGTATGAATGACGGCGTCTATCCGCGTCAGCTGGCGCCGCTCGGTTTTGACCTGATGAGTCAGAAACCGATGCGTGGGGATCGTAGCCGTCGCGATGATGACCGCTACCTGTTCCTTGAGGCCTTAATCTCTGCGCAGCAGACGCTCTATATTAGCTACATCGGGCGCTCTATTCAGGATAACAGCGAACGTTTCCCGTCAGTCCTGGTGCAGGAACTGATGGATTATATCGGGCAAAGTCACTATTTGCCTGGAGATGAAGAACTGACCAGCGATGAGAGCGAGGCCCGCGTGAAAGCGCATATCGCTCGCCTGCACACGCGGATGCCGTTTGATGCGCAAAACTATCTTCCCGGTGAACAGCAAAGCTACGCGCGCGAATGGCTGCCTGCTGCAAGTCAGTCAGGCGAGGCCCACTCTGATTTTGTACAGCCGTTGCCCTATGAACTCCCTGAGACGTTGACGCTGGAAAAACTTCAGCGCTTCTGGGCACATCCGGTGCGGGCGTTTTTCCAGATGCGGTTACAGGTGAATTTCCGCGCGGAAGAGAGTGAAATTCCCGATACGGAGCCGTTCATTCTGGAAGGGCTAACCCGCTATCAGCTTAATCAGCAGTTGCTTAATACGCTGGTCGAAGAAGAGGATGCCGGGCTTTTATTCCGTCGCTTCCGGGCGGCGGGCGATCTCCCGTATGGCGCTTTTGGCGAGATCCTCTGGGATACGCAGCGTCAGGAGATGCAGTCGCTGGCGGACAGGATTATCGCGTGTCGTCAGCCGGGGAAAAGTATGGAAGTTGATCTGCTCTGCAATGGCGTGCAGGTCACGGGGTGGTTGCCGCAGGTGCAGGAGGACGGTTTGTTGCGCTGGCGCCCATCTTTAATAAGCGTTGCGCAGGGAATGCAACTTTGGCTGGAACACCTTGTCTATTGTGCCTGTGGCGGAAAAGGCGAAAGTCGTTTGTTCCTGCGTAAAGAGGGAGAGTGGCGCTTCCCGCCGTTAGAGGCTGAACAGGCGTTAACTTACCTCGCACAGCTGATTGACGGTTATCGGGAAGGGATGTCGTCCCCACTGCTGGTTCTTCCTGAAAGCGGCGGCGCATGGATAAAAGCTTGTTATGACGCGGCGAATGATGCCATGTTAGATGATGCTGACACGCTGCAAAAAGCCCGGACGAAGTTCTTACAGGCTTATGAAGGTAACATGGTGATACGCGGAGAAGGGGATGATATCTGGTATCAACGGTTGTGGCGTCAGCTGGAGCCGAAGACGATAGAGAGCATTATTTCTCAGTCTCAACGTTATCTGTTACCGCTATTTCGTTTTAATCAGGCGTGAGGGATGTATAAAAATTGCGCAATTAAATGGCTTCATTTATGATGCGTTTTCTGTCACGGACTGATTTTACAATAAGAGATGCTGACTCGTTTAGCACACAGTTTTGTCCTGCTCAATAAGCGCCAGCGTCGCGCTCGCGCTTCACCTGAGCGGGAAAGAAAGTTAATGATGAGGTTCGTGAATGCCCCGCAGCACCTGGTTCAAAGCGTTATTGTTGTTTGTCGCCCTTTGGGCACCCTTAAGTCAGGCAGATACCGGTTGGCAGCCTTTGGCGGAAACCATCCGTAAAAGCGAGAAAGATACGCGTCAGTATCAGGCGATTCGTCTGGACAATGACATGGTGGTTTTGCTGGTATCCGATCCGCAAGCGGTGAAATCGCTTTCCGCGCTGGTGGTGCCTGTTGGATCGCTGGAGGACCCCGATGAACATCAGGGGCTGGCGCACTATCTCGAACATATGAGCCTGATGGGGTCTAAAAAATATCCCCAGCCTGACAGCCTTGCCGAATACCTTAAAATGCACGGCGGCAGCCATAATGCCAGCACCGCGCCGTATCGTACCGCCTTCTATCTGGAGGTGGAAAACGACGCCCTGTCAGGTGCGGTCGATCGCCTTGCCGATGCCATTGCCGCCCCGTTGCTGGATAAAAAATATGCTGAGCGTGAGCGCAATGCGGTCAATGCCGAACTGACGATGGCGCGTACGCGAGACGGTATGCGTATGGCGCAGGTCAGCGCAGAAACCATCAACCCAGCGCACCCGGGTTCGCGCTTCTCTGGCGGCAATCTGGAAACCTTAAGCGACAAACCTGGCAATCCGGTTCAGCAGGCGTTGCAGGCGTTTCACGAAAAATATTATTCAGCGAACCTGATGAAGGCGGTGATTTACAGTAACAAACCGCTGCCGGAACTGGCGCGTATTGCGGCTGAAACCTATGGCCGGGTGCCGAATAAAAATATCAAAAAGCCGGAAATTACCGTGCCGGTAGTAACGGACGCGCAAAAGGGCATCATCATTCATTATGTGCCTGCTCTGCCGCGTAAAGTGCTGCGCGTGGAGTTTCGTATTGATAACAACAGCGCGCAGTTTCGCAGCAAAACCGACGAACTGGTGACCTACCTGATTGGCAACCGGAGCCCGGGAACGCTCTCTGACTGGCTGCAAAAACAAGGATTAGTGGAAGGCATTCGTGCGGACTCTGACCCGGTGGTTAACGGTAACAGCGGCGTACTGGCCATTTCCGCTACCCTGACGGACAAAGGGCTGGCGAACCGGGACGACGTTGTCGCCGCCATCTTCAGCTATCTCAACCTGTTACGTGAAAAAGGCGTGGATAAACGCTACTTCGATGAGCTGGCGCATGTGCTGGATCTCGACTTCCGTTACCCCTCTATCACCCGTGATATGGATTACGTCGAATGGCTGGCGGATACGATGATTCGCGTTCCGGTTGAACATACGCTGGATGCGGTGAATATCGCCGATCAATATGATGCGGCGGCGGTGAAATCACGCCTGGCGATGATGACGCCGCAGAATGCGCGTATCTGGTACATCAGCCCGAAGGAACCATACAACAAAACGGCCTATTTTGTCGACGCGCCTTATCAGGTGAATAAAATCGACGACAAAACGCTCGCCGACTGGCAGCAAAAAGCGCAGGGCATTGCGCTGTCATTACCGGAGCTTAACCCCTATATTCCAGACGATTTCACGCTGATCAAACCGGAGAAGGAATATCCCCACCCGGAGCTGATTGTCGATGAACCGGATTTGCGCGTGGTTTATGCGCCGAGCCGTTATTTTGCCAGCGAGCCTAAGGCGGATGTCAGCGTTATTCTGCGTAACCCGAAAGCAATGGACAGCGCCAGAAACCAGGTGATGTTTGCGTTAAACGATTATCTCGCGGGGATCGCGCTCGACCAGTTAAGCAACCAGGCATCGGTCGGCGGGATTGGCTTTTCCACCAACGCCAACAATGGTCTGATGCTTAACGCGAACGGTTACACGCAGCGCTTGCCGCAGCTTTTCCAGGCATTGCTGGAAGGGTATTTCAGCTACACCGCGACGGAAGAACAGCTGGAACAGGCGAAATCCTGGTATGCGCAGATGATGGATTCCGCAGAAAAAGGGAAGGCCTACGATCAGGCGATTATGCCGGCACAGATGCTTTCTCAGGTGCCTTACTTCCAGCGTGACGAACGCCGTAAGCTGTTGCCTTCGATCACGCTGAAAGAGGTCATGGCTTACCGCGATACGTTAAAAGCAGGCGCGCGACCGGAGTTCCTGGTGATTGGCAATATGCGCGAAGCGCAGGTGAAAACTATGGCGCGGGATATCCAACAGCAGCTTGGCGCCAACGGTTCAGAGTGGTGTCGCAATAAAGACGTACTGGTGGATAAAAAGCAGTTGGTCATCTTTGAGAAGGCGGGGAGCAGCACTGACTCCGCGCTGGCGGCGGTATTCGTTCCAACCGGTTACGATGAATATGCCAGTTCAGCCTACAGCGCGATGTTAGGGCAAATCGTTCAGCCGTGGTTCTATAATCAGTTGCGTACTGAAGAACAGTTAGGCTATGCGGTGTTCGCTTTCCCGATGAGCGTCGGGCGTCAGTGGGGGATGGGTTTCCTGCTGCAAAGCAGCGACAAGCAACCGTCTTATCTCTGGGAGCGTTACAAAGCATTCTTCCCAACGGCGGAAGCGAAGCTACGGGCGATGACGCCGGAAGAGTTTGCGCAAATTCAGCAGGCGATCATCGCGCAGATGTTGCAAGCGCCGCAAACGCTGGGCGAAGAAGCGTCGAAATTAAGCAAAGATTTCGATCGCGGCAATATGCGCTTTGATTCACGTGATAAAATCGTGGCTCAGATTAAACTGCTGACGCCGCAAAAACTTGCCGATTTCTTCCATCAGGCGGTGGTTGAGCCGCAAGGCATGGCGATACTGTCACAGGTTTCCGGCAGTCAGAACGGGAAAGCAGAGTACGTGCGCCCGGAAGGCTGGAAAGTGTGGGAGAACGTCAGCGCGTTGCAGCAAACCTTACCCCTGATGAGTGAAAAGAATGAATGATGCCGCTGAGTCCCTTGATCCTTTACGCTTGCCCCTTACGGGCGAGCGTCTGATTGAAGCCTCTGCGGGCACTGGCAAAACGTTTACTATCGCCGCGTTGTATCTGCGCCTGCTGCTCGGATTGGGCGGCTCTGCCGCCTTTCCCCGACCGCTGACCGTGGAAGAACTGTTGGTCGTGACGTTTACCGAGGCGGCCACCGAAGAGTTACGCGGCCGCATCCGCAGCAACATCCATGAACTGCGCATCGCCTGTCTGCGTGAAACTACCGATAACCCGTTATATGCTCGCCTGCTGGAAGAGATCGAGGATAAAAAGCAGGCGGCGCAGTGGTTACTGTTGGCGGAAAGACAGATGGATGAGGCGGCGGTATTCACCATCCACGGTTTTTGCCAGCGCATGCTCAGCCTGAATGCGTTTGAGTCCGGCATGTTGTTCGAGCAACAATTAATCGAAGATGAATCCCTTCTGCGCTATCAGGCCTGCGCCGACTTCTGGCGGCGTCACTGTTATCCGCTGCCGCGCGAAATTGCCCAGGTTGTCTTTGAAGCGTGGAAAGGCCCCCGGGCGCTACTGAAAGATATCGATCGTTATTTGCAGGGTGAAGCGCCGGTCATCAAAGCCCCGCCGCCGTCAGACGAGACGCTGGCGTCTCGCCACGAACATATTTTGTCGCGTATTAACGCCCTGAAGCAGCAATGGTGCGCGTCCGTTGATGAACTGGATGGGGTGATAGAGTCGTCGGGAATCGATCGCAGAAAATTCAATCGCGGCAACCAGACGAAATGGATCGAGAAGATCACGGCGTGGGCGCAGGCGGAAACGCAAACCTATCAATTACCCGACGCGCTGGAGAAATTCTCCCGGCGATTCCTGGAAGAGAGAACCAAAGCGGGCGGCATAACCCCGCAGCATCCGCTGTTTGTCGCCATTGAGGAACTGCTGGCTGAACCGTTGACGATAAAAGATCTGCTGATTACCCGTGCGCTGGCAGAAATCCGCGAGACGGTTGCGCAGGAAAAACAACGCCGGGGTGAATTAGGTTTCGACGACATGCTGAGTCGTCTGGATGTTGCGCTGCGTAGTAATAGCGGCGATGCGCTGGCAAGCGCAATTCGTGGCCGTTTCCCGGTGGCGATGATTGATGAATTTCAGGATACCGACCCGCAGCAGTACCGCATTTTCCGCCGCATCTGGCGGCATCAGCCGGACACCGCGCTGTTGCTGATTGGCGATCCGAAACAGGCGATTTATGCGTTTCGCGGCGCGGATATCTTCACCTACATGAAAGCCCGCAGCGAGGTCAGCGCCCATTATACGCTGGATACCAACTGGCGTTCCGCACCGGGTATGGTCAACAGCGTGAATACGTTATTCAGTCAGATGAACGACGCCTTTATGTTCCGCGAAATTCCATTTGCGCCGGTTAAATCGGCCCAGAAAAACCAGTCGCTGCGCTTTGTGCTGAACGGCGAGACGCAGCCCGCCATGAACATGTGGTTGATGGAAGGGGAAAGCTGCGGCATTGGCGACTATCAGAGTTACATGGCGCAGGTGTGCGCGACGCAAATTCGTGACTGGCTGAAAGCCGGGCAAACTGGCGATGCGCTGCTTGTTAGCGAGAAAACCTCACGACCGGTTCGAGCCTCGGATATCAGCGTGCTGGTGCGAAGCCGCCAGGAAGCGGCGCAAATTCGTGATGCGCTGACGCTGCTGGCGATTCCGTCCGTTTATCTCTCCAACCGCGACAGCGTATTTGAGACGCTGGAAGCGCAGGAAATGCTGTGGATCTTACAGGCCGTCATGACGCCAGAGCGTGAAAATACGCTGCGTAGCGCGATGGCGGCCTCGATGATGGGGTTGACCGCGCAGGACATCGAAACGCTGAATAACGACGAAAATGCCTGGGATGCGGTGGTCGAAGAGTTCGACGGCTATCGTCAAATCTGGCATAAGCGCGGCGTCATGCCCATGCTGCGCGCGCTGATGTCAGCGCGGAATATTGCCGAAAACCTGCTGGCGACGGCGGGAGGCGAGCGCCGCCTGACCGATATTCTGCACATTAGCGAATTGTTGCAGGAAGCCGGTTCGCAGCTGGAAAGCGAGCATGCGCTGGTGCGCTGGCTGTCGCAGCATATTCTTGAGCCGGACAGCAATGCCGCCAGCCAGCAACTGCGGCTGGAAAGCGATAAACATCTGGTGCAAATCGTCACCATCCATAAATCAAAAGGGCTGGAATACCCGCTCGTCTGGCTGCCTTTTATTACCCATTTCCGCGTGCAGGATCAGGCGTTTTATCACGATCGCAATTCGTTTGACGCGGTGCTGGATCTCAGCCACGCCGAGGAGAGCGTTGAACTGGCGGAAGCAGAGCGTCTGGCGGAAGACCTGCGTTTGCTTTATGTGGCGCTGACCCGTTCGGTGTGGCATTGCAGTCTCGGCGTTGCGCCGTTGGTGCGTCGTCGCGGAGATAAGAAAGGCGATACCGATGTACACCAGAGCGCGCTCGGGCGCCTGCTGCAAAAAGGTGAGCCGAAAGATGCCGCCGGGCTTCGCGCCTGCATTGACGCGCTTTGCGGGGAGGATATCACCTGTCGGACGCCAGCCGAACCGGACAGCGAACGCTGGCAGGTAACGGAAGCGTCGCGTGCGGCGCTAAGCGCCAGAGCGTTACGCCGAACGTCTGCCGATAACTGGCGAGTAACCAGTTATTCCGGCTTACAGCAGCAAGGCCATAGCGTCGCCCAGGATTTAATTCCGCGTCTGGATGTGGATGCCGCCGGGGTAGGGGACGTGGTGGAAGAGCCGGAGCTGACGCCGCACCAGTTCCCGCGAGGGGCATCGCCGGGTACATTCCTGCATAGCCTGTTTGAAGACCTCGACTTTACGCAGCCCGTTGACCCGGCCTGGGTGCGGGAAAAACTGGAGCTTGGCGGTTATGACGCGCACTGGGAGCCGGTTTTAACGCAGTGGCTGGACGCTGTTTTGCAGGCTCCCCTGACCGAACGCGGCGTGAGTCTGCGTCATCTTTCTGCCCGTGAAAAACAGGTGGAGATGGCGTTTTATCTGCCGATCGCACAGCCGCTTATCGCCAGTCAACTGGATGCGCTGATTCGCCGGTTTGATCCGCTCTCGGCGGGCTGCCCGCCGCTCGACTTCATGCAGGTTCGCGGCATGCTGAAAGGGTTTATCGACCTGGTGTTTCGCCATGAAGGGCGGTATTACCTGCTCGATTACAAATCAAACTGGCTGGGCGAAGACAGCACGGCCTACACTCAGGAGGCGATGGCCTCAGCGATGCAGGCGCATCGCTATGACCTGCAATATCAGTTGTATACGCTGGCGTTGCACCGCTATCTGCGCCATCGCATCGCCGATTATGACTATGAACGTCATTTCGGCGGCGTGATCTACCTTTTCCTGCGCGGCGTTGACCGTGAATATCCACGGCAGGGCATTTTCTCGACCCGGCCGGACGGCGAACTGATTGCGTTAATGGATGAGATGTTTGCAGGCGTTGTAGCGGAGGAGGCGTAATGACAATTCAGAAGCGATTACTGGAGGCCGTAGAACAAAAGCTGTTGCGGCCATTAGACGCTCAGTTTGCGCTGGCGGTTGCCGGGCAGGACGATCCGTGCGTAACGCTGGCCGTTGCATTGCTCAGCCGCGATGCCGGGGAAGGGCATGTCTGTATGCCGCTTTCGCGCCTGGCGATAACGGAAGAGTCGCATCCGCTACTGGTCTCCTGGTTTAGCGAGAGGGATGCGCCTGAAGACTGGGCATCGTGTCTGCTGGCTTCCGGGGCGGTCAGTCGGGGAGAGCGGCCAACGCCGTTGATTCTGCATGAAGATCGCCTTTACCTGAACCGGATGTGGAGTAACGAGCGCACGGTAGCCCGCTTTTTTAGCGAGGTTAACCAGGCGATCGCGGTAGATGAACAGCAACTGGCCCGCACGCTGGATGCGCTTTTCCCGCCGACGGATGACGTCAACTGGCAAAAGGTGGCGGCGGCCGTGGCGTTGACGCGCCGTATTTCCGTCATTTCCGGCGGGCCTGGCACCGGTAAAACCACTACCGTGGCGAAGCTGCTGGCCGCGTTGATTCAGATGGCGGACGGCGAGCGATGCCGTATACGACTGGCGGCGCCGACGGGGAAAGCGGCGGCGCGTCTTACCGAGTCGCTTGGCGCGGCATTGCGCCAGCTTCCGCTCACGGATGAGCAAAAAAAACGCATCCCGGATGACGCCAGTACGTTGCACCGGCTGTTGGGCGCACAGCCCGGTAGCCAGAGGCTGCGCCATCACGCGGGAAATCCGCTGCATCTGGACGTGCTGGTGGTGGATGAGGCATCAATGATCGATTTGCCGATGATGTCGCGGCTAATTGAGGCGCTGCCGCCGCACGGACGCGTGATTTTTCTCGGCGATCGCGATCAGCTGGCTTCCGTTGAGGCGGGGGCGGTGCTGGGCGATATCTGCGCCTGGGTAAATGCCGGATTTACCGCCGGGCGCGCACAGCAGCTGAGCCGATTGACGGGAAGCCCCATTCCTGCGGGCGCAGGCACGGAGGCGGCCTCTTTGCGCGATAGCCTGTGTTTGCTGCAAAAAAGCTATCGCTTCGGGCATGATTCCGGCATTGGTCAACTGGCGGCAGCCATTAATCGCGGCGATAAAGCGGCGATGAAAACGGTCTTTCAGCAGGGATTCAGCGATATTGAAAAACGAACGCTACAGAGCAGCGAGGATTACGCCGCCATGCTCGATGAGGCGCTGGCCGGTTATGGGCGTTATCTGGCGCTTGTTCGCGAGGGCGCGGAGCCGGGGGCGATTATTCAGGCTTTCAATGAGTACCAGTTGTTGTGCGCGCTGCGTGAAGGGCCGTTTGGTGTTGGCGGTCTGAATGAACGCATCGAACAGGTTATGCTGCAAAAACGCAAAATTCAGCGTCACCCGCACAGCCGCTGGTATGAAGGGCGTCCGGTAATGATTGCGCGCAATGACAGCGCGTTGGGGTTGTTCAATGGCGATATCGGCATTGCGCTCGATCGCGGCCAGGGGTTGAGGGTGTGGTTCGCCATGCCGGATAGCAGCATTAAGTCGGTGCAGCCCAGCCGTTTGCCGGAGCATGAAACAACCTGGGCGATGACGGTGCATAAATCGCAGGGATCGGAGTTCGATCATGCGGCGCTGATTTTACCCAGCCAGCGCTCGCCGGTTGTGACCCGTGAGCTGGTGTATACCGCCGTGACGCGCGCACGTCGTCGCCTGTCTCTCTATGCCGATGAACGGGTTTTGAGCGGGGCAATTGCGACGCGCACGGAGCGACGTAGCGGACTGTCCGCGTTTTTTAATAACGGGCTGTGAGGCAAGTTGCCGGATGGCGCCTGCGCTTATCCGGCCTACAGCATCCCCGTAGACCCGATAAGACGCTTTAGCGTCGCCGTCAGGCAAAATGGGTTATCCCAAATCTGCCATCAACACCTTTGAACGACGCTGATAGTTGTACATCTCTTTTTTGCTCTCGGGCAGCAGTTCGATATCCACCGGCGTAAACCCACGTTCCTGGAACCAGTGAATACTGCGCGTTGTCAGCACAAACAGCTTGCTGAGGCCCATCTGTCTTGCCTGCACGGCTATCCGCTCCAGCAAAACTTCGCCACGCGATGAACTGCGATAATCTGGATGTACCGCCACGCAGGCCATTTCGCCGATTTTTTCTTCGGGGAAAGGGTACAGTGCGGCGCAGGCGATGGTCAGATTATCTCGCTGGATAATCGTGAATTTGTCGATCTCCATCTCCAGTTGTTCACGGGAGCGGCGCACCAGAATCCCCTGTTGTTCCAGCGGGCGAATCAGCTCCAGGATCCCGCCGATATCGTTAATGGTGGCGCGGCGAATCTGCTCGGCGCTCTCCATCACGATTTGCGTCCCGATCCCGTCGCGTGAGAACAGCTCCTGCAATAGCGCGCCGTCTTCCTGGTAGCTAATCAGATGGCAGCGACGCACGCCGCTGCGACAGGCTTTCACCGCGCCGCGCAGGAACCGCACGGTGCCTGAATTGTAATCGCCTTTTTCTTCCTGCGCTTCAACGCGTGCCTGCGCTTCGTTCGGGAAAAGTTCGGAAACGATGTCGCCTTCGTCGTTAGTTACCCCTTGCGACGAACAGAAGCCGATCATCTTCTCCGCCTTCAGTTTGATGGCGAGCTGCGTGGCGATCTCTTCTGAGGTCAGGTTAAAACTTTCGCCTGTGACGGAAACCGCGACCGGCCCCATCAGCACAATTGCGCCGCTGTCTAACTGGCGATGAATCGCCTCTTCATCAATACGGCGAATGCGTCCGCTGTGGCAGTAATCCACGCCGTCATCCACGCCCAACGGCTGTGCAATAATAAAATTGCCGCTGACGACGTTGATGTGCGCGCCCTGTAAGGGGGTGTTGTTCAGGCTCATCGACAGACGGGCGGTGATATCCAGCTGCAACGTGCCTGCCGCTTGCTTAACCAGTTCCAGCGTTTTGGCGTCCGTCACGCGGGTATTTTTGTGGTACAGCGGCTCATGATGATGTGCGGCAAGGTTCGCGTCGATTTGCGGACGCGCGCCATACACCACCACCAGGCGAATGCCCAGACTGTGCAGAAGCCCGATGTCATTGACGATACTGGAGAAATTTTCATGCTCAATGGCCTCACCGCCAAGCATAATGACAAACGTTTTTCCCCGATGGGTATTGATATAGGGAACAGAATGGCGGAATCCCTGTACCAGTTCGGTTCTACGTTCCTTCACCACGGCACACCCTCATTGCATGATTATTCGAAATTAATGTATTTTTATTCTGTTTTTCCGTCGTGCGCAAGCGCAAATTTTAATCCCGCTGAAGTTTTCTCCCAGTAATACCGTGAATACAAAAAGAAAGTTTACCCTTTTATAGATGACAGATTATGCGTCATTCGCTAAAGTTTCCGGTCAATTTAGACGTTTTGTACATCAGCACCGTTAAGTTTGTTTTGCTCGGGAGAAGCATGTCGGGATCCAACTCAGCAATCAGTCGCCGTCGTTTACTACAAGGGACGGGCGCCATGTGGCTATTGAGCGTAAGTCAGGTCGGTTTGGCTGCCGTCAGCCAGGTCGTCGCGGTACGCATCTGGCCTGCGTCCAGCTATACCCGCGTCACGGTGGAATCGAACCGTCTGCTGAAATACAAACAGTTTGCCCTGAGTAACCCTGAGCGCGTGGTGGTGGATATTGAAGGCGTGAATCTGAACTCGGTGCTTAAAGGCATTGGCGCGCAGATCCGCGCGGACGATCCGTATATCAAGTCAGCGCGAGTGGGGCAGTTTGATCCACAGACGGTGCGGATGGTGTTTGAGCTGAAGCAAAACGTGAAACCGCAGCTGTTTGCCCTTGCGCCAGTGGCGGGCTTTAAAGAACGCCTGGTGATGGATCTCTACCCTGCCAATGCGCAGGATATGCAGGACCCGTTGCTGGCGCTGCTGGAAGATTACAACAAAGGCGATCTGGATAAGCAGGTGCCGCCTGCGCAGAGCGGGCCGCAGCCGGGCAAGGCGGGGCGCGATCGCCCGATCGTGATCATGCTCGATCCCGGTCATGGAGGGGAAGATCCCGGCGCCGTGGGGAAATACAAGACGCGCGAAAAAGACGTGGTGTTGCAGATTGCCCGCCGCTTGCGCGCGTTAATTGAGAGAGAAGGCAATATGAAGGTCTACATGACGCGTAATGAGGATATCTTCATTCCGCTGAAAGTGCGCGTGGCGAAAGCCCAGAAGCAGCGCGCCGACCTGTTTGTCTCTATCCATGCGGACGCGTTTACCAGCCGACAGCCCAGCGGTTCATCCGTTTTTGCGCTCTCGACGAAGGGCGCGACCAGTACGGCGGCAAAATACCTCGCGCAAACTCAGAACGCCTCGGATTTGATCGGCGGCGTGAGTAAAAGCGGCGATCGCTATGTCGATCACACGATGTTCGACATGGTGCAATCGTTGACCATCGCCGATAGCCTGAAGTTCGGTAAAGCGGTGCTCAACAAGCTGGGAAGGGTTAATAATCTGCACAAAAATCAGGTTGAGCAGGCCGGCTTTGCGGTGCTGAAAGCGCCGGATATTCCCTCTATTCTCGTGGAAACCGCCTTTATCAGTAATATTGAAGAGGAGCGTAAGCTCAAAACGGCGAAGTTCCAGCAGGAAGTGGCGGAGTCGATTCTGGCGGGTATTAAAGCCTACTTTGCCGATGGGGCGACGCTGGCGAGAAGGGGATAATAAAAAAGCGCTGAAAGGCGCTTTTTTTACGGGCCGCAGAAACGAAAAAACACCCGTTAAGGTGTTTAATATTGGTTGCGGGGGCCGGATTTGAACCGACGACCTTCGGGTTATGAGCCCGACGAGCTACCAGGCTGCTCCACCCCGCGTCCGTCTTTCTGCTTCGTATTTCAAACCACATCTGCGTTGGCTTTCCTCGTTCACCTCAGTCACTTACTGGAGTAAGCTCCTAAGGATTCACTGCGTCGCCGCCTTGTTGTGATTCGAACTACTTTGCAAAATATTACATCATATTTCAATTGGTTGCGGGGGCCGGATTTGAACCGACGACCTTCGGGTTATGAGCCCGACGAGCTACCAGGCTGCTCCACCCCGCGTCCGTCTGTTACTCTTCCATCGAGTAACCTTTTCTTCACATTGTATTGGTTGCGGGGGCCAGATTTGAACTGACGACCTTCGGGTTATGAGCCCGACGAGCTACCAGGCTGCTCCACCCCGCGTCCGTGGATGCGCACTATACTCTGCTAACATTTTCATGCAACCCTTTTTTCACCCGGATCACGAAATTGGGATGATTGTGTGCAAAAACAACGCGCTTTGGTACGTTTTTTGTGCGTAATTTGCGTCAGGGGAGCGCTTCGCATTTCATTAGGTTCGGGGGTTTGTTATCTTCATAGTGCAAGATTTACAGCTAAAAGACGAGAACTCATGAAAGGACGTTGGGCAAATTACCTTCTTATGGGGGCAGTGGTTGCAATGCTTGCCGCCTGTTCCTCTAAACCGACCGATCGCGGCCAGCAGTATAAAGACGGGAAGTTTACCCAGCCTTTCTCACTGGTGAACCAACCTGACGCCATTGGGGCGCCTATCAACGCAGGCGATTTCGCCGAGCAGGTCAACCAAATCCGCAGCGCGTCGCCGCGTCTGTATGGCAACCAGAGCAACGTCTATAACGCCGTGCAGGAGTGGTTACGTTCCGGTGGCGATACGCGAATGATGCGCCAGTTTGGTATTGATGCCTGGCAGATGGAAGGGGCGGATAACTACGGCAACGTCCAGTTCACCGGTTACTACACGCCGGTTATTCAGGCGCGCCATACCCGTCAGGGGGAGTTCCAGTACCCTATTTATCGTATGCCGCCAAAACGCGGCCGCTTACCGTCTCGTGCCGAGATCTATTCCGGCGCGCTGAGCGACAGCTACATTCTGGCGTACAGCAACTCGCTGATGGATAACTTCATCATGGACGTTCAGGGCAGCGGCTATATTGATTTTGGCGACGGCAGCCCGCTGAATTTCTTCAGCTATGCCGGGAAAAACGGCCATGCTTACCGCAGTATCGGCAAGGTGCTGATCGATCGCGGTGAAGTGAAGAAAGAAGATATGTCGATGCAGGCTATTCGCCATTGGGGAGAAACCCACAGTGAAGCGGAAGTGCGCGAGCTGCTGGAGCAAAACCCGTCATTCGTCTTCTTTAAGCCGCAATCTTTTGCCCCGGTGAAAGGCGCCAGCGCCGTGCCGCTTATCGGCCGTGCGTCTGTGGCTTCCGATCGCAGCATTATCCCGGCAGGAACAACCCTGCTGGCGGAAGTCCCGCTGCTGGATAACAACGGCAAGTTTAACGGCCAGTACGAATTGCGCCTGATGGTGGCGCTGGACGTGGGCGGCGCGATTAAAGGCCAGCACTTTGATATTTATCAGGGGATTGGCCCGGACGCCGGGCACCGCGCAGGCTGGTATAATCACTATGGGCGCGTCTGGGTGCTGAAAAACGCCCCGGGAACCGGTAACGTATTTAGCGGTTGATTGCCTGATGGCGGCTTCGCTGAAGATTTAAATCGTAGGCCTGATAAGCGTAGCGCCATCAGGCAAATCATGCCGGATGGCGTCGCAAGCGACGTATCCGGCCTACGATCGTATTACCCCTTTTTAATTCTGAGGTCGTATGTCTGTTGTAATTAGTGATGCCTGGCGCCAGCGTTTTGGCGGCACCGCCCGTCTGTATGGTGAAAAAGCGTTGCAGCTGTTTGCCGGTGCGCATATTTGCGTGGTCGGAATCGGCGGCGTCGGCTCCTGGGCGGCAGAGGCGCTGGCGCGTACCGGCATTGGCGCGATCACGCTCATCGATATGGATGACGTATGCGTCACCAACACCAACCGGCAAATTCATGCGCTGCGCGATAACGTCGGTCTGGCGAAAGCCGAGGTGATGGCTGAGCGTATTCGTCAGATCAACCCGGAGTGCCGGGTGACGGTGGTGGATGACTTTGTCACGCCGGATAATGTCGCGGAGTATATGAGCGCAGGGTTTTCGTATGTCATTGATGCCATCGACAGCGTGCGGCCAAAAGCCGCGCTGATTGCCTGGTGCCGCCGAAATAAGGTTCCGTTAGTCACCACCGGCGGGGCGGGTGGGCAGATAGACCCGACCCAGATTCAGGTAACGGATCTGGCGAAAACCATCCAGGACCCGCTGGCGGCGAAACTGCGCGAACGACTGAAAAGCGACTTTGGCGTGGTGAAAAACAGCAAGGGCAAACTGGGCGTGGACTGCGTGTTCTCAACGGAAGCGCTGGTTTATCCGCAGGCTGATGGTTCCGTATGTGCGATGAAAGCGACGGCGGAAGGGCCGAAACGAATGGATTGCGCCTCTGGATTCGGCGCAGCCACGATGGTAACTGCGACCTTTGGCTTTGTTGCTGTGTCTCATGCGCTGAAGAAGATGATGGCGAAGGCGGCGCGTCAGGCTTGATTGTGTCGGATGGCGCTATGCTTATCCGACCTACGGTTCGTGCGGTGTTGTAGGCCGGATAAGACGCATCAGTGTCGTCATCCGGCTTGCTGGGCAGCCTCAATAATCGCGTTATTCAGCGCATGCAGCCCCTGGCTGCGCGATGCGCTAAGTTGTGTTGTTAAGCCTAACTCATCAAACAACCCCAGCGGCGAGTGCGCCAGCAGTTCCGCCGGGGTCTTTCCCTCTACCGCCGTGAGTAAAACCGCCAGCAAACCGCGTACAATACGCCCTTCGCTGTCACCGAAAAAGTGCAGCGTTCCCTTCTCTGACAGGGTATGCCCCAGCCAGACGCGGTTCTCACATCCTGCGATCTCTTTTGCCTGCGTTTTTAGCTCATCCGGCAATGCCGGGAGTTGCTTACCCAACAGAATAAGCTGGCGATACTTGTCCTCCCACTGCGAGAGCGGGATAAAGAGAGCGCGTAACGTCTCTTCCGTTACGGTCGTGCCAAACGGGTGTCCGGCAAAAAGAGGGCTTGTCATTAATCCACCAGTATTTCCAGCGCGCGGTCAACGGCGCTGACCAACGTATCCACATCATGCTTTGTATTATACGGCGCAAAAGAGGCGCGCAGGGTGCCCGTTACGCCAAGCGCCGCCAGCAGCGGCTGCGCGCAGTGCTGCCCGGCGCGCAGGGCGATGCCGTATTCGGCCAGTAATGTCACCATATCGCTATGATGAACGCCGGCAAAATCGAAGGCCAGCAGGCTGGAGTCCTGGCAACGGAAAGAGCGGAAACCCGGACGCTTCGCCAGTGCGTCTTCCGCCAGCGTCGCCAGACCGCGACTCCAGCTTTCGGCCTGCGCCATATCCACTTCCGCCAGCCACTCCAGCGCGGCGCTAAGGCCAATAACTCCAGCCACGTTTGGCGTGCCGGCTTCCAGACGCCAGGGAACGGCCTGGGTTGTGAATCCTTCAAAATTGACTTCAGCGATCATCTTGCCGCCGCCGAGCCACGGGGACATCTCTTCCAGTAAGGCCGGTTTGCCGTACAGCGCGCCGATGCCCGTCGGGCCGTACAGCTTGTGGGCGGAGAAGGCATAAAAATCAATATCCAGCTGCTGTACATCGGCGGGGAAATGCACCGCGCCTTGCGCGCCGTCAACCATCACCACCATCCCTGCCGCGTGCGCCAGCGTGATAGCGCGCGCCAGGTCCGGGCAGCCGCCCGTGACGTTCGACATCTGTCCCAGGGCCAGAATCCGGCTGCGTGGCGTGATGAGTTCAGGCAGACGCTCCACGTCGGGGAGGAAAAGGGCATTCAGGGGCAGTTTGACGATTTTTGCGCCCGTCTGCTGAGCGACCATCAGCCAGGGAACGAGATTCGCGTGATGCTCCGCTTCACTGACGATTATCTCATCGCCGGGTTGCAGGCGCGGGCGGGCATAGCATTGCGCCACCATATTGATGGCTTCCGTGGTGCCGCGTGTCCAGACAATCGAAGCATCATCAGGCGCGTTCAGCCACTGCGCCACTTTGCCGCGCGCCGCTTCATAGCGCGCGGTTAGCCGCTGTGCCTCGGCGAACTGGCTGCGATGGACGTTTCCGGCGCTCAGGCTGTAGAACTGATGCGTGGCGTCGATCACGGCCTGAGGCTTAAGCGCCGTCGCGGCGCTGTCGAGATAAACGCCCGCATCGGTAAGGGCAGGAAATTGCGCGCGAAACTGCGCAGGATTGAAAGCGTTCATGGTATTCCTCAATTCAGTATACCGATCGTGGCGCAAAAAGGGCTGTGATACAAGGTTTGTCCTAACCATCGGAATTGTCTGGTTATCCTGGTGAAGTCAGGGAAGCAGGTTATGCTAAATAGTGTTAGGCGAATGTTTTTGCCTGTTACGGAACCCGTTTTATTTAGCATAAACAGCTTTAAGGAGAAGAAGATGAAAATGAAAAAGACTGCCGCAATGATCTCTGCATGTATGCTGACTTTTGCCCTGAGCGCCTGTTCCGGTCCGAATTATGTGATGCACACAAATGATGGCCGTACTATCGTGTCAGACGGTAAGCCAAAAACCGATGATGAAACCGGCATGATTTCTTATAAAGACGCTAACGGCAACAAACAGCAGATCAATCGTACTGACGTTAAAGAGATGGTCGAACTGGATCAGTAACCGGTCGATCATGGACAAAAAAAAGCACCGCAATTGGCGGTGCTACATTAATCACTATGGACAGACAGGGTAAATGTACAGGAAGTGAAAAAGGGTAGCTTCGCTACCATGGTCTGAATCGCAGACCAATTGCAAACACAACAACACAACATCACAACCGTAAGCCAAAAGCCCATCAGAACACGCATTCCGATAAAACTTTTCGTTCCGGCTCAGGAAGTGTCGCCACTATAGGTATTTGCTGGTAGAACCTCAACGGACAAATTATAATGGCTCAGATTAAAAAAACTAATAGGTTACACAAAGTTACCTAATTGTTAAATTTATTTAACATCAAAGTCTAAAAGCCATGTCAAAACGATTACCACCCTTAAATGCATTACGTGTTTTTGATGCCGCAGCGCGGCATTTAAGCTTCACTCGCGCAGCAGAAGAGCTTTTTGTGACACAGGCCGCAGTAAGTCACCAAATCAAGTCACTTGAGGATTTTTTGGGGCTAAAACTGTTCCGTCGTCGCAATCGTTCGCTTTTGCTCACGGAAGAGGGGCAGAGCTATTTCCTCGACATCAAAGAGATTTTTTCGCAATTAACCGAAGCGACGCGTAAACTTCAGGCGCGGAGTGCAAAAGGCGCGCTTACGGTCAGTTTATTGCCCAGTTTTGCGATCCAGTGGCTGGTTCCTCGACTCTCAAGCTTTAACTCAACTTATCCGGGAATCGATGTCAGAATTCAGGCCGTGGACCGTCAGGAAGATAAGCTGGCTGATGATGTCGACGTCGCTATTTTTTATGGGCGTGGCAACTGGCCGGGCTTGCGCGTCGAAAAATTGTACGCAGAATATTTACTGCCGGTGTGTTCACCGTTATTACTGACGGGCGATAAGCCGTTAAAGACGCCGGAAGATCTGGCAAAACATACATTACTGCATGATGCTTCGCGAAGAGACTGGCAGACCTATACGCGTCAGTTGGGGCTGAATCATATTAATGTGCAGCAGGGACCTATTTTCAGCCATAGCGCAATGGTGCTACAGGCTGCCATCCACGGACAGGGGGTTGCGCTGGCGAACAACGTCATGGCGCAATCAGAAATTGAAGCCGGGCGTCTTGTCTGTCCCTTTAACGACGTTCTGGTCAGTAAAAATGCTTTTTATCTGGTTTGTCATGACAGTCAGGCAGAACTGGGTAAAATAGCCGCCTTTCGTCAGTGGATTCTGACCAAAGCGGCCGCTGAACAAGAAAAATTCCGCTTTCGTTACGAACAATAATTTATTTAGGGTACTACCATGACCAGCCGTTTTATGCTGATTTTTGCCGCGATAAGCGGCTTTATCTATGTTGCTCTGGGTGCCTTTGGGGCGCATGTCCTGAGCAAAACTCTTGGTGTGGTTGAAATGGGCTGGGTCCAGACCGGCCTGCAATATCAGGCGTTTCATACGCTGGCCATTTTTGGCCTGGCGGTTGCGATGCAGCGACGCATTAGCATCTGGTTTTACTGGAGCAGCGTTTTTCTGGCGTTAGGTACGGTGCTGTTTAGCGGCAGCCTGTATTGCCTGGCGCTGTCTCATTTACGCCTGTGGGCGTTTGTTACTCCTGTCGGCGGCGTGAGTTTCCTGGCAGGCTGGGTGCTGATGTTAATTGGCGCCATCCGTTTGAAACGTAAGGGCGTTGGTCATGAATAAGGTTGTATTGTTGTGTCGCCCTGGTTTTGAAAAGGAGTGTGCTGCTGAAATGACGGATAAGGCGGCGCGTCGGGAAATCTTTGGCTTCGCTCGTGTTAAAGACAATGCCGGATACGTCGTCTTTGAGTGCTATCAGCCGGACGATGCTGAAAAAATAGTAAAAGAGTTGCCTTTTTCCTCGCTCATTTTTGCGCGTCAGATGTTCGTCGTCGGCGAGCTGCTGCGCGACCTGCCGCCGGACGATCGCATTACGCCGATTGTCGGGATGCTACAGGGCGTTGTGGAAAAAGGCGGCGAGCTGCGTGTTGAAGTCGCAGACACCAATGAAAGCAAAGAGTTGATGAAGTTTTGCCGTAAATTTACGGTGCCGCTGCGGGCCGCGCTGCGCGACGCGGGGATTCTGACAAACTATGAAACGCCAAAGCGTCCGGTGGTGCATGTTTTCTTCATCGCGCCGGGCTGCTGTTATACCGGGTATTCGTATCCTGACAACAACTCGCCGTTCTATATGGGGATTCCACGGCTGAAATTCCCGGCCGATGCGCCAAGCCGTTCGACGCTGAAGCTGGAAGAAGCGCTGCATGTTTTTATTCCGGCGGATGAGTGGGATGAACGTCTGGCGAACGGGATGTATGCCGTGGATTTAGGCGCCTGCCCTGGCGGTTGGACCTACCAGTTAGTGAAGCGCAACATGTGGGTTTACTCTGTCGATAACGGCCCAATGGCGCAGAGCCTGATGGATACCGGGCAGGTGACCTGGCTGCGCGAAGATGGATTCAGATACCGTCCGAATCGCAATAACATCTCGTGGATGGTGTGCGACATGGTGGAAAAGCCTGCTAAGGTTGCCGCGCTGATGGCGCAGTGGTTAGTAAACGGCTGGTGTCGCGAGACGATCTTCAATCTCAAGCTGCCGATGAAAAAACGCTATGAAGAGGTGTCGCAGAACCTGGCGTACATTCAGGCGCAGCTTGATGAACACGGCATTAACGCGCAAATTCAGGCGCGACAGCTGTATCACGATCGTGAAGAAGTGACCGTGCATGTCCGTCGGCTGTGGGCCGCCGTGGGCGGGCGTCGCGACGAGCGGTAATACGATGGATTGCCGGATAGCGGCGTAAATGCCTTATCCGGCCTGCGCCGGGTATTTGTTGGCCTGATAAGCGGCAAGGCTATCAGGCGTGAATTACCCCCTGGCGCTCATCGGAAATGATGTGCGTCACATCATCCAGATGCCCGATGCAGGCCTCTCCCGAGCGGTTGAGCTTACTCTTGTCGATCAACAATAAAGACTGTGATGCGCGCTTAAGCAGCGTGGATTTGAAATCCGCGTTGATCGTATTTGAGTCCCAGAGCGCGCCGCCGCGGTCGATCCCCTCGCAGGAAAAAATAAACAGGTCAATGTCGAGCGGCTTAAGCTGAGAAATAAGCGACGGATTGACGTAGCAGCCATATTTACGCTCAAGCTGGCCGCCGGAACTGATGAGCTGAATATGCTCGCGTTTGCCCAGCTCCTGGCAAATCGGGTGACTGTTGGTAAAGACGTGAATATCAATGTCCGGCAACTGGCGGGCCAGATACCAGCAGGTTGAGCTGGCGTCCAGAGCGATCACCATGCCCGGTTCTATCCATGCCAGCGCTTCCCTGGCGATATCCGCCTTATGCGCATAGTGGCTTTTCAGCCGGATGTGGAACGGGTCGCCGCTGTCCTGGTTTTCCCGGTGAATATACTTGGCGCGCCCGTGATTGCGCAGCACTTTTCCCTGCGCCTGTAGCTCGCTGAGATCGCGGCGAATGGTCTCTTTGCTGACGTTAAGCTGTACCGACAGCGCCTCGGTGGTCAGACTTTTATGGTTGATCAGCAGGTCTACTATCGCTTGTTGGCGTGCCGCTTTCATCTTTTCTCACCCCATCATTCGATGAACGCCCGCATCATGCGGGCGCACCGGCAAGAGATTACGGCGTTACCCCTTTTTTTAAAAGAATATTCCCGTACTTCGCGCACTCTCCTGTGATAACGATCGCAAAGGCTTTTTGCGCCCGCTCATAAAACGCATAGCGGTCGATGCGGACAATCTCCGGGCACGGCGTCTGCAATGAGAGCGCATCGCGATAACGCGCTTCAACCGTCGGGTCGAGCGAATCGCCCTCTACGGCGGCCATCATCACCAGCGGCGGCGCGTAGCTGTCCAGTTCAAACAGCGGGATAATCGCCCGGAGCAGATCGCTGACTTTCAGACCATCTGCGCGAATAACCTGCGGTCCCATGCTGTGCGCGGGGAAGTGGGCATCGGAAAAAATAATCTCATCCCCGTGCCCCATTTCAGCCAGCACTTTCAGTAACTCAGGGGATATCAATGGCGAAATAGTTTTTAGCATCTCACACTCCCTCAATAAATTCGGGTTCAGTTTGCGGCCAGAAATAGCGGTACTGATAGCGCACCTGGGCTCGGGCCTGTTCCGGGCTGGCAAATTCGCCTACGCCATACCAGCCGAACATGGCGGCCCCGGCGACGGTGGTTTCCGCGTCATCCAGCACCTTAATCGGTATATCAAGCAGATTGGCTTTGATTTGATTCCACAGCGCGTTGCGGCTTCCGCCGCCAACCAGCAGAAGCTCAGTTGCCTGGAAGTGACCAATCTTTTCCAGCGTTTGCAGATTACGTTGCAGTTGCGCCGTGAGCCCTTCCAGCGCGGCGCGGTAAAAATGACCACGCTTTGTGTTCAGCGTCACCCCCTGCCAGCCCGCGTTTTGACAGGTGAGGAGATCGCACTGCATCTTCACGCCTTCAGCACCCGGCGGAATGGCGTGCGCCTCGTCAATCAGCGTCTGCCACGGCGTTTCTGGCGTCCAGAGCAGTTTGCGCACCCATTCGAGTACGCCGGAAGCCAGCCACTGCATGCCTGGGTTATAAAGTCCGGCCTGGCTGTCCAGTTCACAGGTGGAACCGGCGTAATGGCTGAGCAGCGGCGTGTTCACCTGCGCGCTGCGTACCATCAGGATTTCCCACGTACCGGATGAGAGTACCGGTTCATCCTGTTCTGCGCCGGCGCCAAAGAGGGCAAACTGCGTGTCATGCCCGGCGGAGATCACCGGAATACCCGCCTCAAGCCCAAGCAGGTTTGCGGCGTCGTTTTGCAGCGTGCCAATCCGTTCGCCCGCCTCAACTAACCGTGGAAACAGACGGCGGGGTAAACCCGTGGCCTGTAAAATCTCCGGGCTGAAATCCCGCTGGTGGATATCCAGCATCTGGCTGGTGCCCGCCATGGTGATATCCGTGGTGAATTCACCGGTTAAACGGTGGTTGATCAGCGATGAAATAAACAGCCAGGCGTGCGCCTGTTCGAGCAACTGCGGGTGGTTCTCTTTCAGCCACACCAGTTTATACAGCGTATTAAAGGCGAATGCGCCGACGCCGGAGATCGCCTGCAACTGCTGCGGCGGCATAAAGCGGCCGATGTTTTCCATGACGGCAAGGGTGCGAGGGCATTTCCAACTGATGACCGGATAGCGTAACTGACCCTGTTCATCAACCAGCGCGCCGTCTACGCCGAACGTCGTGACGGTGATGCCGCGAACCCGGCAGGCCGCCAGTTCCGTCTTCAGTTGCTGACAGCAGTCCGCGAAGCGTTGCAGAATGGCCGCCAGCGACCACTGATGCCAGGCGCTATTTTCCGTGGCGATGTCGCTGGCATTCGCTGTTGATGCGCGGGCGACAATGTTTCCCTGACGGTCAACGGCCATTGCCCGTACGTTGGTGGCGCCGCAGTCGAGAACCAGAATGACGTCTTGTTTCATAGTAGCTCCGAAACGTTGCCGGATGGCGCTGCGCTGATCCGGCCTACAAAATGCGAAATTGTAGGCCCGGTAAGCTTACGCCACCGGGCAAAGAAGTGACGCATTAACGTTTGTACAGCGGCCCGTAGTTCTGGCAGGCGCGATAATCCTGACCTTCAATATCCATACCGTGCGCAGCCCAGGCGGAAGGACGGTAGATTTTCGCATCGTCCACGTTGTGCATACAGACCGGAATACGCAGCATGGCGGCGAGCGTGATGAAGTCAGCGCCGACGTGGCCGATGGTCAGTACGCCGTGGTTAGCGCCCCAGTTCGCCATCACCGAGTAAACGTCGGTGAACGGGCCTTTACCGGTAAGACGTGGCGCAAACCAGGTGGTCGGCCAGGTCGAGTTGGTGCGGGCGTCGAGCTGATCGTGCATCTCTTTCGGCAGTTCCACGCTCCAGCCTTCAGCGATTTGCAGTACCGGCCCCAGACCCTTGATGATGTTCACGCGGGTCATGGTGAACGGCACGCCGCCTT
The DNA here is from genome assembly GCF_030333125.1 of Citrobacter sp. CK206. Lineage (NCBI taxonomy): Bacteria > Pseudomonadati > Pseudomonadota > Gammaproteobacteria > Enterobacterales > Enterobacteriaceae > Citrobacter > Citrobacter sp. CK206. Next base: position 454,506 of record NZ_JAOWGM010000023.1, read on the forward strand.
CGGTCAGGAAGCGAGAGGAGTAGCCGCCGCCACGGAAGTATTCGTGGATCGCCGGGCACCATTCGGTGGCGGCTAGGCAGGCGTCCGCTTCCTGTTGGCTGATTTCCCAGTGCGGCTTCATGGTCGGTTTGCCTTCGCTATCGCGCTGCTTGCAGGAGCCGTCCAGCGCCGCAGAGCCGGAGTTGATCAGGTGAATGATGCCGTGCTCCGCAAGGCCGGTGAGCGGCTGGCCTGTGACGCGCTCTACCGCTTCCGGCGACCAGTAGGTTCGCACGTCGGCAAAGACCTGCGCGGTTCCGGTGAGTTGGTGGCCCAGCAGCATCGCTACGCCGTTGAGGCTGTCGTTTTCGGTAGCGACGACAAACGGTTCGCGCACGCCGTTCCAGTCAAAGGAGCTGTTCAGCAGCGCTTCGGCGGTGTCGCCGTTCGGGTATTGATCGGTCCAGTGGCGCTGGCCCTGGAAGCCTGCCGCAATAGCGTTATAACCCAGCGACTCTTCGACCAGCCCTTTTTCCGCCAGCTTGTTGTTGCCCTGCATCATGTCGCGAATGCACATCGCCATCAGCAGGCTCTCTTTCAGCACCGCGCGGCTTTGTTCTTCATTACGTTTGTACTGCTGCGCGTTCTGATCCTCGCCATAGCGGAAGTTTTTATCCGCCCACGCCAGCGCCATCTCCAGTTCGGCTTCGTCATAGATTTTCTGGTCGATGCGACGGCGCAGCTCGGTCATGTCCACCGCCTGCACTTTCATCCCCAGCCAGGACTCAAAGAAGTTGTGATCGACGATGGAACCGGCAATCCCCATTGAGACGCCACCCACAGAGAGATAGCTTTTGCCTTTCATGCTGGCGACCGCCAGACCCGCGCGCGCAAAGCGCAGCAGTTTTTCTTCAACGTCGGCAGGGATCGAGGTGTCGTCGGCATCCTGTACGTCATGACCATAAATAGAGAATGCCGGAATGCCTTTCTGGCTGTGCGCGGCCAACGCGGCGGCCAGATAAACGGCGCCGGGACGTTCCGTACCGTTGAAGCCCCAGATGGCTTTCGGGCGCATTGGGTCCATATCGATGGTTTCGCTGCCGTAGCACCAGCACGGCGTCACGGTAATTGTTACGCCAACATTCTGGCTGCTGAATTTCTCTTCACAGGCGGCGGATTCCGCCATTCCGGCAATGCAGGTATCCGCAATCACGCACTCAATCTGCGCGCCGCAGGCATGGCGGAGTTTTTCGGTGATAAGCGCAGCGGTGGCTTTCGCCATATTCATGGTCTGTTCTTCCAGCGACTCGCGTACCCCCATGCGACGTCCATCAATAACCGGGCGAATGCCAATTTTCGGTAAGCTGATTTTTTTCATTACAGGTTCCTCACGTTATTCGGAAAAATGTTCAGTTAGTTGCCGCTTGTGAACGGAAACGGGCAAAGATGAAGATGACGGCAAAGCAGAGCGCCGGGACCAGCTCAGCCGTTGGGATGTTGCCCGCCGCATCGCTGACAAAACCCATGACCGGCGTGACGATGCCGCCGCCAATGATGGTCATGACGATGAACGACGAGCCGTATTTGGTGTCCTGTCCCAGATTTTTAATACCCAGCGAGAAGATAGTGGGGTACTGAATCGACATAAATGCGCTGCACAGCGTCAGGGCCAGCAGACCGATATGGCCGCCGCTAAAGGCTGAAACCAGACACAGGATCATGGAGAGCAGGGCATAGGCAGCCAGCACTTTATGCGGCGCAAAGCGGCTGATAAGCCAGGTGCCGGAGAAGCGGCCGATAAAGAAGCACACCATTGTGCCGGTCAGGTAGTTGGCGGCAAAGCCAGGCGTCATACCGGGGATCTCTTCGATAGCGTAACGGATCAGGTAGCTCCAGCAGGCGGTTTGCGCGCCGACGTAGCAGAACTGCGCCAGCACCGCCCAGCGCCAGTGGCGAATACGCACCAGGCGGGCAAGCGAAGCGGTGAATGAACTTTGTTGGGCGTCACTGTGATCGTCGCTCTGTAGCGCCGGGAATTTGGTCAGCATGATCAGCAGGGCAACCAGTAAAACGATAGCCACGATGATCATATAAGGCGTCTGTACCGACAAAACCAGGCTGTGTTTATACGTACTCAATTGCTCAGGCGTCATTTTATCGAGCACGTCCTGAGATTGATGTGGGACGTTAGACAAAATAAGACTTTGCCCGAACACCACGGCGATAATAGCGCCGAAAGAGTTAAATGTTTGCGCCAGATTGAGACGGAAATGGCCACCGCTTTCTGGCCCTAATACCGTAACAAAAGGGTTCGCGGCGGTTTCAAGACAACCAAGTCCTGCGGCAATAATAAAAAGACCAATCAAAAACAAGGTGTAATTCATCACTTCAGCAGCCGGCCAGAATAATGCTGCGCCAAAAGCATATAAGAATAGTCCGGTAATTATCCCCGCTTTATAACTCAGCTTTTTCATCAAAATACCCGCGGGGATGGGAATAACAAAATAGCCGAAATAAAAAGCAGACTGAATCAAACCTGCCTGAAAATTAGTTAACGTAAAGGCTTGCTGAAATTGTGGTAATAAAATGTCATTCAGGTTATTGGCAACCGCCCAAAGGAAAAACAGTGAGCAGAGTAAAGCAAACGGAATGATATAGCGTTTGCTTTGCCCTGTATCCACCGCACGAAAACTCTGCGTCTGTATTGTTGTGTTTCCCATAGCATCCTCATTGGCTCAGAAGCGTGTTCAACATTTTAGAAGTACGACCGGTGTTTCTCACCAGATCGACAAACCAGGCGAGTTCCTGTTATCTGCCAGAGAAAATTGGCTGTTGATGGTGAACTCATGAATTCATTTTCAAATAAAAAACGCTGTTTAATATGATGGTGGTCACATTTAGCACCTGGAGGGTGGCTTTATGTGATTATCATCACTTTAATTTCTGAAAAATGATGCCCGTTTGAGTAAATAAAATTAAAAACCCACAGCGTTGATGACCGATTTAATTTATTACTGCGAAAACGGGCATTTGTTACAAATATTATGAAAATGCCCGTTTGGATAAATAATATTAAGAGCGGTCATTTTGGAGGGAGTGAATCCGGCGAAAACGGTATTTAACTGACGTGATTAATTGATGCGTATCACAAAATAAAGTCATGTAAATTTCTTTATCGCTATTCAATATGATGATGGTTACCAAATGTTCAATTAATTCAGCAGAGCAACGTGCTGTTCTGTTGTCGCGTTTTGAATGACTGAGAGAGGTAACTAATGGAACGAAACACACTGGCCCGCCAGATTATCGACACCTGCCTGGAGATGACCCGGCTGGGGTTGAACCAGGGGACCGCAGGCAATGTGAGCGTGCGTTATCAGGGCGGGATGCTGATCACGCCAACGGGCATTCCGTATGACAAACTCACCGAATCACATATCGTCTTTATTGATGCAGAGGGCCAGCATGAGCAGGGAAAATTGCCTTCCAGCGAGTGGCGTTTTCATATGGCGGCCTACCAGACGCGCCCGGATGCTAACGCTGTCGTCCATAACCATGCCGTTCACTGCACGGCGGTGTCGATCCTCAATCGTCCTATTCCAGCCATTCATTACATGATTGCGGCGGCGGGGGGGAACTCCATTCCGTGTGCGCCTTACGCCACGTTCGGCACGCGTGAACTTTCTGAATACGTTGCCGTTGCGCTCAAAAATCGCAAAGCGACCCTGCTACAGCATCATGGGTTGATCGCCTGCGAAGAGAACCTGGAAAAAGCGCTGTGGCTGGCGCATGAAGTGGAAGTGCTGGCGCAGCTGTACCTCAGTACGCTGGCGATTACCGATCCGGTGCCTGTACTGGATGATGAGGCTATCGCCATTGTGCTGGAAAAATTCAAAACCTACGGATTACGTATCGAAGAGTAATTTCGCACAGCGAAGGAGACGGGCTATGGCGAACAGAATGATCCTGAACGAAACGGCATGGTTTGGCCGGGGGGCGGTGGCGGCGTTAACCGATGAGGTTCAACGCCGGGGCTATCGCAAGGCGCTAATTGTCAGTGACAAAACGCTGGTGCAGTGCGGTGTGGTCAGAAACGTCACGGAGAAGATGGATGCCGCAGGGCTGGCATGGGCGATCTACGATGGCGTGATCCCAAATCCAACCATCGGCGTGGTGAAAGAGGGGCTGAACGTATTTCAACAAAGCGGGGCAGACTACCTGATTGCCATCGGCGGCGGCTCCCCGCAGGATACCTGTAAGGCGATCGGTATTATCAGCAATAACCCTGAGTTTGCTGACGTGCGCAGTCTGGAAGGTCTGTCGCCGACCCGTTATCCGAGCGTGCCGGTGATGGCGATCCCGACCACTGCGGGAACCGCAGCGGAAGTGACCATTAACTATGTGATCACCGATGAAGAAAAGCGGCGTAAATTTGTTTGTGTCGATCCGCATGATATCCCGCAGGTTGCGTTTATTGATGCCGACATGATGGATGGCATGCCGCCCGCGCTGAAGGCGGCAACCGGGGTGGATGCGTTAACCCACGCGATCGAAGGATACATCACCCGTGCCGCGTGGGCGTTGACGGATGCGCTGCATATTAAGGCCATTGAGATCATCGCCGGAGCATTGCGTGGTTCGGTTGTGGGCGAGCGTGAAGCGGGCGAAGCGATGGCGCTGGGGCAGTACGTTGCCGGGATGGGCTTTTCCAACGTGGGGCTTGGGCTGGTGCACGGGATGGCGCATCCGCTGGGCGCGTTTTATAACACTCCGCACGGCGTTGCTAATGCGATTCTTCTGCCGCATATCATGCGCTACAACGCGGAATATACCGGTGAGAAGTTCCGTGATATCGCGCGTGCGATGGGCGAGAAGGTCGAAGGGATAAGTTTGAGCGAGGCGCGTAATGCCGCCGTGGAAGCGGTATTTACCCTCAACCGGGACGTCGGTATTCCGTTGCATTTACGCGATGTCGGCGTGCGTAAAGAGGATATTCCGGCGCTGGCGCAGGCGGCATTTGACGATGTTTGCACCGGTGGTAATCCGCGTGAAGCGAGTATTGCCGATATCGTCGAGTTGTATCATACCGCCTGGTAATTTTGCCAGATGGCCTTATCCGGCCTACAGGATTGCACGAAATGTAGGCCGGATAAGCGCAGCGCCACCCGGCAACACAGCTACCGCGTCAGCCGTAGCTGCTGTAAGTTCCCGTCGATATGGAGATCCGTTTGCAGGCGCGCGATATCGCGGCATAAAAATGCCATCTCTTTATGCGCTTCAAGCTTCTTGCGCCACTTTTCCGCCACCTCGTCGAGGTGCGCATAAATCCCTTCCAGAGTCTGAAACTGAACCAACAATTGGGTCGCGCTTTTGGGGCCGATGCCCGCCACGCCGGGGACTTTTGAACTGCTGATCCCCGCCAGTCCCCAGTAGTCCGGCAACTGTTGGGGAAGGACGCCGAACTCTTTCTCAATGAATGGCGCATCCAGCCAGCGTTTCTGGAAATAATCGCGGATACGCAGTGTCGGGGAGAGCAACTGACAGTAGCCTTTGTCGGTAGAAACGATAGTGGCCTGATGCCCGGCCTGTGTGACCTTGACCGCCAGCGTAGCGGCTAAATCATCCGCCTCATTGCCGCTGGAAACCCAGCATTGCACGCCGCGCTGTTCGAAGGCGGCGCGTATTGCGGGCATTTCATTGTGCAACTCGTCAGGCATGGGAGGACGACCGGCTTTGTAGTCCGGGAGACGCTGATGACGCCAGCCGCTGTTGCGCGCGTCATCGTCAAATACGGCGACGGCGTGTGTCGGCTGACTGTGTACAATCAACTGCTCAAGCGCATGCAGGCAGGTCTCCGCGCAGGGAGAGCCTTGAACCGCATGAATACGGCGAATTAAATTCAGTGCATCGACGATAAGCAGATGGACGGCCACGGTGTTCTCCCTGACAAATTTGGGGACAGGGTAACATCCAGGGCGACAGGAGGCGAGTGTTGCGAAATAGCGCGATCCGTAGGCCTGATAAGCGAAGCGCCCTCAGGCAATAAATGCCGGATGGCGGCGAGCGCCTTATCCGGCCTACAGATCCTGAAACGTGGTAGGACTTAATCGCAGGCGACAATCTTCATCGCCAGGCCGCCGCGAGAGGTTTCACGGTACTTGGCGTTCATGTCTTTACCGGTTTCGTACATGGTCTCAATAACTTTATCGAGGCACACGCGCGGCTCGCTGGTACGACGCAGCGCCATACGCGCGGCGTTGACCGCTTTCACGGAGGCAATCGCGTTACGCTCAATGCACGGCACCTGTACCTGGCCCGCAACCGGGTCGCAGGTCAGACCCAGGTTGTGCTCCATGCCGATTTCCGCAGCGATGCACACCTGTGTCGGACTGCCGCCCAGCAGCTCTGCCAGACCCGCCGCCGCCATAGAGCAGGCCACGCCGACCTCACCCTGACAGCCCACTTCCGCACCGGAAATGGAGGCGTTCATCTTGTACAGAGAGCCGATCGCGCTGGCCACCAGCATGTAGCGAGCCAGTGAGTTGGCGTTAACTTCGCGGATAAACTTGTCGTAGTACGCCAGTACCGCTGGAACGATGCCGCATGCGCCGTTGGTTGGCGCAGTCACGACACGCCCGCCCGCCGCGTTCTCTTCGTTGACCGCCAGCGCGAACATGTTGATCCAGTCGACAACCGCCATCGGGTCGGTCGTGGTTTTATCCTGGCTGACCAGCATACGACGCAGCGCCGCGGCACGACGTGGAACGCGCAGTTTACCCGGCAGTACGCCTTCCGTCGTGATGCCGCGTTCAATACCGCCGCGCATCACTTCCCAGACGTTGGCAAAGTGCTGTTCCAGCTCTTCTTTGCTGTGCAGCGCCAGCTCGTTTTGCATCATCAGGCCGGAAAGCGACAGACCGGTTTCCTGGCAGTGTTTTTGCAGATCGGCTGCGGATTTGTACGGATACGGCACGTTGACCGGCGCACTGTTCGACAAACCGAAATGTTCTTCATCAACGATGAAACCACCGCCAATGGAGTAGTAAGTTTGGCTGTAGAGGACCTTATCGCCCGCCAGCGCGCTAATACGCATCCCGTTCTCATGCAGAGACAGGTTGTCGGCATGGAAATTCATGCACTTATCGACCGGAAACTCCACTTCATGCTGACCATTCGCCAGCAGTAAACGTCCGTGGGTATTCACGTCCTGAATAAAGAACGGAATAGCGTCGATGTCGACGGTATCCGGCAGATTTCCCGCTAGACCCATAATAATGGCAATGTCAGTGTGGTGACCTTTACCGGTCAGCGACAGTGAACCATAGACATCCACCACGACGCGGGTGACATCGGTCAGGATATTGCGGGCAATCAGATCATCCGTGAATTGTTTGCCTGCTTTCATTGGCCCGACGGTGTGAGAGCTGGAAGGGCCAATGCCGATTTTGAAAATATCGAATACGCTAATCATAGGGCATCCATTGCTTAAATCTCAGGGAGGAAGCGCCGCCCGAAAGCGGCGCTACAAAACTTAGCTGAACAGGGAGTAGAAAATAGCGGAGATAGCGATCAGACCCATAACAACAACGAATACGTTGCTGATGTGGCCGCTGTACTTACGCATTGCCGGGACTTTCTGGATGGCATACATCGGCATCAGGAACAGAATCATCGCGATGATTGGGCCGCCCAGGGTTTCAATCATCCCCAGGATGCTTGGGTTCAGCGTGGCGACAATCCAGGTCGTAACCAGCATGAACAGCGCAGTGATTTTGTTCAGCTTGTTGATTTCGATGGATTTGCCTTTGCCGCGCAGAGACTTGATAACCATTCCGTTGAAACCTTCACGAGCGCCCAGGTAGTGGCCGAGGAAGGATTTCGTGATGGCGATAATCGCGATGATCGGTGCCATCCAGGCGATAACTGGTGCGTTAAAGTGGTTCGCCAGGTAAGACAGAATAGAGATGTTCTGCTCTTTCGCTGCCGCCAGGTCCGCCGGCGTCAGGCTCAGTACGCAACTGAAGACGAAGAACATAACGGTCAGCACCATCATGATGTGAGCGAATGCCAGGATCTTAGAGCATTTCTTCTCAGCCGCATCGCCGTACTCTTCACGCTTCGCGACCGCGAAGGAGGAGATGATCGGAGAGTGGTTGAAAGAGAACACCATTACCGGAATTGCCAGCCACAGCGTCATCCACAGACCATTGCCGGTAGAGGCAGCGGAATCAAAGGAGAGCGTTTCCAGCGCTGCGCCGCTCCACTGAGGGATCAGGTACAGGGCCAGCAGCATCAGGGCCGCAACAAACGGGAATACCAGAATACTCATCGCTTTAACGATCATCTGCTCACCGAAGCGCACGATGGTCATCATGCCGACAATCAGGATCAGAGACAGAATCGCGCGCGGCGGCGGGGTGATGGCCAACTGGTGGGTCATGAAGCTTTCCACGGTGTTGGTAATCGCCACACTGTAAACCAGCAGAATCGGGTAAATCGCGAAGAAGTAGAGCAGGGTGATCAGTTTACCCGCGCCAATACCGAAGTGCTCTTCAACCACTTCAGTGATGTCTTCGCCAGGGTTTTTACCGGACAGCACGAAGCGAGTCAGGCCACGGTGTGCGAAGAAGGTCATCGGGAAAGCGATAATCGCCATGATGATCAGCGGGATCATACCGCCGACGCCTGCGTTAATTGGCAGGAACAGTACGCCCGCGCCGATTGCCGTGCCGTAAAGGCCCAGCATCCACATGGTGTCCGTCTTGCGCCATCCGCTTCGAGAATCAATCGAAGCAATAGTGCTGGTTTGAGTGGTTTCCATCTGTTTCTCCTGGAGGAAGCTAAAAGTCAGGTTTGTGGTCTAATCCAATGAAAAAAGACCTGACCGTAAAATGAAATTCGTTTAATGACGATTTTTATATAATTTTTCGCCGTAATAATTTGCGGGCGGAAAGATACATTTAACTTATGAATGTATCAGTGATCGCGATCCCAAATGCAATAATCCACCTGTTATGTGGATAAATTTGGACCATTAATCTGTTAAAAAAACGTCAAAGCGAATTTACGGGCGCGAAGGCTACCATTAACGACATATGCCCTAAAAGATCGGGGCGCAATATACGGAGGTTTGGCTATAAAAAACAATGTTTTTGGAGGATTGTCGCGACTAATAAGAATTACGGCTGATAAATTACTATTGGTATTGTAAGGTAAACGTTTGCGCATTAATGCTTTTATTTTGAAATATAAGCGGCATTTATAAACTTAGCTTCACTATGTGACTGGTATCAATGAAAAAACCGGGCGGTGAAAACACCAGACCCGGTCTGAGAAAGCGGACGATCGTCTGACCCGGCGGATGTGCTCCACCGGGCGCTGCGCGTTATGCGCAGATTTCGTAGCAGGGAATGTAAGCCGAGCCGGGCAGTTTCATACGATGCTGCGCGACAAAGCCCTGGAGCAGGTCGTCCATGCGACGCATCATCTCGCGGTCGCCGTGGATTTTATAAGGCCCGAACTCCTCAATCGCACGGATGCCAACCTCCTTGACGTTACCCGCAACGATGCCGGAGAAGGCGCGCCGCAGATCCGCCGCCAGAATTTCAACCGGTTGATCGGGGTAAAGTTGCAGATTCGCCATATTCTCATGCGACGGTTCGAACGGAATTTGCAGGTCCGGCGCGATGCGAATCGACCAGTTGAAGCTGTAAGCGTCGCCAGTGTCGCGGCGATTCTCTTTCACCAGCGGCATCGCTTTTTTCATCAGCCGCGCCACTTCCGTGGCGTCATCAATGATGACGCGGTAGTAACGGCGGGCGTCTTCTCCCAGCGTATGCACGATAAATTCGTCCAGCACGCGGAAGTAATCCGCACTCTCTTTCGGCCCGGTGAGGATCAGCGGCAGCACCTGATCTTTATTCGCCGGGTTCATCAGGATCCCCAGCAGATAGAGAAGTTCTTCCGCCGTACCGACGCCGCCCGGGAAGATGATGATGCCGTGGGCGATACGCACGAAGGCTTCGAGGCGTTTTTCGATATCCGGCATGATGATCAACTCATTGACCAGCGGGTTAGGCGGTTCTGCCGCGATGATGGAAGGTTCCGTCATACCGATAAAGCGGCTGTCTTTGTAACGCTGCTGCGCGTGGCCTACCGCTGCGCCTTTCATTGGCGCTTCCATTGCCCCTGGCCCGCAGCCGGTGCAAATGTTCAGCTCACGCAGACCCAGCTGGGTGCCGACGCGGCGGGCATAGAGATATTCGTTTTCGTTAATGGAGTGACCGCCCCAGCAGACGACCATGTTTGGCGCTTCGCCGACGTGCAGCGCCCGGGCGTTGCGCAGAATCGAGAACACCAGGTTGGTAATATGCACCGAGCTTTCGAGATCCAGATGCTGGAAACGGCCTGCATTGTGAATCTGACCGTTGACGAACAGGATGTCGCGCAACACGGCGAACAGGTTAGCCTGCAAGGCGCGGATGATGCGTCCGTCCACAAAGGCGTCTTCAGGCGGGTTAATCAGTTCGAGCTTCACGCCGCGTTCACGACGCAGCACGTTGATGTCGAAACTTTCAAAACGAGACAGCAATTCCTTGCTGTTATCAGTCAGACTGCCGGAGTTCAGTACGGCAAGCGAACAGTTACGAAACAGTTGATACAAGTCGCTGCTGGCCGTGCGTTTAAGCATATCGACTTCCAGCTGCGACAACATGTCCATTGAGCCAAGCGGGCTAATATGTGTAATCAAGTAAACTCCTTATGGGACGCAAGACGTCATTCCCTGTTGATTACAATAGCGCTGGCTTATGACCTTTCACAACCTTGCGCGCGGAATCAGGCGCGCAAAATTGAGAAAAAAAGATTACTGACGCACCAGTCTGCCCGTCGCAGGCACAAAATCGGTGTTGCTGCGCCACGGGTTGATATCCAGACCGCCACGACGCGTATAGCGCGCGTACACGCTCAGTTTTTCCGGCTGGCAGAAACGCAGAAGGTCGTTAAAAATGCGCTCTACGCACTGCTCGTGGAACTCGTTGTGATGACGGAACGAGACCAGATAACGCAGCAGCTTCTCGCGGTCAATTTTGCGCCCGCGATAACAAATTTGTATGGAGCCCCAGTCCGGCTGGTGGGTGATCAGGCAGTTTGACTTCAGCAGATGGCTGACCAGCGTCTCTTCCACGACTTTTTCGCCGCTGGCGGCATTCTCCAGGTAGTCGGTGCTGAACTGATAGTTATCGATGGTGATATCCTGGTCATCAATGCAGGTGCCGTGAAAATGGGTGACAGGTTGCCCTTCCAGCTCATCAAGACGGTACAGCGCGACGCTGACTTCGCCTTGCGCACAGGCGCGCAGGTCGTTTTCCAGCGTCTGGCGCACGGCGTCCCAGGAGTCAAAACGGGTCTGGTTAAAGCTGTTCAGGTACAGCTTAAAACTTTTCGACTCAATCAAATTGACGCTGGTGTAGTCCAGTTCCACATGACCAACGGCGACCTGCGGCACGCCTTTCGCGTTCAGCCATGACAGTTCATACAGCGTCCAGATATCGGCGCCGTGAAAAGGCAGGTTGTCCGCTTTTAAATCCAGCGGATCGCGATTCAGGCTGCGCGGAACGCCCTGTAGCAGGCTGGCGTCATAATTATCCCGGTAATCCGTTGATTTTCCGAGAGTCAGGCCATCAAGCGCCTGATGGTTTTCATAAGAAGACATGTTTCACCGTCATAAACCAGATACACTATGCGTCAAGTGTATCCTGGCTTTTATGAAGAGAGAAATCGGTGGACGAACTGACATCGCAAGCCCTGACGGCATTTACGACGCGTTATTGCGACGCATGGCATGAGAAACACAACAGTTGGCCGCTCAGCGAAGAGCTGTATGGCGTGCCTTCCCCGTGCATTATCTCTTCGACCAGCGATGCCGTTTACTGGCAGCCGCAGCCGTTTGAAGGCGAGGCGAATGTAAACGCGGTTGAACGCGCATTTGATATTGTGATACAACCTGCGGTCCATGCTTTTTACACCACGCAATTTGCCGGGGATATGTACGCGCAGTTCGCGGATGAAAAGCTGACGCTGCTGCAAACATGGAGCGCAGATGACTTCAGACGCGTTCAGGAAAACCTGATCGGCCATCTGGTCACGCAGAAGCGTCTCAAGTTACCGCCTACGCTTTTTATCGCCACGCTGGAAAATGAACTTGAGGTCATTTCGGTGTGTAATCTCTCTGGGGAAGTTTGCAAAGAGACCCTGGGAACGCGCAATCGTACCGTTCTGGCCGCCTCTCTTGCGGAATTCCTGACTCAGCTTAAGCCGCTTCTGTAATCCACTTTGCCAGACACCGTGTGAGAGATCTCTTACATACCCTGTGAGAGATCGCCAGATAATAAGCGAATACTTATCTCATGGTGTTAACTATAATTCCTTTAATATTAATGAGTTGAATTAACAATCCTGCCTTTCATATGAAAATATCCTTAAGGCATTGTCTGTAAGTGTCTTGTAAGACAAGGCGAAACAGGCGATTCTATACCTGTCGACAAGGAGTCGCACAACGAAGCGAACGTCAGGATGATGGCGCTTCAGCAGGACACGCCAGGATGGTGTTACAAGGACAGGCTTCAGGATGAAGCAAAGTGGAAAACGCCGGATGCGTTAAGGGACACCTCCAGGACGGAGAACGAGAGCCGGGCAGGATGTTCGGTGGGTCAGGATGGCCAGGATACTTCAGGATGAAGTCGATTCGCATCGGGGTGATGTGAGCAGGATGCAAATTGTTCAGGATGAGCAGGTCGCAAGACCACAGGAAAAGTTGTCACGGATGAGCAGGGAGCACCAAAAGTAGCCGGAATGCTGCGAAACGAACCGGGAGCACTGTTTTTACAGTGCTCCCTTTTTTTTATTTCGTCTTCACTGATGCTATCCTTCGCGCCAGTTTTTCATCACTGAGGTTAATTTCATGACGACTCATGACCGTGTGCGCCAGCAACTCCACGCGCTGGAAGCCCTGCTGCGTGAACATCATCACTGGCGGATGGACGAGCCGCAGGCCCACCTGTTTACCAGCACGCAACCTTTTTGTATGGATACGATGGAACCGCTTGAATGGCTGCAATGGGTGCTGATCCCCCGTATGCACGCGTTGCTCGATAACGCGCAGCCGCTTCCACAAGCCTTTGCTGTCGCGCCGTATTATGAAATGGCGCTGACGGCCGATCATCCTCAACGCGAGGTGATCCTGACGACATTGCAGGGTCTGGACGCGCTGTTTACGAGCGATAACGTCTGATGCTGGAAATCCTCTATCAGGATGAATGGCTGGTGGCGGTGAATAAACCGTCTGGCTGGCTGGTTCACCGCAGCTGGTTGGATCGCGACGAAAAAGTCGTGGTGATGCAAACCGTACGCGACCAGATTGGTCAGCACGTCTTTACTGCCCACCGGCTCGACAGGCCGACTTCCGGTGTCCTGCTGATGGGGCTTTCCAGCGAAGCGGGGCGCCTGCTGGCGCAGCAGTTTGAGCAGCATCAGATTCAGAAACGCTACCATGCGATTGTGCGCGGCTGGTTAATGGATGAGGCCGTTCTGGATTATCCGCTGGTGGAAGAACTGGATAAGATTGCCGATAAATTTGCCCGCGAAGATAAAGGCCCGCAGCCTGCCGTGACCCATTACCGGGGGCTGGCGACGGTCGAAATGCCGGTGGCGACCGGGCGTTATCCGACAACCCGCTACGGCCTGGTGGAACTGGAGCCGAAAACGGGCCGTAAACACCAGCTCAGACGTCATCTGGCGCATTTACGCCATCCGATTATCGGCGACAGCAAACACGGCGATTTACGTCAGAATCGCAGCGCCGCAGAGCATTTTGGTTGCCAGCGCTTAATGCTGCACGCCAGTCAACTGACGCTTACCCACCCCTTTACCGGTGAACCGCTGATCCTGCGCGCCGGTCTGGACGACGTCTGGATGCAGGCGTTATCACAGTTTGGCTGGCGCGGACTTCTCCCTGAGAATGAAAGGGTTGAGTTTAGTGCGTTGTCCCGGCAGGATGAAAATAATCAGGCTTAAATCAGGGAGAAAACGTTAATGGCGGAAATTGGTATTTTTGTCGGCACCATGTATGGAAACTCGCTGTTGGTTGCCGAAGAGGCCGAGGCGATCCTTACCGCGCAGGGGCATAAAGCAACCGTCTTTGAAGATCCGCAACTGAGCGACTGGCAGCCGTATCTGGATAAAGTTGTGCTGGTTGTGACATCGACGACGGGGCAGGGCGATCTCCCGGACAGCATTGTGCCGCTGTTCCAGGGAATAAAGGACAATCTCGGTTTTCAGCCAAATCTGCGTTACGGCGTGATTGCGCTGGGCGACAGCAGCTACGTTAATTTTTGCAATGGCGGCAAACAGTTCGATGCGCTGTTGCAGGAGCAAAGCGCGCAGCGTGTTGGGGAGATGCTGTTGATTGACGCCAGCGAACACCCGGAGCCGGAGAGCGAATCCAACCCCTGGGTCGAAAACTGGGGAACATTGCTCTCCTGAGCAAAACCCAGCCGGATGGCGACGTCCGGTCTACATGTGCTGTCTGTTGGCCTGATAAGCGTAGCGCCATCAGGCATTTGCCCTAAAACCCTTTCATACGAAAGGGTTTTCAGAGGCATTTTCATAGGGTCAAGCGACCCGTTTCACACTCCTCTTCTTTTGCTTCTCGCACCCTGTCTGTTTACCTCTTCGTTTTTCATTTCCGTGAAGTGGCTTCCATTGCCCTGGGCTTTTGCCACAAACATACGTGATACGCTGCCGAAATACTGTGTTGTTGCACGGTGAGAGTGCGAGGTGTGCTTTTTATACTTCTCGTGCCAGTTATTAAAAATGCAGTACACAAGGCAAACGACCTCATAAAAAGCTGCAAAAAAACACGAAACGTCATCTCTGATTCCCTACCGGTTGTGCAGTTCAGAGTGAGCGTAGATAACGCGAAAATTCAGGAGTGCAACAATGAGTTCATTAAGTCACGCGGTGAGCGGCGCGGAAAAACGCACCAATGCCCGCTACTGGATAGTGGTGATGCTGTTTATCGTCACATCCTTCAACTATGGCGACCGCGCCACATTGTCCATTGCCGGATCGGAAATGGCCAAAGATATTGGTCTCGACCCGGTAGGCATGGGGTACGTGTTCTCCGCTTTCTCATGGGCCTACGTGATCGGGCAAATCCCCGGCGGTTGGCTGCTCGACCGTTTTGGTTCTAAACGTGTCTACTTCTGGTCCATCTTTATCTGGTCCATGTTTACCCTGTTACAGGGCTTTGTGGATATCTTCAGCGGTTTTGGCATCATCGTGGCGCTGTTTACCCTGCGATTCCTGGTCGGGTTAGCCGAAGCGCCATCTTTCCCCGGCAACAGCCGAATCGTCGCGGCCTGGTTCCCGGCGCAGGAGAGGGGAACGGCGGTGGCGATTTTCAACTCCGCGCAATACTTTGCCACCGTTATCTTTGCGCCAATCATGGGCTGGCTGACCCATGAAGTGGGTTGGTCGCATGTCTTCTTCTTTATGGGCGGTCTGGGGATCGTGATCAGCTTTATCTGGCTGAAAGTGATCCATGAACCAAACCAGCATCCCGGCGTTAACAAAAAAGAGCTGGAGTACATTGCTGAAGGCGGCGCGCTGATCAATATGGATCAGAAAGATACGAAGGTGAAAGTCCCGTTTAGCGTGAAATGGGGCCAAATCAAACAGCTGCTGGGTTCCCGCATGATGATCGGCGTCTATATCGGCCAGTACTGCATTAATGCGTTGACCTATTTCTTTATCACCTGGTTCCCGGTTTATCTGGTGCAGGCGCGTGGCATGTCGATTCTGAAAGCGGGGTTCGTCGCTTCCGTCCCGGCTATTTGCGGCTTCGTGGGCGGCGTGCTGGGCGGCATTATTTCCGACTGGCTGATGCGTCGTACCGGCTCGCTGAACATCGCTCGTAAGACGCCGATCGTGATGGGGATGCTGCTGTCGATGGTGATGGTGTTCTGTAATTACGTCAACGTCGAATGGATGATTATCGGCTTCATGGCGCTGGCCTTCTTCGGTAAAGGCATTGGCGCGCTGGGCTGGGCAGTCATGGCGGACACCGCGCCGAAAGAAATCAGCGGCTTGAGCGGCGGCTTATTCAACATGTTTGGCAATATTTCCGGCATCGTAACGCCAATTGCGATTGGCTACATCGTCGGCACGACCGGCTCGTTCAATGGCGCGCTGATTTACGTTGGCGTCCATGCGCTGGTGGCGGTACTGAGTTACCTCGTGCTGGTCGGGGATATTAAACGCATCGAACTGAAACCTGTAGCAGGACAATAAATATGACAACGCAATCAAGTCCCGTCATTACCGATATGAAAGTCATTCCGGTGGCCGGACATGACAGTATGTTACTCAACATCGGTGGGGCGCATAACGCGTATTTCACGCGCAATATCGTCGTCCTCACCGATAACGCTGGTAACACCGGCGTGGGTGAAGCGCCCGGCGGCGAGGTGATTTACCAGACGCTGGTGGATGCGATTCCGATGGTTTTAGGCCAGGAAGTGGCCCGCCTGAATAAAGTGGTGCAACAGGTGCATAAAGGTAATCAGGCTGCCGACTTTGATACCTTTGGTAAAGGCGCCTGGACTTTCGAACTGCGGGTGAATGCGGTAGCGGCGCTGGAAGCGGCGCTGCTGGATCTGCTGGGCAAAGCGCTGAATGTACCGGTGTGCGAACTGTTAGGGCCGGGCAAACAGCGCGATGCGGTGACTGTGCTGGGCTACCTTTTCTACGTGGGCGATCGCACCAAAACGGATTTGCCTTATCTCGAAAAAACGCCGAGCAATCATGACTGGTATCACATGCGCCATCAGGAAGCGCTCACCAGCGACGCGGTTGTGCATCTGGCGCAGGCGGCGCAGGATCGCTACGGCTTTAAAGATTTCAAACTGAAGGGCGGCGTGTTGCCCGGCGAGCAGGAGATCGACACGGCTCGCGCGCTGAAAAAACGCTTCCCGGATGCGCGAATCACGGTTGACCCAAACGGCGCCTGGCTGCTGGATGAAGCCATCGCGTTGTGTAAAGGGCTGAACGATGTGCTCACGTATGCTGAAGATCCGTGTGGCGCAGAACAAGGATTCTCCGGGCGTGAAGTGATGGCGGAGTTCCGTCGTGCGACGGGGCTGCCGGTCGCGACCAACATGATTGCCACCAACTGGCGCGAAATGGGCCATGCGGTGATGTTAAACGCGGTGGATATTCCGCTCGCCGACCCGCACTTCTGGACGCTCTCCGGCGCGGTGCGCGTGGCGCAATTATGCGATGACTGGGGGCTGACCTGGGGCTGCCATTCGAACAACCATTTCGATATTTCCCTGGCGATGTTCACTCATGTTGGCGCTGCCGCGCCGGGTAAACCGACGGCGATTGACACCCACTGGATCTGGCAGGAGGGCGATTGCCGCCTGACGAAGCAACCGCTGGAAATTAAAGACGGAAAAATTGCAGTGCCGGATGCGCCGGGTCTTGGCGTGGAGCTGGACTGGGAGCAGGTGCAAAAAGCGCATGACGCTTACAAGAAACTGCCCGGCGGCGCGCGCAATGACGCAGGCCCGATGCAATACCTGATCCCCGGCTGGACTTTTGATCGTAAACGCCCCGTTTTCGGCCGTCGCTAATTCATATAAGGACTGAATGATGAGTACACAATTTACGACCCCTGTTGTTACCGCGATGCAGGTCATCCCGGTTGCTGGGCATGACAGTATGCTGATGAACCTGAGCGGGGCGCATGCGCCGTTCTTCACCCGTAATATCGTCATTATTAAAGACAATTCTGGTCACACCGGCGTGGGGGAAATCCCTGGCGGCGAGAAAATCCGCCAGACGCTGGAAGAGGCGATCCCGCTGGTGGTGGGTAAAACGCTGGGTGAGTACAAAAACGTGCTGAATGCCGTGCGTCATCAGTTCGCCGATCGTGATGCGGGCGGGCGCGGCTTACAAACCTTCGACTTACGTACCACCATTCATGTGGTCACCGGCATTGAAGCGGCGCTGCTTGATCTGTTAGGCCAGCACCTGGGGGTCAACGTGGCATCCCTGCTGGGTGAGGGGCAACAGCGTAGCGAAGTGGAAATGCTTGGCTATCTGTTCTTTGTCGGCAACCGTAAAGCGACGCCGCTGCCGTACCAGAGCCAGCCGGATGAGAAATGCGACTGGTATCGTCTGCGTCACGAAGAGGCGATGACTCCTGATGCGGTCGTCCGCCTGGCGGAAGCGGCATACGAGAAGTATGGCTTTAACGACTTTAAACTGAAGGGCGGCGTTCTGGCGGGAGATGAAGAGGCGGAATCCATTGTAGCGCTGGCGAAACGCTTCCCGAATGCCCGCGTGACGCTGGACCCGAACGGCGCCTGGTCGCTGAACGAAGCAATCCAAATCGGTAAGTACCTGAAAGGCTCGCTGGCCTATGCGGAAGATCCGTGCGGGGCGGAGCAGGGTTTCTCTGGTCGTGAAGTGATGGCGGAGTTCCGTCGCGCGACCGGCCTGCCGACGGCCACCAATATGATCGCCACTGACTGGCGTCAAATGGGGCATACGCTCTCCTTGCAGTCTGTGGACATTCCGCTGGCTGACCCACATTTCTGGACGATGCAGGGATCTGTTCGCGTCGCGCAGATGTGCCATGAGTTCGGCCTGACCTGGGGTTCGCATTCCAATAACCACTTTGATATTTCCCTGGCGATGTTCACGCATGTGGCGGCCGCCGCGCCAGGCAAGATCACCGCGATCGATACCCACTGGATCTGGCAGGAAGGTAATCAGCGTCTGACCAAAGAGCCGTTTGAAATCAAAGGCGGTATGGTGCAGGTGCCTGATAAACCAGGTCTTGGCGTTGAGATTGACATGGATCAGGTGATGAAGGCGCACGAGTTGTATCAGCAACACGGCCTGGGCGCGCGTGATGATGCGATGGGAATGCAGTATTTGATCCCGAACTGGACATTCGACAATAAGCGCCCGTGCATGGTGCGCTGACTGTATTGAACCGGTTTCGTCATGGGGTCGGTTCTTCTCCTGGTGTATGCTTAGTACAGTCAACATGCGTAAGGATGCTTTATGAAAATAGTGATCGCACCGGACTCTTATAAGGAAAGTTTGAGCGCTCTTGAGGTAGCGACCGCCATTGAGGAGGGGTTTCGTGAAATCTGGCCTGATGCGGATTACGTAAAACTCCCGGTTGCTGATGGTGGTGAGGGAACGGTTGAAGCGATGGTCGAGGCCACGGCAGGCCGGATTGTTGATGTTGACGTGACGGGCCCGCTCGGTGACAGCGTGCGGGCATTTTATGGGCTTTCTGGCGACGAACGTTCGGCCTTTATCGAAATGGCCGCCGCCAGCGGGCTGGAGTTGGTTCCACCGCAATTACGCGATCCGCTAAAAACCACCTCGTGGGGAACCGGTGAGTTAATTCGCCACGCTCTCGATGCCGGGGTGGAACATATTATTATTGGCCTTGGCGGTAGCGCGACGAATGACGGCGGCGCCGGTATGGTGCAGGCGCTGGGGGCGAAATTGCTGGATGCGCAGCACCAGGAGATTACGCAAGGCGGCGCGGCGCTGGAAGCGCTCTCAAAGATTGATATCAGCGGTATTGATAAACGTCTTGCCGCGTGTCGTATCGAAGTCGCCTGCGATGTTACGAATCCGCTGACCGGGAAGGAGGGGGCATCTGCGGTATTTGGTCCGCAAAAAGGCGCCACGCCGGAGATGATTCAACGCTTAGACGACGCGCTGACGCACTATGCCCGGCTGATTTCCCGCGATCTGGATATTAACGTATTCGAACTGGCGGGCGGCGGCGCGGCGGGCGGTCTGGGGGCCGCATTATATGCGTTTTGCGGCGCGGAGTTACGGCGTGGCATTGAGATCGTGACCGATGCCTTGCATCTGGAGGAGTGCGTTGCTGATGCGGATCTGGTTGTTACCGGAGAAGGGCGCATTGACAGCCAAACGATTCACGGCAAAGTGCCTGTCGGCGTGGCAAAGGTCGCGAAACGACATAATAAGCCCGTGATTGGCATTGCAGGTAGCCTGACGGCGGATGTGGGTGTTGTACACCAACATGGGCTGGATGCTGTTTTCAGCGTGATTTATACCATCTGTACGCTGGATGAGGCGCTGGAGAATGCCGCAGAAAATGTGCGTATGGCTGCGCGCAATATCGCCGCCACCCTTAACGTGGGGCAGCATTTACGTTAACTGCCTGATGGCGCTGCGCTTATCAGGCCTACGGTCACGCACCTGTAGGCCGGATAAGACGCGCTAGCGTCGCCATCCGGCATCCCCCTCATCCTAATATTTTCTTTGCTTCGCGCGCGACGTTGTCCATCTCATCAAGCAGCTCCAGAAACTCGGGTTCAAGCTCCTCTTCTTTGGTGCCGCTGCGTAACTGCTGCTCAATTAACTGGCACAGGTTTTTCATGCGCGGCACCCCGCTGTAGCCGCAGCTGCCGTGCAACGTGTGGATGAGATCCACCAGCCCTTCGGGCGCCTCTCCCACCAGCTGTTCTTCAATTTTGTTACGTACTTCCGGCAGGAAGTCGATGAGCATTTGCAGCAGATCCCGTGCCAGATCGGATTTTCCGGCCGCCTGGCGCAGCGCCAGTTGCCAGTCGAGCGTTGCGTTCGGGTTGACGATAAACTCTGTCGATTCAGCGGCGGGTAATCGGGTCGCTACCACGGCCCCCGGCTTATAGCGCAACAGCAGGCTGTGCAGCTTTTCTTCTTCTATCGGCTTGGCCAGATAGTCATTCATCCCCGCGCTCAGCAGCTTCTCTTTCTGACCCGCCATCGCATGTGCCGTCACGGCGATCACCGGCGTTTGCTGCTGATGCGGAAGCTGATGAATCAGCTCACAGGCGCGGATACCGTCCATATCCGGCATCTGAATGTCCATCAGGATCAAATCAAACTGCATCTGTTTGGCCCGTTCCACCGCCTGATGCCCGCTGTCGCAAAGCTCCACATGCTGGACTTTGTCCTCCAGCAGCGCGCCGATCAGCTTCAGGTTGGCCGGGTTATCGTCGACCGCCATTACCGTCATGGCGATTTTGTTCTCATCCGTCAGCAGCGGTTCAACATGCTGATTTAAATGGCAGTATTCCGTCAGCGCAGGCAGTAAACGCGTTGAGGTGAGCGGTTTTAACAGACAGGCCGCCGCGCCGCCTTGCTTGAGTTTTTCGGCGTTAATCTGGGCATGGCAAGGCAGCGCCAGCAACAGGAAGTCCGTCATGGCGGCGGCTTTTGCCAGCCGTTCTTGCTGCATGGTGAGCGGTTCGTTAAAGGTCACCGGAACGCTGATGAGCAGGATATCGTAGTGATCCAGCGGCAACGCTGAGAACGTCGGGCTGTAGATCACCTCCAGCGGCGTGTCGCTCAGCATATCCAGCGTGCATTGCGCGGCGGTGGCGTTCGGTTCGACGTAGGCCAGCCGTTTTCCGACCAGACAGCGCGTTGGCGGCGCGTCGCTTATCACATTCGGGTTGAGATCGAGATTAATGTGGAACCAGAAAGTGGAACCGCGATTGGGCTGACTGTGGAACGAGATATCGCCGCCCATCTCATTGACCAGTTTTTGCGTAATCACCAGCCCCAGACCGGTTCCGCCATGACGGCGTGAAATGCTGGCGTCCGCCTGGCGGAAAGCCTGGAACAGACGCGACTGGTCGCGCTCGGGAATGCCGATGCCGGTATCGCGGATCTGGATTTCAATCTGTACTTTGGTATTACTGAGCGCGCGCTTTTCAACCAGAATGTCGATATTGCCGCTTTCGGTAAATTTAATGGCATTACCGACCAGATTGGTAATGACCTGCTGTAGGCGCAGCGGGTCGCCGATGACGTTATCCGGTACGTCATTTTTGATGTTTAACGTGAGCTCCAGCCCTTTGTCATGGGATGAATGCGCCAGCAGCGTCACCACTTCATCCAGCGTGCTGCGTAGCGGGAAGGGAATGCTTTCCAGAATCAGCTTGCCCGCTTCCAGCTTGGAAAAATCGAGCACGTCATTGATGATCGCCAGCAGGTTGTTGGCCGAACGCTCGATAGTATTGAGGTGATCGCGCTGGGTTGTATTGAGTTCGGTTTTTAGCGTCAGACGGGTAAAGCCAATCACGCCGTTAAGCGGCGTGCGCAGTTCGTGCGACATGTTGGCCAAAAACTCAGACTTAATACGCGCCGCTTCCTGAGCGCGCTTCTTCGCCAGATCCAGCTCAACGTTCTGGATCTCCATCTGTTCCAGCGTTTCGCGCAGATCCGAAGTGGCCTGATCGATATTATGCTGCATCTCTTCATGGTAAGCGGCAAGCGACATCGCCATCGAGTTGATGCCGTTTTTCAGCATATCCAGCTCGCCCAGCATAAAGCCCTCGACGCGGCTGTCGAGCTGCCCACGACGAATGCGGTCAACGGTATTGACCATATTACGAATGGGACCGGTGACGTCGCGCATCAGACGCCAGCCAAAAATTAAGGCAATGCCGATACAGAACAGCATCATCACGCTGGAGATGAAAATCTCTTTGTACTGTTGCAGGCGGACGGACTTGAGATCCAGTTCAAGCGCCACATATCCCAACATATTTCTCGGCGTTTTGGCGTCTGTTACGGGGGATTCGTCCGGCGAATACCTTTCGGAGATAATCGGCGTTCGCAGGATCATAATGTCCCCGTGGCGGGTCACGCTCAGCCTGCGGGGAAACGGCTCCCCGGTGGCGAGCTGCATTTCTGACGGATCGAGATGGAAATTGGATGTGACAAACAGCCGGTTATTCTCGTCATAAACGGAAATGGCGCGCACGATGTCGGAGTGGCGGCGATGGAGAACGCTGATGAGCTGCCCGATTGATTCGCGGTTTTGCAGGTTCATGCCATATTCGCTGGAGACCGCAAGAGGTTCGATAATGCTGGCGCCAGCATCTTCCAGTTGACGCTGCAAGTCGTTATAGCGATGCACAACGAAAAAGATACTGAGCAGTAAACCAATGAGGACGGTCGGGGCCAGGATCAGAATCATCATGCGTGCGCGCAGGCTGTAGTTGGTCATGGAGTTCCGTTATGGGACAATTAGGGTCACACTGTTAAATTGAGAAATATCTCGTCGATGGCGCAATTCTACTCTGCAAAACGACGCGTGACGACGCGTCAGATCATAACCGTTACGGTCAATGACCTCGATCCTTTTGGTCAGGGCGTGGCTCGCCATAATGGAAAGGCGCTGTTTATACCGGGATTACTGCCCCAGGAAAAGGGCGACGTCGTCATTACCGAAGATAAAAAACAGTTCGCCCGCGCGCAAGTTAAGCGTCGCCTGAATGATAGCCCGGAACGGGAAACGCCGCGCTGCCCACACTTTGGCGTCTGTGGCGGCTGCCAGCAGCAGCATGCCAGCGTCGCGCTGCAACAACGCAGCAAAAGCGCCGCGCTGTCGCGCTTAATGAAATGCGATGTCGCCGAGGTGATCGCCGATACGCCGTGGGGCTATCGACGCCGTGCGCGTTTAAGCCTGAATTATCTGCCTAAAACTCAGCAATTGCAGATGGGATTTCGCAAGGCGGGCTCCAGCGATATCGTGGATGTCAGGCAGTGCCCCATTCTGGTGCTCCAGCTTGAGGCGCTGCTGCCCCGCGTCAGGGCGTGTCTGGAAAGTTTGCAAGGAAACCGCCACTTTGGCCATGTCGAGCTGGTACAGGCGGGGAATGGCACCCTGATGGTGCTGCGTCATATGGCGCCCTTGAGCGCGACGGACAGAGAAAAACTGGAACGCTTTTCGCATTCTGAGGGACTGTCTCTGTTTCTGGCCCCTCAAAGCGACATACTTGAACCGCTTACCGGGGAGACGCCCTGGTATGATTCAAACGGGCTACGCTTAACCTTCAGCCCGCGCGACTTTATTCAGGTCAACGAAGGGGTGAACCAGAAAATGGTCGCCCGGGCGCTGGAATGGCTGGATATTCAACCTGGCGACCGGGTTCTGGATCTGTTCTGCGGCATGGGGAATTTTACTCTGCCGCTGGCGACGCGCGCCGCCAGCGTTGTGGGCGTTGAAGGCGTTCCGGCGCTGGTGGAAAAAGGCCGGGAAAACGCGCGGCGTAACGGATTACAGAATGTGACATTCTTTCACGAAAATCTCGAAGAAGATGTCACGAAGCAGCAATGGGCGAAAAATGGTTTTGACAAAATTTTGCTCGATCCCGCTCGTGCCGGGGCGGCAGGCGTGATGAAACACATTATAAAGTTAAAACCAATTCGTATTGTTTATGTATCCTGTAATCCTGCTACGCTGGCACGGGATAGCGACGCCTTGTTGAATGCCGGATACCAAATTCAGCGGCTGGCGATGCTCGACATGTTCCCACACACTGGGCATCTGGAATCAATGGTGTTGTTTGAGCGTTTGTAATGAGTCATGGCTTGCTGACTTCGGTAGGCCTGGTCCCTTAAGGAGAGGACAATGGTTGCGGTAAGAAGTGCACATCTTAATAAAGCTGGTGAGTTTGATCCGAAAAAATGGATCGCGAGTCTGAGTATCTCCAGCCAGCAGTCGTGTGAACGCTTAGCCGAAACCTGGGCGTATTGCCTGCAACAGACACAAGGACATCCCGATGCGGAACTGTTGCTGTGGCGTGGCGTGGAGATGGTGGAAATCCTCTCTACGTTAAGTATGGATATCGACACGCTGCGGGCGGCGCTGCTCTTCCCCCTGGCTGACGCCAATGTTGTCAGCGAAGATATCCTGCGCGAGAGCGTGGGGACATCGATCGTCAATCTGATTCACGGCGTGCGCGATATGGCGGCGATTCGTCAGCTGAAAGCGACGCATAACGATTCCGTCTCCTCCGAGCAGGTGGATAACGTTCGTCGGATGCTGCTGGCGATGGTGGACGACTTCCGCTGCGTGGTCATCAAGCTGGCGGAACGCATCGCCCATCTGCGCGAGGTTAAAGACGCGCCGGAAGATGAACGCGTACTGGCGGCGAAAGAGTGCACCAATATCTATGCCCCGCTGGCTAACCGGCTGGGCATCGGGCAACTGAAGTGGGAGCTGGAAGATTACTGCTTCCGCTATCTGCACCCAGCGGAATACAAGCGGATCGCCAAACTGTTGCACGAACGCCGCATTGACCGCGAGCATTACATTGAAGAGTTTGTCGGGCATTTGCGTTCTGAAATGAAAACCGAAGGCGTGAAGGCGGAGGTCTATGGCCGCCCGAAACACATCTACAGCATCTGGCGCAAAATGCAGAAAAAGCATCTGGCGTTTGATGAGCTGTTTGACGTGCGCGCCGTGCGTATTGTGGCCGAACGTTTGCAGGACTGCTATGCCGCGCTGGGGATTGTGCATACGCACTATCGCCATCTGCCGGACGAGTTCGATGATTACGTCGCCAACCCGAAACCTAATGGCTACCAGTCAATTCATACGGTGGTGCTTGGCCCTGGCGGTAAAACCGTTGAGATCCAGATTCGTACCAAACAGATGCACGAAGATGCCGAACTGGGCGTCGCGGCGCACTGGAAGTACAAAGAGGGAGCAGTCTCCGGGGGCGCGCGCACGGGCCATGAAGACAGAATTGCGTGGCTGCGTAAGCTGATCGCCTGGCAGGAAGAGATGGCGGATTCTGGCGAAATGCTGGATGAAGTGCGCAGCCAGGTCTTTGACGACCGGGTGTATGTCTTTACGCCAAAAGGCGATGTGGTGGATCTGCCCGCAGGCTCCACGCCGCTTGACTTTGCCTACCATATCCACAGCGATGTGGGGCATCGCTGCATCGGGGCGAAAATCGGCGGGCGTATCGTGCCGTTTACCTATCAGTTGCAGATGGGCGATCAGATTGAAATCATCACCCAGAAACAGCCAAACCCTAGCCGGGACTGGCTCAACCCGAACCTGGGCTATGTGACGACCAGCCGTGGCCGTTCTAAAATCCACGCCTGGTTCCGCAAGCAGGATCGGGACAAGAACATTCTCGCCGGGCGGCAAATCCTCGACGATGAACTGGCGCATTTGGGCATCAGCCTGAAAGAGGCGGAAAAACACCTGCTGCCGCGCTACAACTTCAATGAGCTGGAGGAACTGCTGGCGGCGATTGGCGGCGGGGATATTCGCCTTAACCAGATGGTGAACTTCCTGCAATCGCAGTTTAATAAGCCGAGCGCCGCCGAACAGGACGCCGCCGCGCTGAAACAGCTTCAGCAGAAAACATACGCCCCGCAGAATCGCCGTAAAGACGATGGTCGCGTGGTGGTGGAAGGGGTCGGCAACCTGATGCACCACATTGCGCGCTGCTGCCAGCCGATTCCAGGAGATGAGATTGTCGGGTTTATCACCCAGGGGCGCGGTATTTCCGTACACCGGGCGGACTGCGAACAGCTTGTGGAGCTGCGTTCTCATGCACCGGAACGTATCGTGGATGCGGTGTGGGGCGAGAGCTACTCTGCGGGATATTCGCTGGTGGTACGCGTTCAGGCCAACGATCGCAGCGGCTTGTTGCGGGATATCACCACCATTCTGGCTAACGAGAAGGTGAACGTGCTGGGGGTGGCTAGCCGCAGCGACACCCGGCAGCAGCTCGCCACCATCGATATGACCATCGAAATTTACAACCTGCAAGTGCTGGGGCGCGTTCTCAGTAAACTCAACCAGGTGCCGGATGTGATCGACGCGCGTCGTTTGCACGGTAATTAATTTTTCCAGGCCGGATACGCTTTGTAGGCCTGATAAGACGCGTCAGCGTTGCCATCAGGCATTGCCAGTTGCCGGATGGCGGCTGTCGCCTTATCCGGTCTACGTTGGTGACAATTTTCAGGATATTCCAATGAATCAAATCGATCGCCTGCTTGGCATCATGCAACGCTTGCGCGACCCGGAAAACGGCTGCCCGTGGGACAAAGAGCAGACGTTTGCCACCATTGCGCCGTATACCCTTGAAGAAACCTATGAAGTGCTCGACGCCATTGCCCGTGAGGACTTTGACGACCTGCGCGGAGAGCTGGGCGATCTGCTGTTTCAGGTCGTGTTTTATGCGCAGATGGCGCAGGAAGAAGGGCGCTTTGACTTTAATGATATTTGCGCCGCCATCAGCGATAAACTGGAACGTCGCCATCCGCATGTCTTTGCGGACGTTGCCGCTCACAACAGTACCGAGGTATTAGCCCGCTGGGAGCAAATCAAAACCGAAGAGCGCGCGCAGAAAGCGCAGCATTCGGCGCTGGATGATATTCCCCGCAGCTTACCGGCGTTAATGCGCGCGCAAAAAATCCAGAAGCGCTGTTCGAACGTCGGCTTTGACTGGACGACGTTAGGGCCGGTTGTCGATAAGGTGTATGAAGAGATCGACGAGGTCATGTTCGAGGCGCGGCAGGCTGTCGTAGACCAGGCTAAACTGGAGGAGGAAATGGGCGACCTGCTCTTTGCCACCGTCAATATGGCGCGTCATTTAGGGACAAAAGCAGAGACCGCGTTACAAAAAGCCAATGAAAAGTTCGAACGGCGTTTTCGTGAAGTTGAGCGGATTGTTGCGGCGCGAGGCCTGGAAATGACGGGGGTTGATCTGGAAACAATGGAAGAAGTCTGGCAGCAGGTAAAACGCCAGGAAATTGATCTCTAACGAATTTAGGCAGTCAAGGGCGTTTTGTGTGATTTTTTAAATAACAAGCTCTTGATTTACGTCAAAAACATTTACCCCAAAGGGGCTATTTTCTCTTCCCGTTATGTTGATGAAACACCTTGTATACTGCCTCTTCGAGTTATTCGAGTCGCAACAAGGCGGCGACTGAAAGAATCCCCAGGAACATAGAAATGCGATGTGACTGGGGGGAGTGAAGGAAGTTAACACTGGTGCGGCTTGAAGAACGAAGGAGAGGGGATAATGAAAGTTTGTGGCGTACGCCATGTTCGGGTATACTGCTTTCCCGTCCTGGTTATTCCATCGTCTTTTAAACCTAACTTCTCAGGTTCAGCATGACAACGAACTATATTTTTGTGACCGGCGGGGTCGTATCCTCTCTGGGTAAAGGCATTGCCGCAGCCTCCCTCGCAGCCATTCTTGAAGCCCGTGGCCTCAACGTGACCATCATGAAACTGGATCCGTACATCAACGTCGATCCTGGTACTATGAGTCCAATCCAACACGGGGAAGTGTTCGTTACTGAAGACGGCGCCGAAACCGATCTGGACCTGGGTCACTATGAGCGCTTCATTCGCACCAAGATGAGCCGCCGCAACAACTTCACCACGGGTCGTATTTACTCTGATGTTCTGCGTAAAGAACGCCGTGGCGACTATCTGGGCGCAACCGTACAGGTTATCCCGCACATCACCAACGCGATTAAAGAGCGCATCATCGAAGGCGGCGAAGGCCACGACGTGGTGCTGGTCGAAATCGGCGGTACTGTCGGTGATATCGAGTCCCTGCCGTTCCTGGAAGCGATTCGTCAACTGGCGGTTGATATCGGTCGTGAGCACGCGCTGTTTATGCACCTGACGCTGGTGCCGTACATGGCCGCGGCAGGCGAAGTCAAAACGAAACCGACACAGCACTCTGTTAAAGAACTGCTCTCCATCGGTATCCAGCCGGATATTCTGATCTGCCGTTCCGATCGCGCCGTTCCGGCCAATGAACGTGCGAAGATTGCATTGTTCTGTAACGTTGCTGAAAAGGCCGTTATTTCTCTGAAAGACGTCGATTCTATTTATAAAATTCCGGGCATGTTGAAATCTCAGGGCCTGGACGATTATATTTGTAAACGATTCAGCTTAGACTGCCCGGAAGCGAACCTGGCCGAATGGGAACAGGTTATCTACGAAGAAGCGAACCCGGCGGGCGAAGTGACTATCGGTATGGTCGGCAAGTACATTGAACTGCCGGATGCCTATAAGTCGGTGATTGAAGCGCTGAAACACGGTGGCCTGAAGAACCGTGTCACCGTCAACATCAAGCTGATCGATTCGCAGGATGTTGAAACGCGCGGCGTCGAAATTCTGAAAGATTTGGACGCTATCCTGATCCCAGGCGGCTTCGGCTACCGTGGCGTTGAAGGTAAGGTCGCGACGGCGCGTTATGCGCGTGAAAACAATATTCCTTATCTGGGTATTTGCCTGGGTATGCAGGTTGCGCTGATTGAATTTGCGCGCAACGTAGCGGGTATGGAAAACGCCAACTCAACGGAATTTGTGCCAGACTGTAAGTACCCTGTTGTGGCGCTGATTACCGAGTGGCGTGACGAGAACGGCAACGTTGAAGTCCGTACGGAGAAGAGCGATCTGGGTGGCACCATGCGTCTTGGCGCGCAGATGTGTCAGCTTTCCGATGAGAGCCTGGTTCGCCAGATGTACGGTACGCCGACAATCACTGAGCGCCATCGTCACCGCTATGAAGTCAACAACATGTTGTTGAACCAAATTGAAGCTGCGGGTCTGCGCATTGCGGGCCGTTCCGGGGATGATCAGTTGGTCGAGATCATCGAAGTGCCGAACCATCCGTGGTTCGTTGCCTGTCAATTCCACCCGGAATTTACTTCAACGCCGCGTGACGGGCATCCGCTGTTTGCAGGCTTTGTGAAAGCCGCCAGCGACTATCAGAAGCGTCAGGCGAAGTAAGAAGTAAAAAAGTTAGAACGGCAACGCGTACCAAAGGTACGCGTTGTTTGTCTGGAGTTTTAGTTTAACTTGTACTGAGGAAAACCTAATGTCCAAAATCGTTAAAGTCATCGGTCGTGAAATCATCGACTCCCGTGGTAACCCGACTGTTGAAGCCGAAGTACACCTGGAAGGTGGTTTCGTTGGTATGGCAGCCGCTCCGTCAGGTGCTTCTACGGGTTCCCGCGAAGCGCTGGAACTGCGCGATGGCGACAAATCCCGTTTCCTGGGTAAAGGCGTAACCAAAGCTGTTGCAGCGGTTAACGGCCCGATCGCTCAGGCAATCCTTGGCAAAGACGCCAAAGATCAGGCTGGCATTGATAAAATCATGATCGACCTGGACGGTACTGAAAACAAATCTAACTTCGGTGCGAACGCGATCCTGGCTGTGTCTCTGGCTAACGCCAAAGCCGCTGCGGCCTCTAAAGGTCAGCCGCTGTACGAGCACATCGCTGAACTGAACGGCACCCCGGGCAAATACTCCATGCCGGTTCCGATGATGAACATCATCAACGGCGGCGAGCACGCTGACAACAACGTTGATATCCAGGAATTCATGATTCAGCCGGTTGGCGCTAAAACCCTGAAAGAAGCAGTGCGTATGGGTTCTGAAGTGTTCCACAACCTGGCTAAAGTTCTGAAAGCTAAAGGTATGAACACTGCTGTTGGTGACGAAGGCGGCTATGCGCCGAACCTGGGCTCCAACGCTGAAGCACTGGCTGTTATCGCTGAAGCGGTTAAAGCCGCTGGCTACGAGCTGGGCAAAGACATCACTCTGGCGATGGACTGCGCAGCATCTGAATTCTACAAAGACGGCAAATACGTTCTGGCTGGCGAAGGCAACAAAGCGTTCACCTCTGAAGAATTCACTCACTTCCTGGAAGACCTGACCAAACAGTACCCGATCGTTTCCATCGAAGACGGTCTGGACGAGTCTGACTGGGACGGTTTCGCATACCAGACCAAAGTGCTGGGCGACAAAATCCAGCTGGTTGGTGACGACCTGTTCGTAACCAACACCAAGATCCTGAAAGAAGGTATCGACAAAGGCATCGTTAACTCCATCCTGATCAAATTCAACCAGATCGGTTCTCTGACCGAAACGCTGGCTGCTATCAAGATGGCGAAAGACGCTGGCTACACTGCCGTTATCTCTCACCGTTCTGGCGAAACTGAAGACGCGACCATCGCTGACCTGGCTGTTGGTACCGCAGCAGGCCAGATCAAAACCGGTTCTATGAGCCGTTCTGACCGTGTTGCTAAATACAACCAGCTGATTCGTATCGAAGAAGCGCTGGGCGAAAAAGCGCCGTACAACGGTCGTAAAGAGATCAAAGGTCAGGCGTAATCCTGCTTTCACTCTTAACGTAAAAAACCCGCTCCGGCGGGTTTTTTTATGGTGTGCGTTTGGCGCAGCTGCTGTGCATGACCTTAGCGAGGCTTTCTGCGATAATCACTGATTATCCCCTTAACAGAGAATGCTATGCAGTACCCGATTAACGAGATGTTCCAGACCCTGCAAGGTGAGGGTTACTTTACCGGCGTCCCCGCCATTTTTATTCGTTTACAGGGATGCCCGGTTGGCTGTGCCTGGTGCGATACCAAACACACCTGGGATAAGCTTGAAGATCGGGAAGTGTCGTTGTACAGCATCCTGGCGAAGACCAAAGAGAGCGACAAGTGGGGCGCGGCAAGTAGCGAAGACCTGCTGGCGGTGATAAGCCGACAGGGGTATACCGCGCGTCATGTCGTGATCACCGGCGGTGAGCCCTGTATCCATGACCTGATGCCATTGACCGATTTACTTGAGAAGAATGGATTCAGCTGTCAGATTGAAACCAGCGGTACCCACGAGGTGCGCTGTACGCCCAATACCTGGGTGACGGTCTCGCCGAAGGTGAATATGCGCGGTGGCTATGACGTCCTGTCACAGGCGCTGGAGCGTGCGAATGAAATCAAGCACCCTGTTGGTCGCGTCCGTGATATTGAAGCGCTGGATGAGCTATTGGCGACGCTGAGCGACGATAAGCCGCGAATCATTGCCTTGCAGCCAATCAGCCAGAAAGAAGACGCGACGCGTCTGTGCATTGAAACCTGTATCGCGCGTAACTGGCGCTTATCAATGCAGACGCACAAATATCTGAATATTGCGTGATAAAAAATCGTTAGCGCGCTTGCCGGGGGCGCTTCGCTTGCCCGGCCTACGGTCATACTCATTTGTAGGCCGGATAAGACGCAACGCGTCGCCATCCGGCACGTTCGCCCGTTCATTTACAGGCCGGATAAGACGCGAGATAAGGAATGCTACGCGTTCGACCAGCTTTGAATCGAATCGACGTTATCCAGATTGCCATGCAGCACTTCATACGACTTTTTCAAAATCACATCGGTGTATTGCGTTAAGTCGCGGAAAATCCCTTTATTCAGCGCGTCATAGCGTCTGGCATTGCTCTCTATCGGCATAAACACATCTTTTACCCGCACCATTTTTTCAACCGCGGTCTCATAGTTCGGGTACAGACCAAGCCCTATGGCCGTGTTAATTGCCGCTCCCAGACTCGCGCAACCATTTATCACATTGCGTCTGGCGGGGAGATTGAACACATCGGCAAAGATTTGCATAAACAGGTCGCTATTCGAACCACCCCCGGTGATGATCACATGTTTAGCAAAGTGGTTCATTTCATTGCACATATTGTCGTAGTTGTTTTTCAGCGTCAGCGCAACGCTCTCCAGAATAGAACGGTAAATCCATGCGTAATCCATGCTGGAATCAAAGCCGATCATGATTCCTCGCTTGAACGGTTCCCAGGGATTGGTTAGCCAGTCGAGAACCGTCATTAAACCGTTACAGCCAGGCGGTACGCCGGCCGCTTTCTTATTGAGTAAATCTTCCGGCGACAGCCCCTGTGCTTTGGCGTCCTGAATCAGTGATTCGCCCAACATATCCCGCAGCCAACTGACCGTCCACATGCCTTTACGAATACCGTAGCCTTCATAGAGCAGGGTTTCGGGAATAGAAGACATAATCGGCCAGTAAGCGACCGGATCTTTGGGGAGCGCTTTGCCGTTCATCATCAGGGCGATATAGGTGCCTAATGAGATAACTGCGGTTTCATCGTCCAGCAATCCTGCGCCCAGTGCTTCCACCGGTTTGTCGCTGGTAGTGCAGACCACGGGCAAGCCGACAGGGAAACCCGTTGCCAGGGCGGCGGCTTCAGTCAGATGACCGAGCACGCTTCCCGGCATCTGGACGTCAAACAGCATCCTGCGCGGAATGTTGAACTTCTTCATCACCTCATCGTCATCGCTCCACGCCCAGGTTTTGTAATCCACCGGCCACTGCCCAAAGTAGTTGGCGATATTGTCTTTAAACTCACCGGTTAAGCGATGCGACAGATAACCTGAAAATGAGGTGACATAAGCCACATCGGGGTTGGTATGCTCGTAGGGACGGGTTACGCGCGCGTCCTGCCAGCTAATCAGCGGAGCTGCGGGCGTGCCGTCGGCTTTTAATAATGCGCGACAGCAACGGATGGAACCCAGACCGATTCCAGCAATGTCTTTTCTGTCACCCGAAAACTGACTCATCAGGTCTTGCCCTGCGGAGCATAAAGACGTCCATAAATCATCATCAGGATGTTCTGCCGTATTGGCATCGGGTGTATACATGGGCTGTAACAATCCTTTCCCTTCGCACACCACATTCCCTTCGAGATCGTACATCACGACCTTCGTACTCTGACTTCCGCCATCAATTCCAATGATGTATTTCTTCGACATTGTCATTCTCCTTAATTTTCTCTCTTCACTCGCCGGAGGCTTCTGCGGCCAGCGATGTCATCTTTTCCGGTGTGGCGTTAGCGGTACGAATTTTGCGAAAGAGCAAAAAGGTAAACAGAATCACCATACACAGCGCCGCCAGTCCCATCAGCCACATGTTGCGATAGGCTTCCGCTGCCGGGAGCGTGTCCTGCCAGTGGCCTACGATCGGATAAACAAAAACGTCGGGTAGAAAACCGATAACCGAGCAGATACCTACCGTCGTTCCCATGATGTAAGACGGCGTTCTGGCTTCACCAGGGCAGGCCCAGTAAAGCCCGCGTGAGGCGTAGCAGGTGAAGCCCAACAGCAGAATCAGGCCGATCCCCATCACGACAGACTGTGGATTTGAGTTGGTGGCCAGCAGCGCAATAAGCGCGACGGCTCCGACAATGGAGAGAAGCTGAATGACGCGCGTCGGCGATTTAATTTTGCTGTAAGTGGTAATGATGCCGCCCAGCGGGCCACAGATAGCGCGGAAAATTTTGTTGATCACAATGCCCATGTAACTCGCGGCGACCAGCGACATGCCATACATTTCGGTCAGGTAGTTGGTGGAGTAGCTGAGGATGGCATAGATCGTAAAGACACCGAAGATGACCATGCTGCAATACCAGGTGGTGCTGATGCGTAACACGGCCAGAATATCGCTGAGCTGGAATGATTTTTTCTCTTCTTTTGCCGCGCTGCTGTGATGATGACCATCGCTGACGAAGAACCAGCACAGGATACCCAGCAGGATATAGACCACGCTGTAAATCAGAATCACCGTTTTCAGGCTGTTGCTGTCATCCGGCGCGAAGCGAGAAAAGACCCACATGGTAAACACTGCCAGCGACATCACGCCGACGCCGCGCAGCCCTTCCATCCAGCCCATAATTTTGCCTTGTTCACTGTGATCGCCAAGCAGCGACGCGGCTTTAATGGATACGGACCACAGCATCAGGATTGTCGTAATCGCGAACGCGACCTGAATGCACAGCATGACCCATAGCGGTGGATACGTCGCCATGACCAGACCGAGTAGTCCGGTAATAATCATTGCGGAGGTAATCATTTTGCGATGGGAAAATTTATCGGCGATGATTCCGCTGGGCGCATAAAGAATAATAGCAGCAACACCAAAGGTACTCATTATTAGCCCTATTTCGGTATTGCTAAATCCCATAAATTTTGCCATGGGAATTTGATATATATAGCGTAAATAAGCCAGATCAAAACTGACGCCACCGCTAAAACTAATAATGGCGAGGGTTATCCAGCGGCGATATGAGTTGTGTTGCATATCGAATTCCCATTTGTAATGGACAAAAAAAAGAGAAAAGTAAGCCGCCTTTTCAGGAGGATTACTTTTCTCAGGTCTCTAGTAATTACGTTAGAAATAGCATGGAAGGGCAGCTTATAGTGTGAGAATAATCACGCTTCTTGTTTTTTACCATAATTACAAAGCGAACGGTTCATCTGTGATTACGATCACATTAGATGTCTGGAGGTTGTGCTAAAAATTTACGCCAGTTACCAGAGATAATGAGAAAGGTAACTTCCCTCTCGCGGGGGAAGTTACCTTTCTTTTTTTTTGCCTGAAGGAATTTGGAGCCAACTATGTCGATCGAATCTCTCAATGCATTCTCAATGGATTTTTTCTCCCTGAAAGGGAAAACGGCAATTGTAACGGGCGGGAACAGTGGTCTGGGTCAGGCTTTCGCGATGGCGCTGGCGAAAGCCGGAGCCAATCTTTTTATTCCCAGCTTCGTAAAGGATAACGGTGAAACGAAAGAACTCATTGAAGCCCAGGGTGTTGAAGTGGCGTTCATGCAAGTGGACATCACCGAGAAAGGCGCGCCGCAGAAGATTATTGCCGCCTGCTGCGAGCGTTTTGGCACGGTAGATATTCTGGTGAACAACGCCGGGATCTGTAAGCTGAATAAGGTTCTGGACTTT
The DNA here is from genome assembly GCF_030333125.1 of Citrobacter sp. CK206. Classification (NCBI taxonomy): domain Bacteria; kingdom Pseudomonadati; phylum Pseudomonadota; class Gammaproteobacteria; order Enterobacterales; family Enterobacteriaceae; genus Citrobacter; species Citrobacter sp. CK206. Next base: position 489,964 of record NZ_JAOWGM010000023.1, read on the forward strand.
GGCCGCGCGGACTGGGACCCGATGATTGATGTTAACCTGACTGCGGCGTTTGAGCTGAGCTATGAAGCGGCAAAAATTATGATCCCACAAAATAGCGGGAAAATTATTAATATCTGCTCTTTGTTCTCTTATCTTGGCGGGCAGTGGTCTCCGGCTTATTCAGCAACCAAGCATGCGCTTGCTGGTTTTACCAAAGCATATTGCGATGAGCTTGGGCAATATAATATTCAGGTTAACGGTATTGCGCCGGGTTATTATGCCACTGATATTACGCTGGCAACCCGCAGTAACCCGGAAACTAATCAGCGTGTATTGGATCATATTCCGGCCAATCGTTGGGGTGATACTCAGGATCTTATGGGGTCGGCGATATTCCTCGCCAGCCAGGCATCAAATTATGTTAATGGTCATCTTTTGGTTGTCGATGGCGGTTATCTGGTGCGTTAATTTTAATATCGGTGGTTTCTGGTTTTTATTTTATTCTGCATTGACTATCAGGAAGGATTTATTATGTCATTATCCCGTGAAGCGATTGTTGACCAGTTAAAAGAAATTGTGGGTTCCGGGCGTGTTATTACGGATGAAACCGTATTAAAGAAAAACAGTATTGACCGTTTTCGCAAATATGCGGATATTCACGGCGTTTACACGCTGCCCATTCCGGCGGCCGTGGTTAAGCTCGGTTCGACGGAGCAGGTCTCTCGCGTTCTGGCATTCATGAATCAGCATAAAATCAATGGCGTGCCGCGTACCGGCGCATCTGCGACGGAAGGCGGTCTGGAAACCGTCGTCAAAGATTCTGTGGTGCTGGACGGCGCAGGGATGAATCAAATCCTGAGTATTGATATCGAAAACATGCAGGCAACCGCGCAATGTGGCGTACCGCTTGAGATTCTGGAAAACGCGCTGCGTGAAAAAGGCTATACCACCGGGCACTCGCCGCAGTCTAAGCCGCTGGCGCAGATGGGCGGTCTGGTCGCCACTCGCAGTATCGGCCAGTTCTCCACGCTGTACGGCGCGATTGAAGATATGGTGGTGGGGCTGGAAGCCGTACTGGCGGACGGAACCATTACCCGCATCAAAAACGTGCCTCGCCGGGCGGCCGGGCCGGATATCCGCCACATCATCATTGGGAACGAAGGCGCGCTGTGCTACATCACTGAAGTCACAGTGAAAATCTTTAAGTTCACGCCCGAAAACAACCTCTACTACGGCTATGTGCTGGACGACATGAAAACCGGTTTCGACATCCTGCGTGAAGTCATGGTGGAAGGCTATCGCCCCTCCATTGCGCGCCTGTACGACGCCGAAGATGGAACCCAGCACTTCACGCATTTTGCCGACGGCAAATGTGTGCTGATTTTTATGGCTGAAGGCAATCCGCGACTGGCGCAAGCCACCGGAGAAGGGATTGCGGAGATCGTGGCGCGCTACCCGCAGTGCCAGCGGGTGGACAGCAAACTTATCGAAAACTGGTTCAACCATCTGAACTGGGGGCCGGAAAAAGTGGCTGCCGAACGCGTACAGATCCTGAAAACCGGCAATATGGGCTTCACGACGGAAGTATCCGGTTGCTGGAGCTGCATCCATCAAATCTACGAAAGCGTGATCAACCGTATCCGTACCGAGTTCCCGCATGCGGACGATATCACCATGCTGGGCGGCCACTCTTCTCACAGCTATATCAACGGCACCAACATGTATTTTGTGTATGACTACAACGTGGTGGACTGCAAGCCGGAAGAGGAGATTGATAAATACCATAACCCGCTCAACAAGATCATCTGCGAAGAGACGATCCGTCTTGGCGGCTCAATGGTGCATCACCACGGCATTGGTAAGCACCGCGTTCACTGGAGCAAGCTGGAACACGGTAGCGCCTGGCCGCTGCTGGAAGGTCTCAAGCGCCAGTTTGATCCAAACGGTATTATGAATACAGGCACGATCTACCCGATTGAAAAATAGAGAGTTATACGCAAAATCCTTTAAGCTGCATCAGGCAGCTTAAAGGGCGAAGCGTATAAACGGCTTCTCAACCGGGAAGCCGCGACTTTACCGGACAATGAAGGGGCTACGATGAACACTTCACCGGTGCGAATGGATGATTTACCGCTGAATGGTTTTCATTGCCGCATTGCTGCGCTGACATTCGGCGCGCATTTGACCGATGGCTATGTATTAGGCGTCGTCGGCTATGCCATGATCCAACTGACCCCCGCCATGCAACTGACGCCTTTTATGGAAGGGATGATTGGCGGCTCGGCGCTGGTTGGACTTTTTCTCGGTAGCCTGATCCTGGGATGGGTATCTGATTATATCGGGCGTCAGAAAATTTTTACCTTCAGCTTTATGCTGATAACCATCGCCTCTTTCCTACAGTTTTTTGCCACAACGCCGGAACAGCTTATTGGCTTGCGCATTCTGATTGGTATCGGCCTTGGCGGTGACTACTCGGTTGGTCATACATTGCTGGCTGAATTTGCGCCGCGTCGCCATCGGGGAATATTACTGGGCGCATTCAGTGTGGTGTGGACTATCGGCTATGTTCTGGCGAGCCTGGTGGGGCATCATTTTATTCAGGAAACGCCGGATGCCTGGCGCTGGCTGCTGGCATCGGCATCATTACCCGCGCTGTGCATTACGTTCTTACGCTGGGGAACGCCGGAGTCGCCTCGCTGGCTGATGCGTCAGGGGCGGATAACAGAAGCGTATGCGATTGTGCACCGCTATTTTGGCACGCATGTGCTGCTCGGCGATGAGGTGGCGGCGCCGACGAGCAGACATATCAAAACGCTATTTTCAACGCATTACTGGCGAAGAACCGCGTTTAACAGCGTGTTCTTTGTCTGCCTGGTGATCCCGTGGTTTGTGATTTACACCTGGCTTCCCACCATTGCACAAACGATCGGTCTTGAAAATGCGCTAACCGCCAGCCTGATGCTTAACGCGCTGCTGATTGTTGGCGCGCTGCTGGGGCTGTTGTTAACACACCTGTTGGCGCACCGCCAATTTCTGCTCGGCAGTTTTATGCTGCTCGCCGCGACGCTTGTCGTCATGGCTTGTTTACCGGCGGGAAGCAGCCTGACGCTGTTGCTGTTTGTGTTGTTCAGTACCACCATTTCTGCCGTCAGCAATCTGGTGGGGGTTCTGCCTGCGGAAAGCTTCCCGACGGATATTCGTTCCCTGGGCGTCGGGTTTGCCACGGCAATGAGCCGATTAGGGGCGGCGATCAGCACCAGTTTGTTGCCCTGGACGCTGGCGCAGTGGGGAATGCAGGTCACGCTATTACTGCTGGCTGGGATATTAGTCATCGGATTTGTGGTGACCTGGCTGTGGGCGCCGGAAACCAAGGCGCTGCCGCTGGTGGCTGCCGGGAGTGTGGACAAAAGACAGGGAGGTGTGAATGAACATTCTGTTAGCGTTTAAGGCAGAGCCCGATCCCGGCATGCTGGCGGAGAAAGACTGGCAGGCGGCGACGGTGGATACCCACGGCCCGGATGTCTCCTTGCTGCGTTGCTCTCCAGGTGCGGATGAACAGGCGGCGGCAGCGTTGCTGCTGGCTCAGCGCAATGGGGGCTGTGAGATGACGTTGACTGCGTTAAGCATCGGCGACGAGCGGGCGCTCCACTGGTTACGCTATTTTGTCGCGCTGGGTTTTGAGACGCCGGTGTTGCTGGAGACGACGGCAGACCTGCGGTTTGCTCCCGAATTTGTCGCCAGGAGCATTGCCGACTGGCAGCGTAATCACGGTGCGGATCTGATTATAACGGGCTGTCAGAGTAGCGAGGGTCAGAACAGTCAGATGCCATTTCTGGTTGCTGAAATGCTGGCGTGGCCCTGTTTTACCCAGGTGGAGCGTTTTACGCTTGAGCCTCCTTTTATTGTGGTTGAGCAGCGAACGATGACCGGGCTTCGGCGTTGTCGGGTACGGTTCCCGGCCGTCATCGCCGTCAGGCAGTGTGGTGAAGTGGCGCTTCCCGTACCGGGGATGCGCCAGCGTCTGGCGGCGGCGAAAGCAGACGTCGAGCGTCGGAACGTTGTGGTTGAGACAACACCAGCGGTTCAGTGCCTGCGTCTGGAGAGGCCGGAGCAGCGGCGGCATGCAACGATTATCAGCGGCGCGACGGCGCAGGAAAAAGCCCGGAGGCTATGGGCGGATTATTTGCGCCAGAGGATGCCGTCATGAAAATTGCCATCATTACTGACTCGCATGAGTGTGCGGCGATGGCGAGCTGGATCGCAGAGAATGCGCTTTGCACCGCAGAACTGGAGCGCTGGATTATCGATCCCGTGCCGGATGTTGCAGAGCAGGTGCTGGATGCGCTGGCGGCGCAATGGCTGCGGACACCTGTTGATATGCTGATCTTTCCGGCAGGTAGTCCGGGCGATGAACTGGCGACGCGACTCGCCTGGCGTCTGCATGGCGGCAGCCTCTGTCAGGTTCAGGCTGTGGATGTGCGACAAGGCCTGGTGAAAAAATCCCACTGGGGGAATGCGCTGACGGCAACGTTGCAAATTACCGCACGCCCTTTGTGCCTGTCGCTGGCGCGACAGCCGGAGGTGAGCGCTTCTGGTCATTCCTTACCTGTGATGACGGAATATCTGATTACCCCCACGGCGCCCCCCGACTGGCTGGATAAGGTGGAAAGCGTAAATAGCGTCGCTACCCATCCTTTGTTACGTGCCGGGCGCGTACTGGTGGTTGGGCAAGGGGGAAGTGAAGCGGATGCAGATAAGATTACCGCGCTTGGTCAGGCGCTTGATGCTGAGGTAGGGTACAGCCGTGCGCGGGTGATGAACGGCGGTTTTGATGCCGATCGCGTGACTGGAATATCGGGGCATCTGCTGTCGCCGGATGTCTGTATCGTGGCTGGCGCGTCAGGAGCGGCGGCGTTGATGGCCGGAGTACGCCAGAGCCGTTTTGTTGTGGCGATAAACCACGATGCCAGCGCGCCGGTTTTTGCGCAGGCGGATGTCGGGATTGTCGATGACTGGCTACCGGTGCTGGAAGAGTTGGTCCGCTGCAAAAATGCCTGATGGCGCTACGCTTATCAGGCCTACGTGTAGGCTACAAAATGCCTGATGGCACTATGCTTATCAGGCCTACGTGTAGGCCGGATAAGACGATTTATCGTCGCCATCCGGCGTTGCCCGGCTTAATTAAGGTGTTTCGCTAACGTCCAGACGTCGGTATTGGTGGTGGAAAGCGCCGCCACACCGGCTTTCATCGCATTGCGGGCGTCTTCTTCATCGCATACCAGCCCCCCGGCAATCAGCGGCTGGCGTATCTTCTCTGTCACCCAGCCCAACACTTTCGGCATACAGCCCGGCAGGATCTCAATACAGTCCGGGTTTGACTGCGCGACCTGCTTATCAATATTGTGAAATGAAATGGAATCAACGATAAACAGACGGTGAATACAGAAAAAACCTTCCGCTCTGGCGGCTTTCAGCATTGCCGCTTTCGTGCTGATGATGCCATCCGCTTCGGTGACCAATTTTAAAAACTGGATCACGACCTCTTTATTTGACGCCCCCTCCAGCAGATCAACGTGGATAAACGCATATTTACCCGCATTTTTTATTTTCTTCACAATCGCGCTGATGGTGCAAATGTTCCCGTACAGCACGGAGATGAACTGACATTCGGAATCAATGGCTAACTGTAGGCTGGCGTTATCTTTAACGGCGGCAATCACCGGATTTTGGCGGAGCAGGTGTAACAGGGGCATAGATTATCCTTATATACTCGTCATACTTCAATTTGCTGGTGCGTTGGCTTTCCTCGCAACTCGAATTATTTAGAGTATCAAATTAGCCAAATCGGTAAGTGATGCCAAACCCAGATGCCGGGTAGCGCCACTGTTGCAGCGTTTTTTCATCACACAGTAGTCGACAGGCGCCACACTCCAGGCAGCCGCGAAAGTCGACTTGCAGGCCCCCTTCCGGCGTGCGGGAAAAGAGTCCGGCGGGGCAGGACGTGATCAGCCGTTCTGCCGTTTTGCTGTCGACAGCGGCAGCCGTAACAATATGGGAAATATCGGCGGGGCGCCAGATGTTGCGGGCTACAGACATCGTAAGCTCCTGATAATATCGCCTGCCAGATGGCGCAGGCCGTGACGGCGAAAATGACGCCAGACGATCTGGCGCAGTGGCGGCACAGGATGATGCCCCTGATGCCAGAGTTCGTGAGAAATATCCTGCATTAATGCAGGCCATTGACGATACCATCCCGGGCGCTGCAACAGCGCGGGAACATCCCGATAGCGTTGCAAAACCTCCCACAGCAGACTGTGCCGGATGTCCTGATGATAGGCCGGGAACAGATTTTGCGGCGCATGTTTCTGGCAGGCGTTAATCAGGGTTTGCGCGGCCGCCTGAGCGCCGATGAGCGCCATATCCATACCGCGTACGGAGAAGCCGGTATTGACGCAGCTGCGCAACGCATCGCCTGTCAGCAGCCAGCCTTCGCCTGCGTACTGGACGGGCATGCTGTGTAAGCCGCCTTCCGGCACCAGATGCGCGCCGTACTCCAGCGTTTCGCTGCCTCTGAGCAAAGGACGCAGCGCCGGATGCGCTTTGAGCCGTTCCAGCAGTTCGGCTGTCGGAATGTCGCTCTGTGCAACAGAAGAGAGTGGACACACGACGCCTAAAGAGAGCGTCTCCTGGTTGGTATAAAGAAACGCGCCGCCGGGGAGATCGCCGCAAATTTCTCCGCTAAACAACATGGCGGCACCTTCCGCCCCGGACAATCGGAAGCGCTCTTCAAGCGTCTGTTTATCCAGCGCCAGCACCTCTTTGATCCCCAGCGCCATTGATGTCGCGGCGGGGCGAGGCAGGAATCCATACCGTTCCGCCAGTACGCTGTTTGCTCCTTCTGCCAGCACGACATAACGGGCGCGCAGCGTTTCATCTTCGCACATGACGCCGCAGACTCGGCCATCTTCAATATGGAGCGCTTCAACCGTAACGCCGTTAACGCACTGTACCCCTGCGGCCTCGGCCTGAGCGACAAACCAGGGATCGAAGCGGGCTCGCAGTAGGCTCCATGAGTCACCGTCTGGTTGCAGACTGGACCAGGTTGTCGCGCCATCACGGGTTAATAGCGTGAGGTTTTCCTGAGTGATACGGCGTTCAAGGGGGGCGGACTGGTGAACGTCGGGAAGAAGTTCGGCGAGCGCATGACAATATAAACGACCGCCGGAAAGATTTTTTCTGCCGGGAAACTCACCGCGTTCAAGCAGCAGGACTGAGAGTCCAGCCCGCGCACAGCGTAAAGCACAAGCAGTGCCCGCTATCCCTGCACCGATGATGATGATATCGAAATCGTCAGCCATGTTGTGCTCCAGAAATCCTGAGAACACAACCCTAACATAACGTTATTTAAGGAAAATTGACCCGCGACACAAACAAAAAAATCACTCGCCGCGATACACGCAGCCTGCTGTGCAGGTCTCTTTCACCATTACTGCGCTCAGCAGCGGTACGGCAGGTTTAACCTGATCCCAAATCCATTTTGCCAGCACTTCGCTGGTTGGATTTTCCAGACCTGGAATATCGTTCAGATAATAATGATCCAGACGATCGTACGTCGGTTTGAACGCGGCTTTCAGTTCGGCGAAATCCATGATCCAACCGGTATGCGGATCGACGTCACCGGTAATTTCAAGGCGCACCATAAATGAATGACCATGCAGGCGGCCACATTTATGCCCTTCCGGTACGTGGGGCAGGCGGTGAGCGGCTTCAAAGGTGAAATCTTTAAACAAGGTGGTGGACATGGATGATTAACTCTCAAGAATACAAAAACCGCCGTAGGGTACCGGAAAGCACATTTTTTATCATTAACTAAAACGGCGTTGACGCGCGGATAATGAGATTTACACAAGAATTGTGAATTATTTCTTTCTATTTCAATAAGTTGTTTAATCGCTTTTGTTGTTAATAACTATAACTAAAACAGGTTAGTCCATTTGGTTATTTGTTATTTCCATCCCTTCTTTAATTGTTATTATCCCCGCCGTTAACCTTATCGCTAGTTTGGTCTTTTTGCATAAATTCCGCTTTGCTACTGGAACATAACGACGCATGACAACACAGGCCCCACCATCCGCTTTGCTTCCGCTAAACCCGGAGCAGCTGGCACGCCTTCAGGCGGCCACAACCGATCTTTCTCCCACCCAGCTTGCCTGGGTTTCCGGCTATTTCTGGGGAATGCTGAACCAGCAGCCGGGCACGCTCGCCGCCACGCCAGCGCCTGTCGCTGAAATGCCGGGTATTACGCTTATTTCTGCATCGCAAACCGGCAATGCGCGGCGCGTGGCGGAAGCCCTGCGCGATGACCTGCTGGCGGCGAAACTGAGCGTCACGCTGGTTAATGCGGGCGACTACAAATTCAAACAGATCGCCAATGAAAAGCTGCTGGTTGTGGTCGCGTCCACGCAGGGCGAAGGCGAGCCACCGGAAGAAGCCGTTGCGCTGCGTAAGTTTCTGTTCTCTAAAAAAGCGCCGAAGCTCGACAACACCGCCTTCGCCGTCTTTGGCCTCGGTGATACCTCCTATGAATTTTTCTGCCAGGCGGGTAAAGATTTCGACAGCAAGCTGGCGGAACTGGGGGGGGAGCGTCTGCTCGATCGCGTCGATGCGGATGTGGAATACCAGGCGGCGGCACAAGAATGGAGGGCTCGCGTTGTTGACGTACTGAAAGCGCGTGCGCCGAGCGCATCGGCAGCGCAGGTCGCTGTCGCGGCAACGGGGGCCGTGAATGACGTGCATTCCAGCCCTTATACCAAAGAAGCGCCGCTGAGCGCCTCGCTCGCCGTCAATCAGAAAATCACCGGCCGCGACTCGGAAAAAGATGTGCGCCATATCGAAATCGATCTGGGAGATTCCGGCCTGCGTTATCAGCCGGGCGATGCCCTGGGCGTCTGGTATCAGAACGATCCTGAACTGGTCAAAGAGATCGTCGAACTGGTCTGGCTGAAAGGCACGGAGCCGGTTACCGTTAACGGTAAGGTGCTGCCGCTTGCCGAAGCCTTGCAGTGGCATTTTGAGCTGACGGTGAACACCGCCAATATCGTGGAAAACTACGCCACGCTGACCCGCAGCGAATCGCTGTTGCCGCTGGTGGGTGATAAAGCCCAGTTGCAGCATTACGCCGCGACGACGCCTGTCGTTGATATGCTGCGTTTCTCTCCGGCTCAGCTGGATGCTGATGCGCTGGTGGGGCTGCTGCGCCCGCTGACGCCGCGTCTTTACTCGATAGCCTCTTCCCAGGCGGAAGTCGAGAGCGAAGTGCATATCACCGTAGGCGCCGTGCGTTATGAAATAGAAGGCCGGGCGCGGGCGGGCGGGGCATCAAGCTTCCTGGCCGACCGCGTGGAAGAAGAGGGTGAAGTGCGCGTATTTATCGAACACAACGATAATTTCCGTCTGCCGGCCAACCCGGAAACACCGGTGATCATGATTGGTCCAGGCACCGGGATCGCCCCTTTCCGCGCCTTTATGCAGCAGCGTGCGGCAGATGAAGCGCCGGGTAAAAACTGGTTGTTCTTTGGCAACCCGCACTTTACCGAAGATTTCCTCTACCAGGTGGAATGGCAGCGCTACGTCAAAGAGGGCGTCCTGAGCCGCATCGATCTGGCCTGGTCCCGCGATCAAAAAGAAAAAATATACGTACAAGACAAACTGCGCGAACAGGGCGCAGAGCTGTGGCGCTGGATTAATGACGGCGCGCACATTTATGTCTGTGGCGACGCCAATCGCATGGCGAAAGACGTTGAGCAGGCACTGCTGGAAGTGATTGCCGAATTCGGCGGTATGGATGCCGAAGCGGCGGATGAATTTTTAAGTGAGCTGCGCGTTGAGCGCCGTTATCAGCGAGATGTCTACTAATGAGCGAAAAACATCCAGGCCCACTGGTGGTCGAAGGTAAACTGGCAGATGCCGAGCGCATGAAGCTTGAGAGCAACTACCTGCGCGGCACCATTGCTGAAGATTTGAATGATGGCCTGACCGGCGGTTTTAAAGGCGACAACTTTCTGCTGATCCGTTTTCACGGTATGTACCAGCAGGATGACCGCGACATTCGCGCCGAGCGCGCCGAGCAGAAGCTGGAGCCGCGTCATGCGATGCTGCTGCGTTGCCGTCTGCCGGGTGGGGTTATTACCACCAGACAGTGGCAGGCGATTGATAAATTCGCTGCGGAAAATACGATTTACGGCAGCATTCGCCTGACTAACCGTCAGACCTTCCAGTTCCACGGCATTCTGAAAAAGAACGTGAAGCCGGTACATCAGATGCTGCACTCCGTTGGGCTGGACGCGCTGGCGACCGCCAACGACATGAACCGTAACGTGTTGTGCACCTCTAACCCGTATGAGTCTGAGCTGCATGCCGAAGCCTATGAGTGGGCGAAAAAGATCTCCGAGCATTTGCTGCCGCGTACTCGCGCCTATGCGGAGATCTGGCTTGATCAGGAAAAGGTCGCCACAACGGATGAGGAGCCGATCCTCGGCCAGACCTATCTGCCGCGTAAGTTCAAAACGACCGTGGTGATCCCGCCGCAGAACGACATCGATCTGCATGCCAACGACATGAATTTTGTCGCCGTGGCGGAAAACGGCAAGCTGGTGGGCTTTAACCTGCTGATCGGCGGCGGGCTTTCTATTGAGCACGGGAACAAGAAAACGTATGCCCGCACCGCGAGCGAGTTCGGCTATCTGCCGCTGGAGCATACTCTGGCGGTGGCGGAAGCGGTGGTGACGACTCAGCGTGACTGGGGTAATCGCACCGATCGTAAAAACGCCAAAACCAAATACACTCTGGAGCGTGTTGGGGTCGAGACGTTCAAGGCGGAAGTCGAGCGTCGTGCAGGCATCAAATTTGAACCGATCCGCCCGTATGAATTTACCGGGCGCGGCGATCGCATCGGTTGGGTGAAAGGCATCGACAACAAATGGCACCTGACGCTGTTTATTGAGAATGGCCGTATTCTGGATTATCCGGGGCGCCCGCTGAAAACCGGTCTGCTGGAGATCGCGAAGATCCACAAGGGCGAATTCCGTATTACCGCCAACCAGAACCTGATCATTGCCGGCGTGCCGGAAAACCAGAAAGCGAAGATTGAAAAACTGGCGCGCAACCACGGCCTGATGAATGTGGTCACGTCGCAGCGTGAAAACTCGATGGCCTGCGTATCGTTCCCGACCTGCCCGCTGGCGATGGCGGAAGCGGAGCGTTTCCTGCCGACCTTCGTCGATAAAGTGGACGCGTTGATGACCCACCACGGCGTGAGCGATGAGCACATCGTGCTGCGCGTGACGGGCTGCCCAAATGGCTGCGGACGCGCCATGCTGGCGGAAGTCGGCCTGGTGGGGAAAGCGCCGGGTCGTTATAACCTGCATCTGGGCGGCAATCGCATCGGAACGCGTATCCCGCGTATGTTCAAAGAGAACATTACCGAGCCGGAAATTCTGGCGTCGCTGGATGAACTGATTGGGCGCTGGGTGAAAGAGCGCGAAGCGGGTGAAGGCTTCGGCGACTTTACGGTGCGTGCGGGCATCATTCGCCCGGTGCTCGATCCCGCCCGGGATTTCTGGGAATAACGTGCATCGCCGGATGGCGGCATAAATGCCTTATCAGGCCTACGTAGACGGTAGGCCTGATAAGCGCAGCGCCATCAGGCAAGGCAAACAGTGAGGAACTTATGTCCGTACTCGATCTAAACGCCCTGAATGAATTGCCGAAAGTCGAGCGCGTCATGGCGCTGGCTGAAACCAACGCGCAGCTGGAAAAGCAGGATGCTGAAGGACGCGTGGCGTGGGCGCTGGAGAATCTACCCGGTGAATACGTGCTCTCGTCGAGCTTTGGTATTCAGGCGGCGGTCAGCCTGCATCTGGTTAACCAGGTTCGCCCGGATATTCCGGTTATCCTGACCGATACCGGCTATCTGTTCCCGGAAACCTACCAGTTTATTGATGAGCTGACGGAAAAGCTGAATCTGAACCTGAAAGTCTACCGTGCGACGGAAAGCGCGGCCTGGCAGGAAGCCCGCTACGGTAAACTGTGGGAGCAAGGCGTTGAGGGCATTGAGAAATACAATGACATCAACAAAGTCGAGCCGATGAACCGGGCGTTAAAAGAGCTTAACGCGCAAACGTGGTTTGCTGGCCTGCGCCGCGAACAATCCGGGAGCCGGGCACATCTGCCAGTGCTGGCGATTCAGCGCGGCGTTTTTAAAGTGCTGCCCATCATCGACTGGGATAACCGGACGGTGTACCAGTATCTGCAAAAACACGGTCTGAAATACCATCCGCTATGGGATCAGGGCTATCTGTCGGTTGGCGATACCCACACCACCCGTAAATGGGAGCCCGGCATGGCGGAAGAAGAGACGCGATTCTTCGGGCTGAAGCGCGAGTGCGGGCTGCACGAAGGGTGATTGTTTGCCTGATGGCGCTGCGCTTATCAGGCCTACCAGACAGCACGAAGGGTGATTGTTTTGCCTGATGGTGCTGCGCTTATCAGGCCTACCAGACAGCACGAAGGGTGATTGTTTTGCCTGATGGCGCTACGCTTATCAGGTCTACCAGACAGTGTCTGTAGGCCGGATAAGGCGTTTACGCCGCCATCCGGCAAGTGCAGCTCTGTAGGCCCGGTAAGGCGTAGCCGCCACCGGGCGACACATCAGGCTTTACCGGCTTTCGCCAGTTCTTTTACCAGCGGCAACATGATGCGCACGACATCGCGACTGCGGTGTTCAATTCTTCCTGGTAGCGCCTTGTCGATGTGCTGTTGGTTATCCAGACGCACATCGTGCCAGCTGTTTCCGGCCGGGAATGAAGGCGTTTTCGTACGCTGCTGATAGCCGTCTTTTTTCCCCAGATTCCAGTTGGTGGCCTCAACCGACAGCACGGAAATACCGGCTTTATCGAAGACTTCGGCGTCGTTGCAGCAGCCTGTGCCTTTCGGGTAATCCTTGTTCAGACCCGGATTGGTCGCGGCGGCGATACCGTGGCTGCGCGCAATCGCCAGCGCCCGGTCGCGCGTCAGTTTGCGTACGGCTTCCGGCGTTTGCTGCCCGCTGTTGAAGTAGAGTTTGTCGCCGACAATCAGGTTATCAAGGTTAATGACCAGCAGCGTATTTTTCTTCTCAGCGGCGCTCATCCGCTTAAGCAGGTTTTCTGCGCCCAGTTTTCCCTCTTCTTCACCGCTGGTGGCGATAAAGCGGATGCCGTACTGCGTCGGGATGTCTTTCAGGCGTTCAGCCAGTTCCAGCATCACGCCCAGCCCGGCGGCGTTATCGTCAATGCCCTGCAAGGTTAAACCGCCGAGATTGGCGTCGGTATCGGCATCGCTCAGCGGCGCATAGGTATCCAGGTGCGCCATAATAATAATTTGTTGCGGCGCTTTCCCTTCATGCGCCGCAATAACGGTACTGCCCGTCACGTTATGCCAGTTCTTGCGATTATTCCTGGCGGTATAAATATAGCGGCTATTAAATGTTCGGATATCGCTGCGATATCCCATCTGCTCAAATTGCTGACGTAAATAATCGGCAGAGAGCATCTCCGCCGGTGTTCCGGTCATTCTGCCGGGAAAGAATGTTGCAATGTGTCGTGCCTGAATAGTGGCGATATCGCCAGGCTTCGGTGACGTTGCCTGCGCGGGAAGGATAAAGCATACGCCGAGCGCCAGGAGCGCTGCACGGAGGCGCGATGCGGAAAACATAGTGAGTCCTTAAATACAGAGCAGAAATTTTTACCCGCTTAGTATGAAACCGTGATTGCCGTAAAACAATTTCATTTGCTCTGAAATGCCCTAAATTCGGTGGGTTAAGCACTTTTTGATATTTGCTTTCTCAAATCGTTATTCCTTTGAGGAACTACTCATTCCAATTCGTAATTTCATTCGTTCTCCTGCGCTCCCTATAGTCGTGTTATCTGAATGTTTAGCAAAATAGCGGTATTGCAAAGGAACGGTTATGGACCAAAAACGACTCACCCACCTGCGGCAGCTGGAAGCGGAAAGCATCCATATCATTCGCGAGGTGGCCGCCGAATTTTCTAATCCGGTGATGATGTATTCCATCGGTAAAGATTCCAGCGTCATGCTGCATCTGGCGCGTAAAGCGTTTTATCCAGGCTCGTTGCCGTTTCCGCTGCTGCACGTTGATACCGGCTGGAAGTTTCGTGAGATGTACGAATTCCGCGATCGCACCGCAAAGGCCTACGGTTGTGAACTGCTGGTGCATAAAAACCCGGAAGGGGTGGCGATGGGGATTAACCCGTTCGTTCACGGCAGCGCTAAACACACCGATATTATGAAAACCGAAGGGTTGAAACAGGCGTTGGATAAATATGGCTTTGATGCCGCGTTCGGCGGCGCGCGCCGCGACGAAGAGAAGTCGCGCGCCAAAGAGCGTATTTACTCCTTCCGCGACCGCTTTCACCGCTGGGACCCGAAAAACCAGCGCCCGGAGCTATGGCACAACTATAACGGGCAGATTAACAAAGGCGAAAGCATCCGCGTTTTCCCGCTCTCTAACTGGACCGAACAGGATATCTGGCAGTACATCTGGCTGGAAAACATCGAGATCGTGCCGCTGTACCTGGCCGCTGAGCGCCCGGTGCTGGAGCGCGACGGCATGCTGATGATGATCGATGACGATCGTATTGACCTGCAACCCGGCGAGGTGATCAAAAAACGCATGGTGCGTTTCCGTACCCTCGGCTGCTGGCCACTCACGGGGGCGGTGGAATCCAGCGCGCAGACGCTGCCGGAAATTATTGAAGAGATGCTGGTCTCGACCACCAGTGAACGTCAGGGGCGCGTGATTGACCGCGACCAGGCGGGCTCAATGGAGCTGAAGAAACGTCAGGGGTATTTCTAAGGAGCCGCCATGAACACCACACTTGCACAACAAATCGCTAATGAAGGCGGCGTCGAAGCCTGGATGGTTGCCCAGCAACACAAAAGCCTGCTGCGTTTCTTGACCTGCGGCAGCGTCGATGACGGTAAAAGCACGCTGATTGGCCGACTGCTGCACGATACGCGTCAGATTTATGAAGATCAGCTCTCGTCGCTGCATAACGACAGTAAGCGTCATGGCACGCAGGGTGAAAAACTCGATCTGGCGCTGCTGGTCGACGGGTTGCAGGCTGAGCGCGAGCAGGGAATTACCATTGATGTGGCATACCGCTATTTCTCGACCGAGAAACGCAAATTTATTATTGCCGACACGCCAGGGCACGAGCAGTACACGCGTAACATGGCGACCGGCGCATCGACCTGCGATCTGGCGATCCTGCTGATCGACGCCCGCAAAGGCGTGCTGGATCAGACCCGCCGCCACAGTTTTATCTCTACGCTGCTGGGCATTAAGCACCTGGTGGTGGCGATCAACAAGATGGATCTGGTGGGGTTCAGCGAGGAGACGTTCGCCCGTATTCGCGAAGACTACCTGACGTTTGCCGGGCAGCTGCCGGGGAACCTGGACATCCGCTTTGTGCCGCTCTCTGCGCTGGAAGGGGATAACGTCGCGACCCAGAGCGCCAGTATGCCGTGGTACAACGGCCCGACGCTGCTGGAAGTGCTGGAGACGGTTGAGATCCAGCGGGTTGTTGACACCCAGCCGATGCGCTTCCCGGTACAGTATGTGAACCGTCCGAACCTCGATTTCCGTGGTTATGCCGGAACGCTGGCCTCCGGCAGCGTGAAGGTCGGGCAGCGTGTCAAAGTTCTGCCGTCCGGCGTTGAATCCAACGTGGCGCGCATCGTCACCTTTGATGGCGATCTGCAAGAGGCGCACGCCGGTGAAGCGATTACGCTGGTGCTGAAAGATGAAATTGACATCAGCCGTGGCGATCTGTTGCTGGATGCAGGCGAAAACCTGCCAGCCGTACAGAGCGCCGCCGTTGATGTGGTATGGATGGCGGAACAACCGCTATCGGCCGGGCAGAGTTATGACATCAAGATTGCCGGTAAAAAGACCCGTGCGCGCGTCGATGCCATTCGCCATCAGGTTGATATCAACAACCTGACCCAGCGCGAGGTGGAAAGCCTGCCGTTGAACGGTATCGGCCTGGTCGAACTGACTTTTGACGAACCGTTAGTGCTGGATACATACCAGCAGAACCCGGTCACTGGCGGGTTAATCATCATCGACCGGCTGTCCAACGTGACCGTTGGCGCGGGGCTGGTGCGTGAGCCTATTGAGCGCACCGCCGCGACGCCTTCCGGGTTCAGCGATTTTGAGCTGGAACTGAACGCGCTGATCCGTCGCCACTTCCCGCACTGGGGCGCGCGTGATTTGCTGGGAGGCAAGTAATGGCGCTGCATGACGAAAACGTCGTCTGGCATGCCCATGCGGTGACGCGCGAAGATCGTGAAGCGCTGCATGGGCATAAAGGGGCTGTGGTCTGGTTTACGGGACTTTCCGGTTCGGGGAAATCAACGGTTGCAGGCGCGCTGGAAGAGGCCCTGCATAAGCTGGGCGTCAGCACCTGGCTGCTGGATGGCGATAATGTCCGTCACGGCCTGTGCAGCGATCTTGGCTTTAGCGACGCAGACCGTAAAGAGAATATCCGTCGGGTGGGGGAGGTTGCGAACCTGATGGTGGATGCCGGGCTGGTGGTGCTGACGGCGTTTATTTCGCCGCATCGCGCGGAGCGGCAGATGGTGCGCGAGCGCATCGGGGAGGGGCGGTTTATCGAGGTTTTTGTCGATACGCCGCTGGCAACCTGTGAAGCGCGTGATCCTAAAGGGCTGTACAAGAAGGCCAGGGCGGGTGAACTGCGTAATTTCACCGGCATTGATTCGGTATATGAAACGCCTGAATCGCCTGAAGTTCATCTGGATGGTGAACAATTAGTAACAAATTTGGTTGCCCAATTATTAGATCTACTGAGACAGGGCGATATTATCAGATCCTGAGACACCGCCGGGCTTGTATGCCCGGTGAGTCAAGGTTACAGGATTCGATATGCGTAATAGCCATAACATTACTATCACAAGGTCAGATGCCCTCACGACCGACGACGACACAACCTGGTCACTGCCGGGCGCCGTGGTCGGTTTTGCCTCGTGGCTGCTGGCGTTGGGAATTCCCTTTCTCATCTATGGCCCTAACACGCTGTTTTTCTTCCTCTATACCTGGCCCTTTTTCCTGGCGCTCATGCCCGTTGCGGTTGTGGTCGGCGTGGCCCTGCATTCAATCATGAGCGGCAAACTGTTCTACAGCATTACGGCTACGCTATTAACGGTAGGCGCGATGTTTGGCGCGCTCTTCATGTGGCTGTTGGGGTAGGTCAGCCCTCCCTTTTCATGACGGCCATAATTCAAACCGTAACCAACAATAAGATTATGTTCTCCCTGCACGAGATATGCGGATCGGCGGATAAATGTGGTACATTTGCCCGCGTTGTCGCGGCATTCCCGCCTCAGAGTAGAGTCTCTGGGAAAGTTATGGGATGATGGTGCCGTTTTTCAGGGGGCAGGATGGGTAAACTAACGCTGCTGCTGCTGACTTTACTGGTCTGGTTGCAGTATTCGCTGTGGTTCGGTAAGAACGGCATACATGACTACAGCCGCGTCAACGATGATGTGGCTGCGCAGCAAGCTACGAATGCGAAACTTAAAGCGCGTAACGATCAGCTTTTCGCCGAAATTGACGATCTCAATGGCGGCCAGGAAGCGATCGAGGAGCGCGCGCGTAATGAACTCAGCATGACCAAACCGGGCGAAACTTTTTACCGTCTGGTGCCTGACGCGTCTAAACGTGCTCAGGCTGCGGGGCAAACTAATCGATAAATCAGCCCAGGAAATGACATGGCAGCCACTTTATTGGACGTTTGCGCTGTG
This sequence comes from Citrobacter sp. CK206, assembly GCF_030333125.1. Classification (NCBI taxonomy): domain Bacteria; kingdom Pseudomonadati; phylum Pseudomonadota; class Gammaproteobacteria; order Enterobacterales; family Enterobacteriaceae; genus Citrobacter; species Citrobacter sp. CK206. Next base: position 507,826 of record NZ_JAOWGM010000023.1, read on the forward strand.
GTACCGGCTGCCGGATTTGGCCGCCGAATGCAAACGGAATGTCCTAAGCAATATCTCTCTATTGGCAATAAAACCATTCTTGAACACTCGGTGCATGCGCTGCTGGCGCATCCCCGGGTGACGCGCGTCGTTATCGCAATCAGCCCTGGCGACAGCCGCTTCGCCGAACTTCCTCTGGCGCAACATCCGCAGGTCACCGTCGTGGACGGGGGCGACGAGCGCGCCGATTCCGTACTGGCAGGCTTACGGGCGGCCGGTGACGCGCAGTGGGTGCTGGTGCATGACGCCGCCCGGCCTTGTCTGCATCAGGATGACCTGGCGCGCCTGCTCTCGCTTAGCGAAACCAGCCGCACGGGTGGAATCCTCGCCGCTCCGGTACGCGACACCATGAAACGCGCCGAGCCGGGTAAAGCCGCCATTGCGCATACCGTAGAGCGTACCGACCTGTGGCACGCGTTAACGCCGCAATTCTTCCCACGCGAGCTGCTGCACGATTGCCTGAGCCGTGCGCTGAACGAAGGCGCGACCATTACCGATGAGGCGTCCGCGCTGGAGTATTGTGGTTTTCATCCCCAACTGGTTGAAGGCCGGGCTGATAATATAAAAGTCACCCGCCCGGAAGATCTGGCGCTTGCGGAATTTTATCTGACCCGAACAATCTAGACACAAAATCATTCAGGCTGCATCGAGGCGGCAATTGAGTGCATCCCCAGGAGCTTACATAAGTAAGTGACTGGGGTGAACAAAGGCAGCCAACAAAGAGGCAGCTTGAAGGATGATGTGTATATCAGGAGAATGCATGATGCGAATCGGACACGGTTTTGACGTACACGCTTTTGGCGGAGAAGGCCCAATTATCATTGGTGGCGTGCGCATCCCGTATGATAAAGGGCTGCTGGCGCATTCTGATGGCGACGTGGCGCTGCATGCGCTGACCGATGCGCTGCTCGGCGCGGCGGCGCTTGGCGATATCGGCAAACTTTTCCCGGATACCGATCCGGCCTTTAAAGGCGTGGACAGCCGCGAATTGCTGCGGGAAGCATGGCGACGCATTCAGGCCAAAGGCTATACCCTTGGTAACGTGGACGTGACCATTATCGCCCAGGCGCCGAAGATGCTGCCGCATATCCCGCAAATGCGCGTGTTTATCGCGGAAGATCTTGGTTGTCATATGGATGATGTCAACGTCAAGGCGACCACCACGGAGAAACTCGGGTTCACCGGGCGTGGGGAAGGGATTGCCTGCGAAGCGGTGGCGCTACTGATTAAGGCCGCGAAATGACCGAGTTTGAAAACCTGACGTACCTCCACGGAAAGCCGCAGGGCAGCGGGCTGCTTAAAGCGAACCCGGAAGATTTTGTGGTGGTTGAAGATTTAGGTTTTGAGCCAGATGGCGAAGGCGAACATATTCTGGTTCGCATTCTGAAAAACGGTTGTAACACCCGTTTTGTGGCCGATGCGCTGGCGAAATTCCTTAAAATTCATGCCCGTGAAGTGAGCTTTGCTGGGCAGAAAGACAAGCATGCCGTCACTGAACAGTGGCTGTGCGCGCGCGTGCCGGGCAAAGAGATGCCAGACCTGAGCGCATTCCAGATTGAAGGCTGTAAAGTGCTGGAGTACGCGCGTCACAAACGTAAGCTGCGTTTAGGCGCGCTGAAGGGCAACGCGTTTACGCTGGTGCTGCGTGAAGTCAGCCATCGTGATGATGTCGAAGCCCGGCTACAGGCCATCAATACGCGCGGCGTACCAAACTATTTTGGCGCGCAGCGATTCGGTATTGGCGGCAGCAACCTGCAAGGCGCGCTGCGCTGGGCGCAAAGCAATGCGCCGGTGCGCGATCGCAATAAACGCAGTTTTTGGTTGTCGGCGGCCCGCAGTGCGTTGTTTAATCAGATCGTCAACGAACGCGTGAAAAAACCAGACTTTAATCAAGTTGTTGATGGCGATGCGCTACAATTAGCGGGGCGCGGGAGCTGGTTTGTGGCCACGCAGGAAGAACAGGCGGAATTGCAGCGTCGCGTTGACGAAAAAGAACTGATGATTACGGCGGCGCTTCCCGGTAGCGGCGAGTGGGGAACCCTGCGCGACGCGCTGGCGTTTGAAGAGGCTGCCATTGCGGATGAGGGCGAACTGCAATCGTTACTGCTACGCGAAAAGGTTGAAGCGGCGCGCAGGGCGATGCTGCTCTATCCGCAACAATTACGCTGGAACTGGTGGGATGACGTCACCGTTGAGCTGCGCTTCTGGCTACCGGCAGGCAGTTTCGCCACCAGCGTCGTAAGGGAACTGATTAACACAATGGGTGATTATGCGCATATTGCTGAGTAACGATGATGGGGTCCACGCGCCCGGTATACAAACGCTGGCGAAAGCGCTGCGTGAGTTTGCTGACGTACAGGTCGTCGCCCCGGATCGTAACCGCAGTGGCGCGTCAAACTCGCTGACGCTGGAATCCTCGCTTCGTACCTTTACCTTTGATAACGGCGATATCGCCGTGCAGATGGGCACACCGACCGACTGCGTCTACCTGGGCGTGAACGCGCTGATGCGTCCGCGCCCGGATATTGTGGTTTCAGGCATTAACGCGGGCCCCAATCTGGGCGATGATGTCATCTATTCCGGGACCGTCGCCGCAGCGATGGAGGGCCGTCACCTGGGTTTTCCCGCGCTGGCGGTATCGCTTGACGGCCATCAGCACTATGAGACGGCGGCAGCGGTAACCTGCTCTATTTTGCGTGCATTACGTCGGGAGCCGCTGCGTACCGGACGCATTCTGAATATCAATGTCCCGGATCTGCCGCTGGATCAAATCAAAGGCATTCGCGTAACCCGCTGCGGCAGCCGCCATCCGGCCGATCAGGTTATTCCACAGCAGGACCCGCGCGGCAACACGCTGTACTGGATCGGCCCGCCGGGCGGCAAATGCGACGCCGGGCCGGACACCGATTTTGCAGCGGTGGATGAGGGCTATGTCTCCGTTACCCCGCTGCATGTGGATTTAACGGCGTATAGCGCGCATGATGTGGTTTCGGACTGGTTAGACAGCGTGGGAGTTGACGCGCAATGGTAAGCAGACGCGTACACACTCTTCTTGAACAATTGCGCGCTCAGGGCATCAAAGATGAGCAAGTGCTGGATGCGCTTGCCGCCGTCCCGCGTGAAAAATTCATTGATGAAGCGTTTGAACATAAAGCCTGGGACAATATCGCTTTGCCGATTGGCCAGGGGCAGACCATTTCGCAGCCCTATATGGTGGCGCGAATGACAGAATTGCTTGAGCTGACGCCGCAATCCAGAGTGCTGGAGATCGGCACTGGCTCCGGGTATCAGACGGCGATTCTCGCGCATCTGGTACAGCATGTGTGCTCGGTGGAGCGCATTAAAGGGCTGCAATGGCAGGCGCGTCGTCGCCTGAAACAGCTTGATTTACACAATGTTTCAACTCGTCATGGCGATGGATGGCAAGGTTGGCAGGCTCGCGCCCCGTTTGACGCCATCATCGTGACGGCAGCTCCGCCGGAAATTCCGACGGCGTTAATGACGCAACTGGATGAAGGCGGGATTCTCGTTTTACCCGTGGGTGAGGAGCATCAGTTCTTGAAACGGGTGCGTCGCCGGGGAGGCGAATTTATTATCGATACCGTGGAGGCCGTCCGCTTTGTGCCTTTAGTGAAAGGCGAACTCGCTTAAGCATCCTTTAATACCCGGATTTTTCCTGGTTATTTTATAAAGGGTAAGCGTATTGTGGGGACGTTTCCAGCGTCCAGGCCGATGCCTTGCACGGTTATTACGTCACTGGTTGTTAACCAAATTTTTCCTGGGGGATAAATGAGCGCGGGAAGCCCAAAATTCACCGTTAGCCGCATTGCGGCATTGTCGCTGGTTTCGCTATGGCTGGCAGGTTGTTCCAATTCTTCGAATCCTCCTGCGCCGGTAAGCTCAGTTAATGGTAATACCCCGTCGAGCACCAGCTCCGGGATGCTGATCACGCCGCCGCCCAAAATGGGGACAACGGCGCAACAAACGCCGCAGATTCAGCCCGTGCAGCCTGTTCAACCGGTTGCCCAGTCCCGGCAGATCCAGCCGGTCGCTGAGCAGCCTGTGCAAATGGAAAATGGCCGTATCGTGTACAACCGCCAGTATGGGAACATTCCGAAAGGCAGCTACACCGGCGGCAGCACATACACCGTTAAAAAAGGCGACACGCTTTTTTATATCGCCTGGATCACCGGGAACGATTTCCGCGACCTTGCTCAGCGTAACAACGTTCCGGCCCCATACGGCCTGAATGTGGGGCAAACGCTCCAGGTCGGCAATGCCTCAGGCACGCCAATTACCGGCGGCAACGCGATTACGCAGGCGGATGCAGTAGAGCAAGGAGTTGTGACCAAACCTGCACAAAATTCCACCGTTGTAGTTGCGTCGAAACCGACAATTACGTATTCTGAGGATTCAGGTGAACAAAGTGCTAATAAAATGTTGCCGAACAACAAGCCTGCTGGGACCGTGGTCACAGCGCCTGTAACGGCACCAACAGCGAGCACAACCGAACCGACTGCAAGCAGTACGTCAACCAGTTCGCCAATCTCCACATGGCGCTGGCCGACTGAAGGCAAAGTGATCGAAAACTTCGCGGCTACCGAAGGTGGCAACAAAGGGATCGACATTGCAGGCAGTAAAGGACAGGCTATTGTCGCGACCGCAGATGGACGCGTCGTATATGCCGGTAACGCGCTGCGCGGTTACGGTAATCTTATTATCATCAAACACAACGATGATTACCTGAGTGCCTACGCCCATAACGATACGATGCTGGTCCGGGAACAACAAGAAGTTAAGGCGGGGCAAAAAATCGCTACCATGGGTAGCACCGGAACCAGTTCTACACGCTTGCATTTTGAAATTCGTTACAAGGGGAAATCCGTAAACCCGCTGCGCTATTTACCGCAGCGATAATTCGGCGGAACCAGGCTTGCACTTGCTAGTTCCGTCCAGGGATCACGGGTAGGAGCCACCTTATGAGTCAGAATACGCTGAAAGTTCATGATTTAAATGAAGACGCGGAATTTGATGAGAACGGAGTAGAGGCTTTTGACGAAAAAGCCTTGAGTGAAGAGGAACCCAGTGATAACGACCTGGCTGAAGAGGAGCTGTTATCGCAAGGGGCCACACAGCGTGTGTTGGACGCGACTCAGCTTTACCTTGGTGAGATTGGTTATTCGCCACTGTTAACGGCCGAAGAAGAAGTTTATTTTGCGCGTCGCGCACTGCGTGGAGATGTTGCCTCTCGCCGTCGCATGATTGAGAGTAACTTGCGTCTGGTGGTAAAAATTGCCCGCCGTTATGGCAATCGTGGACTGGCGTTGCTGGACCTGATTGAAGAGGGCAATCTGGGGCTTATCCGTGCCGTCGAGAAGTTTGACCCTGAACGTGGGTTCCGTTTCTCAACATACGCTACCTGGTGGATTCGCCAGACGATCGAACGGGCCATTATGAACCAAACCCGTACGATTCGACTGCCGATTCACATTGTTAAAGAGCTGAACGTCTATCTGCGTACCGCACGAGAGTTGTCGCATAAACTGGACCACGAACCGAGCGCGGAAGAGATAGCAGAGCAACTGGATAAACCGGTTGATGACGTCAGCCGTATGCTTCGTCTCAACGAGCGCATAACCTCGGTAGACACCCCGCTGGGTGGTGATTCCGAAAAAGCGTTGCTGGATATCCTGGCCGATGAAAAAGAGAACGGCCCGGAAGACACCACGCAAGATGATGATATGAAACAGAGTATCGTCAAATGGCTGTTCGAACTGAACGCCAAACAGCGTGAAGTGCTGGCACGTCGTTTCGGTCTGCTGGGGTATGAAGCGGCGACACTGGAAGATGTGGGGCGTGAAATTGGTCTCACCCGTGAACGTGTTCGTCAGATTCAGGTTGAAGGCCTGCGTCGTCTGCGCGAAATTTTGCAGACTCAGGGGCTGAATATCGAAGCGCTGTTCCGTGAGTAAGTGATTATTCGTCAAAAAAAGGCCAGTCGTGAGACTGGCCTTTTTCTTTGGCCGTCAGTTCGTAGGCCGGATAAGGCGTAGCCGTCATCCGGCACTTATTGCCCGATGGCGCTTTGCTTATCGGGCCGACAAAAATATCCCAGGCTGACTTTACCCCATCATCTTGCGCACCAGCTGCGTGAACTGCTCACGCTCATCGTCGCTCAGGCGCCCTAAAAATTCATCATCCACACGATCCCCCAACGGTATGGCGCCGGTCAGCAGCGTTTCTCCTTCGCCAGTGAGATAAACAAAGCGGCGGCGTTTATCTTGTGGATCGCTTTCCCGCGTCACCAGTCCCCGGCTTTCCATTCGGCTTAGCATCTCCGCCAGCGTCGCTTTTGTACTGACCGCCGCCTCCATTAGGGCAATCTGCTCAATGCCTGGATGCTCAGCAATAGCGCGCATTACCGCATACTGTGGCTTGGTCAGTTCCGGTAATTCGTGCTGCCAGCGGGACGTATGCTGTTGAAAAAGCTGACGTAACAGATGAAACGCTGTGTTTCGTAACTCCATGTGCGCTCCTGGCAAAATATCTGTTGCTATCATAACGGGTTGTAGCAATTTTTATAATGCTCAATCTTTTAGCTCTCCGTGCGGCTATGGGGAATGAAGCTTGTCCAGGTATTCCGGGTAGCGTATTTTATCTAAAACGTTCGTATACGAACAAAAATGGAGTGATGAATGAGACTGATTGTGGGGATGACTGGCGCAACGGGGGCGCCGCTAGGCATTGCGTTGCTACAGGCGCTGCGGCAAATGCCGACAGTAGAAACACACCTGGTAATGTCTAAGTGGGCCAAAACGACCATTGAGCTGGAAACGCCTTACAGTGCGCGAGATGTTGCCGGACTGGCTGATTACTGCCATAACCCGGCGGATCAGGCGGCGACGATCTCTTCCGGCTCATTTCGCACCGACGGCATGATCATTATTCCTTGCAGTATGAAAACGCTGGCGGGGATTCGCGCAGGATATGCCGAGGGGTTAGTTGGCCGTGCCGCCGATGTGGTGCTGAAAGAAGGGCGCAAACTGGTGCTGGTGCCGCGTGAAATGCCGCTCAGCACGATCCATCTGGAAAACATGCTCGCCCTTTCTCGCATGGGGGTCGCGATGGTGCCGCCCATGCCTGCTTTCTACAACCATCCGCAAACCATTGATGATATTACGCAGCATATTGTGGCGCGTGTGCTGGATCAGTTTGGTCTGGAGCATCCGCGTGCCCGGCGCTGGCAGGGGTTGCAGCAGGCGCAGAATTTTTCACAGGAGAATGAATAATGGCATTTGATGACTTACGCAGCTTTTTGCAGGCGCTCGACGAGCAGGGGCAACTGCTGAAAATCAGTGAAGAAGTGAATGCAGAGCCGGATCTGGCTGCTGCGGCTAACGCAACCGGGCGCATTGGCGACGGAGCGCCGGCGCTGTGGTTCGACAATATCCGTGGCTTCACGGATGCGCGCGTGGCGATGAACACTATTGGCTCCTGGCAGAACCATGCCATCTCTTTAGGCTTGCCGCCTAATACGCCAGTAAAAAAGCAAATTGATGAATTTATCCGCCGCTGGGACACGTTCCCCGTCGCCCCCGAGCGCCGTGTCAACCCGGCGTGGGCGGAAAACACCGTTGATGGCGAGGCGATCAACCTGTTTGATATTCTGCCGCTGTTTCGCCTCAACGATGGCGATGGCGGCTTCTATCTGGATAAAGCCTGTGTCGTCTCCCGCGATCCGCTCGACCCGGATCACTTCGGCAAGCAGAATGTGGGTATTTACAGGATGGAAGTGAAAGGCAAGCGCAAGCTGGGCCTGCAACCGGTGCCAATGCACGATATCGCGCTGCATCTGCATAAGGCGGAAGAGCGTGGCGAAGATCTGCCGATTGCTATTACGCTCGGTAACGATCCGATCATCACTCTGATGGGCGCCACGCCGCTGAAATACGATCAGTCTGAGTATGAAATGGCGGGCGCGCTGCGCGAAAGCCCATATCCGATCGCCACCGCGCCGCTGACCGGCTTTGATGTGCCGTGGGGTTCAGAAGTGATCCTTGAAGGGGTGATCGAAAGCCGTAAGCGTGAAATTGAAGGGCCGTTTGGCGAGTTTACCGGCCACTATTCTGGTGGGCGCAATATGACGGTAGTGCGCATCGACAAAGTGTCTTATCGCACTAAACCGATTTTTGAATCGCTCTACCTCGGGATGCCGTGGACTGAAATCGACTACCTGATGGGGCCAGCGACCTGTGTGCCGCTGTATCAGCAGTTGAAAGCGGAGTTCCCGGAAGTGCAGGCGGTTAACGCCATGTATACCCACGGTCTGCTGGCGATTATCTCAACCAAAAAACGCTACGGCGGGTTTGCCCGCGCGGTCGGCCTGCGGGCAATGACCACGCCGCACGGTCTGGGCTATGTGAAGATGGTGATTATGGTTGATGAGGATGTCGATCCGTTCAACCTGCCGCAGGTGATGTGGGCGCTGTCGTCGAAGGTCAACCCGGCAGGCGATCTGGTGCAGCTGCCGAACATGTCGGTGCTGGAACTGGACCCAGGCTCAAGCCCGGCGGGGATCACTGACAAACTGATCATCGACGCCACAACGCCGGTTGCGCCGGATAATCGCGGCCACTACAGCCAGCCGGTATGTGATTTACCGGAAACCAAAGCCTGGGCTGAAAAGCTGACTGCCATGCTGGCCAACCGTAAATAAGGAGTAGCAGATGATTTGTCCACGTTGCACTGATGAACATATTGAATTGATGGCGACCTCTCCGGTCAAAGGGATCTGGACGGTGTATCAGTGCCAGCATTGTCTGTACACCTGGCGTGATACCGAGCCGCTACGCCGTACCAGCCGTGAACATTACCCGCAAGCGTTTCGCATGACGCAGAAAGATATTGATCAAGCGCCGATGGTGCCGGGCATTCCACCGCTGCTGGCGGAAGATAAGCGTTAATAAAAAAGCCGGATGGCGGCTGGCGCCTTATCCGGCCTACGTATTGCGATGCTTCTTGTAGGCCCGGTAAGCGTAGCGCCACCGGGCGTTTCTGATTTACACCAGACTCTTCAACCGGTAGATCCACTCCAGCGCCTGGCGTGGCGTCAGAGAGTCAGGGTCGAGGTTCTCCAGCGCTTCAACGGCAGGAGAGGTCTCTTCCGCAACCGACAGCAGCGACATCTGCGTACCATCCACCTGGGTCGCGGCGGCATTCGGCGAGAGGCTTTCCAACTCGCGCAGCTTTTGCCGCGCGCGTTTGATCACCTCTTTCGGCACGCCCGCCAGCGCAGCTACCGCCAGACCGTAACTCTTGCTTGCCGCCCCGTCCTGCACGCTGTGCATAAAGGCGATGGTATCGCCGTGCTCCAGCGCGTCCAGATGCACATTCGCGACGCCTTCCATTTTCTCCGGCAACTGCGTCAGTTCGAAGTAGTGGGTGGCGAACAGCGTCAACGCTTTGATCTTATTCGCCAGATTTTCCGCACACGCCCACGCCAGCGACAGGCCGTCATAGGTTGATGTGCCGCGCCCGATTTCGTCCATCAAAACCAGACTGTTTTCGGTCGCGTTGTGCAAAATATTGGCGGTTTCGGTCATCTCGACCATGAAGGTTGAACGACCGGAAGCCAGATCGTCCGCCGCGCCTACGCGGGTAAAGATGCGGTCAATCGGGCCAATCTCAACGCTTTGCGCTGGCACGTAGCTGCCAATATACGCCAGCAGCGCAATCAGCGCGGTCTGACGCATATAGGTGCTTTTACCCCCCATGTTCGGCCCGGTGATAATCAACATTCGGCGCTGCGGGGAAAGGTTCAGCGGGTTGGCGATAAACGGCTCGTTCAGCACCTGCTCGACAACCGGATGGCGACCTTCGGTAATACGAATGCCGGGCTTATCGCTAAAAGTCGGACAGGTATAATTCAGCGTATACGCGCGTTCAGCCAGGTTGACCAGCACGTCCAGCTCAGCCAGCGCATTGGCGCTCTGTTGCAGCTCTGCCAGGTGAGGGAGCAGCAGATCGAACAGCTCGTCATAAAGCTGTTTTTCCAGCGCCAGCGCTTTGCCTTTAGAGGTCAGAACTTTGTCTTCGTACTCTTTCAGCTCGGGAATAATGTAGCGCTCGGCGTTTTTCAGCGTCTGACGGCGGACGTAGTTAATGGGCGCCAGGTGGCTTTGCCCACGGCTGATCTGGATGTAATAACCGTGTACGGCGTTAAAGCCGACTTTCAGCGTATCCAGCCCGGTACGTTCACGCTCGCGTATTTCCAGACGATCGAGATAGTCGGTCGCCCCGTCAGCCAGCGCGCGCCATTCGTCCAGTTCTTCGTTGTAGCCCGGCGCAATAACGCCGCCGTCGCGCACCAGAACCGGCGGCGCATCGATAATGGCGCGTTCCAGCAGATCGCGCAGTTCGGTAAACTCGCCCATTTTCTCGCGCAGGTTCTGCACGGGGGCGCTGGTTACGGTTTCAAGCTGTGCGCGCAGTTCCGGTAACTGCTGGAAGGCGTGACGCATACGGGCGAGATCGCGTGGTCGGGCGGTACGCAAGGCCAGACGGGCGAGGATACGCTCCAGGTCGCCCACCTGACGCAGCACCGGTTGCAATTCACTGGTCACATCCTGCAACGCGCCAATGGTCTGCTGACGTTCGATCAGGGTTTTCGTGTCGCGCACCGGCATATGCAGCCAGCGTTTGAGCATACGGCTGCCCATTGGCGTGACGGTGCAGTCGAGCACCGAAGCCAGCGTATTGTCCACGCCGCCCGCCAGGTTCTGGGTGATCTCCAGGTTGCGGCGCGTGGCGGCATCCATAATGATGCTGTCCTGCTGGCGTTCCATCGTAATGGAGCGAATGTGTGGCAGTGAAGTGCGCTGGGTGTCTTTGACGTACTGCAACAGACAGCCTGCGGCGCACAGTCCGCGTGGTGCGTTCTCTACGCCAAAGCCGATCAGGTCCCGTGTACCAAATTGCAGGTTTAGCTGCTGGCGAGCGGTATCGATTTCAAATTCCCACAGCGGGCGACGGCGTAAACCACGGCGGCCGTCGATCAGCGCCATTTCGGCAAAATCTTCGGCGTACAGCAGTTCTGCCGGGTTAGTGCGCTGTAATTCTGCGGCCATCGTTTCACGGTCAACCGGTTCGCTTAAGCGAAAACGCCCGGAGCTGATGTCCAGCGTGGCGTAACCGTAGCCTTTGCTGTCCTGCCAGATGGCGGCCAGCAGGTTGTCCTGGCGCTCCTGCAACAGCGCTTCATCGCTGATAGTGCCAGGCGTAACGATGCGCACGACCTTACGTTCAACCGGGCCTTTGCTGGTGGCCGGATCGCCAATCTGTTCACAGATTGCGACGGACTCCCCTTGATTGACCAGCTTCGCAAGGTAGTTTTCGACGGCGTGATGCGGGATGCCCGCCATCGGAATCGGTTCGCCCGCCGATGCGCCGCGTTTGGTCAGCGAAATATCGAGTAATTGCGAGGCGCGGCGTGCATCGTCGTAAAACAGTTCGTAAAAATCGCCCATGCGGTAAAACAGCAGGATCTCCGGGTGCTGGGCTTTCAGCTTGAGATACTGCTGCATCATGGGGGTATGGGCGTCGAGATTATCGATTGTACTCATGGAGTCGTGTCCAGTTCCCTGATTTTAAATGGATTGCGATGCTTTTTCTTTTCGTTGTTATCACATAAGGGGCACATGATAACGGAGATACGCATTTCAGGGAAAGCAGCGATGGACGACTTATCGATCCTTATTCCGTTTCTGATTTTTATAACTGCTGTTTGAGCCACATTTCGGAACGCCGCTCCCGCAACGTAGCGTAAATAAATGCCACGATGAAGATCGCAGTGAACAATACTACGATGGTTGGCGCAGGGGCGCTGTCGAGGAAAAACGACAGATAAACGCCGAGAAAAGAGGTGACGACCGACAGCGTGACCGCCAGCATCAGCGCGCGGGCAAAACGCCGCGTCAGCAAAATCGCAATCGCGCCAGGGGCGATTAACAGCGAGATGGAAAGAATAATCCCCACCGATTTCAGCGTTGCGACGATGGTCAACGCGATCATGCACAACAGACCATAATGCAGCAGGGAGGTATTAAGGCCGCTGGCTTTTGCCTGGTGCGGATCGAAGGCATGCAGTAAAAAATCTTTCCATTTTAGCCCGATAATCAGCGCAATACCCAGCGCAATCAGCGCCGTTTGCAGAATATCGCTGATGGACACGCCCAGCATATCGCCGAACAGAATATGATCCAGATGGACTTCAGACTGGATAGAAACGTACAGCACCAGCCCTGCGCCAAACATTCCTGAGAAGACGATTCCCATGATGGTATCGCGCTTAATGCGGCTGTTATCGTCGAGATAGCCGGTGGCAACCGCGCAGAATAGCCCGGCAATAAACGCGCCGATGGCCAGCGGAATACCGGCGATATAGGCCAGCACAATGCCGGGGAACACGGCGTGACTCATGGCGTCGCCCATTAACGCCCAGCCTTTCAGCACCAGAAACACCGACAATAACGCGCAGGGGATCGCCACAATTGCCGAGACCATGAGCGCGTTGATCATAAAATCAAACTGGAAGGGTTCCAGTAAGGCGGTTAAGCGCATGGGGTCTCCTTATTCAGGCGCGCACGACGGCGGTTGGCAAGCAGGCCGTGTTTCGGGGCGAAGATAAACGCCAGCAGAAACAATAGCGTTTGCAGGACGACGATGATCCCGCCGGTCGCACCATCCAGCCAATAGCTGAGCCAGGCGCCGAAAAAGCTGGTCAGGCTGCCGATGGCGACGGCGATGGTTAACAGGCGTGGAAAACGATCGGTCAGCAGCCAGGCGGTGGCGCCAGGCGTGACCACCAGACAGATCACCAGAAAAGCGCCGACGGTTTGCAGAGCGGCGACGGTGGAGACCGACAGCAACGTGAAAAACAGCAGCTTCAGCCGGGCGGGGTTAAGCCCAATCGATCGCGCATGGTTTTCGTCGAAAAAAGTCACCATCAGATCTTTCCACTTCAGCAGCAAAATCACCAGAGAGACCGTACCGATGATCGCCAGTTGCAGAATATCTTCCGGCGCAATAGCCAGCACGTTGCCGAGGATAATGGTCTGGATGTTGACCGACATCGGATTGAGCGAAACCATAAACAGCCCGATGCCAAAGAAAGAGGAGAAGATAAGACCGATAATCGCGTCTTCCTTCAGGCGTGAACGCTGGTTGAGAAAAAGCATGCTGCCCGCCGCCAGGCCGCCGGAGAGAAACGCGCCGAGAGAGAAGGGCAGCCCCAGCATATACGCGCCCGCCACGCCGGGGACGATGGAGTGGGAAAGCGCGTCGCCAATCAGCGACCAGCCTTTAAGCATCAGATAGCAGGAGAGAAAGGCGCACAGGCCGCCGACCATTGCCGAGACCCACATGGCGTTGAGCATGTACTGGTAGCCGAACGGTTCCACAAGCCAGTTCATGATGATTCTCCTCCGCCTGCCGCGCGCCGTGAGATAAAGGGGCGCTCGTCGTCGGTGATGATATGCTCCTCGCCGCCGCTCAGCGCCACATGACGCAATACGCCGCTGAACGCCAGTTCGAGGTTTTCAGCGGTGAAGGTGGTTTCCGTCGGGCCGCTCGCCAGCACGGTGCCTTTGATCATCACCGTGTAATCGCAAAACTCCGTTACCGAGCCGAGGTTATGCGTTGAAACCAACATGGTGCGGCCTTCATCGCGCAGCTCGCGCAACAGGGCAATAATGCGGGCTTCGGTTTTCACGTCAACGCCGGTAAAAGGCTCATCCAGAAGAATAACCTGCCCGTCCTGGGCGATGGCTCTGGCCAGAAAGACGCGTTTTTTCTGCCCGCCGGAAAGCTCGCCAATCTGCCGATAGCGATATTCCAGCATGTCCACCCGCGTCAGCGCAGCGTCCACGCTTTCACGATCGCGCGCGCTGGGGCGGCGCAGCCACCCCATATGGCCGTAGCGCCCCATCATCACCACATCTTCCACCAGTACCGGAAACGACCAGTCCACCTCTTCAGATTGCGGGACATAGGCGATCAGATTCTGTTTCAACGCTTTGTTGACGGGCTGTTGCAGGATGGCGATTTCTCCCTTCGCCAGTTGGACAAACCCCATCAATGCTTTAAACAGCGTCGATTTCCCTGAACCGTTGACGCCAACCAGCGCGGCAATCGAGCCGCCAGGCACCTGAAACGTCGTGTCCCGCAGGGCAGTGTGACCATTGCGATATGTCACCGTGACGCGATCAACGGTAATCGCAGATTGACTCATTTCTGGCTCCTCAGCCCGTCAGTGATGCCGCTGACGATGGTTTCAGTTGTGACGCGCAGCAGATCCAGATACGTCGGCACCGGACCGTCGGCAGCGCTCAGAGAATCAACATATAGCACACCACCGTAGTGCGCGCCGGATTCACGCGCGACCTGGCGGGCTGGTTTATCGGAAACGGTACTTTCGCTGAACACCGCCGGGATGTGATGTTCCCTGATCGCGTCGATCACTTTGCGTACCTGTTTAGGCGTGCCTTGCTGATCGGCGTTGATCGGCCAGAGGTACAGCTCTTTCAGGTCGTTATCGCGCGCCAGATAGGAAAATGCGCCTTCACTGGTCACCAGCCAGCGCTTGTCGGCAGGAATCTTCGCCAGCGCGTCGCGTAGTGGATCGAGCGTCTGGCGGATTTGGGCTTTATAGTTTTCGGCGTTTTTCTGGTACGTTGCGGCGTTATCTGGATCGTATTTCACCAGCGCATCGCGAATGTTATCCACGTAAATCAGCGCATTTTCCGCCGACATCCAGGCGTGCGGGTTGGGTTTGCCGTTATACGGTCCTTCGGTAATGCCCATCGGCTTCACGCCGTTGGATACCGTAACTTCCGGCACGCCGGATAAGTGCTGGTAGAACCGGGCGAACCACAGCTCCAGGTTCAGGCCGTTAGAGAGGATCAGCTGCGCGCCCTGCGCCCGCTTAATGTCGCCGGGCGTCGGCTGATACTCGTGGATCTCCGCGCCAGGCTTCGTGATTGAACTGACGTCCGCCGCATCGCCCGCTACGTTTTTCGCCATGTCGGCGATGACGGTAAACGTTGTGATGACCTTAAATTTATCTTTTGCATAAGCAGGCGACAGCGCAAGCATCGCCAGCGCGCTGGCAAGGAGAATGGATTTCAGACGGAGCAAGTGCGGCATAGTATCCCTCATCATAATGCGGTTAATTATTCATCGAATATAGCCTTTGCTATGTTATATAGCACAAGGCATAGATAAATGAAAATAATTCTTATTTACGTAGAGCGCTAAGGATGTGTCACCTTAGGGTGATAGTCCTGAGAGAAGATAAGGTGTATTATTTATGCAACTTATTTGTGGAGGCATCATGTCCGGTAAGCGTATTGCTCGTGAAAAACTGACGATTAAAAAAATGATCGCGCTGTACGAGAGCCAGTGCCCGCAGGCCTCAAACGAGCAAGGTCATTACGATGCGCTGTTTGCCTATGCGCAAAAGCGGCTGGATAAGTGCGTGTTTGGCGAGGAAAAACCGGCCTGTAAGCAGTGTCCGGTACACTGTTATCAGCCCGCGAAGCGTGAGGAGATGAAGCAGATCATGCGTTGGGCAGGCCCAAGAATGCTCTGGCGCCATCCGATTTTGACCATCCGTCACCTTATTGATGACAAACGCCCCGTCCCGGAATTGCCGGAAAAGTATCAGCGCAAGAAATAAATGTGTCTTGCCGGATGGCGGGAGTTAATCGCAGTTGCGTAGGCCCGATAAGCGTTAGCGCCATCGGGCAACACCATTACGCTTTGGTCGCAATCAGAATCGCTGACGCCTTAATCAGCGCAATAACGCGACTGCCCTGCGCCAGTTTCATCTCTTCCTGACTCTCATTGGTGACAACGGCCACAATCTCAAAACCGGCGTCGGTTTTGATGTGTACAGTCGCGTTGACTGCGCCTTCCGTCACCTGAGATACGCTACCGGCAAACTGGTTGCGGGCGGAGAACTTCAGGCCGCAATCTTCGCTTGCCAGAGTAACCCAGGGGGCTTTAATCAAAGCAATGGCGTCTTTTCCGTTTGTCAGACCCAGCGCCTGCTGGCTGCTGTGAGTGACAATCGCCACCAGTTTTGCGCCGCCCGCCAGCGTCAGTTCAACTTCATCATTCACCGCACCCGTTGCGACTGCGCTAACCGTACCGGTCAGTTGATTACGTGCTGATACCGCCATACTGCCTCCTTTCGTTGAGATATCTGCCAGTATAGCCAGAGATGCTATACCAATGCATCTTTATCAATGCCTAATCGTTTCATGCGAGAGAGCAGGGTGGTGCGCTTCAGCCCCAGACGCTGCGCGGCGCCTTTTGGCCCCGCCACCACGCCATTTGTCTCTTTCAACACGCGCATAATGAGCTGAAATTCATCCTCGCCCTCCTGGGCGACTTCGGTGGCGACCGGCGGCGCGCCCGGCGTGAGCATTCCTATGTCCGGCAGCGAGAGTTGCAGCACGTTGCCCCGCGTCAGCAGAACGGCGCGCTCGACGACGTTTTCCAGCTCGCGGACGTTCCCCGGCCACTCCATATTGCTCAGCGTGCGTAGCGTTTCGGCAGGAATACTGTTGATGTTGCGCCCCATCCGGCGGGCGATTTTAAAGGTGAAGGCTTTGACCAGCAGCGGAATGTCCTCCGGGCGCTCGCGCAGCGGCGGGAGCTGGATCGGAAAGACGTTCAGACGGTAATAGAGATCGTTGCGGAACTCACGATCGGCCACCATTTTTTTCAGATCGCGGTTGGTGGCGGCGATCAGCCTGACGTCTGTCTGGATCAGTTTATTGCTGCCCAGACGTTCAAATTCCTGCTCCTGGAGCACACGCAGCAGTTTCGGCTGTAGCTCCAGCGGCATGTCGCCCACTTCATCAAGAAACAGCGAGCTTTTATCCGCCAGCTCAAAGCGGCCAATACGCTGCGCGCTGGCGCCGGTAAAGGCGCCGCGCTCGTGACCAAACAGATCGCTTTCCAGCAGCCCGGCGGGCATCGCCGCGCAATTCATCTTCACCATTCGCCGTGCGTTACGCCCGCTCAGATTATGAATCGCCCTGGCGATCAGCTCTTTACCGGTTCCTGTTTCACCGAGGATCAGGACGGTGCTGTCGCTTTGCGCCACCATCTCCACCTGCTTGAGTACGTTGTACATGGCTTCGCTGCGACCGATTATCTCGCCAAATTCGCTATCCACGTTATTGAGCTGCTCGGTAAGCGCCAGGTTCTCGTCGACCAGACGCTCTTTCAGCCGGTGAATCTCCTGATAGGCGAGGGCGTTGTCCACGGCAATCGCCACGCGTTCGGCAATCTGGCGCAGCAGTTTGAGGTTGGCGGTGGTAAACACTTTCTCTTCGCATTGCGCCAGCTTCAGCACGCCGAGCATTGTATTGCCGGACATCAGCGGCAGCAGACACAGGGTCTGTATCTGGTTGCCCCAGGTGTCGAACAGCATGCGTTCGTACGGCGCAAGCGTATCCCGCTCGTTCAGGTTAATCAGCAGCATCTCTTTGCTTTTGAAAACCCGTTCAGAGAGCGTTCCCGCTTCGTCCACTTCGCTTTGTTCATGCGCGGGATTATGTTCATCCAGATAATGCGTGGAATAGATGCTCAGCTTGTTTTTGCGGGAGCTGTGCAGGACGATGCTAATGGCATCGATATTAAAGTAGTGGTGGATCTCTTTCGCGACTTCGCTCACCAGTTCGTCGATGTCCAGTCGTGAAAGCACGGCATTGGTGATCGCCACCAGAATGCGGAAGTTGTCGCGCTCACGGCACAGGAGATCGTAGTCAACGTTATTGCTGACCCGACACTGAATTTGCTCAGCGACCACTGCGACAATCTGGGTGAAGGTTTGCAGACGTTCGTATTCTTTCTCGCTCCACGGCTGGTCGTTTTGGCGGATGAATTCGCAGCCGCCAAAAATGCGCCCTTCAGCGGCCAGCGGCAGCAAACAGTAGTGGCCAAATTCACCGTACAGCCCGTTTGTCGCCAGTTGCGGCCAGGTTTCGCTGAATTCGTGATGATTGCAGTGCAGCGCATCGGGGCGCGAGAGAATGCGCCGAACCGGGCCGTGTGCCAGCACGGTTTCGTCTTCATACGCGACAGGTTTACCATTTTCGCGAGTTGCATAATAACGCGCGCGTTGTGTCTGTGGCTGCCATAACACAATAGCCGCGCTGTCGGCCAGCGCTGAGCGCTTGACCAGTTGCGAAAGCGCTTCACTGAGCGACGCCAGGTCGGGCTGCTGCAATAATGTACGAGTGATGTCGAACAAACCTTGTTGTCCGAGATCGCTCATCGGTGTATACGACATGTTGCTTTTCCAGAAAAGCACCGCGATGCGGTGCGAAAACGGTAAATAAATTATAGATATAGGTAATATATTTTGGGTATCACCGCAGGCCTGTCCATCCGTAGGCCTGATAAGCGTAGCGCCATCAGGCGCCTTTGCCGGATGGTGGCGTAAACGCCTTATCCGGTCTACAAACTGCGTCGAACCGTAGGCCTGATAAGCGCAGCGCCATCAGGCACCTTTGCCGGATGGCGGCGTAAACGCCTTATCCGGCCTACAAACTGCGTCGAACCGTAGGCCTGATAAGCGCAGCGCCATCAGGCGCCTTTGCCGGATGGCGGCGTAAACGCCTTATCCAGCCTACAAACTGCATTGAACCGTAGGCCTGATAAGCACAGCGCCATCAGGCGCTAGCATATACGCGGCAACGGTTCGGCGTGGGGTAAATCAAGGGTACGTTTCACGCCATACAGACCGGCCAGGCGAACGCCTCTGCGTTCAACTACCTCGCCGATCGGCGCCGCATCGCGGCCCAGCGGGTGCGCGCGCAGCGCGTCAAGCACCGCGTCTGCGGCCTGGCGCTCAACGGCGATCACCAGTTTGCCTTCATTGGCAAAGTTAAGCGCATCCAGCCCCAGCAGTTCGCAAACGCCGCGCACCGCCGGTTTGACCGGCAGCGCGGATTCAGACAGCTCAATACCGAAGCCGCAGGCGGCGGCAAACTCATGGGCGACAGCATTCACGCCGCCGCGCGTCGCATCGCGTAAGGCTTTCACGCCTGGAATATCGCGCAGCGTCTGAATAAGCGGGGTTAATACTGCGCAGTCGCTGACCAGTTCGCCATCCAGCCCCAGTTGTTCACGCAAATTGAGGATCGTTGCGCCATGATCGCCGAGCGTGCCGCTGACCAGCAGCACATCTCCCACACTTAATGTCTGCGCCCCCCAGTGAATATTGGCGGGAATCGCCCCCATCCCGGCGGTGTTGATGAACAGCTTATCCGCCGCGCCGCGCTGAACGACTTTGGTATCACCGGTCACAATGGCGATACCGGCTTCGCGCGCGGTTGCCGCCATGCTGTTCACCACGCTTTTCAGCGTCTCCATCGGCAGACCTTCTTCGAGGATAAAGCCGCAGGAGAGATAACGCGGGATCGCGCCGCTGACCGCCACGTCGTTGGCCGTGCCGCAAATCGCCAGTTTGCCGATATTGCCGCCGGGGAAAAAAAGCGGGTCAATAACATAGCTGTCGGTGGAGAAGGCCAGGCGATCGCCTTCCGCCGCCAGTTGCGCCAGTTCAAGACGCGCCTGATCTTCCTGCTCAGCCAGCCACGGGTTGGCAAAGGCTTCCATAAACAGGCTGTTAATCAGCTGCTGCATGGCCAGACCGCCGCTGCCGTGGGCAAGTTGTACGCTGTTCATGCTTCACACTCCTGCTGACGATATTGATACCAGGCGGCGCATGCCCCCTCGGAGGAGACCATTAACGCGCCGAACGCCGTCTGCGGGTTACAGGTCGTGCCAAACAACGGGCACTGGTGCGGTTTGCACTTGCCGGTGAGCACTTCTCCGCAGCGCGCACGCGGATCGTCGCACACCTGTTGCGGCGCCGGGCGGAAGTGCGCTTCGGCGTCAAACCGCTGGTAGTCTGGCGTCAGGTGGACACCGGATGATTCAATCACGCCCAGCCCGCGCCATTCGCTGTCGCCGTTGACGCAAAACACCTCGGCGATAGCCTGTTGCGCCAGTAGATTACCGGCATCCGGCACCACGCGACGGTACTGGTTCTCAACCTGGCTATGGGAGGCTATTTTCTGCTCAACCAGCATGACGACGCCTTGCAGTAGATCAAGCGGTTCGAATCCCGCCACCACCAGAGGACGATGGAAATCCGTCGCGATGAAGCTATAGGCGTCGGTGCCGATCACCATGCTGACGTGACCCGGCGCGAGAAACGCGTCAATTCCGTTATCCGGCTGCTCCAGCAGGCTGCGCAGCGTTGGAATAAGCGTGATGTGCTGGCAGAAAAAGTAAAAGTTCTGCACGTTGCGAAGCTTCGCCTGTTGCAGCGTGATGGCGGTGGTCGGCATGGTGGTTTCAAATCCCAGACCGAAGAAAACGACTTTGCGCGTTGGGTTTTCCTGCGCCAGTTTCAGGGCATCCATTGGCGAATAAACAATGCGGATATCTGCGCCACGGGCTTTGGCCTGCAATAGCGAACCCTGTTTCCCCGGTACGCGTATGGCATCGCCAAAGGTGCAGAAAATCACCTCAGGATGGCTGGCGATCTCCACGCAGCTGTCAATTCTGCCCATCGGCAGCACGCACACCGGGCAGCCGGGGCCGTGGATAAACTCCACGTTGTCGGGCAGCAGCTGGTCGAGGCCGAACTTGAAGATGGCGTGCGTATGACCGCCGCACACTTCCATAATGCGCAGCGGACGTTCGGCGGTATAAGGGAGATGCGCGGCACGTTCACGCAGGTGATCAATCAACTGCATCACTTGTTCCGGTGCGCGATATTCGTCAACAAAACGCATTATTTTTCCTCGCCATACAACAAAGCGCCGACGTCCGGTTCGACATCAAACATGTTTTGCAGCGCGTCGAGGGTGTCGCGCGCTTCCGCTTCGTTAATCACACTCATGGCAAAACCAACGTGAACCAGCACCCACTGGCCCAGACGCGGCTCACCGCTCTCATCGCAACTGCCAACCAGCGTCAGGTCAACATCGCGCTGGATGCCGCAGACATCGACTTTCGCCTGGTTGCCGTCAATGGAGCGAATTTGCCCCGGAACGCCTATGCACATCGCTGTGCCTCCAGCCAGTTCAGCCACCGATCCATCCCTTCGCCGCTGGTGGCGGAGATGAGGATGATCTCAATGTCAGGATTGACTTCCCGGGCGCTGGCGATGCACTTCTCAACGTCAAAATTGAGGTACGGCAGCAGATCGACTTTGTTCAGGAGCATGAGCGAAGCGGCGGCGAACATATGCGGGTATTTCAGCGGCTTGTCTTCGCCTTCCGTGACGGAAAGCACCGCCACTTTATGGCGCTCGCCGAGGTCAAAGCTGGCCGGGCAGACAAGGTTGCCGACGTTTTCGATAAACAGAATACCGTTGTCGGCCAGCGGCAGACGCGGAGCGGCATCGGCAATCATTTGCGCATCAAGATGGCAGCCTTTGCCGGTGTTGACCTGAATAGCGGGCGTACCGGTCGCGCGGATGCGGGCGGCGTCGTTGACCGTTTGCTGGTCGCCTTCAATCACCGCGCACGGCACGCTGTCTTTTAACTTCATCAGCGTTTCGGTCAGCAGGGTGGTTTTACCGGAACCGGGGCTGGAGACAAGGTTGAGCACCAGATGCTGGCGGGCGGCGAAGCGGGCGCGGTTGCGCTCGGCCAGACGGTTATTTTTGTCCAGCACGTCAATTTCGACTTCCAGCATCCGGCGCTGGCTCATACCCGGCGCATGGGTTCCCGCTTCACCGTGACCGTAGTGCAGATCGCCTTCTGCGGTCTGGCTCGGGGTAAAGGCGGATGTCTTCACGCCGGTGATGTTCAGCGCCGGGCGAGCCGCCGGGGCAAAAGGCGCGCTACGAAACGCCGAATGGGGATTATGCTCATCTCCCTCTATATAAAGGTTGCCTTCACCGCAACCGCATGTCGTACACATCGCTCACTCCTGATCTCTATCTTGCGGTAAATCTATTGCCGGATGGCGGCTTTGCCTTATCCAGCCTACAACTCAGGCCATTCCTGTCGGCCGGATAAGACGCTCAGGCGTCGCTATCCGGCGTTGGATTACTGTCTATTTCAATTCGGCGAATCTGCAACCCGTCATCGGCCACAATGCGTAACGTGTCGCTCTGGCATTGCGGACAACGGCGCACGCGCTGCGTCAGTAACGTGACGTACTGCTGACAAGACTCGCACCAGCATTCGGCTTCTTGTTCTTCGAGGTGGAGTTTACAACCTTCCGCCAGGGTGCCACGGCATACCAGATCAAAACAAAAGGCGAGAGCGCTGGTTTCTACGCAAGAAAATGCGCCAATTTTGAGCCAGACCCCAGTTACCCGTTTTGCACCGTGCGCTGCGGCCTGTTGTTCAATTAATTCCAGTGTCCGTTGGCAGAGAGTTATTTCGTGCATATCGCCTCCCGAATTCATTGCCCTGAATAAGCAATAAATATGCCAGTTATTTTTCCCTTGCTTGTGACAATGACGACGATGACGAAATGACATGTCGTCACGGCGTCGAACGTGATGGCTGTTTTTGTATCATCATGAAAAATAAAGGTTTAAAAACTGGCATGGAAAATGCTTAAGGCTGGCTATCTCTGCTAACCGGGTAACCTGACATGACTATTTGGGAAATAAGCGAAAAGGCTGATTACATCGCGCAGCGGCATCATCGCCTGCTGGACCAGTGGCGAATCTACTGCAACTCACTGGTTCAGGGGATCACCTTATCAAAAGCGCGTCTGCATCACGCCATGAGCTGTGCGCCGGACAAAGATCTGTGCTTTGTGCTTTTCGAGCACTTCACGATTTACGTCACCCTGGCGGACGGCTTTAACAGCCACACCATCGAGTATTACGTCGAAACCAAAGACGGTGAAGATAAGCAGTTGATTGCACAAGCGCAATTGACCATTGACGGCCTCGTTGATGAGAAGGTCAGTAACCGCGATCGCGAGCAGGTGCTGGAGCACTATCTCGAAAAAATCGCCAGCGTTTACGACAGCCTGTACACCGCCGTGGAAAACAATCGCCCGGTGAATTTACGTCAACTGGTAAAGGGAAATAGCCCGGCGGCATAAGCACGAGGCGCTGCCCGTTGTTACTCGCGGCGTGCGCTTCACGCTGCATATGAATGTTTGAGGGGATGGGAATGTCGATAAGTGTCGAAAATGACATTTTTCAGACATGTTTTCGTCAAAAATGACTATCACCTGAGGAATGCCTGGTGAATCGTTTTGTAATTGCTGACTCCACGCTCTGTATTGGCTGCCACACCTGTGAAGCAGCCTGTTCAGAGACGCATCGCCAGCACGGCCTGCAATCAATGCCGCGGCTGAAAGTGATGCTCAATGAAAAAGAATCCGCGCCGCAGTTGTGTCACCACTGTGAAGATGCGCCCTGTGCCGTGGTGTGCCCGGTAAACGCCATCAATCGGGTAGACGGCGCCGTACAGCTGAATGAAAGCCTGTGCGTAAGCTGCAAGCTGTGTGGCATTGCCTGCCCGTTCGGCGCGATTGAATTTTCCGGCAGCCGTCCGCTGCATATTCCGGCGAATGCCAATTCACCGAAAGCCCCGCCGGCGCCTCCTGCGCCGGCACGCGTCAGCACGCTGCTGGACTGGGTGCCGGGCGTGCGCGCCATCGCGGTCAAATGCGATCTGTGCAGCTTCGACGAACAAGGCCCGGCCTGCGTGCGGATGTGTCCGACCAACGCGTTACACCTGGTGAATAACATGGATATCGCCCGCGCCAGCAAGCGCAAACGTGAGCTGACCTTCAACACCGATTTTGGCGATCTCACCTTGTTTCAGCAGGCGCAAAGTGGGGAGGCAAAATGAACGCAATTTCATTGATCAATAGCGGTGTGGCCTGGTTCGCGGCGGCGGCCGTACTGGCATTTCTGTTCTCCTTTCATAAAGCGCTGAGCGGCTGGGTCGCCGGTGTCGGCGGCGCGGTCGGCAGTCTGTATACCGCGGCGGCGGGTGTTTCCGTCCTGGTGAATGCGACAGCGGTCAGCGGCGTGATGCCGTTGATCGGTCATGGTTTACAAATCACCCCGCTCAACGCCATCTGGCTGATTACGCTGGGGCTGTGCGGGCTGTTCGTCAGCCTGTACAACATCGACTGGCATCGTCACCCACAGGTGTTAGCCAACGGGCTGCTGGTAAACCTGCTGATGGCGGCGGCAGTTTGCGCGGTCGTCGCCAGCAATCTCGGCACGCTGGTGGTGATGGCGGAAATCATGGCGCTGTGCGCGGTGTTTCTTACCGGTTGCAGCAAAGAGGGCAAACTGTGGTTTGCGCTGGGGCGTATCGGTACGCTGCTGCTGGCTGTCGCCTGCTGGCTGGTGTGGCAGCGTTACGGCACGCTGGAGCTGCGTCTGCTCGATCTGCGCGCCCAGGCGCTGCCGCTCGGTTCTGACATCTGGCTGCTCGGCGTAGTCGGTTTTGGTCTGCTGGCCGGGATTATCCCGCTGCACGGTTGGGTGCCGCAGGCGCATGCCAACGCCAGCGCGCCGGCGGCGGCCCTGTTCTCTACCGTGGTGATGAAAATGGGTCTGCTGGGCATTCTCTCTTTATCGCTGATTGGCGGCAATGCGCCGCTGTGGTGGGGCGTTCTGCTGCTGGTGCTCGGCATGATCACCGCGTTTGTCGGCGGTCTGTATGCGCTGATGGAACATAACATTCAGCGTCTGCTGGCGTACCACACTCTGGAAAACATCGGCATTATCCTGCTCGGTCTGGGCGCGGGCGTCACCGGTATCGCCCTTAATCAACCGGCGCTGATTGCGCTCGGCCTGACCGGTGGTCTCTATCATCTGGTCAACCATAGCCTGTTCAAAAGCGTGCTGTTTTTGGGCGCGGGCAGCATTTGGTTCCGTACCGGGCACCGCGACATCGAAAAACTGGGCGGTATTGGTAAACGTATGCCGGTGATTTCTGTCGCGATGTTGATTGGCCTGATGGCGATGGCCGCGCTGCCGCCGCTGAACGGGTTTGCCGGTGAGTGGGTTATCTATCAGTCCTTCTTCAAACTGGGCAACAGCGGCGCGTTCATTGGCCGTCTGTTAGGGCCGTTGCTGGCCGTCGGGCTGGCAATTACCGGTGCGCTGGCGGTGATGTGTATGGCGAAAGTCTATGGCGTTACGTTCCTTGGCGCGCCGCGTACCAAAGAGGCGGAAAACACCTGCTGTGCGCCAATCCTGATGGGGGTGAGCGTCGTCGCGCTGGCCATTTGCTGCGTGCTGGGCGGCGTTGCCGCGCCGTGGCTGCTGCCGCTGATCTCCACCGCCGTGCCTCTGCCGCTGGAGACGGCGAACACCACCGTTTCTCAGCCGATGATCGCGCTGCTGCTGATCGCCTGTCCGCTGCTGCCGTTCATCATCATGGCGATTTTCAAAGGCAACCGTCTGCCGTCGCGTTCACGCGGCGCGGCCTGGGTCTGTGGCTACGACCACGAGCAGTCGATGGTGATTACCGCCCACGGTTTCGCCATGCCGGTGAAAGAGGCCTTTGCCCTGGTACTTAAGTTGCGTAAATGGCTTAACCCGGTATCGCTGGTTCCGGGCTGGCAGAATGCGGCGGCACCGGCTCTGTTCCGCCGCCTGGCGCTGATTGAGCTGGCGGTGCTGGTGGTGATTGTGGTTTCACGAGGAGCCTGAGAATGAGTGTGTTATATCCGTTAATTCAGGCGCTGGTGTTATTCGCCGCAGCGCCGCTGCTGTCCGGTATTACCCGCGTGGCGCGTGCCCGGTTGCACAACCGTCGTGGGCCGGGCGTTTTGCAGGAGTATCGCGACCTGATCAAACTGTTGGGGCGCCAGAGCGTTGCGCCTGCCGATTCCGGCTGGGTCTTTCGCCTGACGCCGTTTGTGATGGTCGGTGTCATGCTGACTATCGCCACCGCGCTGCCGGTGGTGACGGTTGGTTCGCCGTTGCCGCAGTTGGGCGATCTGATCACCCTGATCTACCTCTTTGCGATCGCCCGTTTCTTCTTTTCTATTGCCGGTCTGGATACCGGGAGTCCATTTACCGCGATCGGCGCAAGCCGCGAAGCGATGCTCGGCGTACTGGTGGAGCCAATCCTGCTGCTCGGCCTGTGGGTGGCGGCGCAGGTGGCCGGTTCCACGCACATCAGCAATATCACCGACACGATTTACCACTGGCCGGTAGCACGCAGCATTCCGCTGATGCTGGCGCTGTGCGCCTGCGCGTTCGCCACCTTTATCGAGATGGGCAAACTGCCTTTCGATCTGGCGGAAGCGGAGCAGGAGTTGCAGGAAGGCCCGCTGACCGAATACAGCGGCAGCGGCTTCGCGGTGCTGAAGTGGGGCATCAGCCTGAAACAGCTGGTGGTGCTGCAAATGTTTGTCGGCGTATTCCTGCCGTGGGGACAGATGGAGACCTTCAGCGCAGGTGGGCTGCTGCTGGCGCTGGTGATTGCCATCGTCAAGCTGATCGCTGGCGTACTGGTGATTGCCCTGTTCGAAAACAGCATGGCGCGCCTGCGTTTTTGCGCCACTTCACGCGTGACCTGGGCCGGTTTTGGGTTTGCGTTTTTAGCATTCGTCTCCTTGCTGGTGGCGTGATTTAAGAGAGTTTGAGCATGTCTGAAGAAAAATTAGGTCAACAATACCTTGCGGCGCTGCACCAGGCTTTTCCGGGCGTGGTGCTGGACGAAGCCTGGCAGACCAAAGATCAGCTGACCCTCACCGTGAAGGTGAACTACCTGCCGGAAGTGGTGGAGTTTCTCTACTACAAACAGGGCGGATGGCTCTCGGTACTGTTTGGCAACGACGAACGCCAGCTGTGCGGCCACTATGCCGTTTACTACGTGTTGTCGATGGAGCAGGGGACGAAGTGCTGGATAACCGTGCGCGTTGAAGTCGATGCCAACAAACTGGAGTTTCCGTCCGTGACGCCGCGCGTGCCGGCTGCGGTGTGGGGCGAACGCGAAGTGCGCGACATGTATGGCCTGATCCCGGTCGGCCTGCCTGATGAACGCCGCCTGGTGCTGCCGGATGACTGGCCGGATGAACTCTATCCGCTGCGTAAAGACAGCATGGATTACCGTCAACGTCCGGCGCCGACCACCGATGCCGAAACCTACGAATTTATCAACGAACTGGGTGACAAGAAAAACAACGTGGTGCCGATCGGCCCGCTGCACGTCACCTCTGATGAACCGGGTCACTTCCGTCTGTTTGTTGACGGCGAAAACATTATCGACGCCGATTACCGCCTGTTCTACGTCCATCGCGGCATGGAGAAACTGGCGGAAACCCGCATGGGCTACAACGAAGTCACCTTCCTGTCGGATCGCGTGTGCGGCATTTGCGGCTTTGCTCACAGCACCGCCTATACCACCTCCGTCGAGAATGCGATGGGCATCGTGGTGCCGGAACGCGCGCAGATGATCCGTGCCATTCTGCTGGAAGTTGAGCGTCTGCATTCACACCTGCTGAACCTCGGTCTGGCCTGCCACTTTACCGGCTTTGACTCCGGCTTTATGCAGTTCTTCCGCGTGCGTGAAACGTCGATGAAAATGGCGGAGATCCTTACCGGGGCGCGTAAAACCTACGGTCTGAACCTGATCGGCGGGATTCGTCGCGATCTGCTGAAAGAGGACATGATCCAGACCCGTCAACTGGCGCAGCAGATGCGCCGCGAGGTGCAGGAACTGGTGGATATGCTGCTCAGCACGCCGAACATGGAGCAACGCACCGTCGGCATTGGGCGCCTCGACCCGGAAATCGCCCGCGACTTCAGTAACGTGGGGCCGATGGTGCGCGCCAGCGGTCACGCGCGCGATACCCGCGCCGATCACCCGTTTGTCGGCTACGGCCTGCTGCCGATGGAAGTGCATAGCGAGCAGGGCTGTGACGTCATCTCCCGTCTGAAAGTGCGCATCAACGAAGTGTACACCGCGCTGAACATGATCGATTTCGGCCTGGACAACCTGCCGGGCGGCCCGCTGATGGTGGAAGGCTTTACCTATATCCCACACCGTTTTGCGCTGGGCTTTGCCGAAGCGCCGCGCGGGGATGACATCCACTGGAGCATGACCGGCGACAACCAGAAGCTGTACCGCTGGCGCTGCCGTGCGGCGACCTACGCCAACTGGCCGACCCTGCGCTATATGCTGCGCGGTAACACGGTATCCGACGCGCCGCTGATCATCGGTAGCCTCGACCCTTGCTACTCCTGTACCGACCGCATGACCGTGGTGGATGTGCGTAAGAAGAAGAGCAAAGTCGTGCCGTACAAAGAACTTGAGCGCTACAGCATTGAGCGTAAAAACTCGCCGCTGAAATAAGGAATCGCCATGTTTACCTTTATCAAAAAAGTTATCAAAACCGGCGCGCCGACGTCGTCGTATCCGCTGGAGCCGATTGCGGTCGATAAAAACTTCCGTGGCAAACCGGAGCATAACCCGCAGCAGTGCATTGGCTGCGCAGCCTGCGTCAATGCCTGCCCGTCGAATGCGCTGACGGTTGAAACCTGCCTTGTTACCGGTGAGCTGGCCTGGCAGTTCAACCTCGGGCGTTGCATCTTTTGCGCCCGCTGTGAAGAAGTGTGCCCGACAGCGGCGATTAAACTCTCGCAGGAATATGAGCTGGCGGTGTGGAAGAAAGCGGACTTTCTGCAACAGTCCCGCTTTACGCTGTGCAATTGCCGCGTGTGCAACCGTCCTTTCGCGGTGCAGAAAGAGATTGATTACGCCATCGCGCTACTGAAACACAATGGCGACAGCCGCGCGGAACATCACCGTGAAAGCTTTGAGACCTGCCCGGACTGCAAACGTCAGAAATGCCTGGTGCCGTCCGACCGTATTGAACTGACTCGCCATATGAAAGAGGCCAGCTGATGAGCAATTTATTAGGCCCACGCGACGCCAACGGCATTCCGCTGCCGATGACGGTGGATGAATCCATCGCCAGCATGAAGGCGTCTTTGCTGAAAAACATTAAGCGTTCGGCGTATGTCTACCGCGTGGACTGCGGTGGCTGCAACGGCTGCGAAATTGAAATTTTTGCCACCCTTTCTCCGCTGTTTGACGCTGAACGTTTTGGCATCAAGGTCGTCCCGTCGCCGCGTCATGCGGATATTCTGCTGTTCACCGGGGCGGTGACGCGCGCGATGCGTTCTCCGGCGCTTCGCGCCTGGCAGTCCGCGCCGGACCCAAAAATCTGTATCTCTTACGGCGCCTGCGGCAACAGCGGCGGTATCTTCCACGACCTGTACTGCGTCTGGGGCGGCACCGACAAAATCGTACCGGTGGATGTCTACATTCCGGGCTGCCCGCCGACGCCTGCGGCAACGTTGTACGGTTTTGCGATGGCGCTGGGTTTGCTGGAGCAGAAAATTCACGCCCGCGCGCCGGGTGAACTGGACGAGCAGGCGGCAGAGATTCTGCATCCCGACATGGTGCAGCCGCTGCGCGTGAAGGTGGATCGCGCGGCGCGTCGTCTGGCGGGTTATCGCTATGGCCGTCAGATCGCCGATGATTACCTGACCCAACTGGGGCAGGGTGAACATCAGGTGGCGCGCTGGCTGGAAGTGGAAAACGATCCGCGTCTGACCGAGATCGTCACTCACCTGAATCATGTGGTTGAAGAGGCGCGTATCCGATGAGTGAAACGGTGGTGTTCAGTCAACTGAGCCGTAAGTTTATTGATGAGAACGATGCGACGCCCGCCGAGGCGCAGCAGGTTGTCTATTACAGCCTGGCGATTGGCCACCACCTTGGGGTCATCGACTGCCTGGAAGCGGCGTTAACCTGCCCGTGGGAGGATTATCTGGCGTGGATTGCGACTCTGGAAGAGGGAAGCGAGGCCAGACGTAAAATGGAAGGCGTGCCGAAGTACGGCGAGATCGTCATCGATTTTAACCATGTGCAAATGCTGGCGCGCGCTTTCGACGGCGCGCTCGCTGCGCAAAACCCACAACAGCAGGCGTGGAGCAAGCTGATGCTGAGTATGCTCCACGATATTCATCAGGAAAGCGCCATCTATCTGATGGTGAGGAGACACCGTGACTGACGTTTTATTGTGCGTCGGCAACAGTATGATGGGCGATGACGGCGCCGGTCCGCTGCTGGCCGAAATGTGCGCCGCGCAGCCTAAAGGCAACTGGGTTGTTATTGACGGCGGCAGCGCGCCGGAGAACGATATTGTCGCGATCCGCGAACTGCGCCCGGATCGTCTGCTGATTGTCGATGCGACCGACATGGGGCTGAATCCGGGCGAGATCCGCATCATCGACCCGGATGACATCGCCGAAATGTTTATGATGACCACCCACAATATGCCGTTGAATTACCTGGTGGATCAGCTGAAAGAGGACGTTGGCGACGTGATTTTCCTCGGCATCCAGCCGGATATCGTTGGCTTTTATTATCCGATGACGCCGCCGGTGAAAGAGGCGGTGGAAGTGGTTTATTCAAGGCTTGCAGAGTGGGTTGGCGACGGGGGATTTTCTCCGCTCTGAGCGGGTGCCCGGTGGCGCTACGCTTACCGGGCCTACGGTTTTGTAGGCCCGGTAAGGCGAAGCCGCCACCCGGCAAAACGGGCTACGCCAGATCTTCCCCGTTACTCGCAATCACTTTCTTGTACCACCAGAATGATTTTTTGCGGGTACGCGCCAGCGTGCCGTTGCCAGCGTCGTCACGGTCGACATACACAAACCCGTAGCGTTTGCTCATTTCGCCTGTCGAGGCGGACACCAGATCGATGCAGCCCCAGGTGGTGTAACCCATCAGCGGCACGCCGTCTTCAATGGCGTCGGCCATCGCCCGAATATGCTCACGCAGATAGCGGATGCGGTAATCATCATGGATCTCACCTTTCGCGTCCGGCTCATCTTTCGCGCCGAGGCCGTTTTCCACCAGAAACAGCGGCTTCTGGTAGCGGTCATACATCATATTCATGGTGATGCGCAGACCAAGCGGGTCAATCCCCCAGCCCCATTCGCTGACGTCAAGGTGCGGATTGCGCAGCGATTTCACCACGTTGGCGGCGTTGGTGTTATTGGCGTTCATCTCCGCTGAGGCGCAGCGTGACGCGTAGTAGCTAAACGAGACGAAATCGACGGTGTTCTTCAGGATAGCGTCGTCTTCCGGGGCTTTTTCAATCACCACGCCTTTCTCGCGAAAAACGCGGGCGGAATAGGCCGGGTAAGCGCCGCGCGCCTGCACATCGATAAAGAACAGGTTTTCGCGGTCTTTCTCCAGCGCGGTCCAGACGTCCTGCGGTTTACAGGAGTACGGATAAAAATTGCCCCCCGCCAGCATACAGCCGACCTGGTTTTGCGGGTTGACCTCATGGGCGATTTGGGTCGCCAGCGCGCTGGCAATCAGTTCGTGATGCGCGGCCTGATACTTCACCTGATCCTGATTTTCACCTTCCTCAAACACCAGGCCCGCGCCGGAGAATGGGCTGTGCAGCATGATGTTGATTTCGTTGAACGTCAGCCAGTATTTCACCAGACCGTCAAAGGCTTCAAAGCAGGTTCGCGCATAGCGGGTAAAGAATTCCACCATTTTGCGATTGCGCCAGGAGCCGTACTCCGTCACCAGGTGCATCGGCACATCGAAGTGGCACAGCGTGACCAGCGGCTCAATACCGTACTTTTTACACTCTTCAAACACCGCGCGATAAAACGCGATGCCTTCTTCGTTCGGCGTCAGCTCATCGCCGTCAGGGTAGAGACGGCTCCAGGCGATCGAGGTGCGAAACACCGTGAAGCCCATCTCCGCCATCAGGGCGATATCGTCTTTATAGCGATGGTAAAAATCAATCGCGTCATGGCCTGGATAAAATTCGTCATCCCGCAGTTGAAAGCGTTTCTCCAGCCCCAGTTTGACCGGCATACGGTGTTCGCCGTGCGGGATCATATCGACGGTGCTCAGCCCTTTGCCGCCTTCCCGGTATGCCCCTTCAGACTGGTTGGCGGCCAGTGCGCCGCCCCATAAAAATCCTTGCGGAAATACAGACATAGTCATCCTCAATATGCGCCAGTCAGATGCTGGCTTCTTTTGCAGTAGTCGGTTGCGCGGTCTGGTTTTTTCTTGCCTGTGCGGCTGCGTCTTCCACGGGGATATCTTCAAAGCCGAGGAGCAGCGTCAGAACAAAAGAGAGCACCACGGCCAGCGCCATCACGCCAAACACCCAGGCGATGGTCATCGGGTTCGCCGGGTCGAAGAACTGGACGCTGGTGAACAGGCCAGGCGCCGCCATCGAGTGGCTGGCAAGCCCCGCCATACCTGCCACCGCGCCGCAGATAAAGCCGCTGATCAGGCTCGCAATCAGCGGACGCTTCAGACGTACCGCCACGCCGTACAGCGCCGGTTCGGAGATCCCCGCCATAATTGCTGAAGCGGCGGCGGCAAGCGCCGTCTGGCGCAGTTCCGGGTTTTTGGTTTTCCATGCGACGGCCAGAGAGGAACCGCCCAGCGACAGGTTAGCGCCAATTTCAGACGGCATGACCATGCCTTCTTTGCCGGTTTCAGCAATGGTCTGGATGATGGTTGGGGTAAAGACGCGGTGCATCCCGGTCATGACCAGCAGCGGCCACAGCGCGCCCATGATGGCGACGGAAAGCCAGCCCAGATAGCCATGAATGGTGTAAACCAGCGCGGAGATGGCGCTACCGATCCAGATCCCGATTGGGCCGATTAAAACAATGGCGAGCGGGGCGGCGATCAGGACGATCAGCATTGGTTTCAGGAAGTTTTTCGTGACGGCCGGGGTAATGCGATCCACCCAGCGTTCGATGTATGAAAGACACCATGTCATCACCAGCGCCGGGATCACCGTGTAGGTGTATTTCACCGCCGTCACCGGGATCAGGGCAAATTCAACGTGTTCACCTTCGGCGGCTTTCGCCATCAGGTCGATAAAACTCGGGTGAACCAGCACGCCTGCGATGGCAATCGCCAGCGACATGTTCGTTTTGAACTTGATTGCCGCTGACGCCGCCACCATCAGCGGCAGGAAGAAGAACGCGCCGTCGCCAATCACCGTCAGGATGGTCAGCGTGGAGGCGCCTTTTTCCAGCAGCCCCGTCATTTCGAGGATCATGGCCAGCAGTTTCAGCATCGATCCGCCGATAATCGCCGGGATCAGCGGGGACATGGTGCCGATCAGCGCGTCAAGTATTCCCGCGCCGATGCGTTTAAAGGTGAGTTTAGGTTTGCCGACGGGCGCTGCGGGCTGCATATCGGTCGGCAGCAGACTAACGACTTCGCGATACGCCTGTGAAACGGTGTTGCCGATAATTACCTGACACTGGTTGTCGCTGCGAACCACGCCGAGAACGCCGCTGAGGGTTTTCAACGTCGCGCTGTCGACCTGCGCGTCATCTTTGAGAACGAAACGCAGACGCGTCATGCAGTGTGTCACGGCGGTGATGTTATCCACACCGCCCAGCGCCGTCACCACGGAGCGCGCCAGTGCCGCATAATTCTTAGACATCGGATTTTATCCTGTTTTATCAATAGGGTAGTTTTATCGTCTTACGCCTTTTCGCTAAAAAAACGTGGGCAATGAAACGCAAAATAGGAAACCGGTTCCACAAAATCATGAATAGTTTCACTGAATGACACAAGATCACAACTTGATCATTTTTTATAATTGTGAGAATGATCACTTGTTGTTTTGGGCGGTGATTTACCATCAAGGACAACAACGGTACGGTGAAGTACACTGCGTGTCATTGAGTGCTAATGGATGAGTAATATGACGACGATGCTGGAGGTGGCGAAGCGCGCCGGGGTGTCGAAAGCGACGGTTTCCCGGGTGCTTTCAGGTAACGGCTACGTCAGCCAGGAGACCAAAGACCGCGTGTTTCAGGCCATTGAAGAGAGCGGCTATCGACCCAATTTGTTAGCGCGCAGTCTGGCGGCGAAGAAAACGCAGACCCTCGGTCTGGTGGTGACGAACACCCTTTACCACGGCGTTTATTTTAGCGAGCTGCTGTTTCATACGGCGCGGATGGCAGAGGATAAGGGGCGTCAGCTTCTGCTCGCGGACGGCAAACACAGCGCGGAAGAAGAGCGTCAGGCGATTCAGTATCTGCTCGATCTGCGCTGCGACGCCATTATGATTTATCCCCGTTTTCTCAGCGTGGATGAGATTGACGACATTATCGACTCACACGCCCAGCCCATTATGGTGCTTAACCGTCGGCTGCGAAGAAACAGCAGCCACTGCGTTTATTGCGACCAGAAGCAGACCAGTTTTAACGCGGTGGAACAGTTGATCGCCGGGGGGCATCGCGAGATTGCGTTTATCACCGGTTCGATGGATTCCCCTACCGGCGTGGAGCGTCTCTCAGGGTATAAAGACGCATTGACGCGACACGGCATCGCTATCAATAACGAATTGATTGTCAACGGAAAGTGGACGCCCGCCAGCGGTGCTGAAGGGGTGGATACGCTTCTGGCGCGCAAGGTGAGTTTTACCGCGCTGGTAGCCAGTAATGATGATATGGCGATTGGCGCCATCAAACAGTTACACGAGCGTGGCATGAGCGTGCCTGCGCAGACCTCGGTCATCGGATTCGACGACATCGCGATGGCGCCCTATACCATCCCGGCGCTTTCCAGCGTTAAAATTCCGGTCACGGAGATGATTCAGGAGACGATTGGACGTCTTATCTTCATGCTGGACGGCGGTGAATTTACGCCGCCAAAAACCTTTACCGGTGCGCTGATCCTGCGCGATTCGGCAGCGCCGCTGCCTGCCCGCTGATCCCGCTTTACATTGTCATTTGTCATCGTCATTCGTGACGATGACAGTGCCTGGTCACAACATCATCATCAAATATCAAGCAATAACAATCAGTTAAAAACTGGCACGATTTATGAATGTTTCGGCACATAATCTGTCATTGCTGGAGAATTTGATGAACCGTTTCATCATTGCCGACGCCAATAAATGCATTGGTTGCCGTACCTGTGAAGTGGCCTGTGTGGTGTCTCATCAGGAAAACCAGGACTGCGCGTCGCTGACCCCTGAAACTTTCTTACCCCGCATCCATGTGATCAAAGGTGTGAATGTCTCCACGGCGACGCTGTGCCGCCAGTGTGAAGACGCGCCGTGCGCCAACGTCTGCCCGAACGGCGCCATCAGCCGTGATAAAGGTTTTGTACATGTGATGCAGGAGCGTTGCATTGGCTGTAAAACCTGCGTGGTCGCTTGCCCATACGGCGCGATGGAAGTGGTTGTGCGTCCGGTGATTCGCAACAGCGGCGCGGGCCTGAACGTCCGGGCGGAAAAAGCGGAGGCCAACAAATGCGACCTTTGCCACCACCGCGAGGCCGGCCCTGCCTGTATGGAAGCCTGTCCGACCCACGCGCTGATTTGCGTCGATCGTAACAAACTTGAACAACTGAGCGCGGAAAAACGTCGCCGTGCGGCGCTGGACTCCTCCGCGTCTTTGCTTTTCTGATTTCTGAAAAACCGCGTAAAATACGGTGGTATTCATGCCGGATGGCGGCCTTGCCTTATCCGGCCTACTGTTCGTATCCCCGTAGGCCTGATAAGCGTAGCGCCATCAGGCAAACCGGGATAGATGACTGCGGGAACGACTTCATGACAATAAACAACCACTCCGGCGTACAGCTGCGTATTCGTGGCAAGGTACAGGGCGTCGGATTTCGCCCCTACGTCTGGCAACTGGCGCAGCGGTTACAACTGCATGGCGACGTGTGTAACGACGGTGACGGTGTGGTTGTGCGCTTACAGGAAGATCCGGCGGAGTTTATTGTGCAGTTACATCAACATTGCCCGCCGCTGGCCCGTATTGACAGCGTCGAGAGCGAGTCGTTTGCCTGGTCTCAACTGCCTGCCGATTTCTCCATCCGCCAGAGTGCGGGCGGAACGATGAATACGCAAATTGTGCCCGATGCGGCCACATGCCCGGCCTGTCTCGCCGAAATGAATACGCCCGGCGAGCGGCGCTATCGTTACCCTTTTATCAACTGCACCCACTGCGGCCCGCGTTTTACGATCATTCGTGCGATGCCTTACGACCGTCCGTTTACCGTGATGGCATCGTTTCCGTTGTGCAGGAAGTGTGCGACGGAATACCGCGATCCGTACGACCGCCGTTTCCACGCCCAGCCTGTTGCCTGCCCGGCCTGCGGCCCGCATCTGGCGTGGCGTTCTGGCAGCGCACGGGCGGAAAAAGACGCTGCGCTACAGGCTGCCGTCGCGATGTTAAAAGCGGGGGGCATTGTCGCCATCAAAGGTATTGGCGGCTTTCATCTGGCCTGCGATGCGCAAAACGATGAGGCGGTGGCGATGCTGCGGGCGCGTAAACACCGTCCTGCGAAACCGCTGGCGGTAATGTTGCCGGATACGGAAGGCTTGCCGGATGCGGCGCGCCGACTGCTGACTACGCCGGCCGCCCCCATCGTGCTGGTGGATAAACAGCATGTCGCGTCGCTGTGCGAGGGGATCGCGCCGGGGCTGGCGGAAGTGGGGGTAATGCTGCCCGCGAATCCGCTCCAGCATCTGCTTTTACAGGCGCTGAATTGTCCGCTGGTGATGACCTCCGGCAACCTTAGCGGTAAACCGCCGGCCATCACTAACCAACAGGCGCTGGACGACCTGAAGGCGATCGCTGACGGTTTTCTGTTGCACAACCGCGATATCGTGCAGCGAATGGATGACTCGGTCGTGCGTGACAGCGGCGAAATGCTACGCCGTTCGCGGGGCTATGTGCCGGATGCGATCGCGCTGCCGCCGGGATTTCGCGATGTGCCGCCGATGCTTTGTCTGGGCGCCGATCTGAAAAATACCTTCTGTCTGGTGCGCGGCGAGCAGGCGGTGGTAAGCCAGCATCTGGGGGATCTCAGCGATGACGGCATTCAAACGCAGTGGCGTGACGCGCTGCGTTTGATTCAGAACATTTACGATTTTACGCCGCAACGCGTTGTCTGCGACGCGCATCCGGGCTACGTCTCCAGCCAGTGGGCCAGCGAGATGACGCTTCCGACCGAAACGGTATTGCACCACCATGCGCATGCGGCGGCATGCATGGTCGAGCACGGCTGGCCGTTGAACGGCGGCGATGTGATTGCCCTGACGCTCGACGGCATCGGTATGGGAG
Source organism: Citrobacter sp. CK206 (assembly GCF_030333125.1). NCBI lineage: Bacteria > Pseudomonadati > Pseudomonadota > Gammaproteobacteria > Enterobacterales > Enterobacteriaceae > Citrobacter > Citrobacter sp. CK206. Next base: position 545,060 of record NZ_JAOWGM010000023.1, read on the forward strand.
AGGGCGGCGCGCTGTGGGGCGGAGAGTGTTTACGCGTTAATTACCGTGAATGCGAGCATCTTGGCGGCCTGCCCGCCGTCGCGCTGGCGGGCGGCGATCTCGCCGCGAAGCAGCCCTGGCGCAACCTGCTGGCGCAGTGTCTGCGCTTTGTTCCTGACTGGCGGGACTATCCAGAAACGGCTGCGTTGCAACAACAGCAGTGGAACGTGCTGGCGCGGGCCATTGAGCGCGGAATCAACGCCCCGCTGGCGTCGTCGTGCGGACGCCTGTTCGATGCCGTCGCCGCCGCATCAGGCTGCGCGCCTGACACACTCAGTTATGAAGGAGAAGCGGCCTGTGCGCTGGAGGCGCTGGCTTCGCGATGCAATCGCGTTGAACATCCGGTGACGATGCCGGTTAAAAACAACCAGCTGGATTTAGCCACGTTCTGGCGGCAGTGGCTGAACTGGCAGGCCGCTCCCGAGGAGCGGGCGTGGGCCTTTCACGACGCGCTGGCGCATGGGTTCGCCACGCTGCTGCGTCAGGAAGCGACCGCACGCGGGATCACCACGCTGGTATTCGGCGGCGGTGTGCTGCATAACCGCTTGCTGTGCAGGCGTCTGGCGTTCTGTCTTGCTGATTTTACCTTACTGTTCCCACAGCGTTTACCGGCCGGGGATGGGGGAGTGTCGTTAGGGCAGGGAGCGATCGCCGCAGCGCGCGAGCTGGCGCAAAAATAAAAAAAAGCCCCGGGACTGGCGGGGCGAAACGTGTCGGGGCATACCGACAAGCAGCAGCGCACTTCCGTGTGCGTGAGGTTAATAAATCAGTGGCAGTATCGCCGGATGGCGACGTACAAACAGGCGCTTCCCGTAGGCCGGATCAGGCGTTTACGCCGCCATCCGGCAAAGATGTTCGAACATTGCCTGATGGCGCTGCGCTTATCAGGCCTACGGCGTCATGATTTGCAGGTCAGCCGCCATCCGGCACAATGAACTTACGCGGGCAGCGTTTTCAGCAGCGCAAAGGCCTCCTTCATGCGGTCTTCGCTCACCACAAAGGCGCAAAGCTGACCTTCGGTATTCATGCCTCGGGCGACCATCCCTTCGGACTCCGCCGCAATGTGCCAGTTCAGGTCGCAACGCTGGGTTTCGCCTGCAAGATGTAACGGCAATTCCGGCGTTTTGATTTTCACCAGCATGGCGGGCAGCTTCAGCGGCGCGTTCCCGCCGAGCAGATTTTTCGCCAGATACATGGCGCTTAACTGAATCGGTTGCAGGAAAGGCAGAACCTGACCGTTAATTTCCGCGCAGTCTCCCAGCGCATAAATATCCGGGTGGCTGGTTTGCAGATAGCTGTCAACGCAGACGCCACGGTTGATGGTCAACCCGGCACGGCGCGCCAGCGCGGTTTCCGGGCGCAGGCCGGTCGCGGCGATGACCGCATCCACCTCTACCTGACGATCGCGATCCAGCGTGGCGCGAATACCGGTAGCGGTTTTCTCCAGACCCTGCAACTGTGATTTCAGCAGCAGATGTACGCCCATATCGGTCAGACGATGCTGCAAGCGGCTGCTCACTTCCGGCGGCATCAGCGAGGCCAGAATGCTGGCGGCATTGTCAATCAGCGTGACGGCTTTACCCGCACGGCAGAAATCCATTGCCAGCTCGCTACCAATCAGACCGCCGCCGACAATCAGTACGCGCTGCGCGTCACGCAGTTGCGTTTCACAGGCGCGATACTCCTGCTGGCTGTTCAGTGTGAGCATTAACTCACGCCCGGCAACCGGCGGAACAAAGGCTGATGCCCCTGTCGCCAGTACCAGTTTGTCGAACTGCCATTGCTTGTCCTGGCTTTTTACCACATGGGCGTCGGCATCAATGTCCGTAATCCAGGTGTGTGGGAACAGACGCAGATTAAACTGTTCGGCAAACTCCCCCGCCGACTGGCGGGTGAGGTCGTCGGCGCGCTGCGCCTGGCTGATGACGTGACTGAGGTCGGGTTTGTTGTACTCGTCCATACTGTCAGCGGCAATCAGGGTCAGCGCTATGGTCGCGTCCTGTTTACGGATGTTTTTGACTAACTGGCGGGCGGCGAAGCCCGAACCAATAATGACAATTCCCCGGCTCATTTTGCCTCCGTTGCCAACACATCAAAGACGTCTTTACCTAATGAACATTCCGGGCACAGGAAGTTATCCGGTACGTCGCTCCACGGCGTACCCGGCGCGACATCCTGCAACGGTTCACCTTTTGCAGGGTCGTAAATCCACTGGCACACGCTGCACTGCATGCTTGGGCCGAGGTCAGCCGCAGCGGCGGCGGCACAGGCGCACTCTTCTTCCTGGGTTGTCGCTTTCACATTTGTTTCCGGCAGCGGAGCGAGCGCCCACTGACGGGCAATATCGCGGCCGTGCTGGCGGCAAAGTTCCAGGGCATCAATATCAGGACGCCATTTCGCTTTCAGACTCAGTGACATCTCGAAGCCGGCATCTTGCAGACGGGTGGACAGACGGTCTACCGCGCCGCCGCTCCAGCCGTGGGAACCGAAAGCGCTGGCGCGTTTGTTACGAAAGCGCAGGCCAGTCATCTCTTCAACGAGACCGGCGATTTTCGGCATCATCACGTTGTTCATCGTAGAAGTACCGACCAGCACGCCTTTGGAACGGAACACGTTGGTCAGAATTTCGTTTTTATCGCTGCGTGCGACGTTAAAGATTTTCACCGCCACGTTCGGGTCAACTTCGTTGATGCCTTGCGCAATCGCGTCGGCCATCATGCGGGTGTTGTTGGACATGGTGTCGTAGAAAATGGTGATGCGATCTTCCTGATAATCCGCCGCCCATTTCAGATACAGTTCAACGATCTGGGTTGGGTTGTCGCGCCATACCACACCGTGGGAGGTGGCAATCATATCTACCGGCAGGTTGAAGCCGAGGATTTCGGTGATTTTTGGCGTGACCAGACGGCTGAACGGCGTCAGGATGTTGGCGTAGTAACGCTGGCACTGCTCGAACAGCTCGGTCTGATCGACTTCATCGTTGAACAGACGTTCGTCACAGTAGTGCTGACCGAAGGCGTCGTTACTGAACAGTACCGCGTCGCCCGTCATGTAGGTCATCATGCTGTCCGGCCAGTGCAGCATCGGGGTTTCAACAAAAATCAGCTGCTTGCCGTTGCCGATATCCAGCGTGTCGCCTGTTTTTACGACGTTAAAGTTCCATTCCGGGTGATGGTGGTGACCGGTAATGGAGTCAATGGCGTTTGCGGTGCAGTAGATCGGCGTATCCGGGATTTGCGCCATCAGTTCGGTCAGCGCGCCCGCGTGGTCTTCTTCCGCATGGTTAATAATGATGTAATCAATGTCGGCCAGGTCGATTTCGCTACGCAGGTTTTGCACGAATTCGCGGCTGAATTTATGGTCTACGGTATCGATCAGAACATTTTTTTCTTCACGGATGAGATAGCTGTTGTAGCTGCTGCCGCGCAGTGTTTTATATTCGGTCCCGTGAAAATCACGAACTTCCCAGTCACGTTGGCCAACCCAATGAATGTTATTTTTAACCAGAATAGACATAGCAACCTCAGTAAATACAGTTTTTTTAAGAAAGATGTATTGCTAATAGCAGGATGCGTGCCAACTTTTTAACTGATTGATTTTAAGTAATTAAAAATTTTATACTCATAAAATGGTAGTCAAAAAGACTATTCAATTAATTGTCAATATGACACTATTGATTGTCAAAATGACAATGAGGTAGCCATGAGCTTTTCAGTTGATGTCCTGGCGGGCATCGCCATTGAATTACAAAGTGGTATCGGGCATCAGGACCGCTTTCAGCGCCTGATCACCACGCTGCGTCAGGTGCTGGAGTGCGATGCGTCGGCGCTGCTGCGCTATGAGGGGCGGCAGTTTATTCCGCTGGCGATCGACGGTCTGGCGCAGGATGTACTGGGCAGGCGCTTTACTCTGGAAGGGCATCCGCGACTGGAAGCCATTGCCCGTGCCGGGGATGTGGTGCGTTTTCCGGCCGACAGCGACCTGCCGGACCCGTATGACGGGCTGATCCCGGATCAGGAGAGCCTGAAGGTACACGCCTGTATCGGGCTGCCGCTGTTCGCCGGGCAAACCCTGATTGGCGCACTCACGCTTGACGGCATGGAACCCGATCAGTTTGATGTTTTCAGCGATGAAGAGCTGCGGCTCATCGCAGCGCTGGCGGCGGGGGCGCTGAGCAATGCGCTGCTTATTGAGCAATTAGAAAGCCAGAATATGTTGCCGGGATCTTCCGCTTCTTTCGAACAGGTGAAAGAAACGCAGATGATCGGCCTGTCGCCAAATATGATGCAGTTGAAAAAAGAGATTGAGATTGTCGCGGGGTCGGATCTCAACGTGCTGATCAGCGGCGAAACGGGAACCGGGAAAGAGCTGGTGGCGAAAGCGATTCACGAAGGCTCGCCACGGGCGGTGAACCCGCTGGTGTATCTGAACTGCGCCGCGCTGCCGGAAAGCGTGGCGGAGAGCGAGCTTTTCGGCCACGTCAAAGGGGCGTTTACCGGGGCAATCAGCAACCGTAGCGGTAAGTTCGAAATGGCCGATAACGGCACGCTGTTTCTTGATGAGATCGGCGAGCTGTCGCTGGCGTTGCAGGCGAAACTGCTGCGCGTTTTGCAGTATGGCGATATTCAACGCGTCGGGGACGATCGCAGCCTGCGCGTTGACGTGCGCGTGCTGGCGGCGACTAACCGCGACTTACGCGAAGAGGTGCTGGCCGGGCGTTTTCGCGCCGACCTGTTCCACCGTTTGAGCGTGTTCCCGCTCTCCGTGCCGCCGCTGCGTGAGCGTGGTGAGGATGTGGTCTTGCTGGCCGGGTATTTTTGCGAACAGTGCCGCCTGCGGCTGGGGCTTTCCCGCGTGGTGCTGAGTCCGGGGGCGCGTAGCCATCTGCTGAGCTATGGCTGGCCGGGAAACGTTCGCGAACTGGAACATGCGATCCACCGTGCGGTGGTTCTGGCAAGAGCGACCCGGGCGGGGGATGAGGTGGTGCTGGAAGCGCAGCATTTTGCCTTACAGGAGGAGGTTTCTCCCGCTCTGCCTGACGACAGTACGCCGACGCTACCGGCAAATCACAATCTGCGCGACGCGACCGAGGCTTTCCAGCGGGAGATGATTCGCCGTGCGCTGGCGCAAAATAACCACAACTGGGCCGCCTGCGCGCGAGCGCTGGAGACAGACGTCGCCAACCTGCATCGGCTGGCGAAGCGTCTGGGGCTGAAAAGTTAGATGATGCCTGCCTGGTAGAAGTCTTGCAGGTTGATTGCGCCGGTGAGTTTACCGTTTTCATCCACCACCGGCGCGGCGGTGATCTTGCGCTTCATCAGAAGTTCTTTGGCATCGATGGCGCGGCTCTGCTCCTGCAACGTAATGCCGTTGTGGGTCATCGCTTCGCTGACCGGCGTAGCCAGCGTGCCGCCGCCAACCAGCCAGCGGCGCAGGTCGCCGTCGGTAAAGACGCCTTTCACAACGCGCTGCGCGTCGCATACCGCAACCAGACCTAATCCGGTACGGCTCAGCTCCAGCATGGCGTCCATCACGCTGGTGGTGAGCTGAACCTGCGGCACCGCATCGTCACGGCGCATCAGGTGATGGACTTTGTTGAGCAGACGCGCGCCCAGCGCCCCGGCAGGGTGTGAACGGGCGAAATCCTCTTCATTGAAACCGCGCGCCTGCATCACCGCCATAGCCAGCGCGTCGCCCATCATCAGGGTGTTGACGGTGCTGGAGGTCGGCGCCAGGTGCATCGGGCAGGCTTCACGCTCAACGGAGATATCCAGCACAGCCTTTGCCGCCAGACCCAGCGGGGAGGTTGGCTTTCCGGTCATCGCCAGCAGGGTTATCGATTTATCTTCCAGGCGCGGAATAATGAGATCCAGCTCTTTCGCTCCGCCGGAATAGGAGATGAACAGCATCACGTCCCGGCTTTCGATCATGCCGAGATCGCCATGTAACGCTTCTGCCGGGTGGACAAAGAACGCGGGCGTTCCTGTACTGGCGAGAGTCGCGGCGATTTTTTTGCCGATATGGCCTGACTTGCCAATACCGGAGACAATCACTTTGCCTTCGCAGTGGAGGATAGTATTGGCGGCACGGACAAAATCATCGCCCAGGCGTTCCGGCAGACGGCTTGCTTCCTGTAACTCCAGCAGTAATGTCTGGCGACCCGCGTTCAGTAATGCATCACTCATTGGTTTCTCCGGTTATGATCACTTCAATCCCTTTTGCTTCCAGCGCCTGACGAAACGCGGGGTCGATACCCGCGTCGGTAACCAGTTTGTCGACGCTTTCCAGACTGCACACAACGTTGGGGCTTTTACGCCCAAATTTTGAGGAGTCCGCCATCAGAATCACTTCGCGCGCGGCATTGCACATCGCTTTGCTGACGGTATAGACCTCATTAAAGGTGGTCACTCCGGCATTGAGATCGATGCCGTCGGTGCCCATGAACAGTTTATCAAAACTGAACTGCTCAAAGGCGTTTTCTGCCAGCTGACCGTGAAATGACGCAGATTTTTTGCGAAATGTGCCGCCGGGCATCAGGATGGTCTGCTCGTTGTCCAGCTCCGAAAGGGCGTTAACAATGTGCAGGCTGTTGGTCATGACGGTGATATTGCTAAAGCGGGTAAGCATCGGCACCATCTGCAACACGGTGCTTCCGGCATCAAGGATGATGGAGTCGCCATCGTGGATAAACTGGACGGCCGCTTGTGCGATCAACGCCTTTTTATGGGTGTTGATCAGCGTTTTGTGATCGATAGGCGGGTCGGATTCATCTTTATTCAACACCACGCCGCCATACGTGCGAATAACGGTTCCGGCATTTTCCAGAATGACCAGGTCTTTGCGAATGGTGGTGCCCGTGGTGTCAAAGTACTGGGCCAACTCCTCAACCGAGCATTTTCCCTGCTTTTGCAGATGCTCCAGAATAGCAGCCTGACGCTGACGTGGTTTCATAGGCGTAATTACCCTGACTGATGTATAAGTTGTGAAATGATAATTTCGCAAGCAATTAGCATTCACAACGAAATTACCCATGTTTCAGTTTAAGCGCTAATGATAGTGCATTCTGTGAGAGCGAATCATGGGGAAAGATCACATCAGGCTGTAATTCATCAAGATGTTTGCCCTGTATTGCGGGAATTTTAACCGGTCGGGCAAAGACGGTGAGACCTTTCATGAATAAGGTATCCGTAACGCGCTGCTGGTCATCCAGAGCGATGGCGACCACCACTCGCGGTTTAAAGCGTCCGCCGGAGCGCCCGACGCCCACTCGTCCTCGTTGGCAAAGTTTGTCAAACGCCCGGTTAAAGCGGGAGATTTGCCAGCCGCCCAGCGCCAGTTGCGCACACCAGGCGATAACGGCGACGGTGATCAGTGCGGAAACCATAATGCGCTCCTTTGATTTTGCCGGATGGCGGCTGCGCCTTATCTGGCCTACATAATATTCGTAGGCCCGGTAAGCGCAGCGCCACCGGGCAATCATACCTCTTAAAACATCACCTGACCGCCGGTCACATTGATGGACTGTCCGGTGCAGTACGACGCCTTCGCGCTGGCGTAAAACAGCAGCATGTCCAGTACGTCCTGATAATCGCAGCCGCGTTTTAACGGAACTTTGTCGATGTAATACTGCTCCACTTCGTCCGGCTTGATGCCAAGCTTGGCGGCGTATTGCGGCAGCAGCGACTGGAACATTGGTGATTTCAGCAGGTTGCCAAGCATCAGCGAATGCACGGTAATGCCGTATTCTGCCAGATCCAGCGCCAGCGACTGGGTTAAGCCCACGCCGCCGAACTTCGCCGCGCTATAGCCGGAGTTGTGTTTACTGCCCACTTTCCCGGACTTGGAGTTGATCTGGATAATGCGTCCCTGAATGCCGTCGCGGATCATCAGGCGGGAGAATTCGCGAGCGCAGAGGAAATACCCCACCAGATTCACCTGTAGCGAGCGGTCGAAATCGCCGAGTTGAAAATCGCTGATAAACGCCGCTTTGGCGATGCCCGCGCTGTAGACCAGCAGATCAACCCGACCAAAAATTTCATCGACTCCGCGAGAGAGCGCCAGAACGCTCTGCTCGCTGGTGGCATCGGCGCCAAAACCGTACGCCATGCCTTCGCCAAACGCGGCGTTAATCTCCTGCGCCACATTTGCGGCTTTATCACTCTGAATATCGACAACGGCGACGCGATAACCAACCTCTGCAAGCCCACGGCAGAGGAAGGCCCCCAGGGTCTGGCCTCCACCAATGACAACGGCAACCTGATTCATTTTTCTCTCCTTAAACCTTTAAGCCACAAACTTCAAAATACAGCCCGGCGCGATGTCGTCCGGTACTGGCCCCGCAACGTGTACGGTGCCGGGAAATTCCGCCTCGTTCAGCCCGTCGAAGCGCAGGGTGATATGCCCCAGTTCACGCAGATTCTGCTCGGCCACGCTGCCCACAGCAGTCACCGGATAGCGATGCTCACCCAGCTCAAACTGTGCGCCGGGTTGCAGCGTGCCGTTCAGCTCGCCGTGGCAGTGGATAAAGCAAAACGCTTCGATATCCGCAGGCGCGCCTTCACGAAAGGTAATCAGCATCCTGTCGCAGAGCGCGTCCGGCGCGCTCTCGCCGATACGGGTGATGGTGGTCTGGTAAATCACGGTCATCTCTGAACCTCTTATTGATAAATAAAGCCGGAAACAAACCAGGCGATGAGAACGGTAGGCGCGCCGGTCAGGAAGCGGCTCACCAGCACGGAAGGCACGCCGACGCGAACGGTGTCCTGACGGGCCTCCGCCAGCGATAAACCGACCGGAATAAAGTCGCACGCGGCCTGAGCGTTAATCGCGAACAGCGCGGGCAGCGCCAGATGGGGAGGGATATTACCCAGACCAATCTGCACGCCAATCAGCACCCCGATAACCTGGGCGATCACCGCGCCAGGGCCGAGGAAGGGCGACAGCAGCGGGAATGAACAGATGAGCGCCAGCGTGACCAGCCCCAGCGGATGGCTGGCAAGCGGCGCCAGGCCGTGAGCGATCCAGTCGCCGAGACCGGAGGCCATAATGATGCCGATCAGCGCCGAGACGAAGGCCATAAACGGCAGAATGGTTTTCAGCACCGTATCGATGGTGTCGCGCCCGGACTGGAACAGCACCGCTACCGCTGAGCCCATCCCCATACCGACTTTCGCCAAGAGGCCATCGCTCTGTTCGGTGATTTTTTTGCTGGCGTCGTAATCGCGGCCCGCAGGCGAGGCGACAGGCTGCGCGTTTGCAGGCGCCTCGCCGCTCAGCGTGATGTTCTCTTCTTTCACCCCGGAGACGTAAATATCTTCCACGATGTACTGCGCCAGCGGCCCCGACTTCCCGGTAGAGTGGATGTTGATGGTTGGAATGCGCCGCTTCGGATAAATCCCGCAGCGCAGCGTGCCGCCGCAGTCGATGATCGCCGCGCCGATCTCTTCCTCAGGCGGTTCGCCCTCTTTAAAGCCATCCACCGCCTGCCAGCCTGTCAGTTTCGCCAGTTTGTCGACAATCCCCGGACGCGTCCCGGCGGTGATGTAGACGATTTTCTTTCCGGGGGTTGCATCCAGTTCAAGCGGGCCGCCCCAGCCGCCGGTGCCTTTCTCAATACGAATACGCGTCATGATGTTGCTCCAGCCAGGTGGACTTTCTGCTCAAGTTGAATGCCCATTTTTTTCTCAAAGATGGATGTGGTGAGGTCAGTCACCCAGCCACGGAAGAAGTTGGTGACCAGACCGACCAGCAGATAGCTGACGGCGAGCGGGCCAAGCGGGAGGCCGAGTGTCGTCAGGCCGCTGGCGATGCCCAGGTAAACAAACAGCTCGCCGGGGTTGATGTGTGGGAACAGTCCATTCATCGAGTGGCAGCTGTAGGAGGCCGCCGCGTAGTAACTGGGCTTGTATTTTTCTGGCATAAAGCGGCCCAGGCTCAGCGTCATCGGGTTACAAAACACAAACGTACCGATGCACGGCAGCAGCAGGTAACGGGATAACGGGTTCCCGGCGCAGCGCTGGGCAAAACGTTCAATACGCTGCTGGCCAATGAAGTTTATTAAGGCATTCATGATGACCAGCAGGCTTATCAAAAGCGGAAGGATACCGGTCACCATACTGGTGAACACCTCTCCGCCTTTCTGGAACAGCCCGATAAACCACTCCGCACCATGTGTAATGGTTTCGATCATTGTTCTCTCCTGTAGGGTTTGTTGTTATCTTGCCAATTGGTGAGTTATTTTAATCAGATCGAAAGATTTAAAAGTGTTATTTTGATCTCAAAATGAAAGATAAATATTTTAAAGTGAAAGTTTGCGTTTGTTGCGGAGAAAAAAAACAGGGATGTTACGGGAGAATAGTGCGTATTCTGTGAAGAGCGCTTCCTTGTGCGAAGCGGGATGCTTTACCATACTTCCCCCTGGCTGAATCTGTTTAATGGATGTCTCATGTTCAAGCGTCGTTATGTAGCACTACTTCCTCTCTTTGCGTTGCTTGCTGCCTGTAGCAGCAAACCACAGTCTTCAGAAATTCAAACGACAACGGGAGCGCCGTCCGGCGGTTTCCTGCTTGAGCCGCAGCACAATGTCATGGTGATGGGCGGTGATTTCGCCAATAATCCGAACGCGCAGCAGTTCATTGAGAAGATGGTGAACAAGCACGGTTTTAATCGCCAGCAGTTGCAGGAGATCCTGTCGCAGGCGAAGCGCCTGGACTACGTTCTGCGACTGATGGACAGACAGGCGCCGACCACGCAACCGCCAGCGGGGCCGAATGGCGCATGGTTGCGCTATCGCAAGCAGTTTATTACCCCGGACAATGTGCAAAACGGCGTGGCGTTCTGGAATCAATATGAGGATGCGTTGAACCGTGCATGGCAGGTTTATGGCGTCCCGCCGGAGATTATCGTCGGCATTATTGGCGTGGAAACCCGCTGGGGCCGCATCATGGGTAAAACGCGAATTCTGGATGCGCTGGCGACGCTGTCGTTTAACTATCCACGTCGGGCGGAGTATTTCTCCGGCGAACTGGAAACGTTCCTGCTGATGGCGCGTGATGAGCAGGACGACCCGCTGGATCTGAAAGGGTCTTTTGCCGGTGCGATGGGGTACGGACAGTTTATGCCGTCGTCCTATAAGCAGTACGCGGTGGACTTTAACGGCGATGGGCACATCAACCTGTGGGACCCGGTTGATGCCATCGGCAGCGTGGCGAACTATTTCAAAGCCCACGGTTGGGTGAAAGGCGATGTGGTCGCCGTTCCGGCCAACGGTCAGGCGCCAGGGCTGGCGAACGGCTTTAAAACCCAGTACAGCATTTCTCAGCTTGCGGCCGCCGGGCTGACGCCGCAGCAGTCGCTGGGCAATCATCAGCAGGCCAGCCTGCTGCGCCTGGATGTGGGTACGGGCTATCAGTACTGGTACGGGTTGCCGAACTTCTATGCCATCACGCGCTATAACCACAGCACTCACTATGCGATGGCGGTCTGGCAGCTTGGTCAGGCCGTCGCGCTGGCGCGTGTACCTGCGGCGTCGCCGTTTAGTCAGTAGCCGCGGTGTGTTTTCCGGGGGGCTACGCTTACCCGGTCTGGATTACGCTCCCTTTTCCCTGAGAGAAAGGGGAGCGTGCAGCGCCGCTGTTGCGCTATTTCACATCTGAAACATTTCGCCACACTCCCTTTTTTCCTGGCAATTTACATCCGCATCGTATTTCATTATTGTTATGTTATAACATTTTGTTGTGGTGCGAATATGTCTGCTTCACTCTTCTCTCTTTCGGCTCTGACTCGCCTGTTGATGGCTATCGCGCTTGTTTTGTGTATCGGACTGGCCGTGCGCTGGGCGGTGGCATTGCCATGATTATCCTGAATCAACTGGTGGCTGGTTACGAGCGACAGCCAGTCACGTCGCCGCTGACCGGCACGCTGGAACGCGGCAGCATGACGGCGATTATCGGCGCTAACGGCTGCGGCAAATCAACGCTGCTGAAAACGCTGGCCGGTTTTCTTCCTCCGGTGAGCGGCGCATTTCGCTGGCGCGGACGCCGCCCGGTAATTGGCTGGTTGGCGCAACGTCACGCGCTGGAGACGCAGTTTCCGCTTACCGTTCAGGACGTGGTGAGCATGGGGTGCTGGCCTGATATTTCCCTGCTGGGGGGATTTCAACGCAAAACCCGTCTGCGTATTGCCCACGCTATTGAGCGCGTGGGGCTGGAGGCAATGGCGACGATGACCATTGATGAACTCTCCGGCGGCCAGTTTCAACGCATGTTGTTTGCCCGTGTGCTGGTGCAGGAAGCGCCGCTGGTCATGCTGGATGAACCCTTTACCGGCGTGGATGAGGAGACCTGCAACGCACTGATGGGGCTGATGCTGGAGATGTATCAGCGAGGGCAAACGGTGCTGGCGGTGCTGCACGACAGCGAACGGGTGGCGCGCTATTTTCCGCAGACGTTACGGCTGGATACGGATGTGTCTCACTGGATGACCGAGCGGGTGAGGGTGGCATGATCTGGCATATCTTCTTTCAGCCGTTTATTGAATACGGCTTTATGCGGCGGGCGCTGGTGGTCTGTCTGGCGCTTTCGGTCAGCACGACGGCGCTTGGCGTCTTTTTACTGCTGCGACGTATGAGCCTGATGGGAGACGCGCTGTCGCATGCGGTGCTACCCGGCGTGGCGGTGGGCTATCTGCTCAGTGGAATGTCATTGCTGGCAATGAGCATTGGCGGGTTTATCGCCGGGATTACGGTAGCGCTGGTGGCGGGAATGGTGAGTCGCCGTACGCCGCTAAAAGAAGACGCCAGCTTCGCCGGGTTCTACCTGGGATCGCTGGCGCTGGGGGTTACGCTGGTGTCGCTGCGCGGGTCAAATGTCGATCTGCTGCATCTTCTGTTTGGTTCCATTCTGGCGGTCGATCGCGATTCCGCGCTGTTCGTGGCGGGGGTATGCGCATTCACATTGATCATGCTGGCGATTTTCTATCGTGGTCTGGTGAGTGAAGCGTTTGATACCGCATGGTTGCAGGTTAACGCGCGCTGGCTGCCTTCGCTGCTGCACGGGCTGTTTCTCTCGTTGCTGGTGTTGAATCTGGTGGCTGGCTTTCAGGTACTCGGCACGCTGATGGCGGTAGGGCTGATGATGCTTCCTGCCGTTGCGGCCCGCTGCTGGGCGCGCACGTTACCGGGGCTGTTATTGCTCGCCGGCGGCAGCGGCGTCGTCTGTGCATGGCTGGGGCTAAGCCTTTCCTGGGCGGTGAGTTTACCCGCCGGGCCGTCGATTGTGCTGACCGCCAGCGCGCTGTTCTTTATTTCCATTTTATTCGGCACGCGCAGCAGGCTGGCTGACAGTCTGCGCGCGCTTTTTTAATGCAAGGGGAAAAGATGAAACGTACAGGGGTAATGATTGCGCTCGCGCTGGGGTTGATGACGCAAGGCGCGCTGGCGAAAACGCTGAATGTGGTGACGAGTTTTTCTATTCTCGGCGACATCACCCAGGAGGTCGGCGGCAAGAATGTCAACGTCACTACGCTGGTTGGGCCGGATGGCGATCCGCATACCTTCGAGCCTTCGCCGAAAGACAGCGCGGCGTTGAGCAAAGCGGATGTGGTGGTAGTGAACGGTCTGGGACTGGAGGGTTGGCTTGACCGGCTGGTAAAAGCCTCCGGTTTCAAAGGTACGCTGGTGGTGGCTTCCGACGGGGTGAAGACGCATACGCTGGATGAAGACGGCGAAACCGTCACCGATCCGCATGCCTGGAATAGCGCAGCGAACGGCGCGCTGTATGCGCAGAATATTCTTTCCGGGCTGGTCAACGCCGACCCGCAGGATAAAGCCGCGCTGGAGGCTTCCGGCAAACCTTATATCGCACAGCTGACTGAACTGGACGCGTGGGCGAAAGCGCGCTTTAGCCAGATCCCGCAGGAGAAACGCAAGGTGCTGACCAGCCACGACGCCTTCGGTTATTTCGGTCGCGCCTACGGCGTTGAGTTTTTGGCGCCGCAGGGGCTGTCGTCGGAAAGTGAAGCCTCTGCCGCGCAGGTCGCCGCGCTCATTAAGCAGATTAAAGCGGATGGGGTGAACACCTGGTTTATGGAGAATCAGCTCGATCCGCGTCTGGTAAAACAGATCGCCAGCGCGACGGGCGCGCAGCCGGGCGGCGAGCTGTATCCTGAAGCCTTGTCGGCAAAAGGCGGCGTGGCGGATAGCTACGTAAAAGCGTTTCGCCACAATGTTGAGACCATCGCCAACAGCATGAAGTAACCGTACGATTGGCCGATGCTTCGCATCGGCTTTTTTCTGAAGCCTCCTCGTAAAATCCGCACCTCGTCCCCATATCTGCTCAGAAAGTGCTATCTTGTGCTGCACGTTTTTCAGGAGCCTTAAGCGATGATGACTGACCATGAATTGATGCAGTTAAGCGAAGTGGTAGGGCTGGCGCTGAAACAGCGCGGCGCAACGCTGACGACAGCGGAGTCCTGCACGGGCGGTTGGGTAGCGAAAGTGATTACCGATATCGCCGGGAGTTCCGCCTGGTTTGAACGCGGTTTTGTTACCTACAGTAATGAAGCGAAAGCGCAAATGATTGGCGTGCGCGAACCGACGCTTGAGCAGCACGGCGCGGTCAGCGAACCGGTGGTGATTGAGATGGCGATTGGCGCGCTCAGAGCGGCCCGCGCGGATTATGCCGTTTCTATCAGCGGCATTGCCGGGCCGGACGGCGGCAGCGACGTGAAGCCCGTCGGCACTGTCTGGTTTGGTTTCGCAACCGCACAGGGCGAGGGGATCACCCGCCGGGAGTGCTTTAGCGGCGACCGTGACAGCGTACGTCGCCAGGCGACGGAATATGCGCTCAAAACGCTCTGGCAACAATTTCTACAAAACACTTGATACTGTATGACTGTACAGTATAATCGCACCTAACAGTACAGAATTCACTATCCGGTACAAGCGCAAGCGGACCCCGGCTCATGACAGGAGTAGTTAATGGCTATCGACGAAAACAAACAGAAAGCGTTGGCGGCAGCGCTGGGCCAGATCGAAAAACAATTCGGTAAAGGCTCCATCATGCGCCTGGGTGAAGACCGTTCCATGGATGTGGAAACCATCTCCACCGGTTCGCTTTCTCTGGATATCGCGCTGGGCGCGGGTGGCCTGCCGATGGGGCGTATCGTAGAAATCTACGGGCCGGAATCCTCCGGTAAAACCACCCTGACGCTTCAGGTGATTGCCGCTGCACAGCGTGAAGGCAAAACCTGTGCGTTTATCGACGCCGAACATGCGCTGGACCCTATCTATGCCCGCAAACTGGGCGTCGATATCGACAACCTGCTGTGCTCCCAGCCGGACACCGGCGAGCAGGCGCTGGAAATCTGTGATGCGCTGGCGCGTTCAGGCGCTGTAGACGTTATCGTTGTTGACTCCGTGGCGGCGTTGACGCCGAAAGCGGAAATCGAAGGTGAAATCGGCGACTCTCATATGGGCCTCGCGGCGCGTATGATGAGCCAGGCGATGCGTAAGCTGGCCGGTAACCTGAAACAGTCCAACACCCTGCTGATCTTCATCAACCAGATCCGTATGAAAATTGGCGTCATGTTCGGCAACCCGGAAACCACTACCGGGGGTAACGCGCTGAAATTCTACGCGTCCGTTCGTCTGGATATCCGCCGTATCGGCGCGGTGAAAGAGGGCGAAAACGTCGTGGGTAGCGAAACCCGCGTGAAGGTTGTGAAGAACAAAATCGCCGCGCCGTTTAAACAGGCAGAGTTCCAGATCCTCTATGGCGAAGGCATTAACTTCTATGGCGAACTGGTTGACCTGGGCGTGAAAGAGAAGCTGATCGAGAAAGCCGGTGCATGGTACAGCTATAACGGCGAGAAAATCGGTCAGGGTAAAGCGAATGCCACTGCCTGGCTGAAAGAGAACCCGGCGACCGCCAAAGAGATCGAGAAAAAAGTGCGTGAGCTGCTGCTGAGCAACCAGGACTCGACGCCAGACTTCTCCGTTGATGACAACGGTGAAGGTGTGAAAGAAACCAACGAAGATTTCTAATCGTTGCATTGCCCGGTGGCGGCGCTCTGGCGCCTTATCGGGCTTATACTTTGAAGGGCTGCATATCTTGCGGCCCTTTTTGCATTTCTTTTTCCGAAGGTTTGTTATGAGTGAATCCACACCGCGACGCCCCGCATATAACCGTCTGCTGGATCGCGCGGTACGTATTCTGGCGGTACGCGATCACAGTGAACAGGAACTGCGGCGTAAACTCTCCGCACCGGTTATGGGAAAAAACGGGCCGGAAGAGATCGATGCGGCGCCGGAAGACTATGAACGGGTTATCGCCTGGTGCCATGAGCACAACTACCTTGATGATCATCGTTTTGTTTCGCGCTTTATCGCCAGCCGCAGCCGTAAAGGTTATGGCCCGGCACGTATTCGGCAGGAGCTGAATCAAAAAGGCATTGCGCGTGAGGCGATTGAGCGCGCAATGCGTGAATGCGAGATTGAGTGGTTGCGTCTTGCACGAGAACAGGCGATCCGCAAATATGGCGAACCCTTACCAGCCGCATTTTCGGAAAAGGTCAAAGTCCAGCGTTTCCTGCTTTATCGTGGCTATCTGATGGAGGATATTCAGGAGATATGGCGAAATTTTGACGATTGACTGCATACGGGATTTTACTTCCCCGTAAAGAAAACTTATCTTATTCCCACTTTTTTCAATTGCCAGCCGGGCAGGGCATATGAGCGCTGAGGCGGGTAATGATATTTCGTTAGCTTGATTTCAGGATAATTATGAGCAAGAGCACCGCTGAGATCCGTCAGGCGTTTCTCGATTTTTTCCACAGTAAGGGACATCAGGTAGTTGCCAGCAGCTCCCTGGTGCCAAACAATGACCCAACTTTGTTGTTTACCAACGCCGGGATGAACCAGTTCAAGGATGTTTTCCTTGGGCTCGACAAGCGTAATTATTCCCGCGCCACCACTTCGCAGCGTTGCGTACGTGCGGGTGGTAAACACAACGATCTGGAAAACGTCGGTTACACTGCACGTCACCACACCTTCTTCGAAATGCTGGGTAACTTCAGCTTCGGCGACTATTTCAAACACGACGCTATTCAGTTTGCGTGGGAACTGCTGACCGGTGAAAACTGGTTTGCCCTGCCAAAAGAGCGTCTGTGGGTGACCGTCTATGAAACTGACGATGAAGCCTACGAGATCTGGGAAAAAGAAGTCGGCATTCCGCGTGAACGTATCATTCGAATTGGTGATAACAAAGGCGCGGCATACGCGTCCGACAACTTCTGGCAGATGGGCGATACAGGGCCGTGCGGTCCATGTACCGAGATTTTTTACGACCACGGCGATCACATCTGGGGCGGCCCTCCGGGAAGCCCGGAAGAAGATGGCGATCGCTATATTGAGATCTGGAACATCGTCTTCATGCAGTTCAACCGTCAGGCTGACGGTACGATGGAACCGCTGCCGAAGCCGTCCGTCGATACCGGTATGGGTCTGGAGCGTATTGCCGCTGTGTTGCAACACGTTAACTCCAACTATGAAATTGACCTGTTCCGCACGTTGATTGAAGCCGTTGCGAAGGTGACTGGCGCGACCGACCTGAGCAACAAGTCGCTGCGCGTGATTGCCGACCACATCCGTTCCTGCGCTTTCCTGATCGCCGACGGCGTGGTTCCGTCGAATGAAAACCGTGGCTATGTGCTGCGCCGTATCATTCGTCGTGCGGTTCGTCATGGCAACATGCTGGGCGCGAAAGAGACCTTCTTCTACAAGCTGGTTGGGCCGCTGATTGACGTTATGGGCTCTGCCGGTGAAGAGCTGAAGCGCCAGCAGGCGCAGGTTGAGCAGGTTCTGAAAACGGAAGAAGAGCAGTTTGCCCGTACGCTGGAACGTGGTCTGGCGCTGCTGGACGAAGAGCTGGCGAAGCTTTCCGGCGACACGCTGGATGGCGAAACCGCTTTCCGTCTGTATGACACCTACGGCTTCCCGGTTGACCTGACGGCGGACGTTTGCCGCGAGCGCAACATCAAAGTTGATGAAGCGGGATTTGAAGCCGCGATGGAAGAACAGCGTCGTCGTGCGCGTGAGGCCAGCGGTTTTGGCGCAGACTATAACGCGATGATCCGCGTTGACGGCGCGTCAGAATTTAAAGGTTATGAGCATCTGGAACTGAACGGTAAAGTGACCGCGCTGTTTGTGGATGGTAAAGCGGTAGATGCGATTAGCGCGGGTCAGGAAGCCGTTGTCGTGCTGGATCAGACGCCGTTCTATGCGGAATCCGGTGGTCAGGTTGGCGATAAAGGCGAACTGAAAGGCGCAGGCTTCGCGTTTGCGGTTAGCGATACGCAAAAATATGGCCAGGCGATTGGACATATCGGTACGCTTTCGACCGGTTCCCTGAAAGTGGGCGATGCGGTGCAGGCTGATGTGGATGACGCTCGCCGGGCGCGTATTCGCCTGAACCACTCTGCGACGCACCTGATGCACGCGGCGCTGCGCCAGATTCTGGGCACGCACGTAGCGCAGAAAGGCTCGCTGGTTAACGACAAAGTCCTGCGTTTCGACTTCTCGCATAATGAAGCGATGAAACCGTCTGAAATCCGTGCGGTGGAAGATCTGGTGAATGCGCAAATCCGTCGCAACCTGCCGGTCGAAACCAACATCATGGACCTTGAAGCGGCGAAAGCTAAAGGCGCAATGGCGCTGTTTGGCGAGAAGTATGACGATCGCGTTCGTGTGCTGAGCATGGGCGATTTCTCCACCGAACTGTGTGGCGGTACGCACGCCAGCCGTACGGGGGATATCGGTCTGTTCCGCATCGTTTCTGAATCCGGTACTGCGGCAGGCGTTCGTCGTATTGAAGCGGTTACGGGCGAAGGCGCGATTGCTACGCTGCACGCTGAAAGCGATCGCTTAAGCGATATCGCACAGTTGCTGAAGGGCGACAGCCAGAATCTGGGCGAAAAAGTCCGTTCTGTACTGGAACGTACGCGTCAGCTTGAAAAAGAGTTGCAGCAGTTGAAAGAACAGGCTGCCGCGCAGGAAAGTGCGAACCTTTCCAGCAAAGCGGTTGATATCAACGGCGTGAAGCTGCTGGTTAGCGAGCTTGCGGGCGTTGAGCCAAAAATGCTGCGTACGATGGTTGATGATCTGAAAAATCAACTGGGTTCTACCGTTATCGTTCTTGCAACGGTAGCGGAAGGTAAGGTTTCTCTGATTGCGGGCGTGTCGAAGGATGTGACCGACCGCGTGAAAGCAGGGGAGCTGGTCGGCATGGTCGCTCAGCAGGTGGGCGGCAAGGGCGGCGGACGTCCAGACATGGCGCAAGCCGGTGGTACGGATGCGGCTGCTCTGCCAGCAGCGTTAGCCAGTGTGAAAGGCTGGGTTAGCGCAAAACTGTAATAACTATAAGCGTTATCTAACGCCGCAGGCCCCGGTCTGCGGCGTTTGCATCAACGTTATTGACAACGATAAAGTCAGGTTGAAGTTGTGTATATCGGCTAAACTTAGGTTTAACAGAATGTGATGCCGTGACTGCTTACACTTTACGTGTTTGTCATCGCTTACTTTTTGGCGTTATATGATGGATAATGCCGGGATACAGAGAGACCCGACTCTTTTAATCTTTCAAGGAGCAAAGAATGCTGATTCTGACTCGTCGAGTTGGTGAGACCCTCATGATTGGAGATGAGGTCACCGTGACAGTTTTAGGGGTAAAGGGCAACCAGGTGCGCATTGGCGTAAACGCCCCGAAAGAAGTCTCTGTCCATCGTGAGGAGATCTACCAGCGTATCCAGGCTGAAAAATCCCAGCAGTCCAGTTACTAAGGTTTTCGCGTCTCATCTCTTCCGATGAGGCGCAACCTGCTCCTCGCGTCCTTTCTCTTTTTCATTTTTCTTCACTTTTTTCCGTATCGCTTCCCGTGCCGGCAGACTCTTTCCTGGTTATTCTGTTTTTCTGCCTGCGCTCAGGCGGTGTAACACGCCGATTTATTTGTTGATAAAACACCCTTTTTGCCGTTTTTGCAGACTAATTGAGCGTGAAGTGTGCAAACGATAAAAGCGCGGGAAAAATTGTTTGACTTATAAGTCCCAGAAAGTAATATGTGCGCCACGCAGCGACGATGAGCAGAAACAAGTTCTTCGAAGCACTCGTAAGAGGCGCGTGGTGAGGTGGCCGAGAGGCTGAAGGCGCTCCCCTGCTAAGGGAGTATGCGGTCAAAAGCTGCATCCGGGGTTCGAATCCCCGCCTCACCGCCATTTGCATCCGTAGCTCAGCTGGATAGAGTACTCGGCTACGAACCGAGCGGTCGGAGGTTCGAATCCTCCCGGATGCACCATC